>JAGHZY010000049.1 GCA_017745175.1 Sphingopyxis sp. | reverse complement strand
CGACCAGCTTTTCTACGCGATGCAACGCGGGTTGGGACAGGAAGAAGCGGTGGCGTTGATCGTCAACGGCTTCGCCAAGGAAGTGCTGCAGCAGCTGCCGATGGAATTTGCGGTCGAGGCGCAGAAGCTGCTCGGGATCAGCCTTGAGGGGAGCGTGGGGTGATGAAGGCGTCAAATCTTTTGGTTGTCGCTGCCATTGCCTCGACACCCGCTGTCGCGCAAAACTATCCCCCGCAGATGCAGCCAGTCGCCGACTATTCGCGGTGCGTGCAGGAGCGCGCGCACGCGGTCGCACCAAAGTCTGCCACGGTCGATGACGCGATCGACGTCGCACTTACCAAGTGCAAGGGCACCCGATCGAAGGCGGTGGCGGCCGCTCGCGCCCGATTGGTTGCGCTGGGGACCCCCGCGAACACCGCGAAGCAAACAGCGGAAACCATGATCGCTTCCTCGGATACCAGCTTGCGTGACCAGCTGCGCCGGGAACTGGCGACGAAGAAATGATAGGCAAGGCAATGACCAGCATCACCAATCTCTACGCCCGCGTCGCCGATAAGCGGATTTTGATCGCCGGCCTCGTTGTCGGCATGACGTTGATTGCCGGAACAACCCATGCGCAACCTGCACCGGCAAACGCGATGATGCTGGCGCAGGCCAACGACCGGTGCATGACGACCTATGCTGTCCGCATGACCAAGACCGAGGCGGCCGATGATGCGATTTTCGCTGCGGCGACAGAAGGCTGCAAGGACCTGAAGTCCCAACTCTTCAGCGCGATCGACAAGGAATATCCGGCTGATCAGGCCAGCGGCCTGAAGTCGCAGCTCGATGCCGCGGAGAAGCCGAACTTCATCAAATTATTGCAGAAGATACGTACCGACCGCCTGCAGCGCGGCGGAAATTGAACGGACCGATGATGCTTAATATTGAAAACCTCCACGCCACCGTCGCCGACAAGCCGATCCTGAAGGGTCTGTCGCTCGCCATCAATGCGGGCGAAATCCATGCGATCATGGGGCCGAATGGCGCGGGCAAATCGACTTTGTCCTACGTTCTCGGCGGGCGGCCGGGTTATGAGGTCACCGACGGTTCGGCGACGTTCGACGGGCAGGACCTGCTCGACATGGACCCGCACGAGCGCGCGGCCGCCGGCCTGTTCCTCGGCTTCCAGTATCCGGTCGAAATCCCCGGCGTGTCGAATGTCCAGTTTCTGCGCGAAAGCCTCAACGCCCAGCGCAAGGCGCGTGGCGAGGAGCCGCTCTCGGGCGGCGATTTCCTGAAGCTCGCACGCGAGAAGGCGGGGCTGCTGGGGCTCGACATGGACATGCTCAAGCGCCCGGTGAACGTCGGCTTTTCGGGCGGCGAGAAGAAGCGCAACGAGATGGTGCAGATGGGCATCCTCGATCCCAAGCTCGCGATCCTCGACGAGACCGACTCGGGCCTCGACATCGACGCGCTGCGCGTCGTCGGCGACGGGATCAACACGATCATGCGCCGCCCCGACAAGGCGGTGCTGCTGATCACCCATTATCAGCGCCTGCTCGACTATGTGCAGCCCGATTTTGTCCACGTCCTCGCAGCCGGCCGCATCGTCAAGTCGGGCGGGCCGGAACTTGCGCTCGAACTCGAACGCGAAGGCTATGCGGAGATCGCGGCGTGATGAGCGCGTATCTTTCCTTCCATCGTCATGCCGGACTTGATCCGGCATCCATGACCGCATGGACCCCGGATCAAGTCCGGGGTGACGAAGTGTGGGAGGCTATGGCTTGACCACGAATGCCCTCCCCACCCGGCGCGACGAAGCGTGGCGCTACAGCGACATCGACGCGGTGACCGCGGCGTGGCCGTTGCCCGCGCCCGAGAGCATCGTCGTGCCCGCGGGCGGCGACTTCAAACGCGCGATCGTGCAGGACGAAGGCGCCATCCATCAGATCGAGATGAGCATCGGCAAGCGTGCGGCCGCATCGCTGCATATCCTCAACATCGGCGGCGCCTATGGCCGCATCGAACTCAATGTGATCCTCCACGAAGGCGCCGATTTCCATCTCGGCGCGGCGCAGATCGGCGGCGGTGAGCAGAATCTCGAGATCGTCACCACGGTCACCCACGCCGAACCCGGCGCGACGTCGCGGCAAATGGTACGCTCGGTGCTCGGCGGCACAGCGACCGGCACCTATCTCGGCAAGGTCGCGGTCGCACGCGATGCGCAGCAGACCGACAGCGAGCAGGATGTGAAGGCGATGCTGCTCGACCGCAGCGCGACCGCCAACGCCAAGCCCGAACTCGAAATCTTCGCCGACGATGTGAAGTGCGCGCATGGCTGCGCGATCGGCGAGCTCGATGCGATGGCGCTCTATTACCTCCAGTCGCGCGGGCTGCCGCCGGGCGAGGCGAAAAGGCTGATGCTGCAGGCGTTCGTCGCGGGCGTGTTCGATGGCGCCGCGGATGAGGAAAAGCTGCAGGCGCTGGCGCTCGCGAAGTTGGGGGAATTGGTGTGAGCACCACGACCGCGCTCCGCACCTTCCCCGACGTTCGCGCCGATTTCCCCGGCCTGACGCCCGGCTGGCACTATCTCGACACCGCCGCGACCGCGCAGAAGCCGCAGGCGGTGATCGACGCGACGGTGAATGCGATGGGCCGCGATTATGCGACCGTCCACCGCGGCGTCTACGCACGCTCGGCCGACATGACGCTCGCCTATGAGGCAGCGCGGCGGCGGATCGCGGCGTTCATCGGCTCCAAGGAAGATCAGATCGCCTTCGTGCGCGGCGCGACCGAGGCGATCAACCTCGTCGCCTACTCGCATCCGAAGAAGGGCCGCGTGCTGCTCTCCACGCTTGAGCATCACAGCAATATCGTGCCCTGGCAGCTTGCCGGCTGGCAGATTGATGTCTGCCCGCTGACCGCCGATGGCTGCATCGACCTCGATGCCGCCGAAAAGCTGCTGACCACCGAACACACGATGGTCGCCTTCGCGCATGTATCGAACGTGCTCGGCAGCCCGCTCGACGTTGCGCGCGCGGCGGAGATCGCGCACCGCGTCGGCGCCGAACTGCTGATCGACGGCTGCCAGGCGGTTCCCCGCCTGCCCGTCGACGTCGCGGCATTGGGCTGCGACTATTACGCCTTCTCGGGCCACAAGCTCTATGGCCCCACCGGCGTCGGCGTGTTGTGGAGCAACAAGCTCGACAGCCTGCCCCCCTGGCAGGGCGGCGGATCGATGATCGACCGCGTGACCTTTGCGAAGACGACCTATGCCCCTGCCCCCACGCGCTTCGAGGCGGGCACGCCGGCGATCATCGAGGCGATCGGGCTCGCAGCGGCGGTCGATTATGTCGAGGCCATCGGGATCGATGCGATCCACGCGCACGAGGTGTCGCTGGTCGGCAGCTTGCGCGAAGCGCTCGCGCGCAAGAACAGCATCACGCTTTTCGGCCCTGAAAACAGCGCGGGAATCGTGAGTTTTGCGATGGCGGGGGTTCATCCGCACGACATCGGCACTATCTTGGACGAAAGCGGGGTCGCGATCCGCGCCGGGCACCATTGCGCACAGCCGCTGATGGAGCATCTGGGAGTCGCCGCGACCGCGCGCGCGAGTTTTGGCGTTTACAGCAATGACGACGATGTGGCGGCGTTGATCGATGGCCTCGCCCGCGTCGAAAGGATTTTCGGATGAGCGAGGACCGGATGATCAAGGTGGAAGAAGTCACGAGCGTCGAAGCACCGCCAAAGGCACGCGTCGAGGATGTGGAAACCGCACCCGAAAAGCTCGAACGCAAGCGCGACTATCTGGAGGGTTTCCTCGCGGCCAAGCCCGCAGAGGTCGCACCCGGCGCGGTCGGCGGCGACCTCTATGAGGCCGTGATCAATGCGCTGAAGGATATCTTCGATCCCGAGATTCCGGTGAATATCTATGACCTCGGCCTGATCTACAATGTCGAGATCGACGAAGGCCATGTGATGGTGACGATGACGCTGACCACGCCGCATTGCCCGGTGGCGGAATCGATGCCCGCCGAGGTTGAACTGCGCGTCGGCGCGGTTCCCGGGGTCGGCGATGCCGAGGTCAATCTCGTCTGGGATCCGCCATGGAGCCCGCAGAACATGAGCGACGAAGCGCGGCTCGAACTGGGAATGCTGTGATGACCGAGACCAAAACGCGCGCGCGCCCGGCCGCTGTCACCTTGACCCCCGGCGCCGAAGAACGCATCGCCAAGCTGATGGCGTCGGCGCCCGAGGGCGCGATCGGCGTGCGCCTGTCGACGCCGCGCCGCGGCTGCTCGGGGCTCGCTTATTCGGTCGACTATGTCACCGAGGAACAGAAGTTCGACGAGAAGATCGAGACCCCAAGCGGCGTCTTTTACATCGACGGCGCGTCGGTGCTGTATCTGATCGGCAGCACGATGGACTGGGTCGAGGATGATTTCGCCGCGGGCTTCGTGTTCGAGAATCCGAACGCCAAGGGCGCGTGCGGCTGTGGCGAGAGCTTCACCGTCTGATAATGCGCGTCCGCGACGCCGAAGCGGCCGACATCGCCCCTTGGGCGGCAATGCGTGCGCGGCTGTGGCCCGATGCCGACGCCGCGGAGCTTGCCGGCGAACTTCCGGCGATGCTGGGCGACCGGACATTGTGGAACTTGATGCTGCTGGGCGCCGCGGACCGCGTCATCGGCTTTGCCGAGGTTCAGCTGCGCACGATGTTCGACGGCTGCCCGGTCGCGCCCTACCCACATATAGAGGGCCTCTGGGTCGACGCCGCGCATCGCCGCGCGGGCGGCGCCCGCCGGTTGCTCGACGCGATCGAGGCGCGAGCGCGCGAATATGGCCACGACCGCATCGGATCGGACGTCGAACTCGACAATATCGGCAGCCAGGCCTGGCATGGCGCCTGCGGCTTTGTCGAAGGGGTTCGCGTGATCCTCTATTCCAAGCCGCTCTAGCGGCAGACCGTCCAGCCCGCGGTCCGTGCCGCCATGTCGAGATGGAAATGATCGGCGTGCGCGCGATTATAGTCGGGTGACAGGATCGTGCTGAACAGCCCGCATGTCTCGTCGCGGACTTCGTGCAGGAATTCACTGCGCTTGTCGCCCGGCGCCCAGTCGTTGATCAGCGAGATGCGCGTGCCGTCGGCGAGGGCGAAGGCCGAGATGTCGATCGCATTGGCGGTCGAATGCTGGCTCTGCGCCTTTTCGCCCGCGATCTTGCGGCAATTATAGCTGCCGAGATTTTCGAGTTCGACGACCTTCTGCCCGAAATGCTTTTGCGCGAGCGGCTGGACGACGTCGCGGTTCCAGAGGACGAGCGCCGCGGTCACCGCGCAGCCGGGCGCGACATTCGCGGGGCGCATCGTCGGCACAAACCGGTTGCTCGTCAGGATCATCCGCTGGCTAGCGCGGCAAACGCCGGTGCCGATCGCGGGGCGCCGGAGATAGCCCGCGTCAGCACGGTCGAAGGCGGCGAAGCAGGCGCTGTCGTCGCTGGCGAGCGCAACCAGCTTGCGGTGCGTCGCCCAGCCCTGCGGATGCGCGAACTCGAAGCGCGCGCTAGGGATATGCTCGGGATGCGCACGCACCCACTGCAGGCCGAGGATCGCGCCGATGGTCACGAGAACCGCGGCGCCGAACCAGATCAGATAGGGACGAAGGCTTTTCACGGCGCCTTAGTGGCGCGCCGCGCGCCTTCGCACAAGCCGGCTGTCGACCCCTCTCAGGCGGGCTGGGTCGCTTCGCGGTCGTGGCGTCCCTCGGGTTCGGCCTCGTCGCTTTCGAGCGCGCCCAGCCGCCCTTCGGCGCGCGCCTTGCGGCCATAGACGAGTTCGAAGAGCGGCCCGGTCATCACCGTCGTCACGATCGCCATCAGCACCATGATCGCGAACAGCGTCGGGCCGATGATCCCTTTTTGCAGGCCGATGTTGACGATGATGAGTTCCATCAGCCCGCGCGCATTCATCAGCGCGCCGATCCCCATCGCGGTGCGGTTATCCTCGCCCGCCAGGCGCGCGGCGAGCCAGCAGGCGCCGAATTTCGCCGCGATCGAGACGAGCAGGATTCCGATCGCGACCGCGAGGATCGACAGGCTGTTCACCGTGGTGAGCTGCGTGTTGAGCCCCGAGTAGGTGAAGAACATCGGCAGCAGCAAAACGACCGTGATCGGCTCGATCTTCTTCCTGATCTCCCCGGTCAGCCGCCCGCGCGGCATGCAGGCGCCGAGGATGAAGCCGCCGAACACCGCATGTATCCCGACCGCGTCCATGAAAAAGGCGGCCATTGCATAAAGCATCAGCACGATGGCGAGCAGCGTGTGCGTCAGCTCGCCCTTCGCCTCGACCGCGCGGCCGAGCGGGATCAGCAGCTTGCGGCCGGCACAAAACATGAAGAGCGCGAAACCGAGCCCGCCGACGATCGCGAGGAGCGCGATACCCGGCCCGCCGCCGAACGTCGCCAGCACGATCGCAAGGACGCACCATGATACCGCATCGTCGAATGCACCGGCAGTGAGTGACAGCGTGCCGAGCGCAGTATTCGAAAGGCCGCGCTCGTTGATGATGCGCGCCAGCATCGGAAACGCCGTGAGCGCGATGCACGCGCCCATGAACAGGGTCGCGCTGCCCTGCCCCAGCCCGTCGGCGAAGAGCCCGGGGATGCCGAGCAGCCACGGCGTGATCAGCACCGCGAACAGGAAGGGCACGGCGATGCCGGCCGCCGAGACGCCGACCGCGCTCTTCGCCTTCGACCGGAAATGGTCGAGGCGGAGCGTGGTCCCGACCAGGAACATGTAAAGCCCGACTCCGAACTGGGCACCGACATAGAGGACATTGCGCGTTTCCTTCGGAAACAGCGCCGCCTGCCATTCGGGGAAGAAAAGGCCGAAGAGCGACGGGCCGAGCACCACGCCCGCGATCATCTCGCCCACCACCTGCGGTTGCCCCATGAAGCGGTTCGCCAACCAGCCGACGACGCGGCAAACGAGCAGGATCACCGCGATCTGGAGGAAGAAATGGACGCTGAAGTCGGTCGGCGTGAAGCTTTGCGCCATGCTGGCCGCGGGCCCGTGCGTCCCCAGCATATCGCCGATCGCACGCCCCGGTTGGCCGACCATGTCGCCCATCGCACATCCCTCCCCGATCGATTCGCCGCCGATCGCCCGTTGTCGATCACACGGCCCGGGCCGCGCAATCCGGTATTCGTATGCGCTGTATGTTGACGTTCACAGGCAGACGATCCCGGCGGAGTGCCGGAATGACGTGAAGAGAGGGGCCCGCTTCGGTCCGGTCAGCCCAGCGGGACGAAACTCACCGTCAGCCCGTCCCTGGGCCGCGGGATCGGCAGCACCTGCCATTCGGGTGCATAGCCCTCCGCCACGACGATGCGGTGCGTCGTGATGACATGGTGGAAGAAGATTTTTGCCTGCATATACGCAAAATGCAGCCCGAGGCACATATGCGCGCCGCCGCCGAAGGGTACCCACGCATATTTGTGCCGCTCGCGCGCGACCTCGGGCGAGAAGCGCATCGGATCGAACTTCTCCGGCTCGGGCCAATGCTCCGCCATCATATGGGTATAGGACGGGCTGACGCCGACCGAGGTCCCCGCAGGGATGCGGTAGCCGCCATATTCGAAATCCCTGAGCGCGCGGCGCGGGAAGCTGGGCACCGGCGGCACGAGCCGCAGCGCTTCCTTGAACGCCCATTCGGTCATCTCGAGCTGGCCGAGGCTGTTGTGTCCGACCCCCTCGCCCGCCGGCGCGGCGGCAAGCATTTCCTCGCGCAGCCTGTCCTGCCATTCGGGGTTGCGCGCGAGTTCCCAGACGAGGGTCGTGATCGAGCTGGTGATCGTGTCGTGCGCCGCCATCATCAGGAAGTTCATATGATCGACGATCGCCTCGACCGACATATATTCGCCATCGTCGTCCCTCGTCCGGCAGATCTGGCTGAACATGTCGTCGCCGCTGCCTTCGCGGCGCTCGGGAACCATCTTGCCGAAATAGTCGACCAGCCAGGCGCGTCCCTTCGCGCCGCGACCCATCGCGGTGAAGGGCAGCGGCACGCGCACCACGCCGATCGACGCCTGCACCATGTCGACGAACGCCTTGTTGACCTTGTCGGCTTCGGGACCCCAAGGGATGCCGAGAAAGCTTGTCGCGGCAAGGTCGAGCGTCAGTTCCTTGATCGCGGGATAGAATTTGAAGGTCTTGCCGCTCCACTGGCCGATGCGGTTCCTGATCCCCTCGTTCAGCGAATCGGCATAGTGGCGCATCGGTTCGGGCTTGAACGCGACCGACAATATCTTGCGGTCGGCGCGATGCTTTTCGAAATCCATCAGCATCAGGCCGCGGGGAAAAACGAGGTTCAGCACCGGTCCCCAGCCCTGTTCGGACGAGAAAATCTTGTCGCGGTCGAACATGATCAGTTCGTTCGCCTCGGGTCCGTGCAGCGCGACGCTGCGCCCGCCGAAGCTGTTGTTGCGGTAGACGCGGCCATATTTCGCGACCATGCGGCGGGTGAAGGCGGGATAGTCGCGAAGCTGCTCGAGCGTGTTGCCGAGCACCGGCATACCGTCCTCGCCCGGGATATGATCGAGCGTGCTGCCCGGATTACGCGGCAGCCAGTGCCCCGTGTCGGGGCCGAAGCGCCTTTCGGACCATTCACTTTTCGCAGGCTGGATATTCGTCGGCGCGTTCATCGGTCGATCCTCGTCCATCATGTTCCGACACAAGGCGTAACCAACTACTGACATCGATGCAAGTAACGCCTGTCCGGGCGCGAGGCACCATTCACCGCAAATTCAACTCGACTCGTGCAATCGGCTTGTCAGAGTGGCGGGTCGCAACCGTTGGACCCCAAAGGACAAGGCTTATGGCGAAGAATCTGAAACGCCCGCTTGCCATCGCGCTCGGTGCGCTTGCGACGACGGCGCTCGGCGGCTGCTATTATGGCGACGTCCAGGGCGCGAGCTATGCCTCGGGCGGTGATTGCGCGGCACGCTATGGCAACGCCTATTATGATTATGACGGCTATGCCTATGGCTACGACTGCTATGACGCGTCGGATTACGGCAGCGGCTTCGTCAACATCGGTTTCGGCGGCGGCTGGTACGACAGCTATTATTACCCCGGCTACGGCATGTGGATGTTCGATAATTACCGCAACCGCTATCCGCTCCGCGGCCAGTATCTCGACTATTGGGGCGGACGCCGTGCGTGGTGGAAACATCATGGCGGGCGTCACGACTGGAAGCCGGGCCGGCCCGGCGAATGGCACCGCGGCGACCGCGACGGCGAGGGCCCCTATGGGACCCGACCGGGGCGCGGTCCGGGCGCTCCCGCGACGCCGCCCGGCGCCGGCAATCCGGGACGTCCGGATGGTGCTCGCCCCGACCGCCCCGGCGGCTGGAATCGCTGGAATCGCGACAGGGATTATCCGCGCGGCACGCGCCCCGGCAATCCGGGCACGCCGCCTTCGGCTGACAATCCCGGCCGTCCCGATCGGGGCGCGGGCCGCCCGAGCCGCCCTGGTGGCTGGAACCGCGGCGACGGCAATCCGGGACGTCCCGACCGGGGCCCGGACGCCGTCCGCCCGCGTCCCGAACGGCTGCCCCCGGTCGCAGCCCCCCCACCGGCCGCACGTCCGGCGCCGGCCATGCGCGACACGCCGCGCCCCGCGCGTCCGGCGCCGGAGCCCGATCGCGAAGGCCGCATGCGCGATAATTAACCGGCCCCGCCGGCGCGCGCGCGATCCTTCACCCCCGCGGACACCACGGTCGCGGCGACAAGATCGCCGATGACATTGAGCGTTGTGCGGCACATGTCGAGAAAGCGGTCGACGCCGAGGATCAGCCCGATGCCTTCGGGCGGGACGCCGACCGAGGCGAGAATCAGCGCGATCACAGGCAGCGATCCCGCGGGAACCCCCGCGGTGCCGATGCCGCCGAGGATGCAGACGAGCATCACCACGACCTGCTGCTGAAGCGTCAGGTCGATGCCGAAGAATTGCGCGAGGAAGATCACCGTCACGCCTTCGAACATCGCGGTGCCATTCTGGTTTGCGGTCGCGCCGATCGTCAGCACGAAGCGCGCAACCTTGTCGGGGAGCCGCAGCCGGTCGTGCGCGACGCGCAGCGCCGTCGGCAGCGTCGCGTTCGACGAGGCGGTCGCAAAGGCCATGACGAAGGCCTCCTGCGTCTCGCGGAAAAAGGCGGTGGGCGATTTGCCTGCCAGCGCGCGCAGCAGGATCGGAAAGACGATGAACATCTGGAGCGCGAGCGCGAGCAGCACGACGCCGACAAAGGCCGACAGGCGGATGATCAGGTCCCAGCCGAACTGCGCAGCGAGGTTGAACATGAAGCAGAAGACCGCGATCGGCGCGAGCTGGATGACAAGGCCGATCAGCTTCATCACCACCTCGAACACACCCTCGACCACGGACTTGAGCGCTTCGGTCCGCGGGGTATGCACGAGCATCAGCCCGATGCCGAAGAAGAGCGCGAAGAACATCACCGCGAGCACGTCGTTCGCGCCCATCGCCGCGAAGACATTGTCGGGCACGATCGCGACGACGGCGTCCATCCCGGTCTTCGCCTCGCCCGCGCGGTCGGCGATCGCCTGCGCCCCCGCCGCCCCCTCGGCCATCAGCGAGCGCGCGAGCGCCGGATCGACCCCGGCACCCGGCCGCAGCGCGTTAACAAGAGCGAGGCTGATGACGACCGAGATCGCCGATACGGCGATCGTGTAGACGAGAGTCCGGACGCCCACCGATTTCAGTGCGCGTATCTCGCCCATCTCGGCGACGCCGACGATCAGCGCCGAGACGAGCAGCGGGATGACGAGCATGAACAGGAGGCGGAGGAAAATCTGCCCCAGCGGCCCCGTTACATAAGTCGTGACCGTCCCGACCCACGCCGCCTCCGGCGCGCCATAATGGACGGCGAGCCCGACGATCAGACCGGCGAGAAAGCCCGCGAGCATCCGCCAGCGCAGCCGCCGGGCGCGGGCGTCATCGCGCGCCGCCTGATCGATTGCCGCTGCTTCGGCCATGTCGAGCTCCTTGCTCGCCCCGATGTGGGCGGCCCGAAGCTCGCGCGCTACGCGTTGTCGGCCGCTGGCTTGTTCTCCCCTGCGTCATCACTATCACGAATATCGAGCCCGCGGGTTCCATGATGCGGCGTATGCGCCGGGGCATGCGGCCGTTCGGCGAAGGCCGCTTCGGGCTCTTCGAGCATGCCCTCCCACTTCGTGATGACCGAGGTTGCGACCGCATTGCCGACGACGTTGGTCGCGGTGCGGCCCATGTCGAGGAAATGGTCGATCGCGAAAACGAGCGCGACGCCCTCGACCGGCAGGTCGAACATCGCGAGCGTCGCGGTGATGACGACGAGGCTGGCGCGGGGAACCGCCGCAATCCCCTTCGACGAGACCATCAGCGTCAGCAGGATCAGAATCTGCGTGCCGATCGACAGTTCGATGCCATAGGCCTGCGCGATGAAGATGGTTGCGAAGCTCGCATACATCATCGACCCGTCGAGGTTGAAGCTGTAACCGAGCGGCAGCACGAAACCCGAAATCCGGCGCGGGACGCCGAAGCGATCGAGCTGTTCGAAGAGCTTCGGCATCGCGGCTTCGGACGAGGCGGTCGAGAAGGCGATGAGCAAGGGCTCGCGGATATAACGGATGAGCTGGACGATCCGGGCACGCAGGAAGATCGCACCCGCGGCGAGCAGCAGCGCCCAGAGCAGGACGAGCGAGATATAGAATTCGATCAGGAGCTCGGCATAGGTCGCAAGAATGCCGAGACCATATTGCGCGACGACCTTTGCCAGCGCGCCGAAGACGGCGAACGGCGCAAGGCGCATGACATAGCCGGTGATCTGCAGCATCAGCTCGGCGAGCGCTTCGGCGCCGCGCACGAGCGGCTTGCCCTTCTCTCCCAGCGCGGTCAGGCCGACGCCAGCGAAGAGCGAGAAGACAAGGATCTGGAGAACATTGTTCTCCGCCATCGCGGCGATGACATTCTTCGGGAACACATGTTCGATGAACTCGAACATGTCGAGCTTCTTGACCTCGCCGACCGACTGGGCGGAGGCGGCCATGTCGACCCCGACGCCGGGCTGGAGCAGATTGACCATGATCAGGCCGAGGCTGATCGAGATCAGGCTGGCGATGATGAACCACGCGATCGCGCGCGTGCCGATTCGGCCGAGCGCCGAGCTGTCGCCCATATGCGCGATGCCCGCGACGAGCGTCCCGAGGATCAGCGGCGCGACGAGCATCTTGATGAGGTTGAGGAAGATGGTGGCGAGCGTGCCGAAACCGCGCAGCCAATATTCGAACGCCTGGCTGTCGGCGGGCACGGCGACACGGACCGCATATCCCACGACGATCCCGAGGACCATGCCGACCAGAATGTACAAAGTAAGGCGACGCGCCATCAAGATACTCCCCTGTTCCGCCGGTGGCGGATCTTTATGCGAGCGGGGTAACAGGGTGACGCGCCGCGGGCAATCGCTGCCGGACCGGTCGCGCGGTCAGGCCGTCCGGAAAGCGCGCGCGGCGCAGACCGCGACGCCGGTCAGGATGTCGGGCGGCACGCCGATCCGCACGCAATCCCAATATCGTCAGCCGTTCTGCGCCCGGTGCAGCAATTTGTGGTCGGCGAGAACGAGCGCCATCATCGCCTCGACGACCGGCGCGCCGCGGATGCCGACGCACGGGTCGTGGCGTCCCTTGGTGACAATATCGGTCGCCTCGCCCGCCTTGTTGACGGTCGGCACAGGGGTGAGGATCGAACTGGTCGGTTTGAACGCGACGCGGACGACGACGGGCTGGCCGGTCGAGATGCCACCCGCAATGCCGCCGGCGTTGTTCGACAGGAAATCGGGGCGGTTGCTGCCGTCGCTCGCCGGGCGCATCGGGTCGGCATTTTCCTCACCGCGCAGCCGCGCCGCATGGAAGCCGGCGCCGATCTCGACGCCCTTTACCGCGTTGATGCCCATCATCGCGGCGGCAAGGTCGCTGTCGAGCTTGGCATAGATGGGCGCGCCCCAACCGGCCGGGACGCCGCTCGCCGCACATTCGATCACCGCACCCAGCGAGCTTCCCGACTTGCGCGCGGCGTCCATCAGCCCTTCCCAGCGCTGCGCCGCAGCGGGATCGGGACAGAAAAAGGGATTGCGATCAATCTCCTCGAGGTCGAAGTTTGCAGGATCGATCGCGTCGCCGCCGATTTCGGCGACCCAGGCGCGGATCTGCACCTCGGGGATCACCAGCCGCGCAACCCCGCCGGCGGCGACGCGCGCCGCGGTCTCGCGCGCGCTCGACCGGCCGCCGCCGCGATAATCGCGGATGCCATATTTGGCGTCATAGGCGTAATCGGCGTGGCCGGGGCGATACGCCTGCGCGATTTCGCCATAATCCTTTGAGCGCTGGTCGACATTCTCGATCATCAGGCTGATCGGCGTGCCCGTCGTCTTGCCCTCGAAGATGCCCGAGAGGATACGCACCTGATCGGGTTCCTGCCGCTGCGTCGTGTGACGCGACTGGCCGGGGCGGCGCTTGTCGAGATAGGGCTGGATATCGGCTTCGGAAAGCGAAAGGCGCGGCGGACAGCCATCGACGACCGCACCAAGCGCGGGGCCGTGGCTTTCTCCCCAGGTGGTGAAGCGAAGAACGCGTCCGAAGCTGTTGAAACTCATTGCCCTATCCCATCCGGCCGAATGCGGGAGCGTAATCCGCGCGTCCGCCTAGCGGCCAGGGCGCGCCCGAGTCCAGCATCATCGCCATGAAATGCGGCCCGGCGAACGGTGAGGCGAAGCGCGCGGCGAGGACCGGCGAATAGCCGAAACGGGGGTAATAATTTTCGTGGCCGAGGACGAAGCTGATTGCCACGCCTTGTTCGCGGAGCGAATCCAGCCCCGCGCGGATCAATGCGTCGCCGATCCCCTGCCCTTGCACTTCCGGCACGACCGATACCGGGGCAAGGCCCGCCGCCGACAGCGGTGCGCCATCGGCCTCGACATTCATATAGCTGAACAGCACGTGCCCGACGATCAGGCCGTGCCGTTCGGCGACGAGCGAGACGAGCGCATCGCCGTCCGCTTCGATCATCCGTACCAGCTCGGCTTCGCCCTGATGGCCGAAATCCGTCCCGGCGAAAGCCGCGCGAACGACGCTGTCGATGGCCTCCGCATCCGCCGCCGTCGCGGGACGGATGACGAGGCGATCAGACAAGCGAAATGTCCGGCGCGTCTTCCTGTTTCATGCCAACGGTATGGTAGCCGGCATCGACGTGATGCGTTTCACCGGTGACTCCGCCCGACAGATCGCTCAGCATATAGAGCGCCGAACCGCCGACGTCGTCGATCGTGACGTTGCGGCGCAGCGGCGCATTATATTCGTTCCACTTGAGGATCAGGCGAAAGTCACCGATGCCCGATGCGGCGAGCGTTTTGATCGGGCCGGCCGAGATCGCGTTCACGCGCACGCCCTGCGGACCATAATCATTGGCGAGATATTTGACGCTCGTCTCGAGCGCCGACTTGGCGACGCCCATGACATTGTAATGCGGGATGACCTTTTCGGCGCCATAATAGCTCAAGGTCAGCAGCGAGCCGCCGCCCTTGCCCGTTTCGGGGTCGAAGGGCGTCATCATCGCCGCCGCGCGCTTCGCCACCGCGGTGAAGCTGTAGACGCTGATGTTCATCGTCATCAGGAAGTTGTCGAGCGTCACATCGGCATAAGCCCCGCGCAGCGCCTCCTTGTTGGTATAGCCGATCGCATGGACGACGAAGTCGATCGTCGGCCAGCGCGACGAGAGCGTCGCGAACGCGGCATCGAGATTGTCCATGTCGGCGACGTCGCAATCGATCAGGAAATCGCAACCAAGCTCGTCGGCGAGCGGCTTGACGCGCTTCAGCATCACGTCGCCCTGATACGAGATCGCGAGTTCGGCGCCGTGCGCGTGCAGCGCCTTGGCGATGCCCCAGGCGAGCGACTTGTCGTTCGCGAGGCCCATGATCAGCCCGCGTTTGCCAGTCATCAGACCCGTCATTTTGTGTCTCCGGTCTTTTCAATAATCACATCGTCGACGCGCCCAATAGCGTCGTGGCCCAAATCCTCAACCTCTACCAAGGCTGCATTGAGTTCGGCGCCCATCACCATACCCAATCCGACGAGGTAGAAAAAGAAGAGCGCGACCATCACACCCGCGAGGCTGCCATAGGTCGCATCGTAGCGGAACAGGCTGGCGAGCAGCGGCGGCAGGGCAAGCGTGACGGCAATCCACCACAGCGTCGTGAACAGCGCGCCCGGCCATTTCGGAAATTGTTTTCGCCGGTATTTGGACGGGGTCAGGCTGTAAAACAGCATGTAGATCGCAAGGAACAGGCCGAGCCCCGAAACGCCGCGCGAAATTGCGACGACGCCGACCGACTGGAATTGTTCGGGCAGCACACGCGTGACGAACTGTTCGATGCCGACGATCAGCACCTGCATGCTGAACGAGAGCAGCATCAGCACGACCGCGCCGGTGATGATGCCGATCGACAGCAGCCGGTAGTGAAAAAAGCCCTTGGAAAAATGCGTGCCATAAGCGCGGCGGAGGATGTCACGCACCGTCTCGATCAGGCTGCCCACCGTCCACAGGGCAACCAGTGCACCCAGCCAGAGGAAGATACCGGTACGCGCGGTCATCACTTCGCGGATCGGACCCGACAGCGCCTTGGCGACCGTGGGCGGCATCGTCGAAAATACGGCCTCGATCGCCGCTTCGCCCCCGACGCTGCCGCCGAAGATCGAGAGCGCCGCGGCGAGCAGGATGAAGAAGGGAAAGAGCGCGATCAGCGCCAGATAGGCGAGGTTGCCGGCATGAATGAAGCCGTCGGTATAGGTGCCGACGACGACGCGGCGCGCGATCCGGTAGACGCGCGTACCCGGGCCGAGCTGCTCGCGGCTGCGATCGATGATTCCCTGCGCCCGCGCGCGCAGCTTGACCCGCTTGGCGCGTTCGGCGCGCGCTTCGGGCGAATGCGGTGAATGCCCCTCGGCCAGAAATTCCTTGCCGACCTCGTCGGCAATCTCGCGTTCGAGCGCAGCGACAATCTTCTTTTCGCTGGCTTCAGCCACGCATCACACACCCAGCTCCGCCCGCACGTCGCGCGGATCGTTCCATTCGCTGAGCAGCTTCACCAGCGCCTCGTCGTCGGCGGGCAGATCGACCATCAGCCGCACGAGCTGGTCGCCGCGGCCGCCGCTTTTCTGACTGAACCCCTTGCCCTTGAGGCGCATCACCTTGCCCGACGAGGAGCCCGCCGGGATCGACAGCATCACCGGCCCGTCGACCGTCGGCACCTTGATCTTCGCGCCCTTGACCGCCTCGTTCAGCGTCACCGGCAGATCGAGCCGGATATTCGCCCCCTCGCGCTCGTAAAAGGGATGATCCTTGACGGTGATCGTCACGATCCCGTCGCCGGTGCCGCCCGGTCCCGGTTGCCCCTTGCCCGCGAGACGCATCTGCGTGCCCGTCTCGACCCCGGCGGGCAGTTTGAGATCGATCGTCGCACCATCGGCGAGCGCGATGCGCTGCGGCGCCTGCGTCGCGGCGTCGATGAAGGAGACCGACAGGCGATAGGCGACATTCGCGCCCTTTTGCGGCGGCGCACTGCGCCCGCCGAAACCGCCGAACGGCCCGCCGCCCGAACCGCCACCGCGACCGAACAGGCCTTCGAAAATATCGCCGAAGTCGGAGCTCTCGTTGCCGAAACCGCTGAAACCGCCGGGACCGGTGCGTTGATCGCCGCGAAAACCGCCACCTCCGCCATAGCCGTAGGGCATCGCGGGATTGCCTTCGCCGTCAATCTCGCCGCGGTCATATTGCGCGCGCCTGGTCTTGTCCGACAGGATGTCATATGCCTTGGTCACGTCGGAGAATTTCTCCGACGCCTTCGGATTGTCCTTGTTCTTGTCGGGGTGGAGTTCCTTGGCGAGCTTGCGATAGGCGGACTTGATCTCCGCTTCGCTTGCAGTCTTCGCAACGCCCAGGGTGGAATAGGGATCGGCCATCATGCTCCTGTAGCCCGATAAATGACCGGGCGTGAAGCCCGATTGCGCGCGCGATGTGGTAATGTGCCGCAGAAGGTCAAGTTCCCCCTCCATCCTTCGCGGGACGACGATGTAACTCGACCATCCCTTCGTGCCGCATTATGACCGCGGCGATGAGCGACGATCCCTTTGCCCTGTTCGACAGCTGGTTCGCCGAGGCGCGCGCCAGTGAGCCCAATGACTCGAACGCCATGGCGCTCGCGACGACGACGCCTGACGGCCATCCGTCGCTGCGCATGGTGCTGCTGAAGGGGCATGGCCCCGACGGCTTCGTCTTCTACACCAACCTCGACAGCCGCAAGGGCGGCGAGCTTGCGGCGAACCGCCACGTCGCGCTGCTCTTCCACTGGAAAGCGCTGCGCCGGCAGATCCGCATCGAAGGTGCCGTCACGCCCGTCGACGATGCGACCGCTGATGCCTATTTCGCGACGCGCGGCCGCGACAGCCAGCTCGGCGCGTGGGCGAGCGATCAGTCGCGCCCGCTCGACAACCGCGAGACCTTCGAGACGCGCTTCGAAGAGATGCAGGCGCGGTTCGAGGGGCAGGACGTACCGCGCCCGCCGCGCTGGTCGGGCTGGCGCGTTAATCCTTCGGCGATCGAGTTCTGGCAGGACCGGGCGCACCGGCTGCACGAGCGCACGCTGTTCCGGCGCGCCGGCACCGGCTGGACGAAAGGACTGCTGTATCCATGAGCGCCGCACGCCGCCTTCCGATCACGCAGGTCGATGCCTTTGCCGACCGGCCTTTCACGGGCAATCCCGCCGCGGTGATGCCGCTCGAGGAATGGCTCGACGACGCGACGCTGCAGGCGATCGCGGCCGAGAACAACCTCGCCGAGACCGCGTTTCTCGTTCCCGACGAAAGCGACGAGGCCGATTACGAGCTGCGCTGGTTCACCCCGACGATCGAGGTCGCGCTGTGCGGCCATGCAACGCTCGCAAGCGGGCATGTCCTGCTCACCGCTGCCCAGTGGCGGAGCGACATGCACTTTCGCACGCGCAAGGCGGGCCGTCTGACGGTCGCGCGCAACGGCGACGACGAGGGTTACCGCATGAAGCTGCCCGCCTACCGGCCGGATGCGAAACCGATGCCCGACATCGTCCGCGCGTTGGGGGGCAAGGTGGTCGAGACGCTGTGGCACGACGGCGGCTATGCGCTGATCGTCTATCACAGTGCCGAGGAAGTCCGCGCGCTCAAGCCCGATCTCGCAGCGCTCGGCAAAGGCGGCGACATCCTCTATATCGCGACGGCGCCAGGCGCGGGCGACCCGTCGGGCGCCGATGTCGTGAGCCGCGCCTTCGCGCCCGGCGCCGGCATCCCCGAGGACCCGGTAACCGGATCGGCGCACAGCGTGCTGACGCCCTATTGGACGACGCGTCTCGGCCGCGATCATTTTGCGGCCTATCAGGCGAGCACGCGCGGCGGCCATCTCGGCTGCCGCCTCGACGGCGACATGGTCGAGCTGACGGGCACCTGCGTCACGACCGTGGTGGGCGACTTTCTCTTGTAAGATGGAACCTGTCGGCTTTCGACCGAAGGCTGACATACCTTCTCCCTCCCCTAAGCAGACATTCCGGCAGCTACCGCCGCTTGGCTTGCAGACCCGTCACCTGTTGCAGCTTGCCAGCTGCCGCGTTCCCCGCCAGATTGGTTTTGAAACGAAACCAAAGGAGCGGTGTCGATGACGGGCGATTTCGAACAGCAGCGCGTAAAGCTTTCGACGGGGGTCGAACTCGATGTCGTCGACATGGGGCCGCGCGATGCCCCGGTGCTCATGTTCCTCCATGGCTTTCCCGAATCGCATCGCACCTGGCGTCATCAGCTGCCGCATTTCGCGGACCGCTTTCGCTGCATTGCGCCCGACCAGCGCGGCTATCGCGGGTCGTCGAAGCCGCAGGACGTCGAATCCTACACCCCCGACAAATTGATCGCCGACATTTTCGCGCTCGCCGACGCGCTGGGCGTCGGGAAATTCACCATCGTCGGCCACGACTGGGGCGGGGCGATCGCATGGGGCGTCGCGCTCGGCGGCCAGGCCGGCGGGCTGCATCCGGCGTGGGCGGGCCGGGTAACGCGCGCCGTCATCGCCAACGCGCCGCATCCGGGCATTTTTGGCCGTCTGCTCGCCACCGATCCCGCGCAGCGCGCGGCAAGCCAATATATCCGTATCTTTCGCGATCCTGCGAGCGACGGCATCATCGAGGAGCACGGCATCGCCGGCATCCTCGCCCGTGCCTTCGAAGGGCGCGTGCCGAGCGGCGGACTCCAGCCCGCCGACGAGATCGATCGGCTGCTCAAGGACTGGGAGGATCGCGACACGTGCCGCGCGATGATCAACTGGTATCGCGGCTCGCCGATCAATGTGCCCGCGATGGACGAGCCCTATGCCGAACCGCCCGCCATGCCCTTCCCGAAACTCGACATCCCGACGCTCGTGATCTGGGCGCTTGACGATGTCGCGCTGCCGCCGTGCAATCTCGACGGGATGGAGGAGCTCGTCCCCGATGTGACGATCGTGCAGGTTCCCGATTGCGGGCATTTCGTGCCGTGGGACGCGCCCGATGCGGTCAACCGGGCGATGGATGATTTCCTCGCCAGAAGTTGAGCCAAGAGCTTCTTTTAATCACGAAAAAGTGGCGGGCGGCGATCGCGCCGCCCGCCTTTGGGGGGGGTCTGTTCCTGCGTGTCTGGGGCACGCGTCTATAGTCTTGCCTGCACCACTTTTAACTCGGCTGCGACTGGGACCGAGAACTTCGGGTGGGGCGATTTAACCATATTATTGCGGAATATGGCAGGCTTTCACATTTTCCCATTCTTGCCATACTCAAGTCATGGAAGTGGGTGGACTCAGGGTCGCCTCGATCGTTGACCGGATCGATGGCCCTTCGAACTGGACGATCGAACGCGATGTCCATGTGCTGGTCCTGTACGAGGCGGGAAGCTACCACTGGCTCGAAACCTGGCAGGATGACCGGCGAACGTCGCTCGGCGATCCGCTCCCCGGCGAAATGTGGCTGCTTCCGGCGGGCCGGACTTATCGCGCCGCGGCAAAGGGCGGCGCGGTTCGGTTTACCGAAGTCGATATTCCGTCTTCGCGACTGACGATCGCCGCCGACACGCGCGCGCTGGCCGCGCATCACGACCTTGCTCTCGCGGCGCTTGTCCGGGCCTTGCTCGCGGGCGATGCCCTTGCCGCCGACCCGCTGGTCGCGATCCTTGCCAGGACGCTCGACGGGATGGCGGGGCGCGCCGAATCGCCGGCGATCACGCAGCGCATCAACGAGTTGATGGCCTATATCCAGACCCAGCTCGAATTGCCGCTTTCGGTCGAGGATATGGCGACCGAGGCGGGCATGTCGGTGAACAGCCTGATTGTCCATTTCGCGCGCGCGACCGGACATACACCGGCGCAATATGTGCTGCGCCAACGGCTGCGCCACGCCTGCTGGTTCCTGATGAACCGCCCGCTGTCGATCGCCGAGATCGCCTTTGCCACGGGGTTTTCGAGCCACGCGCATCTCTGCGCGATCTTTCGCCGCAAGGTTGGCATGTCGCCCGGCGAGTGGCGTCGGCGCTACCGGTCGGCTGTCGTACCCGCGGACGGGGAGGAATGATATGTCGCACACCGCCATGATGCTGCTTTGCGGCGCGGCGCTGCTGCTCCTGCTGCGCCTGACGGTCAGGGGTGCGACGCGCGCGACCCGCCTTTTCCTTATGCTTTGGCTGCTCGTGTCGCTCGGCAACCTCCTCGCTGGCGTGCTCCACGCCGGCTATGGCTGGATGGAAGAGGCCGGAATCTGGCTTGTCGTCTTCGGGGGCCCCGCGGCGCTCGCGCTGCTGGTGTCGCGTGCGGGCGCTGGCCGCCGGGACTAGGAACTCTGCGGGCTTCTAGCGGCCGGCCCGGACGAGACTGTCGAGCCAGCGATCCGCCCTCACCTGCCCGTCGCGCAACATCCGGCGGCGATATTCGGCCTTGTTTTGCGACCAGGCGGCCTGGCGCTCGGCGAGCGTGACCGGCCTGGTGTCGACGGCGCCGCTGCGCTTGCGCTGTTCGGCCGCCCTTCTCGCCTGTTCCTGCTGATGCTTGCGCAGATTGCTCCAGCGCTGCGAATCGAGCTGGGGTTCCAGCCATTGGGCACGAGCGGTATCGACGAGAAACAGCGACGAACCGGCCATCGCGGCCAAAATGAAATGGCGCTTCATCCCGGGCTCCTCTCAAGGCCGAACAATGATTGTCGGCTTGCAAACACCCGGGATCGCCGAATGTTCCCCGATTTCAGCTAATTCTCAGGCCGTAGCAGGCATCCGCTGGTCCCGGCGTAGCGCGCGCTGCGCGACGCGAGCAGCGGTACGCTGCCGGTCACCGTCTTCGTCGCGGGATCCTCGCTCAGCGACACCATTTCCATCCCGGGTTCGAAATCGCTCTGGCAGCTTTCGAGACTGCGCCCCTGGACATAGCGGCACGAGCAACCGACGCGCGCGGCATAGGCCGACCCGAGTTCCGCCTGCGCCTGGAGCGACGGGAACTTCCAGATTGCGAAAATAGCGAACAGCACCGCGAACAGGACGGCCCAGGGCAGGCAGCCGCCCCGGCGACCCTGTTTTTCCGGGCGTGTTGCCGGGGGCCGCTCAGCCGCCGGCGGCTCGCCGGTTGTCGGCCCGGTCGGATTGATGTTATTCACCCGCACCATGATCACGAAAAAACGGCTGCTGGCAAGTGCCGCCCTCGCGACACTCGGCGCTTGGTCGCTGAGTCAGGCGATGGGGCAGGGCAATATGGCGCCCGCGGCGCCGGTGCCGAAACTGGGTGCCTCGCTCGACGGCGTCGCGGCCGCCGATACGCCGCAGGCGCTACCCGCTTTGCCTGCGGTGATTCGCGGCCATGCCGACGCATTGTTTGCCGATGCCGACGATGTCGGGCAAACGCGCGCGCTCCTCATTTTGCGCGACGGCGATCTGATCTACGAACGCTATGGCGCGGGTTTCGGTCCCGACAGCAAGCTCATCAGCTGGTCGATGGCGAAAAGCATCACCGCGGTGCTTACCGGCTTCCTCGTCGCCGACGGGCAATTGTCGCTCGACGGCCCGGCGCCGGTCGAGGCGTGGCAGCGGAGCGGCGATCCGCGCGGCGCGATCACGCTGCGCAGCCTGCTCCACATGTCGGCGGGGCTCGAGCATGTCGAGAATGGCGATCCGGTGTGGCAGGGCGATACCGTCGCCATGCTGTTCGGCGGCGGAGCAGGCGACATGGCGGGCTTTGCCGAAGCCAAACCCGCGGCGGCGCAGCCGGGAGAGGTTTTCAACTACAGCTCGGCGACGAGCGTCATCCTGTCGGATATATTGGCCGATACGCTGACGCCGTCGAAGAATCCCGAGGCGCGGCGCGATGCGATGCACGACTTCATCGGCGGCCGGCTGATCGAGCCGCTCGGCATGACCAGCCTGACCCCCGAGTTCGACGCGCACGGCACGATGATCGGCGGATCGATCATGCACGCAACCGCGCGCGATTATGCGAAGTTCGGCGAGTTCCTGCGCAATCACGGCGTCGTGGACGGCCAGCGCCTGCTCCCCGAAACCTGGATGAAGTTCATGCTGACGCCGTCGGCGAAGGATGCCGGCTATGGCGGGCATATCTGGCTCAACCGCAAGCGCCCGGCGGGGGCACAGCCGGCATTATGGCCCGATCGCGGTCCGAACGACCTCTTCGCGTGCATCGGCCATCAGGGGCAATATATCATCGTCTCACCGTCGCAGCGGGTGACGATCGTGCGGCTGGGCGTCACGACCGACGACCAGTTCCCCACGCTCCGCCGCCATCTCGCCGATTTGACGGCGGCGCTTTAGGCGTAGGTCCGATGTCCGCTTAGGGCGGGGAGCGGACGTTGCCTTCACCCCGCTTCGTCATCCCGGGCTTGACCCGGGATCCCGCTTTTTGACGCACCCGCAGGCGCCTGATTGCAAGCGGACCCCGGATCAAGTCCGGGGTGACGATAAACGAGACGGCAGCCTTCGGTCGAAACCGGCGCCCCCTTATCCCATCACCCACTGGCGTCGTGCATAGCCCTGCGCCCAGAGCAGCGCGGTCAGGTCGTGATGGCGGATCACCGCCGCCGCCGCCTCGCCCGCCGCCGCGTGCGGATAATAGCCGATCCCCAGCCCCGCCGAGGTGATCATCGGAATGTCGTTCGCCCCGTCGCCGACCGCCAGCGTGTCGGCGAGCGGCAGGCCGTGCCTCGCCGCCTCGGCCTTCAGCGTCTCGAGCTTGGTCGAACTGTCGACGATCGGCTCGAGCACCTTGCCAGTGAGCCTGCCGTCGCGGATCTCCAGCTCGTTCGCGACGATCCGGTCGAACCCGATCGCCTCGCCCACCGGTCCGGCAAAGGGCATGAAACCGCCCGAAATCAGGATCGAATGCGCGCCATGCGCCTTCATCGTCTGCACCAGCGTGCGCGCGCCGCGCGTCAGCCGCACACGTTCCATGCGGCAGTCGACCAGCGTCGATTCGGGCATCCCCGCGAGTAGCCCGACGCGCTCCTCCAGCGCCGCGCGGAAGTCGAGTTCACCGCGCATCGCACGCTCGGTGATCGCCGCGATTTGTGGCTTGAGCCCCGCATAATCAGCGAGTTCGTCGATGCATTCGACCGTGATCATCGTCGAATCCATATCGGCGATGATCAGCTTTTTCGTGCGATCGCCCAGCGGCTGGACGACGATGTCGAGCGCGCCATGGTCCATCAGCGCCAGTTCCTTGCGCGCGCTCACCAGACTGCCCTGAAAGACGATGTCGGCCGCGTCATGCTCGTCGAGCCAGTGCGGCGCGCCGACGTCGTGCCCCGTCGCCGCCAGCCGGTCTATGCCTTCGCGAACCACCTCGTCGGTCAGCTTCCCGGCTGCTATCAGCGTCGCGACGAACATGGCATCTCCTTCTTTCTTGACCGCCACGGCGCGGCCGCCCGTGGCACTTATCGCCGGACCCACCGCCAGCGGCAAGAGCGCTTTGGCGGTCGCGCTCGCAAAATCCCTTGCCGGGACAGGCAGCGAAGCGCGCATCATCAATGCCGATGCGAGCCAGGTCTATGCCGACCTCGCCATCCTGTCGGCGCGGCCGACCAATGAAGAGATGGAGGGCGTTCCGCACCATCTGTTCGGCCATGTCGACGGCGCCGAGGCGTATAATGCCGCGCGCTGGGCTGACGAGGCACGCGGCGTGATTTTGCGCGCCCACGAAACGGGACAGATCCCCGTCCTCGTCGGCGGCACCGGCCTTTATCTTCGTACCCTGCTCACCGGCATTGCGCCGGTGCCCGAAATTGATCCTGCGATCCGCGAGGAAGTCCGCTCGCTTTCCGTCGCCGACGCCCACGCTGCGCTCGCCGGCGCCGACCCCGCAGCTGCCGCGCGCCTCAACCCCGCCGACACCACACGCGTATCGCGCGCACTCGAAGTCGCCCGTTCGACCGGACGTACATTGGCCGAATGGCAGGAGGCGCGCGAGGGCGGCATTGCCGACGACATCACCCTCGCGCCGCTGATCCTCCTGCCGCTCCGCGACTGGCTCCGCGAGCGCTGCGACGTTCGCCTCAGCCAGATGTTCGGAAACGGCGCGGTCGATGAAGTCGACGCCCTGCTCGCCCGCAACCTCGACCCCGACCTTCCTGCAATGCGCGCGATCGGCGTGCCGCAGATCGCGGCATTTCTCCGCGGCAGGATCAGCCGCGATCAAGCGCTCGAACGGGCGCAAGCCGCGACCCGTCAATATGCAAAGCGCCAGTATACATGGTTTCGCCACCAGCCGCCGACCGATTGGCTGCGCCATGACGAATCATTAAACATCGATTCTACTAATAATTTAGCAATTATATTACGCCATAAGCTGTTGACAGGATAGAATCATACACCTATTGCCCGCCGTCTGCTGCGGCGCACAAGTTGCGTCCATATGACTTGCAGGAAGAAGGAAAGGAGTTTCGTCGTGACGGAAATGAGTGGTGCCGACATGGTGGTTCAGGCGCTGGTCGACCTCGGGGTCGACACGGTGTTCGGCTATCCGGGCGGCGCGGTCCTTCCCATCTATGACGCGCTCTACAAACACCCGACGATCAAGCACATCCTTGTCCGCCACGAGCAGGCGGCAACGCACGCGGCGGAGGGCTATGCGCGCTCGACCGGCAAGCCCGGCGTCGTGCTCGTCACCTCGGGCCCCGGCGCAACCAATGCGGTCACCGGCATCACCGACGCTTTGCTCGACTCGATCCCGATGGTCGTGCTCACCGGGCAGGTCCCGACGACGCTGATCGGCACCGATGCGTTCCAGGAATGCGACACGGTCGGCATCACGCGCCACTGCACCAAGCATAATTATCTCGTGATGGACCCCGACCGCCTCGGCCCGATCATGCACGAGGCTTTCCACATCGCGACCCACGGCCGCCCCGGCCCCGTCGTGATCGACATCCCGAAGAATGTGCAGGTCGCGACCGGCACCTATTCGGTGCCCGAATTCATCCAGCACAACAGCTATCGCCCGCAGGTCGAACCCGACGCCGACGCGATCGGCGCCGCGATCGACATGATCGCCGCGGCCGAACGGCCGGTCTTCTACACCGGCGGCGGCGTGATCAACGCCGGCCCCGACGCCAGTGCGGCCTTGCGCCAGCTCGTGTCGCTCACCGGCGCGCCGATCACCTCGACGCTGATG
>JAGHZY010000048.1 GCA_017745175.1 Sphingopyxis sp. | reverse complement strand
GGACATGGCCGACGATCGTCTTGAACAGCGGCGTCAGATCGCCTTCGCGCGCGTCGGGGCTCTCCGAAGCATAGCCGCCGCGGCCCGAAGCGTAGAGGATCGGGAAGTCGAGCTGTTCGTCATTGGCTTCGAGCGCGAGGAAGAGTTCGAACACTTCATCGAGCACTTCGGCGGCGCGCGCGTCACTGCGGTCGATCTTGTTGACGACGACGATCGGCTTGAGGCCGAGCGCGAGCGCCTTTCCGGTCACGAACTTGGTCTGCGGCATCGGGCCTTCGGCCGCATCGACGAGCAGGATGACGCCGTCGACCATGCTGAGGATGCGCTCGACCTCGCCGCCGAAGTCGGCGTGGCCCGGGGTGTCGACGATGTTGATGCGCGTCGCGTCGGCGCCTTCGCCCCACTCGACCGAGGTACATTTCGCAAGGATGGTGATCCCGCGTTCCTTTTCGAGATCGTTCGAATCCATCGCGCGTTCCTCGACGCGCTGGTTGTCGCGGAACGTGCCCGACTGGCGGAACAGCTGGTCGACGAGGGTCGTCTTGCCATGATCGACGTGTGCGATGATCGCAATATTGCGCAAAGACATGCGGAAAAAGCCTTGATGGAAGGGGGCAGCACCCGGAGCGCCGCGAAACGCCGCGCCCCTAACAGAAGTGGTGCTGCGGCGCAACATGATTGCCGATGCGTGCCGAACTAGCGAAGCGCGCGGTCGAGACGTTTCGGATCGTAGAGCGAGCGCGCAGCGGCGCCACGCAGGCGCGGGGCAAGGCCCGTATCGAAATCGCGCTTCCAGCCGTCGAGCACGCGGCGAAGCAGTCCGGCGTCGGCAATATCGCCGATGGCCTCCAATCGGCGCGACGCCGCAAGCAATGCCGCGCGGTCGCGCGCGAAACCCGGCGCTGCATAGCGCTCGGCAACCAGCCCCAGCTGGTGGCGCATCGCCGCGATCGACAGCGCCACGCCGGACGCGTCGCCAAGCTCGCTCATTGTCCGCACGCCCGCCGCGCCATCGTCGATGGCGGCGAGCTGGTCCTCCAGCCGCCGCGCCGCTGTTGCTTGGCCCGCGCAGGGCCGCACCGCACGGACATAAGCCGCCAGCGCGTCGAGCATCGCGGGCGTCGGCTCCTGCCCGCCGAATTCCTCGACGATCAGATTGCGGATGAAGGCTTCGAGCGCGCGCGTCCCGGGGTCGCGGACAATCTTTCCGGGTTCTGCCAGGTCGGGGATCACGACGGGATCGAAGCGGGCGTTGCCGCGCGCCGCGCTGAAGAAGCTGTTGGTGACATCGGCGGTTCCCGGCGCCGCCGACACGCCCGCCAGCAGGAAATGCGGATTGTCACGCCCGTTGATATGGCAGCTTGCGCAGCTGAGCCCCGCCTTCGCCGCCTGCCCGCCGAGCAAGGTCGGGGTGCCGAACAGCGCCCGCCCGCTTCGGACCATGTCATCGGCGGTGGCGAGGCAGTCCGCGGGCTGCCCCGACAACAGCGCCAGCTCGGCCCCGGGCGCCGTCCAGCGCAATTGTTCGAACGCCGTCGGCGCGTCACCGCGCGTCGCCGCAGTCGCAAGAAACAGCGCCGCGAACGCGATCAGCTTGCGGATGCGCGCCCCGCCGCGATCCAGCGCCGAAGCTCGTCGACCTCGTGGCAGCCGAAGCCGCAGATCGTCTCGAGCTTGGCGAGATGCGCCCTGGCTCCCGCGACGTCGCCGCGTTCGAGTTTCAGCTCGCCATAATATTCGAGCGCGCCGCGATGCGCCGGCGCGATGGCAAGCGCCTCGCGATAATAGGTCTCGGCAGCATCGTAGCGCTTCAGCTTGCGGTTCGCGAAGCCAAGATAGGTGAGCACGTCGGGATGCGGCCCCGCCGCCCACAGCGCCGCGTCGAGCCGCGCGATCGCGGCTTCATAGCGATGCTCGTTGATCAGCGAGACCGCGGCGACATAGGTCGCATCGAGCGTGTCGGCGGCCGCCAGCCGCACTTCGGGCTCGACCGCGCTCTGCACCTGCGGCCCCGCCGCGATCGCCGCTTCGAGCTTCGCGACCGCATCGGCCAGCTTCGCCGAGTCTGCGCAGGTCCCCGCACAGCCTTCCTGCATCGCCTTCAGCGCGCCGAGCTGTTCATCGGCCTTTTCGGCCTTGCCGAGCCTGGCCTGCGAAATACCGAGGTCGCGGCGCGCGTCGACCATCTTCTCGTCATAGCGCACCGCGGTTTCGAGCGGCTTGACCGCGCGCGAGAAATCACCCTGCGCCATATAGCTCGCGCCGAGCAGATAATTGGCCTGCGGATTTTTGGGGACTGCCGACACGACCTTTTTGAACGCCTTCGCCGCCTCGTCATATTTGCCCGAGGCAAAGGCATCGGCGCCCTTCTTGTAGTCAACCGTCGGATCGTAGCTGCTCTGGCTCGGCGGCGCACTGGCCCCGCCCCCGCCCCCGCCGCTGCCCGCAGCGAAAGCAAGCGGCGTGGCGAAGATCGCGCAAGCGGCGAGCATGGCCAGTGAAGACCGGTAGCGCATGGCGAGTCTCTCCCTCGGTCGTTATGGGCGCCAGCCTATCACAACCGGAGGTCATTCGGAACGATTCAGATCATCGTGATCAGCCGCTCGACCTCCAGCGCCGCGATGCGCGCGGCGCGGACGAGATTGGCATGAAAGTCGCCCGCGCTGTCGCCATTCGCCTCGTCGGTCACGGCCTTGATCGCCGCCCAGGGCTTGCCGAGCCGCGTCGCGACCTGCGCCACCGCACCCACCTCCATGTCGACCAGCGTCGCGCCGAGCGCGGCAAGGTCGGCGGCGGCATCCGGGCAGGCGACGAAGCTGTCGCCGCTCGCGATCCGCGCGGGCGGCAGGCCGAGCCCCGGATCGGCCATCGCCGGAAAATGCGCCTCGCCCGCCTCGCCGATCGGCCACTCGCCCGCGCGATAGCGGCGAAAGAGGCCGGGCTCGCTCGCGCCATAGTCGTGCTGCAATGCCTCGGCGATCCAATATGCGCCCGGCGCCGCGCCGAGCGATCCGCAGGTGCCGGTCATCAGCAGTATGCCGGCGTCGCCTGCCAGCATACCGGCGCAAAGCGCCGCATTGGCCTTGCCGAGCCCGCAGGTCGCAATAACGAGGCTGTGGCCGGCGACCGGCAGCCGCCGTTCGGAAAATAGCCCGCCGGCGCGTTCGCCAGTGCCGGGAAACAGTGCGTCGGCCTCTTCGGGCAGCGCGGCGAGGATGAGGATATGGGTCATCGCGCCTGCATAATCCTGTATCCGTTCGTGTCGAGCGAAGTCGAGACACCCGCCGGCGGCCCCTGCCTTCACGGCATCTCGGCTTCGCTCGATGCGAACGGAATGATTGGACCCGATGGCTTGCCAACATCGCCGCATCCCGCCATCGCTCGCACCAATGCTGTCCCGCATCTTCCCCGACCGCTTCGTCCCCGTGCTGTTCGCGACGATCCTGCTCGCGAGCCTGCTGCCGGTACGCGGCGCGGCGGTCCCGATTGCGCAGGGCGTCTCGACCGCCGCGATCGTCTTTCTCTTCTTCCTGAACGGTGTGCGCCTGCCGCGCGAAGAGGTGCTCCACGGCATCCGCAACTGGAAACTGCAGGGAAGCGCACTCGTCTTTTGCTTCGGCGGCATGGCGCTGCTCGGCCTCGCGGCACAGGCGGCGACCGCACCGCTGCTCCCCGCGACGCTCGCGCTCGGCTTTCTCTTTCTCGGTATCCTGCCCTCGACGGTCCAGTCGGCGGCCGCCGCAAGCAGTCTCGCCGGCGGCAATGTCGCGGCGAGCGTCGTGGCGGCGGCGCTGCTCAACCTCGGCGGCGTCGCGCTCTCGCCCCTGCTCTTCGCGTTGCTCGCGGGCAGCGAGGGCGAAATCCATGGCGAAGCGGTGCTGCGCATCGTCTCGATCCTGCTCGTGCCCTTCGTCGCCGGGCAGCTCGTCCAGCGCTGGCTGCGTCCGTGGGTGCTCGCGAATCGCGGCCTCGCGACCTTCATGGATCGCACCGCGATCGCGATCGCCGTTTATGTCGCCTTTTCAGCGGCGGTAGTTGCGGGCATCTGGAATCTGCTCGACGCGCGCGAGATCGCCGTCGTGTTCGCAGCGGTCGCCGCGCTGCTCGCCCTCTCCTTCGGCGGCGCGTGGGCGCTCGGCGGACTGCTGAAATTTGCACGGCCCGACCGCATCACCCTCCTCTTCTCGGGCGCGCAAAAGAGCATCGCGGTCGGCGCCCCGCTCGCCGCGACGCTGTTCCCGCCCGCGATCGCCGGCATGGTGCTCGTTCCGATCCTCGTCTATCATATGGCGCAACTGATCCTGTCCGCATGGATCGCACCCGCGCTGCGGTCCGGACAAGGTGTGGTGCTTGAATAACACAGATGCGCATGCCATATAGGCACGCGGCAAGGGGCTGGAAGGAAGACGAATGAGCGAAGTGACCGCGACGGCGACCGCAACCGACGAGCTGAAGCTGACCCCGCCCGACCCCGTACCCCCGGTTTCCCCCGAAAAGGCGGCCGGCCTCGTGCCGCTGTCGACCGACCAGAAATCGAAGCTCGGCGAACGTGTCGACGGCTTTATCGACGACCTCGTCGCGCAGGACGTCAATTCGCCCGCCTTCGGGCAAAAGGTCGACCAGATCACCAACATGGGCCGCAAGGAAATGCTGGAGGCGGCGAGCCATTCGAACCGCTTCCTCGACCGGCCGATCCGCGCGATGGACCGCGACACCGACATCGGCCAGAACCTGATCGAGCTCAGGACCACCGTCGAACGGCTCGACCCGTCCGCGAACGGCAAGCTCATCTCGAAGCGTGGCTTCCTTGACAAGATCTTCGGCGGCAAGGTGAGCAATTATTTCGCGCAATATCGCAGCGCGCAGACGCATATCGGCGGCATTCTGACCGCGCTCGCCAACGGCAAGGACGAACTGCTGATGGACAATGCGGCGATCGACGTCGAACGCCGCAAGATGTGGGAATCGATGGGCAAGCTCGAACAGATGGTCCACATCGCCCAGACGCTCGACGAGAAACTCGAAGCCAAGGCGAACGAACTCGACGGGATCGACCCCGCAAAGGCCAAGGTGCTGCGCGAAAATGCGCTCTTCTATGCGCGCCAGCGCTCGCAGGACCTGCTCACCCAGATGGCGGTGACGGTGCAGGGCTATCTCGCGCTCGACCTCGTCAAGAAGAACAATGTCGAGCTGGTGAAGGGGGTCGACCGTGCGTCGACGACCACCGTCGGCGCACTCAAGACCGCGATCACCGTCGCGCAGGCGATGACGAACCAGAAGCTCGTGCTCGAACAGATCACCGCGCTCAACACCACGACCGCCAACATCATCGACGGCACGTCGAAGATGCTCAAGGACAACACCGCGCGCATCCACGAACAGGCGGCGTCGAGCACGATCCCGATGGAAACGCTCCAGCGCGCCTTCCAGAATATCTACGACACGATGGACGCGATCGACACCTTCAAGCTGAAGGCGCTCGACAGCATGAAGACCACCGTCAACACGCTGGAGGGCGAGGTCGCCAAGTCGAAGGGCTATATCGCGCGCGCCGAGGGCGCCGCGCAGGCGCAGGCGAGCGTCGGCGGCGCCGACAGCCCGCTTGCCGCACTCGAAGGCTAAGGCACATCATGAGCATGAGCGAAGTCGACAAGGTCCGCATTTCGGCGGCTTCGGCGATCGAGCGGTCGCGCGAGCGTCGCCGCCCGATCGGCACGAAGAGCGTCGCGCTGCGCCGCCAGCATCTCTACAAGAAGCTCGGCCGCATGCTGATCGCGAGCGGCGTCGTACTGCTCGGCGCCGCGGTGTTCGGCGCGCTGATCCAGCCGCTGGGCTTCACCGGACTGCTCGCGCTGTTCATCCTGCTGATCGGCGTCGCGGTGCTGTTCGGCCGCTCGCCCTTCCCCGAACCGCGACAGGCCGATCTGCCGAGGACCGACCTCAAGCAGCTCGCGGGCCGAACCGAAATCTGGCTCGAGGCGCAGCGGCCGGCGCTTCCCGCGCCGGCACGCCAGCTCGTCGACGGCATCGGCGTCCAGCTCGACCTGCTCGCACCGCAGCTCCAGACGCTCGACGCGTCGAGTCCCGCCGCGGCGAATATCCGCAAGCTCGTCGGCGAGGATCTGCCCGAACTCGTCGCGGGCTATCAGCGCATTCCTGCCGGACTGCGTCAGGAAGCGCACGCCGGCCGCACGCCCGACGAGACGCTGGTCGGCGGTCTGAAGACGCTCGAAAGCGAGATCGGCCATGCCGCGCGCAGCCTTGCCGCGGGCGAGCTCGACAAGCTCGCGACGCGCGAACGCTATCTCCAGCTCAAATATCAGGGGCTTGAGGGCGAAGACGCCGCCGGTCAGGCCTGACGCCAGCGTCGGGTTCCGAACCAGAGCAACAGGATAGGCAGCAGCGGCGGCGCGAGTCCCCAATGCGCCGGTCCGGCAAGCGGGGCGAGCATCGGAGCTGTCGACAACAGCCACAGTGCGGCCAGCAGCGCGCCTACGGCGAGCGCCTCGAACGCAAAGCTGCGCCAGAAGCGACCGCGCGCGCGGGCATAGGCCGCCTGCGTATCGATCGCGCGCTCGACCCCGCCCGCAAAGCCGCGATCGCCCGGCCGCGCGGGCGGTGCCAGCATCGCGGCGAGCAACGCGTCGGTTTCGTGTTCGGGCGGAGTCGTCATGCGTCCGTTCCTTCGCCGATCATCTTCTGCGCCTTTGCGCGGCCGCGCAAGACCAGCGATTTGAGCGTGCCGAGCGGTACGCCCATGATCTCGGCCGCCTCGCCGTGCGACCAGCCATGGCCGAAGCACAGCGTAAGCGCGGCGCGCTCCGGCGGCGACAGCGCAGCGAGAAGGCGGTCGGCGTCGATCGCGGCGTCGTTTGCCGGGCGTGGGTCGGTCGATGTCGCAGCCTCCTCCCGTGCGGCCAGTCCCTCGCGCCGCCGCGCGGTACGCCGCTGGTCGAGGAAGAGGCGCCAGCCGATTCCCGTGATCCACGCCGCATAACTCCCCTGCCCCCGATATTCGCCCGCGCGTTGCCACGCGCGAACAAAGGCTTCCTGCGCCAGATCGTCGGCATCGCACCCGGCGGCGCGAGACAGGAAGGCCCGCAACCGTGCCTCGTGCCGCAGCACAAGGAGCTGGAAAGCGGCGCGATCTCCCCCGGCAACGCGCTGGTTGAGCGCCCAATCTTCATCGGCGCTTGCCTCATCACGCAGCGTTGCGCTCCTCAAGCGCCGCAGCGCGCGCGAGGCGACGGCGGACAAGGAGCGCGATGCCGACAAAGGCAGGAAAGAGCGCAGCCCCGGCCGAAATGCGGATCAGCTCTTCATGCCCCTGGATGATCCCGAACCCCGCCATCGCGAGGCCGATCGCAAGCAGCACCAGCGCATTGCGGTCGTCGCCTCCGCTGGCCGTCTCCTTGTCGCCCTGCCCGCCGAGATGCTCGTACGGCTTGTTGAGCTTGTCGATCAGCGGGCTCACCGCATCCGACTTGGCCTCGAGCGCGCGGCGGATCGAGCGATGCAACATCCATGCGTGCAGCAGCCGCGCGAGCAGGAAAAAGCCGACGACGAACAGCGCAACCATCGTGATCTGTTCGAGCAAGTTGAAGAAACTGTCGCTGACCGCCACCAGTTCGGTGGTTGGCGCAGGCGCAGGCACATAGGAGGCAACTTCCCGCGGGCTGATATAGGCGGCAACCTCTTCGGCGCTGATCGATTCCCCGGCGGGCACGGTGATTGTCGTGACGGTGGGTGGCACCGCCGCGGGGGCGGACGCAGTGGCGGCGGCGGCGGCCGCGGCGGCAATCAGAATATCCATCGACATATTTCTCCGTCATTCCGCTTTGGCGTGGTGAAACCACAGGCGGCGGCCTCCGGCAAGGCGGAGATGATCTGCACCGGGGAGCACAAATCGACCACCGCGCGACGCCGCCGCCCGGACCGGCGCGGAGGCCGATCGGGAACCAGACGACACCAGCGGCGTCGCTGGATGCAGGGACGGGAATTATTTTTGCAGGCGGGTCTAGAGCCCTTCGCCGCCCGTCCAGTGCGCGTTGACGAGGCGGCGCGCGAGCGCGCTGACCTGGTTGCGGATGTCGGGGACCGCAACGACCTCCCACAGGTCGCCGCGCGTCATCGGGCCGATCGCGAGAATATGCTCCGACGATCGGCCCGACGCATCGACGACATGCCCGTCGCGGTCGATATCAAGCCCGAGACGCAGCGCGTCGGGGCGGATGCGCCGCGCACCGAGCAGGCGGCGGATCAGCGGGTCCGACGAGCGCAGCAGATCGCCTTGCGGCCCGGTGCAGTTGATCATCCGCGCCACGCGTGTCGTTATCAACTCGCCCTCTCCGCGCGGCAGCCACGCGACGACGAGTGCATCGGATTCAACCGCCACATTCGCGATCTTGCCCGCGCGAAAATGAAGCTGTCCCGACGCAATCAGCGCATCGATCCGGTCGGCGACCCCGGGCGCCAGCCGGTGGCGATGCACGTCCCAGAAGGGCCGAAGGTGACGGAGGAAGCGCGCGCGCTTGTCGGCATCGGCGGCCGACCACATCATCTGGGTGATCGGGCGGATCGAATCGACGACCAGCCGCCAGTCGCGCTCGCCGGCTTCCTCACGCGCCCAGCGCACCAGTTCGGAAAGGTCGGGTGCGGGTTTGGCAAGCACCGGCTTCGGGCGCGGAAGGCCGTCGACATGGCGATGCGGACGCAGGCCGCGACGCGACAGCGCGGTGATCGGGCCTTCGAAGCCGTGCGATACGAGCCGCAGGATCACATCGACCGCGGTCAGTCCGGTCCCGACCACCAGCACCGGTGCGTTCTTGTCGAGCCCGTCCTCGAACGCGCTGGCCCAAGGATCGCCGATATAGCGATGCGACGGCAGGTGTGCGCCCTCGATCGCGGGCGGATCGTGCGGCGGCAGATTGCCGATCGCGAGCACCGCGCGGTCTGCCTCGATCAGCCCGCCGTTGACGAGGCCGAGCGTGACCTGCCCGCGCCTTTCCTCGATATCGAGTACCTCATCGTCGACGAGCTTCAATCGCCGGCCATATTTCTCCATCGCGGCGGCGAGCGTCTCGCGCAGGTAGCGGCCATAGGTCGCGCGCGTCACGAACGCCGCCTCGCAGCCGAGCCCGCGTGCGGCGAGCCATTCACAGAAATGGTCGGGCCGGTCGGCAAAGGCGCTCATGTTGCCCGCGCGAACGTTGAGCAGGTGCGAAGTTTCGGTGCTGCTGTACGCGACCCCGGCGCCCATGCGGTGCCGGTCGCGCTCGATCAGCAGCACCTCGACGTCGGGCTGTTCGAGCAGGTTGATCGCGAGCAGCGTCCCCGAAAAACCCGCGCCGACGATCGCGACGCGCGTCGCGGTGCGGAAGCGGGGGCGCGGCGAATGAAGCTGGGCCTCGATCATCCTCATCGCGTTACCACATCGCCCGACACGGTCACACGTTCGAGTGCGCGATACTCGGGCCAGTAATCGCCGACCGCATAATGCTGCGTCGAGCGATTGTCCCAGATGCCGATTGCATTCGGCGTCCAGCGGAAACGCACCTGATATTCGGGCACCTTGATCCGGTCGAACAGCAAGCGGAGCAGGCTATCGCTCTCCTCCTCGCTCACGCCGACGATACGGCTGGTGAAGGTGTAGTTGACGTAGAGGATCTTCTCGCCAGTTTCGGGATGCGTGCGCACGACCGGGTGGCGCACCGGCGGGAAATCGCGCGCGAGCTGCGCCCTTTTTTCCTCGCTCACGCGCCCGCCGAAACTGCGCACGATATCATGCTCGGCCTCCAGCCCCTCGATCCGGTCCTGCACCGGCTGCGGCAGACCGGCCCACGCCGCGGCAGTGTCGGCCCACATCGTGTCGCCGCCGAGCGGCGGCAGGTGGCGCGCGCGCAGGATCGACGCGATCGAGGGCTTTTGCCGGAACGTCACGTCGGTGTGCCATTTGTTATAGGCTTGGAACGGCGCCAGCGTCTCGGCGGTCAGCTGCACGCCCTCGACGCCTTCGATACGCAGGATTTCGGGATGGCCTTCGACCGAAGGGATCACCGGATGGCCCTCGATCTCGCCGAAGAAGCGGCCCAGCCGCACATGGCTTTCGTGGCTGATGTCCTGATCGCGAAAGAAGACGACCTTGAAGCGCAGCCATGCGGCGCGCAGCAGCTCACCCTCCGCCGTGGTCAGCGGCCGGTCGAGGTCGAGCCCGCCGATCTCGGCGCCGATCGTCGGGGTGGCGGGCGAGATCGAGACGCCGAGCGACCGCGCGGTTTCGAACAGGTCGGGGGTATGCAGCTGCGTGGCCATGGGCAGTCCTTTCGGTCGGTCGGATCGGTCGACTCGGATTACGTCCCGCACGCACGAAGATAACTCAACTTATGCAATTGACAATAGGCGGCGCGGCAGGACGCGCCAGCCGCACGATCTGTTACCTGATGAGCGGCGGCGGCGCGGCGCGGTCGCCGGCGGCGATGGACGCGATCCATACCTGCTTACGGGAAGACGAGTGCCATTTTTTTGGCCGGATCCGGATGGCCCGCTTTGAAATCCCGAAACAGCCGTAAAGGCGACGTCTGCTCGTGCCGCTCATATTTGCGATGAAGCGGGCCCAGCCGATCCCACATCGAAACCTTGGCGTCAGTCGCGGCCCCCGCGCTGGCCATATTGCCGGAACGCCGTGAGGATCCGGCTCATCTCCGCTTGATCGAGCAGCTTCGGGCCACCGATGGCGAGCGTACCGCAATAGACTGCCGCCTGCTCCTCGATCTCCTCGGCGATCGCCATCGCCATCCCGAGCCCGGGACCCAGCGCGATCAGGCCGTGATTGGCCATCAGGCAAGCGAGACGGCCATCGAGCGTCCGCACCACCCCCTCCGCCAGTTCCTCGCTGCCGAAGGTGGCGTATGGCGCGACCGGAACGCTCGCCCCTCCGCTGACCGCGACCATATAATGGAGCGGCGGGATTTCGCGATGCGCGCAGGCGAGGATCGTCGCGTGGCGGGCATGGCAATGCACGATCGCGTTCGCGTCGGCGCGGCGTCGGTACAGGCCCATGTGCATCCGCCATTCGCTCGACGGGCGCGCCGCTCCCTTCGCCACGCTGCCGTCGCCGTCGACGAACACCATCAGTTCGGGCGTCAGGCGGTCGGGGGTCACCCCCGATGGCGTCACGAACATGCCCGAGCCGAAGCGCAGCGACAGATTGCCGGAGGTCCCGCGATTGAGCCCGCGCGCATCGAGCGCCCGCATCGCATCGACAAGCTGCTGCCGGGCGTCGTCTTCGGTCATCAGGCCTTTTCCCTTACCGGCGTATCGCGCATGAATGCCAAGGTCGTATCATAGCTTTCCAGCTTGCCCAGCGTGCCGGCTCCCAGTGCGACCTGCGCCGCGGTCGCGACACCGAAACGCAGTGCCCCGGCGGGATCGAGGCCGCGCGTACGCCCCGCAATATATCCCGCACACAGACTGTCGCCGCAACTGGTCGTATCGACGGGATCGATCCGGTATGCGGGAGCATGGATTTGCCGGTCGGGCAGGACGAGCAATGCCCCTTCGCCCCCCAGTTTGACAAGGCAGCCGCCTGCGCCGCGCGCCATGAAACGCCGCGCGCCCTCGGCCGGATCGCCGGTTCCGGCAAGCGCCTGAAGCTCGGCGAGGCTGGGCATGAATATGTCGACGTGCGGCAACAACGCGTCGAGATCGGCCTGTGCCGCCTCCGAGGGCGCGATCAGGTCGCACGAGGTGAACACACCGCGGGCCCGGGCCTCGCGCAGCAATTCGGCGCCCCTCCCCGCCGCGCCCGGAAAGCCCACACCGCCCCAGTGGACGGCGGCGGTGCGGGCGAGCGCGGTGAAGACCGCGTCGGTAACGGGCGCGAAGATGCTCGCCCCCATCATATGCCAGTTCGGGCGGTCGCCGTTCGGACGGATCGGCAGGACCGTGGTCGATGTCGGCCATGCCGGATCGACGCCGAGCAGGCTGGTATCGACCCCGGCCGCATCGAACATCCACCGGATCAACTGCCCCTGCGGATCGTCACCGACCGCCGAAGCGATCCCCGTGGAGAGGCCCAGTTTCTGCGCGACGAGGGCGGTTCCACCCGCGGTTCCGGCGGGCGACAGGACGATCTTCTCGACGATTTGCCCTGCCTCACCCTCGGGCAGCGACACAACCGGATGGACCGTGATGTCGATCGTCGTGAGCCCGACGGCGAGCAGGTCGAACTGCATGGTCAGCCGGCCGTCGCCGCCGCGAGCGCGATGAGGATCGGGTGCGGCGCGAGGTCGCCGCGCCGGACCGCAAGCGCCGCAAAGGCATCATCGGCTGCGGCGACAGTCAGATCGATGTCGGCATCGGTCATCGCAGCACACAGGAACATATTATGCCAGGGATGCATATAGACGCCGCGTGCGAGCATTTCTTCGGCCCAGCCATAGCCGACGCGGAAATCGGGATCATCGGCGAACATGATCTGCGGCATCTGGGCCGGCCCCGTCTGGCGCAGCGTGAAGCCATGCTTCGCTGCGGCCGCGTCCAGCCCCGCGCGCAAGCGGTCGCCGAGGCGGACCATATGCTCAAGATAATCGCTCTCGCGGATGATCCGCAACGTCTCGAGCGCCGCCGCCATCGGCACCGCCGAAAGCCAGAAGGATCCCGTCGCATAGATAGCGCCCGCGCCGTCGCGGCAGCGGTCCGATCCGAGGAGCGCCGAAATCGGATGCCCGTTGGCAAAGCATTTGCCCCACGCGCTGAGGTCGGGCCGGACCCCGAGCTCGGTCCAGCTGCTCCCCCGCGCGAGACGGAAACCCGCACGCACCTCATCGACGATCAGCATCGCGCCGGCTTGATCGCACAGCTCGCGTGCGCGGCGGGCATAGGCCGGCTCGGGCGCTTCCTGATCGATAAAGGCGTCGTGGCGGAAGGGCGAGGCGAAGATCGCGGCGAGATCGTCCCCGGCGTCGGACACCGCCGCCTCGAGGCTGGCAACGTCGTTATAGGCATAGGTCCGGACATGCGCGCGATCCTCGGCCACCGTTCCGGCGGGGATCGGCGTGCACCAGGGCGCGGCGCCATGATAGGCCCCCTTCGCCACCAGCACGACGCGCTTGCCCGTTTGCGCGCGCGCGCTGCTCATCGCCATCGTCGTCGCATCGGTGCCATTCTTGCAGAACATCGCCCAGTCGGCGTGATCGACCATCGCGACCAGCGTTTCGGCGAGCTCGACCATCAGCGGCGACGGCCCCGTGAGCGTGTCGCCCGCCGCGGCCTGCGTCCGTGCCGCCGCCTCGACGCGTTCGTCGCGATAGCCGAGCAGGCTGGGGCCATAGGCGCACATGTAATCGAGATAGCGATTGCCGTCGGCGTCCCAGATATAGGCGCCCTCGGCCTTGCTGAAGAATTGGGGGAAGCTGCCCGGCAGCATCCGCACCGATTCATGCCCGTACATCCCGTTCGGGATCACCTTCACCGCGCGCGCGCGCAGCGCCGCATCCTGTACCCGGATCATCTTCATCTCGCTTGCCTTGTCAGAATTTCAGGACGGCCTGGACGCCGTACGTCGCGGGGTCGTTGTAGTTGATCTGGTCCATCGTCACGACCGGCGACACATAGGTCACATAGCGCGTGCCGGTGATGTTCTTGGCCCACAGCGCGACCTCGATATTTTCGTCGGGCGACAGCCACGACAGGCGGGCGTTCGCGGTACCATAGGGCTTCACGCGATTGGCCTGCACATTGTCGGGTGTCAGGAAGGTCTCGGACTGAAGGCTGCCATCGACACGTAGCCTGAGCGCGCTGTCGCCGGGAAGCGGCTGGGTCAGCGAGAAGCCCGCCGAGATCGCGACTTCGGGCGCGTTGACCAGCTTGTTGCCCGAATAATCGTCGGCTGCGAGCGCCGTAAAATCCTTGTAGCGCGCGTGCAGCAGGCTCGCGTTGACGAAGGCGTTGAAATGGCGCGACGGCTGCGCCTGCAGCTCGATTTCCAGACCATAAAGCTCGGCATTGCCCGCGTTGAGCTTGCGCTGGACGGGCAGCACACCCGAGGTATCGAAAACGAACACCTGCAGGTCGCGATAATCATAATAAAAGGCCGCGGCATTGAAGCGCAGCGCGCGGCCGAGCAGGTCGCTCTTGAAGCCCGCCTCATAGGCGTAGAGCTTTTCCGAACGGAACGGTTGCAACTGCGCGGGATCGCTCGACGAACCGCCGGCAAAACCGCCGCTGTTGTAGCCCTTGGACGACGAAGCATAGAACAGCAGGTCGTCGGTCGCCTGGAACGATAGCGCGGCGCGCCACGACAGGTCCTTGAAGGTCTTCGATCCGGTAAAGTCGAGCACCGGCACGACGATCACATCGTCGAAAAAGCTGTGGAAATCGAAATCGATGCTGTCGACCGAATAGCGCAGGCCACCGGTCAGCGTCAGCCGGTCGGTCAGCTTGACGTCGGCCTGCGCAAAGGCCGCCCAGCTTTCGGTCTTCTGCGTATAGGGATAGGCGAAATTGCCGATCGAATTGACCGGGTCGAGCGTGCCCGGCAGATCGTCGGGATCGCGGAACACGCGCAGGATATCGAACGCGCTTTCGGTGACGAGCTTGTCGTGGAAATAATAGCCCCCGACGATCCAGTTCACCGCGCCGCCGTCCTTCGACTGGAGCCGCAATTCCTGGCTATATTGCTGCGGCCGGTCGACATAGGTCGCGGTCAGCACATTGTTCGGGCTCGCGTCGGTATCCTCGACGGTGGTGCGGCGGACCTGTTCATAGGCGCTGATCGACGTCAGCGTGACCCCCGAAAAATCGATAGCCGCCGTCAGCGAGGCGCCGAACACATTGACGCGTTCCTGCCCCTCGATGTCGTAATCGCCGGCGTTGAGGTCGCCGTCGGTGTCGGCATAGCCGAGGCCGTCGAGCGGCACGCCGTCGGCGAAGTTCGGATTGCCCGCGAAGTCGACGCCCTGCCCGCGATGCTGGAACTGCCGCGCGCCGCCGCGATTCTGCCCGCCGTGGACGATCGCACGGATCAATATGTCCGAATTCGGCGTGAAATCGACGATCGCGCGGCCCGCCCACATGTCGAGGTCGTTGAGCTTGTTGCCGGTCACCCGGTTGAGCAGCCAGCCGTCGCGGCGTAAATAGGTCCCTGCGACGCGCGCCTTCAGCACGTCCCCCGCGATCGGCCCACCGACGCCGCCCTCGACCTGCACTTCGTTGAAGCGGCCGTATGAGAGCGCCGCATTGGCGCTGAACTCGTCGGTCGGCTTGCGCGACGAGAAGCGGATCGCGCCCGCGGTCGTGTTGCGTCCGTAGAGCGTGCCCTGCGGGCCCTTCAGAACCTCGATGCCTTCGCTGTCAAAGACGTTGAACAGCTTGCCCGCGTTCGCGCCGAGAAAGACGTCATCGACATAGACGCCGACCGCGCCCGTCGTGTTCGAGTTGAAGTCGCCGATGCCGACGCCGCGCAGGAACAGCGAGGTCGTCGTTGCCGATGTGCCCGCTTGCGACGAAAGACCGGGGACGAGGATCGACAGGTCGCGCGGGTCGCGGATGCCGACCTCGGTCAGCGCGTCGCCGCTGATCGCCGCGATGCTGATCGGCACATCCTGGATATTCTGCGAGCGGCGCTGGGCGGTGACGACGATTTCGCCGATCCCCTGTCCGGCCGAAGCCGGAGCGTCCGGAGCAGCTGCACCCGCATCCTGCGCCGCCGCGACCGCGGGAGCCAGCGCCAGCAGCGAAACCGAAAGCATTGCAAGACCACGCTTCATCGACGTCCCCTTCTTATTTTCGGATATTTATCCGGTTTAGAGAGCAAGACGTCACGATAGAGTCAAGAAATTTTCACTTCCTTTGACTTCATACCGGATAAATGGTTGATTTGAGCACACGCATCGGGAATGACGGTGCGATCAGGAGTAGGCATGACCACCAGCGAATTGACCCGCGCCGAAATCCGCCGCCCCGCCCAGAAGCGGAGTCGTGCGCGGTTCGAGGCAATCCTCGATGGCGCCGAGCGCCTGCTCGACACGCTGCCTCCCCCGGCGATCAGCATCCACGCGATCGCGGCCGAGGTCGGGATTTCGCCGCCCTCGATCTACCATTTCTTTCCCGAACCGCAGCTCGTGTTCAGCGCGCTCGCCGAGCGCTATCTGAAGCGCTTCGAGGAAGGGGTACTGACCGAGGCCCCCGCCAATGTCGCCAGCTGGCAGGAACTGCAGACACTCCAGTTTCGTGCCGGGCAACTATGGTTCAACGCCCACCCCGCCGCACGCCAGGTCCTGCTCGGCGGGCCGGCCTGGTCGTCCGACATCCACGCGCAGGATCTCGACAGCAATTTCGTCATGGCGGGCCGCAGCATCGAACTGATGGCCCAAAGATTCGTGATGCCCGACATTCCCGATCTCGACGATCGCCTTGTCGAGGTGATCGCGATCAACGACGCGATCTGGTCGCTGTCGATCCACCGTCACGGCCTCATCACCGACGCGATGGAAGAACAGGCGCGCCGCGCCCGCATCGCCTATTCGCGGACCTTCCTTCCCGAATATCTCCCGCTGCGCACCGACCGGAAGACCGCGCCTTGACGGCCCCGCCGTCGCCGGTCAGCGACCGGACGCTCGCGACGTCCATCCTGATCGGTTCGTGCGCCCTGCTCGTGCTCGGCGTCCAGCCGGTCCTGCTCGGCGCGATGGTGCAGGAGGGCCGCATCGCCGATGCCGCGGTGGGCAATCTGGTGACGATCGAGATGCTTGCGATGGTTCTGGGCTCGCTGGCAGGGATCGCACTGCTCCGCAAGGCGCCCGCGCGCATCGTGATCGGCCTCGCGGGACTGATCCTCGCCGCGACGAACCTCGCGATGACGGGCCAATCGGGCATGCCGGCTCTCTCGGCCTTGCGCGCAGCGGCGGGCCTCGTCGAGGGCGTGCTTGTCGCGTCCGCGCTTGTCGCCATTTCCCGCGTCGCGCGGGTCGAGCGCGCCAGCGCCATCTTCCTTGCCGCACAAACGCTGTTGCAGGCGGTGGTCGCAGCAACGCTTCCCCTCATTGCCCTTGCGAATTCCCGTACCGACACCGCGCTGTTCGCGCTCGCGGCCGCCGGTGCGATCGCGGCTGTCTTGTCGCTGGCGCTTCCACGGCATCTCCGGCCAACGCCGCCCGACAGCGAGCGCGGCGCACTGACGCCCGCCAGCCTGACCGCGCTTGTGGGGGCGGGATTGTTCCTCGGCGCGATCGTTTCGGTCTGGAGCTATTTCGGCCTCTGGCTCATCCACTACGGATACCCGCCGGCCTTCGAGGGAACGGCGGTAGCGTTATGCCTCGTCTCGCAGGTCGCTGGCGCACTTGTCGCCGCGCGCTTCGGCGAACGGTTGCCCAACCGGAGGACTGTTGCCGGCTGCGCCTTGACGGCAGCATTGCTCGTGGCGCTCTTCTTCCTCTTCCGCGGCAGCGCCGCAGCCATCGTCACGATCAGCATGGCGTTCGGTTTCGTCTGGCTCTTCACACTCCCCTTTTTCGCAGGGTGGCTCATCGAAATCGATCCGGCCCGTCGCGCCGTTCTCTATCTAACCGCCTTCCAACTCGGTGGAGCGGCGCTGCTGCCATCGCTGGCCGGCCTCGCCGTCGGTCGCTTCTCGATCAATGCGATGCTCGTCTTCAGCGGCGCCATATTTGCCGCCCTCGCCGCAATCGCGTGGAACGCGGGCAGGCGAAAGGCATAGCACGGCCGGGTGGAGGCGGTCCGCTTCCGGCACTGTTCCGGTCGAAGCTGCCCGACATCGCTGCGGGCGACCTGTGCAATTTAGCGGCGCCCGACCCGGATCCGGATTATACGGGAAAACCAGGTTCGCACAGGCAAAGGCGATCCGATTCGGGGGGGTGCCATGAAAGCCGTTCTGCCGTGCGCCGCGATGCTGGCCTCTCTTGGCCTTGTGGCAGGCGGCGCGCCATTCGCTTCAGCGCAGGAGCCCGGCCATCACCAGCATGATGCAGCCGCAGCGCTGGGAGACGTGAGCTTCCCGGTTTCGTGCACGCCCGAGGCCCAGGCCAGGTTCAACACCGTCGTTGCCCTGCTCTATTCCTTCTACTGGGAGAAGATCGACAGTGCGGTGGACGACGTACTCGCCGCCGATCCGACATGCGCCATGGCCTATTGGGCAAAGGCAGTGGCGAGCATCGACAACGCGCTCGGATCACCCCCGACACCGAAGCAGGAAAACCAGGGCTGGGCGGCGGTGCTGGCGGCGCATCGGCTGGGAGGCGGCAAGACACCACGCGAGCGCGATTATATCGCGGCGGTCGAAAGCCTGTTCAGGGATCGCGCGAGCGTTCCGTTTCCCGAGCGCGCCAGGACCTATGAGAAGGCGCTCGAACAAATCCACCTCCGCTATCCCGCGGACCCGGAGGCCGCGGTTCTTTATGGATTCTGGCTTCAGGTGACGGCCGATCGGAACGACCAGACATACGCACAGCAACTCAAGAGCGCGCAGATTCTTGAAAAAATCTTCGCCAAGCAGCCAAACCATCCGGGTGTCGCGCATTTCATCATCCATGCCTACGACTTCCCGCCGATCGCCGGGCGCGGGCTGAATGCCGCGCGGCGCTATGCCGCAATCGCCCCGGATTCCCCGCACGCGCTGCATATGCCGTCGCACATCTTCTCTCGTACCGGGCAATGGCAGGATTCGATCGACACCAATACCCGCTCCTACGCCGCTTCGAAGACCGACCGCGACGCCTATCACGCAATGGATTATCTGGTTTACGCCTCGCTCCAGCTCGCACGCGACGCCGACGCCCGGAAGTGGGTCGAATTCGTAAACGCGGCGCCCAAGCCCGACGAGGACGCGCGCCAGATTGCCTATGCGGCGGCAGCCATCCCGGCGCGATACGCCCTCGAACGCGGTGATTGGACCGCTGCGGCCGGGCTCGCCCTCAGACCGGCGCCCGATCAGTTCGCCTGGGACCGGTTTCCCGAAGGCGAAGCGGTCAACGCCTATGCGCGCGGGCTCGGCGCCGCGCGACGTGGCGATGTTCCCGCCGCGAAGACCGAAATCACGCGGCTCCTCCGGCTGCGCGCCGCGATGGTCGCGCAGAAAAAGGATTATTGGACCGAACAGGCGGATATCCAGACTGGCGCGGTCACGGCCTGGATCGCTCGTGCGGAAGGCCGCAACGCCGAGGCACTGCGGCTCATGCGCGGTACCGCCGACCGGGAGGACAAGACCGAGGAACATATCATGATGCCCGGCCGCGTGATTCCCGTGCGCGAAATGCTCGGCGAACTGCTCCTCGAGCTGAAACAACCCAGGGAAGCGCTCGCTGCTTTCGAGCAGGCGCTGATCAATGATCCCCGTCGTTTCCGGGCCATTTACGGCGCCGCGCGAGCGGCACAACTCTCGAAGCACCGCGGAAAGGCGGACGGATATTACAGGCAGTTGCTCACCCAGGCCGGAACGGCTTCCGAACGGCCCGAAATCTCTCACGCAAGAGCAACCACTATCAGATAACCGACCCGGCATCTCTTTGCAGGATCTGGCCGCTACGAACAGGCGGCTCAGTCATGAAATGCAATAACTTACCGAAAAGTTATGGATGCCCCGTGAGGATTCGAACCTCAATAGACGGAATCAGAATCCGTAGTCTTACCATTAGACGACGGGGCAGTGAGGCGCGCGCAATATGATTGCGGGGGCCACCTGTCAAGGCCGGTTCGCCCACTCGAACAAGTCCGCTTGCCCTGACGCATTTCGCCGCTAGCATCACCCCATAACAAAAGAGGGGCCGCGCGCCCGCGCGGAGGCCCGAAGGAGTGGGTTGATGCGTCATGTCGCGATCGTCGGGTCGGGTCCGGCGGGCTATTATACCGCCGAAACATTGCAGAAAGCGGAGGATATCGCGGTCGATGTCATCGACCGGCTGCCCGTCCCCTACGGCCTGATCCGCACCGGCGTCGCGCCCGATCACCAGTCGATCAAGGCGGTGTCGCGCCGCTACGAGGGCGTGGCGCTCACCGACAATGTCCGCTTCGTCGGCCATGTCTCGGTTGGCACCGACGTGACGATCGACGAACTCGTCGGGCTTTATGACGCGGTGGTGCTCGCCACCGGCGCACCCAATGACCGGCTGCTCGACATTCCCGGTGCCGACCTCGATGGCGTGATCGGCAGCGCGGCCTTCGTCGGCTGGTACAATGGCCATCCCGATTTCGCCGATCTGAACCCGCCGCTCGATTCCCCCGGCGTCGCGGTGATCGGCAACGGCAACGTCGCGCTCGATGTGGCGCGCATCCTCGCCAAGACGCCGGCTGAGTTCGCCGGGAGCGACATCGTTGCGCATGCGCGCGACGCATTGGCGAAGAGCGCGGTGCGCGAGATCGACATCCTCGGCCGCCGCGGTCCGCACCAGATCGCGATGACTCCGAAGGAACTCGGCGAACTCGGCCATCTCGAACGCGCGAGCCCGCGCGTCGATCCTGCCGACCTGCCGCCCGAGGGTGACGACGCGCTGCTCGAGCCCGGGATGCGCAAGTCGGTGACGCACCTCCGGCAATTCGCCGCCAACCCCGTCGCCAAGCCGGTGACGATCGATTTCGACTTTTTCGCGATGCCCGTTGCCATCGAGGGCGCCAGGGAAAATGGGGGCAGGGTGCAGCGCGTGATCGTCGAACGCACCACACTCGACGCCGACCTGCGCAGCCACGGCACGGGTGAGACCTATGCCGTCGAGGCCGGCCTCGTGATCAGCTGCATCGGCTATCAGACCCCGCCGATCCCCGGCGTGCCGTACGAACATGGCCGCGGCCGCTTCGCGAGCGACGAGGGTCGCATCCTGCCCGGCCTCTACGCGGTGGGCTGGGCGCGCCGCGGCCCGTCGGGGACGATCGGTACCAACAAGCCCGACGGCGCGCGCATCGGCGAGATGGTGCTCGAGGATATCGGACGCGGCGCGGGCAAGGCGGGGCGGCCGGGACTCGACGCACTGCTCGCGAGCCGCAACATCGCGCCCGTCACCTTCCGCGACTGGCGCCGGATCGAGGAGGCCGAGGTCGCCGCCGCACTCGACGGGCACCCGCGCGAGAAATTCACCAGCATCGAGGCGATGCTCCAAGCCATCGGGCGGTGAACGAACCCGTTCGCACCCTCCTGCGCTGGCTGCTCGCGCTTGCCTATGGTTATGCGGGTTATCGCCACCTCGCGACGCCCGCGCCTTTCGTGGCGATCACGCCGCCGTGGGTCCCGGCGCCCGGATTCGTCGTCGCCGCGACCGGCGCCGCTGAAATCGCCGGGGTGATCGGATTGATGATCCCCGCGACGCGCAAGGCCGCGGGCCGGGGCCTCGCGCTCTATGCCTTGTGCGTCTGGCCCGCCAATTTCCACCATGCGCTCGCCAATGTCGCGATCGGCGGCGCGACGCTCGGCTGGTGGTATCACGGCCCGCGCCTCGCCGCGCAGCCGCTGATCATCTGGTGGGCGCTGTGGGCGGGCGGCGCGACCGACTGGCCGTTCCGCCGCCGCGCCTGAGCCCTATTTCGCGACCGGCGTCTCGATCGGCGGCTGGCCCTTCTGGCTCGCTGCATAGGCTTCGACCGCCTTCAGCACGCGCAGCATGTTACCGCTCGCGATCTTCTCGAGCTCGGCTTGCGAATAGCCGCGCTTTGCGAGTTCGGTGAACAGCGCGGGGTAGCCCGACACATCCTCCATCCCGACCGGCGCCGAATCCATCCCGTCATAATCGCCGCCGAGCCCGATATGATCGACCCCGATCGTCCTTTTGAGATGGTCGACATGATCGGCGACCTTCGCGACATTGGTCGTCGGCGCGGGGTTCGCCGCATCCCACGCCTTGAGCGCCGCCTTTTCCGCCTCCGGATCGCCCGGATAGAGCGCCTTCAGCCGCGCCGCCTCGGCGGTGCGCGCCAGCCCCTGCGCGCGGACATCGGCATCGAGGAAGCCCGGCAGCAGCACGATCATCACGATCCCGCCATTCGCCTTCACCGCGGGCAGGACGCTGTCGGGAACGTTGCGCGGATGCGGGTTCACCGCGCGCACCCCCGAGTGGCTGAACATCACCGGCGCCTTCGAGGTTTCGAGCGCGTCCTTCATCGTCGCCTCGCTGACGTGGCTCAGGTCGACGATCATGCCGATGCGGTTCATTTCGCGAACGACCTGGCGGCCGAAATCGGTGAGGCCGTCGTGCGCGGGGGCGTCGGTCGCGCTGTCGGCCCAGCTGAGGTTCTTCGAATGCGTCAGCGTCATGTAGCGCGCGCCGAGGTCGTACATCTGGCGCAGCACCGCGAGCGACGAGCCGATCGAATGGCCGCCCTCCATGCCGAGCATCCCGGCGACCTTGCCCGCCTTCATCGCCTTTTCGAGTTCGGCGGAGGTCGACGCGAGCGCGAGATCGTTGGGGTAGCGCGCGACCAGCCGCTTCATCACGTCGATCTGCTCGATCGTCTGCTGTACCGCCAGCTGCTCGTTCGGGTTGGAGGGCACATAGACCGACCAGAATTGCGCGCCGACATGGCCCTTGCGCAGCCGCATCAGGTCGGTGTGCATCGCGATCTCGGGCGGGGTCGCGTCGGGACGGGCGGTGCCGGTCGTGTCGCGGAAGTCGAAATTGTTGATCATGTTGTCCTCGCGCCCGCGCAGCGCCCACGGCACATCATTGTGCCCGTCGAACACCGGCGCCTTCTTGAGCGCGGCTTCGGCGGTCGCCTCGGGCGACTTTTGCGCGATGGCGGGGGTGGCGACGAGGGCGAGAGCGGCGAGGCCGGCGAGCAGGGTGGGCTTGTTCATGGCGCGCGACCCTAACTGCTTGTTCGGGCGGCGCAAGCCCGACTTGACGGGAACGTCAGCGCCGCGCAGCATCGCCCCATGACAGCCTTCGACGACTGGCGCGCGCGATCGCCCTATTATGACGAAACCCACGAGGCGCTGGCGCAGAGCATCCGCCGCTTCGTCGCGCGCGAGATCGCGCCGCACATCGACCGCTGGGAGGCCGAGGGCGAGTTGCCGCGCGAATTACACAAAAAGGCCGCCGAAGCCGGCATCCTCGGCCTCCGCTACCCCGAACGCTATGGCGGACACAGCGAGGGCTTCGACAATTTCCACGGGCTCGTGCTGACCGAGGAACTCGCCGCGGTCGGCGCGGGCGGGCTCGGCGCGTCGCTGATGACGCACGGCATCGGCCTGCCCCCGATCCTCGCGCTCGGCTCGGACGAGCTCAAACAGCGCGTCGCACCGCCGGTGCTCGCGGGCGAGAAGATCATCGCGCTCGGCATCACCGAAGCGGGCGGCGGCAGCGACGTCGCGAACCTCAGGACGACCGCGGTCAGGGACGGCGACAGCTATATCGTCAATGGCGGCAAGATGTTCATTACCAGCGGCATGCGCGCCGACTGGCTGACCTGCGCGGTGCGCACCGGCGGGCCCGGCGCCGCGGGCATCTCGCTGATCCTGATCGACATGAACAGCCCCGGTATCGAGCGCACCCGCCTCGACAAGATGGGGTGGCGGTGCAGCGACACCGCCGCGATCCATTTCGGCGACGTTCGCGTTCCCGCCGAAAACCTCATCGGCCCCGAGAACGGCGGTTTCATCGGTATCATGCGCAACTTCAACAGCGAGCGCCTCGGCATGGCAATGGGCTGCTGCGCCTACGCCCGCGTCGCGATGGCCGAGGCGGCCGAGTGGGCGCAGAACCGCGAGACCTTTGGCAAGCCGCTCGTCGGCCACCAGTCGATCCGCATCAAGCTTGCCGACATGGAACGCCAGATCGAGGCGACGCAGGCGTGGGTCGACCTCTGTGCGTGGCAGGTCAAGACGGGCAAGGACCGCCCCGCCGACTTCGCGATGCTCAAGGTGCAGGCAACGCGGATGCTGGAGGCCGTCGCGCGCGAGGCCGCGCAGGTGCTCGGCGGCGCGAGCTATATCACCGGCAGCAAGGTCGAACGCATCTACCGCGAGGTCCGCGTCAATGCGATCGGCGGCGGCAGCGAGGAAATCATGCTCGACCTTGCGGGGCGGCAGTTGTTCGGGGGGCGTTGAGCGATGGAGGCCGCGCCGCTCTCATTACGCGCCGTTGTCCTCGGCGCCCTGTTGCTTTGCGGCTCGGCATGCGCGCGCGCTGACAAGACGCCGCCTATTGACAGGGAGAAACTGAAAATCTCCCTGCAACGCACGGGATGCTTTGGTTCCTGCCCATCCTATCTGGTAACGATCGATGGCCATGGGAATGTGGTTTTCCAAAGTCGCCATATCGACAACGGCACGTCCGCCATCGATCGGATTGCCGACTTCGAGAACGGCATTATTTTTCCGGGACGTCATACCGACAGAATATCCGCGAAGGCCGTCGATGCGCTCGTAGAGCGATTCCGAAAGGCACGCTTTTTTGAGTTGAAGGGGAAATACAGCAGCCCCGTAACCGACAGCCCGACCCATCTCGTGACGCTCGACACCGGCAACGGGAGAAAAACGATCGTTGATTATGTCGGCGCTGATGTGGGGATGCCCGCATCGATCACTGCCTTGGAGGACGCCATCGACGAGGCGGCAGGGACCGAGCGCTGGGTGCGTGGAACCGCTGCGCTTCTCCCTTGGCTCGACCAGCAAAAGTTCGATTATCGATCCGGGTTGGCGGTCGCTGTCGCGATATTCGGGGCTCGACGCGAGGCCGAGGACGAGATGCTGATCGGCATGATCGAACGCGGCCTGCCGCTGGACAAACGGTTTCTATTTGGGAAACGGGACGCCGGTGTCATCGGTGACGAGCTTATCCGTCAGGCGCTGGAAAGAGGGCGGCCAAACACGCTCGACCGGCTCGCAAGGTCGGGCTGGCTGGATCGGCTGGGTGCCGACGAGGCCGGCCGGATTTTTGCCGACGGGGCCGCAGGATGTTCGCCCGCGCTCGTCGAGACGGCCGCCCGCCTGAAAATCCCGCTCGAACTTCCCGGCAAGGTCGAGCGATCGACCGATCCCGAGATTGCCGGCGAGATCGACGAATTTGGACCGCGGGGCCGAACAGCATTGGCTGCACTGTCGGACAGCTATGCCTGTGACCGGAATGAGGAAAGGCGTCTTGAAACCGCCCGACGTCTGCTCAAACATGGCGCCAATCCCAATCGGCGCGATGCTCTTGGAGAAACCGCAATATTCGGGGTCGAAAATGCCGCGTTGCTCGATCTGCTCTACGCGAATAGCGCGGACGGGCGAGTACGGAATCGAAAGGGAGCGAGTGCTGTCTTCAGCTCGTGGACCGATGAAATCGTGCTGCTCCACTTGCAACATGGTGCAAGCCCCGTTGGCCGATTCTTCGACGGCAAAAGCTTGCGCGAACAGATGAAAGAGCGTCCCATGCCCAAGGTGTCACGATGGCTAAAGGACCATGGCCAGTGGGACATCGCCCTTCGTAAGGACAGTAAATGAACGAGATCGCCCGAAGCTGGCCTGCCGAGGCCGAAACTTTGCTCGACGACCTTGTCGACCTTCGCCGCGCGATCCACCGCGAACCCGAACTGGGACTTCAGAATCCGAAGACGCTCGCGAAGATCAAGGACGCGCTCGCCGGGCTGCCGCTCGAATTTCGCGAGGGGCCGTCGACCACGGGCCTTATCGCTATCCTGCGCGGCCCCGCGAACGGGCGCACCGTGCTGCTGCGCGGCGACATGGATGCCTTGCCGCTAATCGAGGACACCGGACTCGATTTCACCTCCGAAATCAGCGGCGCGATGCATGCGTGCGGGCACGATACGCATGTCGCGATGCTCGTCGGCGCGGCGAAGCTGCTCTGCGCGGCGCGCGACCGCCTGCCCGGCACCGTGATGTTCATGTTCCAGCCGGGCGAGGAAGGCCATCATGGCGCGCGCTTCATGCTGAACGACGGAATCATCGATCCGCTGCCCGATGCGGCCTTTGCGCTCCACATCATGCCCAACGCGCCGCACGGCATCTTCGCCGGGCGCGCGGGGCCGCTGCTCGCCTCGTCGGATGTCCTCTCGATCACCGTCAAGGGCGCCGGAGGACACGCCTCGATGCCGCACGATTCGATCGACCCGATCCCGGTCGCTTGTTCAATCGTCACCGCGATCCAGACGATGGTCACGCGCCGCATTTCGGTCTTCGATCCCGCGGTCGTCACGATCGCAAAGATCAGCGCCGGGACGACGAACAATATCATCCCCGAAAGCGCCGAGATGCTTGGCACGATCCGTACCCTGTCGCCCGAACGCCGCGGACACGTCGCGCGCGAACTCAAACGCCTCGCCCCCGCGATCGCCGAGGCGCATGGCTGCACCGCCGAGGTGACGATCGAGGAAGGCTTCCCCGTCACGATCTGCGACAGTCGCGCGGTCAGTTTCGGCCAGTCTGTCGTCGAAGAGACCTTCGGCGAGCAAGCGTGGCTGACGATGGACAATCCGGTGATGGGCGCCGAGGACTTCTCCTATGTCCTCGAAAAGGTCCCCGGCGCGATGTTCTGGCTCGGCGCGAGCGAGGCGGGCAGCGACTGGCGTCAGTGCTGCGGGCTGCACAGCAACCATATGGTGCTCGACGAAAGCGTGATGGCGCGCGGCGCGGCGCTGCACGCGGCGCTCGCCGAACGCTTTCTGAACGAAGGATTCAACGCATGATCAACATCATCGGCGCAATCATCTCGGGCCTGATCATCGGCGCGCTCGCGCGCTTCTTCTATCCCGGTGCGGTTCACATGGGCTGGATCGCGACGATCCTGCTCGGCATCGGCGGTTCGCTGCTGGCGGGCCTCGCCACCTCGCGCGGCCGCAGCGATTTCCATCGCGCGGGCTGCCTCGCCTCGGTGATCGGCGCGATCGTGCTGATCTTTGTCGGACGCCTGCTTGGCGTCGGCGGTTAGGGCACCAGCACCGTATCGACCGCCTGCGGCAGCATGTCGGGGTAGTCGAGCGTATAGTGCAGCCCGCGGCTCTCCTTGCGGTGGAGCGCGCTCTTCACGATCAGTTCGGCGCATTGCAGCAGGTTGCGAAGCTCGATGAGGTCGGTCGTGACGCGGAAGTGGCCGTAATAATCCTCGACCTCGCCCGTCATCATCTGGATGCGGTGCTGCGCACGTTCGAGCCGCTTGGTGGTGCGGACGATGCCGACATAATTCCACATGAAGCGGCGGATCTCGGTCCAGTTCTGCTTGATCACCACTTCTTCGTCCGAATCGGTGACGCGGCTTTCGTCCCACGGGCGGATCGCGGGCGGCGCGTCGAGTTCGCCCCAGCGCGCGACGATGTCCTTCGCCGCCGCCTCGCCGAAGACGAAGCATTCGAGCAGGCTGTTCGACGCGAGGCGGTTCGCGCCATGGAGGCCGCTTTCGGTGCATTCGCCCGCGGCATAGAGTCCGGGAAGATCGGTGCGCCCGTCGAGGTCGATCAAGATGCCGCCGCAGGTATAATGCTGCGCGGGCACCACCGGGATC
>JAGHZY010000047.1 GCA_017745175.1 Sphingopyxis sp. | reverse complement strand
GGTCTGGATCAGCCCGTTGGTCGAAAGGCCGCAGACGAAAAATGTGCCGAACAGGACCCAGAAGGTGGGGCTTGCCGAGGCGTGGCGCAGCGCGCCGATCGGTGAATAGAGCGTCCTCAGCAGCTTGTGGTCCTGTTTCGGAGACGGTGTGACCGACGTCTCGCCATAGGCCGGCAGGCCGACATCGGCGGGATAGTCGCGCATCAGCAGCATGACCAGCACCATGGCGGCGGCGATGACCACGACGGTGAAGGTCAGCGCGGTGCGCCAGCCATAGGCTTCCGTCAGGGAGGCGAGCAGCGGCAGGAAAACCAGCTGGCCGGTGGCGTTGCTGGCAGTCATCAGGCCGATGACGAGGCCGCGGCGCTTGGAGAACCAGCGGGTCGCCACCGTGGCGCCGAGAACCAGCGCCGTCATGCCGGTGCCGACGCCGATCACCACGCCCCAGAGAAGGACGAGCTGCCACAACTGCGTCATGCCAAGCGACAGCAGCAGGCCGCCGATGACGATCGACAGCGAAATCAGCATCATCCGCCGCACGCCGAAGCGGTTCATGAAGGCGGCGGCAAACGGCCCCATGCCGCCGAACAGCAGGAAACGGATCGCCAGCGCCCCGGAAATATCCGCAGCGCTCCAGCCAAATTCCTTTTGCAGGGGGATGATGAACACGCCCGGCGCGCCGACCGCACCGGCCACCACCAGCATGGTCAGAAAGGTCGTGCCCGCGACGGCCCAGCCATAATGGACATTGCGCGCGGCCAGGCGGCGGGCGAACATGGTGGACAGCATCGACTTCCCCTTGGATTGGCCCTTGGACTGCTTCTTGAGCCGGAAAACGGACTGGCGTTAAATGATAGGTATCATATATAAGGTCAAGAGGCCAATTGGAGATGCAGGATCATGAAAGTCAGCCGTGAACAGGCCGAGCGCAATCGCGAGAAGGTGGTGGATGCCGCATCCCGCCTGTTTCGTGCCCGCGGCGTCGAGGGCGTCGCCATTGGCGAGGTGATGCGCGAATGCGGCCTTACCCATGGCGGTTTCTACAATCAGTTCGAATCGAAGGAGGCGCTGGCGGCCGAAGCCTGCGCCACGTCGCTCGCGCGCGGTGCAGCCAAGTGGCGCCGCCTGTCGGCCGAGGATGGGCCGGATGCGATCACCGCCGATTATCTGAGCGCCCGTAACCGCGACGCGCCCGAAACCGGCTGCGCGCTGATCGCGCTCGGCCCGGACGCTGCGCGCAAGGGCGGGCCGCTCGCCGCCGCCTTTCGCGAAGGGTTTGAGGATCTGACTGCCGCGTTGCAAAATGCCGGTATCGCCGATCGCGACGCGGCGCTCGCCCGCATGGCCCAGCTGGTCGGCACGATGGTGCTGGCGCGCGCGGTCGATGATCCTGCGCTGTCGGAGGAATTGCTGGCGGCCAATCGCCGTGCCCTGGGTGTCGAGGCATGAGCGGCGGCGCCCAGTGGCGACCGATGGGGCAGGGGGATGTAGACGCGGCGGCGGCCATTTCCGACCGGGTCCATGGCGCCTATACGGAGAAGCCTGCCATCTATGCCGAAAGGCTGCGCCTCTATCCGGCGGGCTGCTTCCTACTGGAGCGGGATGGGGAGGCGCTCGGCTATCTCGTCACCCATCCCTGGGCCGGCGACCGGCCGCCAGCGCTCGACCGGTTGATCGGCGCAATGCCGGACACGCCCGATCGCTATTATCTCCACGACCTGGCGCTGCTGCCCGAAGCGCGCGGCACCGGCGCTGCTGCGGCGGCCGTGGACCTCATCATCGCGCAGGCGCGCGCCGCTGGCTTCGACCGCATCACCCTGACCGCCGTCAACGGCGCTGATGCCTTCTGGCGCCGACAGGGTTTCGTCGACGCGCCGGTTGCCGCCGACAGCTATGGCGCGGACAGCGTCTCGATGGTGCGGATGCTCTAAGACGAAAAAAAAGCCCCGGATCGCTCCGGGGCTTCTTCTTTTTCCTGTGTCGCCGGATCAGGCGGCGGCGAAGCGCGCCATCTTTTCCAGCTTGCCGCCGGCGATGCGCATCATCGCCTTCTGCAGCTTCTCAAAGGCGCGAACCTCGATCTGGCGGACACGCTCGCGCGACACGCCATAGACCTGGCTCAGTTCCTCAAGGGTCTTGGGCTCCTCGGCCAGGCGACGCTCGGCCAGGATATGCTTCTCGCGGTCGTTGAGGTCGGTCATCGCCTCGACCAGCATCTCATGACGCTGGGTGCGCTCCTGCTCCTCGGCGACGCGTTCGTCCTGCAGCGGATCGGTGTCTTGCAGCCAATCCTGCCACTGGCCATCGCCATCCTCGCGCATCGGCACGTTGAGCGAGGTATCGCCGCCCATCGCCATGCGACGGTTCATCGACACCACGTCATCTTCCGACACGCCCAGATCGGTCGCGATCTTGGTCACGTCCTCGGGGCGCAGATCGCCATCCTCGAACGCCTCGATGTTATTCTTCATCCGGCGCAGGTTGAAGAACAGCTTCTTCTGCGCCGCGGTGGTGCCCATCTTGACCAGGCTCCAGCTGCGCAGGATGAATTCCTGGATCGAGGCGCGGATCCACCACATGGCATAGGTCGCCAGGCGGAAGCCGCGATCGGGCTCGAACTTCTTCACGCCCTGCATCAGGCCGATATTGCCTTCGCTGATCAGCTCGCTGACGGGCAGGCCATAGCCGCGATAGCCCATCGCGATCTTTGCGACGAGGCGGAGATGCGAGGTGACGAGCTGCGCCGCAGCTTCATTGTCGCCATGCTCCTGGAATCGCTTCGCGAGCATATATTCCTGCTCGGGGGTGAGCAGGGGGAATTTGCGGATTTCGGCCAGGTAGCGGTTCAGGCTCGCCTCACCGCCGAGCGCGGGCACCACTGCCGGAACATTGCTTTTGTTAGCCATTATTGGAGACTTTCCCTTATTTTCAGAGGAGAAATATGCCGCGGTTGGCTCCGGCGGTCAAAATAGATTTTCATTCGAAACCTAAACGCGCAATTCATCGATCAGTTCCCGCATGTCGGCTGGGAGTTCGCTGTCGAGCGCGATTTCGTTACCGGTCACCGGATGAATAAAACCCAAATGGGCCGCGTGCAACGCCTGACGTACGAAATTACGCGCTTTTAATATATCCGAGAGCGGCTTTCGGGCGCGGCCATAGACCGGGTCACCGACCAGCGGATGGCCGATATGCGCCATATGAACGCGGACCTGATGCGTGCGCCCGGTTTCGAGCCGGCATTCGACCAGCGTCGCGCCGTGCAACGGTTCGACCGTCCGGTAGTGGGTGATCGCATGCTTGCCGCGCCCTTCGGCGACGACCGCCATCTTCTTGCGATTGGTGCCCGACCGGCCGAGCGCCGCATCGACCGTGCCGTTCGCGGGCATCGGGCGTCCGGTCGCGATCGCGAGATAGCGGCGGTCGATGCTGTGCGCGGCAAACTGCCTCGCGAGTCCTTCGTGCGCCTTGTCGTGCTTCGCCGCGACGATCAGTCCGCTCGTATCCTTGTCGATGCGGTGGACGATCCCGGGGCGCGCGACACCGCCGACTCCCGACAACTGCCCCGCGCAATGGTGGAGCAAGGCGTTGACCATCGTGCCGTCGAAATTGCCCGCGGCGGGGTGGACGACCATGCCGGCGGGCTTGTCGACGACGATCAGATGCTCGTCCTCGAACGCGATCACCAGATCCATATCCTGCGCGACATTGTGCGCGGGCCGGGCGGCAGGAAGCCGCACCTCGATCGTCGCAGGCGCGGCAGCCTTGGCCGACGGGTCCCACAGGACCGCGCCCTTCGCATCGGCGACACGGCCGCCCTTGATCAGGCTTTTCAGACGCTCGCGCGACAGGTTGGGAAGCGCTTCCGCCAGCGCCCGGTCGAGCCGCAGCCCGGCCGCGCTGTCCTGAAGCGTCACGGTCAAAATCTCGTCATCCCCCTGCATTGATCGCGATATGGGTCCGAAACCCCGAAAATCAAGGGGCTCGGCTCGCCGTATCCCGCTTGTCTCGGGCGAATCGGTGGCTTAGGGAGCAGGCGCGAGCCGGAAACATCCGGCCTTGCGGGGAGCCTGTTCATCCATGTCCGACGATCGCGTCGATTTCGCCTCGATGCTGGCCTCGCGCCTGTGTCACGACCTTCTGAGCCCGGTCGGCGCGTTCGCCAACGGCCTCGAACTTCTCGCCGACGAGCAGGATCCGGCGATGCGCGAGCGCTGCATCGAACTGCTCGAACAAAGCGCTCGGACCTCCGCGAACAAACTAAAATTCTTCCGGCTCGCTTTCGGGTCGGCGGGCGGCTTCGGCGAACTCGTCCCCGCCGATGAAGCGAAGTCGGCGATCCACGGCATCATCGGCGACCGCGCGATCGAGCTCAACTGGATGATCGGCAGCGATCCGCTGCCCAAGCCCGCGGTCAAGATCATCCTCAACCTGTCGCTGCTGCTCGTCGACGCGCTGGTGCGCGGCGGACGGCTCGATATCGGCTGCGAAAAGCAGGGGGAAGGCATCGAGATCGCGCTGCACGTCGAGGCCGAGCGGATATTCCTCGACGCCGACGTCGAACGCATCCTCGCCGAAGGCGAGGGCGCGAGCCCGATGACCTCGCGCACCGCACCGGCGGTGCTGGTGCAGGCGGTCGCGCGGCAGAGCGACGGCACGGTGATGCTGGCGCGCGAAACGCCGACCTCGCTGCTCGTCGGCGCGGTCCTTCGCGGTCGCGGGTAAAGCCACTTTTAACCATTGTCCGCCATGGTGCAGCCTCAGTTTTTGGGGCGCACCGGTACGGCGATGGACGATCTGCTGAACGACTTTCTGGCCGAAACGGCGGAAATCCTCGCCGAAGCGGGCGGGGCGATTGTGGCGTGGGAGGCGGATCCCGCCGACCGCGCACAGCTCGACGCCATTTTCCGGCTCGTTCATACGATCAAGGGCAGTTCGGGTTTCCTTGCCCTGCCGCGCGTCACCGCGCTGTCGCATGCCGCCGAAGACGCGCTTGATCAGGTCCGCCGCGGCAACCGCGCGGCGAATGCCGCCCTTGTCACCGGCGTCCTCGGCATCGTCGACCGCCTGAACGATCTTTGCGCAGCGCTCGGGCAGGATGGCGCAGAGCCGGCTGGCGATGACCGCGACGTCATCGGTGCGCTGTCCGGACAGGGCGCCGCGGGGGATGCCTCTTTCGAAGCCGCGGGTGCGCCGCTGCGCCGCGATGATGATTTCGGCGCCGAAATGCAAAGCTGGCGCTCGATCCGCGTTCCGCTGCCCTTGCTAGACAGCGTGATGACCGGGGTGACCGACATCGTCCTCGCGCGCAACGAATTTGGCCGGCTGCTCCGCGAATCGGGCGCCGACCCGTCTCTGGTCGCTTCGTTCGACCGTCTTTCGGATTCGATCGCGGGTATGCGCCAGTCGGTCAGCCAGATGCGCATGCAGCGGATCGACAAGCTGTTCGCGCCGCTGCCGCGCATCGTCCGCGATCTCGCGCACGAGCTGGGCAAGAAGATCGCCTTCCAGACGAGCGGGGGCGAGGTCGAGCTCGACCGCGAGATGATGGAAAATATCCGCGACCCGCTGATCCATATCGTCCGTAATGCGATCGATCATGGTATCGAACCGCTCGAAGACAGGGTCGCCGCGGGCAAGGATATCACCGCGACGATTTCGGTCTCGGCGCGCCAGTCGGGCAACCAGATCGAAATTGCGATCCGGGACGATGGCCGCGGGCTCTCGCCCGACGCCCTGGTCGCCAAGGCGATCGCGTCGCGCATCATGTCGGCCGCCGAGGCGCGCGCGCTCGGTTCGAGGGAAAAGCTCGACCTCATCTTCCGTCCGGGCTTTTCGACCGCCGCCAAGATCACCGCCATTTCCGGCCGCGGTGTCGGCATGGATATCGTCAAGGCGAATGTCGAAAAGATCGGCGGCGTCGTCGAGCTGCGCAACGACGAGGGTCGGGGTCTGACGATCCTGCTCCGCGTGCCGATGACGCTGACGATCATCTCCGGGCTGATGGTGCGCGCGGCGGGGCAATATTTCGCCATTCCGCGCGGTGCCGTGCGCGAGATCCTGCTCGAAGGCGGCGATACGGTCCGGATCGACCGCGTCGGCGGTGGCGAGCTGGCCACCGTGCGCGGCGAGCAATATCCGCTGCTTCGCCTCGAAACCATGCTCGGCCGGGGGCGCCATCATGGCGACGATGTCGACGATCGCGCGCTGGTCATCGTGCGGCCCGGGCAGGGGCAAAGCTATGCGCTCAGCGTCGCGGCGATCCACGACCATGAGGAACTGGTGATCAAGCCCGCGGCACCGATGATCATGGCGACGGGGCTCTATGCCGGCACGACGCTGCCCGACAACGGCCGGCCGGTGCTGCTGCTCGACGTCCAGGGCCTGCTCGCAGCCGCCGCGATCGACGCGAACGAGGCGGGCCGCAGCCACGATCGCTCGATGGAAGCCGAGACCGAGGCCGCCGCCGCGCGCAACGCCGCGCAGCTTCTGCTGTTCCGCGATCTCAACGCCCGCGTCCGCGGGGTCCGGCTGTCGGTGATCGAGCGTGTCGAGGAAGTTCCTGCGTCGGCGCTCTTCGAAAGTGCGGGCCGGGTGCAGGCCCGGATCGGCGACGATATCTTCCCCGTCCATGCCGCAACACTGCCGGAAGGGGAGGGGACGCTGAAACTCCTTCGCCTCTACGACGGCCGGGCGGTGCTCTGCTATCCGATCGCCGAGGTGATCGACATCGTCCGCTTGCCCGATGCGGTGCAGCCGTCGGTCGAGCCCGGCCTGATCGCCGGCGTCACACTCGTCGGGGGCGAACCGGTCGAGCTGATCGATCCTTTCTGGCTGATGGAACAATATGCCGGGGAAGCGCCTGCTCCGGTGCTGCGCCAGCCGCTTTGCCGCCTCGCTGAAGACCATGACGGCTGGGGCGACAATTTCCTTGCTCCGATCCTGCGCGGCGCCGGTTACCGCGTCATCTCGGGCAAGGCCATGTCGGACGAGGTGCCCGACGTCCTGCTGTGCATCGCCGGGGAGGGAGACGCTTGCGCCCATGACGAAGGCGACGTGCCCGTCATCCGCCTCCGCGCGTCGGTCGCGGCCGCCGGGCCCGGCGACGAGACCGTCTATCGTTATGACCGCCAGGCGTTGCTCGAGGCGATGCGCCGCAGCCTCGGGGGAACGGTCGGATGATGGAAAAACTCTATCTCGTCGCGCGCATCGCCGACACCCGCGTCGCGCTGCGCAGCCGCGCGATCAACTCGGTCGTCACCGTCGGCACGCCGGTCGAGGTGCCCGCCGCGCCGCCGCACGTCGCGGGGCTCTTCGCGCTGCGCAGCCGCGTCTTCACGCTCATCGATCCGCATGTCGTGATCGGCCTGCCGGCGGTGGCTGTCGCACCCGGCCAGCGCGTGATCGTCGTCGAGGTCGCCGAACATGGCTATGCGCTGCTCGCCGACGAGATCGAGGATGTCTGTTTCATCGACGCGCCCGAGACGCGGATCGCGGGAAAGCTGCTCCCCGGCTGGGCGCGGGTTGCCGATGCGATGATCGAACATGACGGCGCTTCGCTGCTCGTTGTCGATCCGTCCAATTTTATCACGCTGCCGGCCTTAAAGGCAGCATGAATTCGACCGTTTATTAACGGGGTGCACACGCCTTCGCCGTACATATGCCCAAATCCCGGGGGTCGGAGTTAATCGAATGTCGAAATCTTGTCTGGTGGTCGATGACAGCAAAGTCATTCGCAAGGTCGCGCGCCATATTCTTGAAAGCATGTCCTTCGCCGTCGACGAGGCGGCCGACGGGCAGGAGGCGCTGACCTTCTGCCGCGCCAATCGTCCCGACGTCATCCTGCTCGACTGGAATATGCCGGTGATGAGCGGGATGGAGTTTCTGAGCGCCTTCAACGATCTCGACTATGGTTTCGACGAGCGCCCGCGCGTCGTCTTCTGCACCACCGAAAACAGCATCGATCATATTCGTGCGGCGATCGAGGCGGGTGCCGACGAATATGTGATGAAGCCGTTCGACCGCGAGACGCTCGAAGGAAAGCTGCAGCTCGTCGGTATCGCCTGAGGCCGGTCCGATGGGGCGGCCGCAACCTCTGATCCCGGGTCCGGAGCCCATGGCGCGTACCGTCCGCGTGATGCTCGTCGACGACAGCCTTGTCGTGCGCAGCATCCTCGAACGGATCGTCGACCAGCGGCCGGGGCTCAAGATCTGCGCGTCGGTGGCGTCGGCGCACGACGCGCTCGATTATCTGGCCCGCGAACCGGTCGATGTCGTCGTGCTCGACATCGAAATGCCCGGCATGAACGGCATCGACGCGCTGCCGCACATTCTCGAGCGCGCTGAAAAGGCCCGCGTGCTCATCCTGTCGTCGAATTGTGTCGAGGGCGGCCCCGCGGCGATCGACGCGCTCGCGCTCGGCGCCAGCGACACGCTCGCCAAGCCGGGCCGCGGCAGCTTTTCGGGACGCTTCGCCGAGGTGCTGACCGAACGCATCATGACGCTCGGCCACCGGCAGGATCATCCGGCGCCGGTTCCGGTTGCCGAGCGTCGGGCGCCGGCGCCCGCCATGCTTGCGATCGACACCGGCCAGCCGATCGAATGTATCGCGGTTGCGGCGTCGACGGGCGGCATACCCGCCTTCACCAATTTTCTGGCGCATCTCGATCCGCGGATCAGCGCGCCGATCCTGCTGACCCAGCATCTGCCCGACGCGTTCATGGAATTTTACGCGAAGCAGATCGCGACGATGACCGCGCGGCGCGTGCGCGTGGCAGCGGCGGGGATGGCGGTCGAGCCCGGCTGTATCTATCTCGCTCCCGGTGATGCGCATTTGCTCGTTGTTGCGAATGGCCGCCGCAGCGAAATCGCGCTCGATCACCGCCCGGTCGACAATGGCTGCTGTCCGTCGGCCGACCCGATGCTCGATTCGGTGGCGGAGGTTTACGGCAAGGGCGGCGTCGCCGTAATCCTCAGCGGCATGGGCCGCGATGGCGCGGTCGGCGCCGCACGGCTGAAGGAAGCAGGCGGAACCGTCTTTGCGCAGGCACCCGAAAGCTGCGTGATCTGGGGCATGCCCGGCGCGGTGGCCAAGTCGGGCATTGCGGCGGCGACGCTCAACCCCGACGCGATCGCGCTGATACTCGGCAGCTTTCTTCCGGGACGCCGCAAGCCATGATGGGCGGTAGCGCCAGCGAGTCGGCGTATCGCGTCCTGATGGGCGTGCTCGAATCGCGGACGGGGCAGACGCTGTCGCCGAACCGCATCTGGCGCATCGAAATGTCGCTGAAGCCGGTGATGCAGCGCCACGGCATCGCCGATCTCGACGCGCTCGTCGCTGCGCTCGTCACCTCGAACAGCCGGCAGCTGCTCGACGACACGGTCGATGCGATGCTCAACAATGAAACCTATTTCTATCGCGAATACAGTGTCTTTGATGAAATAGCTTCGACAGCACTTGAGCAAATCCGCGAGATCAACAAGCTGCGGCGCCGTCTGACGATCTGGCACTGCGGCGTGTCGACCGGGCAGGAAGCCTATTCGATGGCGATGCTGATCGCCGAGCAGGGCGCGAAATGGGCGGGGTGGCAGATCGATATCGTCGGCACCGACGTAAGCTATCATGCGATCGGCCGCGCGCGCGTCGGTCTCTACAGCCAGTTCGAGATTCAGCGCGGGCTGCCCGTCCAGCGCATGGTGCGCTGGTTCGACCAGACCGAGGGTGGCTGGCTTGCCAAGGCGGACCTTCGCCGCCGGATCGATTTTTCGGTGCAGAACATGCTCACCGACCGCCCGCCGCTGGCGAGCCCCGCCGACCTCATCTTCTGCCGCAACCTGCTGCTCTATTTCTCGGCGCCGATGCGCCAGAAGGCCTTCGCGCGCCTCCGCGCGATGGCGGCGCCGCAAAGCTTCCTCGTGCTCGGTGCGGGCGAGACCGTGCTCGGACAGACCGACCAGTTCGTCGCCAGTCCGCGCCTTCGCGGCCTGTACGAGCCCGCCGACCAGCAGGTGCGCCGCCGGCCTGACTCGTCCTCGCTGGCGGCCTGACCTTGCTTTTTGCGCGCCGCTGGCGCAATCGACGGCCTGGCAAGCACAGGACGGGTCCCCCGAGCGCATGAGCGATTTTATCGAACGCTGGTCTCCCAATTTCGACGAGCGCGCGCTGCCTGTTTCGATGATCGTGCTCCACTATACCGGCATGAAGAGCGGCGACGAAGCCATTGATTGGCTTGCCAATCCCGAATCGGGCGTCTCGGCGCACTATGTCGTCGCCGAGGACGGCCGGATCACCGTCATGGTCCCCGAGGACAAGCGCGCGTGGCACGCCGGCAAATCGCACTGGCGCGGTACCAGCGACATCAATTCGGCCAGCGTCGGGATCGAGATCGTCAATCCCGGGCACGAATGGGGCTATGTTCCGTTCCCCGACCCGCAGATCGCGTCGGTCGTGCGGCTCGTCCACATGATCAAGGATCGCCACGCGATCACGCGCGGCAATGTCGTCGGCCATTCGGACATCGCCCCGACGCGGAAGCAGGATCCGGGTGAGCTTTTTCCGTGGGAGGAACTCGCGCGCCGCCGCCTCACGCTGCCGCGCCCGACCAAGAAGCTGACCGATCCGCTCTGGACCGACGCCGGCTTCCTGCTTGCGCTCGAACGCTTCGGCTATGATGTCACCGACGGTTTTGCGGCGACCGTCGCGTTTCAGCGCCGGTTCCGGCCCGAACTGATCGACGGGACGATCTGCGGCGAATGCCGCGCGATCCTGCTCGCGCTGCTGCTGCCGCAGCCCGAGGGCAATTGACTCGTAAAATCCGGCAATAAGGCCTATAAGGGACGGGCCAGAGGGTCGGGCGATCGCCGCCGCGCGCAAGCGCGGGGGAGGAAAGTCCGGGCTCCACGGAAATCACGGTGCCGGATAACGTCCGGCGGACCGGGCTTTGGCCAGGTTCAGGGAAAGTGCCACAGAGAAGAGACCGCCAAAGGCTTCGGCCCGGCGAAAGGTGAAAGGGTGCGGTAAGAGCGCACCGCGCGGACGGTAACGGACGCGGCACGGCAAACCCCACCGGGAGCAAGGTCGAATAGGGATGGCACGGGGAAACCCAGGGCTGATTCCGGCCCAGCCGTCCGGGTTGACTGCTTGAGCGTTCGGGTAACCGTCCGCCTAGAGGAATGATCGCCTATCCCCGAAAGGGGGGGACAGAACCCGGCTTACAGACCCTCTGGCACCTCTCTCCCATGATCGCCGCGGGGAACCGGGCTGCGCCGGGCCGCGTATCAGGCGGACCAGAAAAGGAGACGGAGCATGCGAGTCGTCGATGACCATGTCGAAGTGACCGAAACCGAAGCCAGCAGCGGGGTGAAGGGGCATAATGTCCGTTATGTTCTGGCCTTTTCGATGATCGCCGTGATCATCGTCCTGTCCGCGATCTGGATCGTGCCCGTGCTGCTCAGCCGGTAAGCGCCGCGGTCACTTGCCCTTCATCGCCATGTCCAGTGACTCTTCGGCGTCGGGCGTGTTCTCCAGATAACAGGTTTTCACGGGCCGTTTGAACCGCTTGACGGCGGACTTGTCATAATTGGCGTTCTCGCCGCTGCCGACAAGCTTCAGCTTCGTCGCGATGACATCGCCGGTCAGCAGATTCCAGCTCATCTCGGCACCGTCGTGCGCATAGGTGCGGCTGTAGAGCGTGGCGTCGAGCCCGATCAGCGTCATCCTGGGCTTCGTCCTTTCGCCGCGATAGCGATAGGTTGCCGAAATTGCGGTCGTGCCGCCGGTCAGGTCCTTGATGATCAGAATCCCCTTCGACACCGCCATTTCGGCGGGGCCGAGCGGAAAGGCGTCGAGTTCGGCGCTGCCCGCGGGTTCGTGATACAGGTCGAACTCGCCGCGCGCCGCGAACTGCACGTGCAGGAAGCGCTTGTCGTTGCCGCGGACGATCCACGCGGTGTCGACGTCGCCGTCACCGTTCATGTCCCCGTCGACGCGGGTTTCGACCTCCTGACCGGCTTCCAGCGTCGCGGCGATCGCGTCGTCGCTCATCACCGGGACCTCGGGCCTCTGCATCGCCTGCGCCGTTCCCGCTGCCAGCAGCGTCGCCGCCAAAACCAGTGTTCGCATCCCGTCGCCTCCTTCCGAACCCGTCGAGCCACCTTTATCCTGCCATCATGCCATTGTTTATGACTGCGCTCACAGGGAAAAATTGCGCTTTCCTGCAATTCTCCGCCGACCTAAGTTGCCGCTATCGCCTCCCGTCGGCGTGTTCGAGGGCGCGCGACGCCGACGGCAAGCGATTTCAGAATGAAGTTGCGCAGTTTTTTGCCGATTTTGCGAATGGGCGATTCGCGTGGGGGAATGCATGGGGGGAAGAAAACGGCTGGCCGCGCTCATCGGGGCTCTTTTGGCATTCTGCATCGCCCCGCAGGCCCCGGCGCAGCCTTCCGGCGCCTGCGGCACGGCGCCGCTCGCGGGCGATCGCGTCGCGTTGCTGATCGGCAACAGCGCCTATAACGACTGGGAATGGCCGTCGCTGCGCAACGCGGTCAATGATATCGATTATGTTTGCGACGCCTTTGCCAGGGCCGGCATCGCGCCGCGCATCGTCCGCAACGCCGACATGGCATCGCTCGACGCGGCGCTGACCCGCTTCGCGGCGGACGCGGCGGGGGCCAGGTCGGTCATCATCTATTATGCGGGGCATGGTTTCGAATATGGCGGGCGGAACTGGCTCGTCCCGATGGACGCGCCGCCGGCGACGCGGCGCGCCGATGTCGAGAAACGCTATCTTTCGATCGAGGCGGCGGTAAAGCGCGTGGTGCCCGCCGGTGCCTTCACGCTGGTATTCGTCGACGCTTGCCGCACGGCCGCCCCGGTCGTGCGCATCGCCGACGCCGACGTCGCGAAGGGCGAGGCCGGGTCCGCGCCGCTCGGGCTTCTCGATATCGGGCAGGGGGCGGTCTTCTATTCGACCGCCAAGGGGCGGCCCGCGCTCGATTTCGCGCCGGCCGGTTCGCCGGTCAGCCCGTTCGCCGCCGCCATCGTCAAGGAACTCGGCATTCCCGGCCTCGAAATCGGCGATTATTTCAAGGTGGTCGCGCGCGAGGTCTACAAGCGGACCTATGGCATGGAACTGGGGCCGCAGCAGCCGTTTCACTATGGCAGCTGGTTCGACGATTATTATCTGGTCGCGCCGCCCGACCTGCCGCAAGCGGTCGCGGCATCTCTGCCCGAGCCGTCCGCATCGCCCGCGCCCCCGGCCGGCGCGACGCGCGGCGCCGCGAGGCCGCCGGCCGATCCGCTCGCCGATATTTCGCTCGACCGCCTCGCGATCGAGGACGAACCTGTTCTGGTCGCCGATGCGCTGTCGCGCCATCCGGCGAGCGAGATCGTCGCGCTCGCCGACGGCGGCCATCCGCTTGCGCAACAGCTCGCCGGTTACATGTTCTCGCTCGGTGTCGGGGTGAAGAAGGATATGCCGCGCGCCCGCGCCTATCTCGAGAAATCGGCTGGGCAGGGCTTTCCGGCGGGGCAGCAGGAACTGGCTTATTTGCTGCTCGAAAATGATCCGACGCCCGATGAGGTGAAGCGCGCCTACGATCTTTATGTCGCCGCGTCGGACGCCGGATTTTCAAAGGCCAAGACGCATCTCGCCTATCGGCTTGCGGTCGGCACGTTCGGCCCCGCCGATTTCCCCCGGTCGCAGGCGCTCTATGCCGAAGCGGCGGCAAAGGGGCATCCGGCCGCGATCTTCGCGCTGACCGTTTTTCCCGATACGCGCGCGGCCAGTCTGGCGCGGCTCAGGGCGATCGCCGATGCGGGCAATCCCGAAGGCAATCACTGGCTGTGCGAGGCGCATTTCGCCGACAGGTCGGTTGCGGCCGCGATCGAGGATTGCGGCGTCGCGGCGCGCGCGGGCTTCGCGGGGTCGCGGGCGATCCTCGCCGACGCCTATGCGAAGGGGGCGGGTGTCGCCGCCGACCCGAAGGAAGCGGCGCATTGGGCGCGTCTCGCACGCGACCTGCCCGAGCTCAGGAAGGATCAGCGCGCGCTGATCGCGGGGATCGGCGAATGACGGTCAGGGGTAGTTGACCGTCACGACCTCCCATTCCTTGGGCCCGGCGGGCAACTGCACGGTCCTGAGGTCGCCGACCGCGGCGCCGCGCAGCGCGCGGGCGAGCGGGCTGTTCCAGCCGATCCGGCCCTCGCCCGCCTCGGCCTCATCATCGCCGACGAGCGTGACGATGCGGCGCGCATCATCATCGTCGGCGAGTTCGACCGTCGCGCCGAACCAGATACGACTCTTGTCGGGCTGCTGCGCGGGATCGACGACGCGCGCGGCCTTCATCCGCCGCGCGAGGAAACCCAGCCGCCGGTCGATCTCGCGCAGCCGCTTGCGGCCGTAGATATAATCGCCATTCTCGCTGCGGTCGCCATTGCCCGCCGCCCAGCTGATCACCTCGACCAGCCTCGGCCGTTCGCCTCCCAGCAGCGCGTCATATTCGGCACGCAGCGCGGCATAGCCCGCGGGGCTGATGATATTGGTCTTTTCCCCCGCCATCAGGATGTCAGCCGGGGGTATGCTTGCCGAGGTAGAAGCTCAGTGGCGCCTGCGGCCGCGATCCGCCGCCATCGCGCAGCGTGTCGTAGACGACGGCATTCTCGAGCACGCGCTGCACATAGTTGCGCGTCTCGAAGATCGGGATCGCCTCGATCCAGTCGACCATCTCGATCCCGCCGCCGCGCGGATCGCCATTGGCGCGCAGCCATTTGTTCACATTGCCGGGGCCGGCGTTGTACGCGGCGATCGCAAGCGGATAGCTGCCGCCGAAATAGCGCAGCATCTGCTGGAAATAGGTCGACCCCAGCATCATGTTGTAATTGGTGTCGGTGGTCAGCGATCCGGCGTCATAGCTGAGGCCGAGCTTGCCCGCGACCTCGCGCGCTGTTCCGGGCATCAACTGCATCATGCCGCGCGCGCCGGCGTGGCTGATCGCCTGCCGGTCGAACTGGCTTTCCTGCCGCGTGATCGCGTGGATGAAGGTCCAGTTGTTTTCATGGCCTGCAGGGACCCGCACGGTGGGGAAACCGGAAACCTCGACGGCATCGAGGCTGTTCGCCTGCGCACTGCGGCCGATCATCACGCCAAGGTCGGGGCGCCCGATCTGCGCGGCGAGCCGGCCCGCGAGCACATGGTCGGCCGGGGACGTCGCTTTCTGCGCGAGCGCGCGCAGGAACTGCGACTGTTCGCGCCATGCACCGATCTCGCCGAGCGCGCGCGCGGCGCGCACCAGCCGGTCGTCCTCGAATGCGCGCCGCTCGTCGCCGCTGACCTCGATCGTCGGGTTCGGCGTCGGCTTCGGCTGCGGCCGGTTCAGCCGCTCGAGTGCCAGCTGGCCGTAATATTGGTCATAATGCTGGGCGGCATCGGCGAAATGCGCGTTTGCCGTTGCGCGGTCACCCGCGGCCAATGCGGCGCGGCCGGCCCAGTAGAAACCCTTGGTGCGCGTCTGCGCCGAGCGCGCGGCCTCGCCATAGGCGCGATACAGGCGCACCGCCTCGGCCGGACGGCGGAGGTCGCGATAGGCGAGCTGGCCCGCGAGCCACGCGAGCGAGGTATAGTCGTCGCGCACGCCCAGCGGCGCCTCGCGGATCACGGTGCCCGCGGGGAAGGCGTCGTCGAGCTGGCGCGCGATGTTATAGGCGGTGGTCTTGTCGCCGCCGTCGCTCGCCTGCCGCGCGTTGGTCAGCAGCGTTTCGAGCCATTCCTCGGTGTCGGTCGGCGCCCTGGCGAGCGAGCGCGGCGCGGCAAGCAGCGCGCGCGCCTCGCCGACGCGGCCGGCCTTGCGCAGCCATGTCGCCTTGTCGGTGATATAGCCCGCGTCGGTGCGAGTCAGCGACGGGTTCTGGCTCTCGGCCGCCGACGCCTGAAAGGCCGCGTCGACCGACGCGTTGCGCATCGCGAGCCGCGCCGCAAAGACGTTGCGCTTGTCGGGCGAGGTGTAGGCGAGTTGGCGGCCCGCCGCCGCGGTGGCGCCGAGCCAGAGCAGGCGGTCCATGCGCGCGTCATGGTCGGTGGGGGTTATTGCTCCGGGGAACATGGCGAGCGCGCGGCTCGTTTCATAATCGTCGAGCGGCCCGCTCGTCCATGCGCGGCGCACCGCGGCGCTGGCATCCTCGCGGCGCCCCGACGCGTTGAGCGCGAGGGCGTAGCGCAGCTGTCCGCTCGCAGTCTGGGGCGGATAGGCCTGGAAATAGGCGAGAGTGCGCGCGGGGTCATAGCTGTCGAGCGAAATCGACTTTTCGGCGCGCGTGCGCAGCTTGTCGGCGTCGGGCCAGCCGCGGTTCGCCAGCAGGAAGCGCGACAGCTGGTCGAACGAGGCGCCGGTGTTCGCGGTCAGCCGGCGCCATTCCATCACCGCGTCGCCGACAGAGTTCGGCGACGGCGGCGGGCCCGACATCGACGCGAGGCCCATCTGGGCGCGATACCACGCCATTTGTTCGGGGGTCAGCTCGCTGGCATGGGCAGCGGTGGGAATAAGCAGGGCAGCGGCGAGCGCGAACCGGGAAATCGAGGGCAGCGAGATCATACCGGCCATACTAGTGCCAAACTCCTTGCGGGGCGCTGAATAGACGTCCAATAGCGGCGCGCTGGCCGGATTCTATCGGTCACAGCGGGGTATTGTAAAGGAGCGGAGCATGTTTTCGGGTTCGATTCCCGCTTTGGTGACGCCATTTCGCGATGGAGCGTTCGACGCGCCGGCCTTCGCGCGCCTTGTCGATTGGCAGATCAAGGAAGGCACCAGCGCGCTGGTTCCGTGCGGAACGACCGGCGAAAGCCCGACGCTCGGCTTCGACGAACATTATCAGGTGATCGACACCTGTATCGAGGCGGCAGCGGGGCGTGTGCCCGTGATCGCCGGCTGCGGTTCCAACGACACCGCGACCGCGATCCGCCACATGCGCCATGCGCAGGCCGCGGGCGCGGCCGCCGCGCTGATCGTCGCGCCCTATTACAACCGGCCGAGCCAGGGCGGCATGATTGCGCATTTCAAGGCGCTGGCGGACGCCAGCGACCTGCCGATCGTCGTCTATAACGTCCCCGGCCGCACCGTCGCGGACATCAGTGCCGAGACGATGTGCACGCTCGCCGAAATCCCTAGCGTCGTCGCGATCAAGGATGCGAGCGGCGACCTTGCGCGCGTGACGGTTCACCGCGCAGGGGCGGGCGAGGGTTTCTGCCAGCTTTCGGGCAACGACGATCTCTGGCTGCCGCACGCCGTGATGGGCGGCGCGGGGTGCATCTCGGTCACCGCCAATGTCGCGCCGCGCCTCTGCGCCGATTTTGCCGCCGCCTGCGCGGCGGGTGACTGGGCGCGCGCACTCGTGCTCCACGACCGGTTGTTCGACCTGCACCGGGCGATGTTCTCCGACACCTCGCCGGGTCCGGCCAAATATGCACTTTCGTGCATTCACGACTGGTTTTCGCCCGAAGTGCGCCTACCTGTCATTCCGGCGTCCGGAGCATCGCGCGCGGCCGTCGATGCCGCGCTGTCGTCGGCAGGAGTGATCTGAGCTTTCGTCATGGCCCGTCCGCAGTCCGCCGCCGAATTCGACAAGAAGAAGGTCGTCGCCGAGAACCGGCGCGCGCGCTTCGACTATGCCATCGAACAGGTGTTCGAGGCGGGGATCGCGCTGCAGGGAACCGAGGTGAAGTCGCTGCGCTTCGGCGAGGGCACGATTGCGGAAAGCTATGCCGAGGTGACCGGCGGCGAGGTGTGGCTGATCAACGCCAACATCCCCGAATTCAGCCACGGCAACCGCTTCAACCACGAGCCCAAGCGCCCGCGCAAGCTGCTGCTCAACTGGCGCGAGATCAACAAGCTGCACGCCGGCGTTGCGCGGCAGGGGATGACGCTCGTCCCGCTCACCGTCTATTTCAACAGCCGTGGCCGCGCGAAGGTCGAACTCGCGCTCGCCAAGGGCAAGAAGGCGCACGACAAGCGCGAATCGATCAAGGAACGCGACTGGAAACGCGACAAGCAGCGCCTGATGAAGGACCGCGGATGAGCGGCGGCGGATCCCGCGACAAGGCGGCGGTGATGAACTGGATTCGCCGCAATTCGCCGACGCGCGAAGAACTGCTCGCAAGCCGCTTCGTCAGGCCGTTCGCGCACCGGGTCGCGCACAGCCATTTGTGGCGCTTCACACGCACCTCGGTGCCGCGCGGCACCGCGCTCGGGCTTTTTGTCGGTATCTTCTTCCTCATCCCCGGGGTCCAGATCCTCGGCGTCGCGCTGCTCGCGCTGCCGTTTCGCGCCAATATCCCGATCGGCGCCGCGATGACCTTCCTGTCGAATCCCGTGACGACGCCGTTCATCATCCTCGCTTCGGTATGGCTCGGCGACTGGCTGTTCGGACTTCACGCCAACAGCGCGACCTTTTCGGCAATGATCGAGCATGGCGCGTCGGCGGGCGAATGGGTACGCTGGGTTTTTTCCGACGCCGCACCCGCAATGCTCGCCGGGCTGTTCGTCATTTCGCTTGTCTCCGCCGTGGTCGGCTATGTCCTTGCCTCGATCTTCTGGGACAACTGGATTCGCCTCCGCTGGCGCCGGAAACTGGCGCGGGCGCGCGACCAACGACTTGAGGCATCGACCAGCGACACGGCCGCCGGTTGAACGGCCGACACGCGCGCGTATAGCTGTCGTATCGCTGACCGGCGCCGTGCAGTCGCGGCGCCGTTCTTCGCTTCAGATCGATAACCGGGGAATATCATGACTCCTTCGCATATCTCTTCGCGCCTGCTGGCGACCGCCGCGCTCGGCGCACTGATGCTCGCCGCGGTTCCGGCCGCCGCGCAGGAAAAGGCCGCCACCGCTCCCGCCGCCGGAAGCGCGGCAAAACCCGAAATCGGCGATTTCGGTTTCGACCTCACCGGCATGGACAAGAGCGTCCAGCCGGGCGACGATTTCTATGCCTTCGCCAACGGCACCTGGGCGAAGAACACCGTCATTCCGGCCGACAAGTCGAACTATGGCATGTTCACCGCGCTCGCCGACCTGTCGCAGAAGCGCACGCAGGAGATTCTCGAGGCGGCGAAGGCCGACCCGAACAGCATGATCGGCCGCGCTTACGCATCCTATCTCGACACCGCCGCGGTCGAGGCCAAGGGGCTCGCGCCGATCCAGCCCTGGCTCGCGAAAATCCGCGCGGTCGACAAGGCCGGCCTCGCCAGACTGCTCGCCGAGGCCGACCGCAGCGGCATCCAGCATTTCTTCGGCGGTTATGTCGGGCAGGACGACAAGAACCCCGACGTCTATATCTACACGATGTTCCAGGGCGGCATCGGCATGCCCGACCGCGATTTCTACCTGAAGGACAATGAGCGGAACGCGAAGCTGCAGGCCGCTTATCTCAAGCATCTTGAAAATGTCCTGACGCTCGCGGGCGAAAAGGACGCCGCAGCGCGCGCGAAGGCGATCTACGATTTCGAGAAGCAGGTCGCGACGGTCCACTGGGACAAGAATGACAGCAGCGACGCGGTCAAGGTCTACAACAAGATGACGATCGCCGAGCTTGCCAAGACGGCACCCGGCTTCGACTGGCAGAGCTTCATTCGCGGCATCGGCGTCAATGAGGATTCGATCCTCGTATCGCAGCCGAGCGCTTTCACCGGTGAGGCGAAGCTGCTTGCCGACGCGCCGATCGGCGTGGTCCGCGACATGCTGATCGTGCGCAGCCTCGACGGCTTCTCGGGCGTGCTGCCCGACGCGGTCGCGCAGGAAGCCTTCTCCTTCTACGGCACCGCATTGTCGGGCACGCCGCAGATGCAGGAACGCTGGAAGCGCGCGGTCGACTTCACCACGAACAATATGGGTGAGGCCGTCGGCAAGGATTATGTCGCGAAATATTTCCCGCCCGAAACCAAGGCGGCGATGGACGTGCTGGTGAAGAATGTTCTCGCCGCGCTCGATGCGCGCATCGGCAATCTGACGTGGATGCAGCCGGGCACGAAGGTCAAGGCGAAGAAGAAGCTCGCCAATTTCACGACCAAGATCGGCTATCCCGATCGCTGGAAGGATTACAGCAAGCTCGAGATCCGCGGCGACGACCTGTTCGGCAACCTGCTTCGCGCCAACCAGTTCGCGCACGACGACAATGTCAGCCGTCTCGGCGGGCCGATCCGCCGCTGGGAATGGGGAATGACCCCGATGGAGGTCAATGCCTACGCCAATTTCGGGATGAACGAGATCGTCTTCCCGGCCGCGATCCTGCAGCCGCCCTTCTTCGATCCGCGCGCCGATGCGGCGATCAACTATGGCGGCATCGGCGCGGTGATCGGTCACGAGATCAGCCATCATTTCGACGATCAGGGCGCGAAGTACGACGAGACCGGCAAACTCGCCGACTGGTGGACCCCTGCCGACGTCGCGGCGTTCGAGGCGGCGGGCAAGGCGCTGGTCGCACAGTATGACGCCTATGAAGTGCTGCCGGGCGAAAAGCTCGACGGCACCTTCACCCTCGGCGAGAATATCGGCGACCTTGCCGGCCTGACGATCGCCTATGATGCCTACAGGAAGTCGCTCGGCGGCAAGGAAGCGCCGGTGATCGACGGGCTGACCGGCGACCAGCGCTTCTTCCTCGGCTGGGCGCAGGTCTGGCGCCGCAACTATCGCGAGCAGAATCTGTCGCAGCGCATCACGACCGATCCGCATTCGCCGTCGATCCAGCGGTCTTGGGTCTCGCGCAATCTTGACCCTTGGTATAAGGCCTATCAGATCAAACAGGGTCAGAAGCTCTATCTGGCACCGAAGGACCGCGTTCGCATCTGGTGATGCGCGAATAGAAAGAGTGTCATTTGACCGTGCAAAGCCTGCCCTCCGCTGATGGTGATTTCATCAGGGGGGCGGGCCCCGCGGGGCCATTGTCGGCGCCGGCGGCGCTGTCGCGGGTCGACATGGCGCTGCTCGGCGGTCTGGCGTTGCTCTCGGCCGCGCTGCTGTTCTGGGCGACGGGCAATGCGATCCTCGCCGCCGGTTTCGTTGCCGGACTCGCGGTCGCTGTCGGCGGCGCGGTGGTGGCGCGCCGGCTTTTTCCGGCGGCGGTCGCCGGCGAGTCCGTGCCGCCCGACTGGACGATGCTGCGTCAGGCGGTCAATCATGACGATGTCGCGATCGCGGTGACCGATCGCGCAGGGCGGATGGTCTGCGCGAACGATCTTTTCGGCACCTGGTTCAATGGCTTCATGACGCCCCCCGGGCTGCCGCTCGAGGGGCGCGGCGCCGAGGTGCTCAAAAATGCCGGCCGCATCGCGTGGCGCGACGGCGAAGGCCATGCCGACGATATCGCGGTCGGCCCGTTGCAATTGCGTGCACAGGTGACCCGCACCGGCCAGTCGGAGGATTATCTCGTCTGGCGTTTCTCGGCGCTCGAACGGCTCGATCTCGTCGCCGAGATCGTCCGGCATCTCGATGGTCCCGCCGGCCGCACGCTCGGCCACGCAGGGGTAATGGCGGCGCTGGTCAGCGCCGAGGGACGCCTCCGGGTCGCCAACCAGGCGTTTCTGCTTCGCGCATTGGGTGAAGACGACGCGAGCCATTACGCCGGGCGCGACGTCGCCCCGATGATCCGGGTCGACGATGCCGGCGCGCTCTATTTTGCGCGCGAGGGCGATCGTGCGACCCCGGTACGCCTGATCCAGATCCCGCTCGCCGCCGCCGACAGCCATACGCCGATGTTGCTCGCGATGCTCGACGAGGAGATGGGGCCGACCGACCGCGGCACCGCGCAAACCTATGTCGAAACCCTGCTGTCGCTACTGCCCTTCGGGCTTGCGATGGTCGATCGCGACGGGCGCTTCCTTTATATGAACCGCGCTTTCGTGCGCGCGGCGAGCCTGCCCGAAGGCAAGATGCCGCGCTACCCCGGCGATATCGTCGTCGGCGAGGACAAGGGTCCGCTCGCCGACATGATCCGCCGCCACAGCAGCGGGCAGCAGGTCGGCGGCGACCTGTCGATCCGGCTCGCGGGGCAGAGCGGCGACCCCGTGTCGATGCGCGTCGTCGGCGTGCGCGGGCTGGGCGAGGCGGCGGTGCTGCTCAGCCTCAAGGATTCGAGCGAGGAATCGCGCCTCAAGCGGCAGGTCGCGCAGGCGTCGAAAATGCAGGCGGTTGGCCAGCTCGCCGGCGGCGTCGCGCATGATTTCAACAACATCCTGACCGCGGTGCTCGGCGCATGCGACCTGATGCTGATGCGCCATACGCCCGGCGACAGCGACTATGACGATATTCAGCAGATCCGCAGCAATGCCAATCGCGCTGCCAGCCTGACACGGCAATTACTCGCCTTCTCGCGGCAGCAGACGCTGCGCCCGCAGATATTGCAGCTTCCCGACGTGATTTCGGAAGTGTCGCATCTCCTGAAACGCCTGATTGGCGAAACCGTCCAGCTTTCGGTGCATCATGGCCGCGGGCTCGGCGCGGTGCGCGCCGATCCCGGCCAGCTCGAACAGGTGATCATCAACCTCGCGGTCAATGCGCGCGACGCGATGCTCGGCGGCGGGACGCTCACGATCGAAACCTACCCGGTATCCGCTGCGGACGTGCGCCAGATGGGCAATGAATTCATGCCCCCCGCCGATTATTGCGCGCTCAAGGTCAGCGATACCGGCACGGGCATTCCCGCCGACGTGCTGCCCAAGATTTTCGAACCCTTCTTCACGACCAAGGACGTCGGCAAGGGGACGGGCCTCGGCCTCTCGACCGTATACGGGATCATCAAGCAGTCGGCGGGCTTCATCTTTGCCGACAGCAAGCCGGGGCAGGGAACAAGCTTTTCCATCTATCTGCCGGTGCACCGCGCCGGGGGCGACGTACCGGTGGTCGTGCCGCCGCCCGCCAAGCCGAAAAAGAGCCAGTGGGGCACCGGCACCATCCTCCTCGTCGAGGATGAGGATATGGTGCGTGCGGTCGCGGAACGCGCGCTGACCCGTGCGGGTTATAGTGTCGTCACCGCCTCGCAGGGGGAGGAAGGGCTCGAACGCTTTGCACAGATGGAGAAGATCGACTTGATCATCAGCGATGTGGTGATGCCGACGATGGACGGCCCGGCGATGGTGCGCGCGATGCGCGCGAGGCGGCCCGACCTGCCGGTGCTGTTCATGTCGGGCTATGCCGAGGAGCAGCTGCGCCAGTCGATCGATATCGACGATGTGTCTTTCCTGCCCAAACCTTTCTCGGTCGCCCAGCTCGCCGAGGCGACGTCGGCAGCGCTCGACGACGCGGCGCATCGGGGTGTCCAATGACCGGCGAACGCCGCATCCTGCTCGTCGAGGACGATGTTCTGATTGGCATGATGCTCGCCGACATGTTCGACGCGCTCGACCTCCCCGAACCCGCGCAGGCGACGACGAACGAGGCGGCGCTGGCGTTCATCGCCTCGGAGCCGATTGCCGGCGCGCTCGTTGATATCAACCTCGGCGACGAAAAGGGCTGGCCGATCGCCGATGCGCTTGCCCAGCGCGGCATTCCCTTTGCCTTCACCACGGGCGGCGGCGACGTCATCCCGCCCGCGCACGCGCATCGCAAGCTGATCACCAAGCCGTTCCGGATCAGCGATATCGAGGCAACTCTGGAGGAATTCGGCGCGGAATAGCGCGCGCATCTCTCCCGCAAATTTTATTTTGTTCCTATCTTGTTCCAGTAGAACAAATGCCGTACACAGGTTCGGCGTTGCGATGCTTCTGCCGTCGCTCTAGAGCTGGAAAGGGACGGTCATGGCCGGACAATTGTCACTCGTCGAATCGGGGAAATCAGTGAACAACACGGACAGGCAGAAGGCGCTCGACGCCGCGCTGGCGCAGATCGACCGCGCCTTCGGCAAGGGCTCGGTGATGAAATTGGGCCAGAAGGAAGCGATGCAGGTCGAGGCGATCTCGACCGGTTCGCTCGGGCTCGATATCGCGCTCGGCGTCGGCGGCCTGCCGCGCGGCCGCGTCATCGAAATCTACGGCCCCGAAAGCTCGGGCAAGACGACGCTTGCGCTTCACACGCTCGCCGAAGCGCAAAAGACCGGCGGCACCGTCGCCTTCGTCGACGCCGAACATGCGCTCGATCCGGTCTATGCCCGCAAGCTTGGCGTCAACATCGACGAATTGATCGTGTCGCAGCCCGACACCGGCGAACAGGCGCTCGAGATCGTCGACACGCTTGTGCGCTCGAATGCGATCGACGTGCTCGTCGTCGACTCGGTCGCCGCGCTCGTCCCGCGCGCCGAAATCGAGGGTGAGATGGGCGACAGTCACGTCGGGCTTCAAGCTCGTTTGATGTCGCAGTCGCTGCGCAAGCTCACGGGCTCGATCAGCCGCTCGCGCTGCATGGTGATCTTCATCAACCAGCTGCGCATGAAGATCGGCGTGATGTACGGCAACCCCGAAACCACGACCGGTGGCAACGCGCTCAAATTCTACGCCTCGGTCCGCCTCGACATCCGCCGCACCGGGCAGATCAAGAATGGCGACGAGATCGTCGGCAACACCACGCGTGTGAAGGTCGTCAAGAACAAGGTCGCGCCGCCGTTCAAGCAGGTCGAATTCGACATCATGTACGGGCAGGGCATTTCGAAGATCGGTGAGATCCTCGACATCGGCGTCAAGGCCGGGCTCGTCGAGAAATCGGGCGCGTGGTTCAGCTATGACTCGATCCGCATCGGGCAGGGCCGTGAAAATGCAAAGAATTTCCTGACCGAAAATCCCGAGCTGCGCGAACGGCTCGAAGCCGCGATCCGCAGCCGCACCGACGCGGTGGCCGAGGAAATGATGGCCGGCCCCGACGAGGACGGTGACGACGACGTCTGATTCCATCCGGTCGATCCGCCGAAAACGGATCGACCGGCTAACGGCGGCGGGCCTCCAGCCCCCTCCTTGCCCCTTTGGGGTGCCTGCATTCCCTCTCCCCTGCAGGTCGGCCCGCCCGCCGTTGATCCTTGCGCCCCTTCGGTCAGCGGCTACAAGCGGCGCATGCCCGCGATCCGCCTTTTCGGTCTTCCGACCGACATCAACAGCAGCTTCGAGCGCGGCGCCGCCGCCGGTCCCGCCGCGATCCGCGCCGCGCTGTGGAGCGACCGCGGCAATATGGCGAGCGAGCTCGGTCCCGAGATCGGCACCGACATCGCGCTGACCGACGACGGCGACCTCCCGCTTACCGAGAATACGCCGCGAGACGACGCCATGATCCGCCGCCACGTCGCCTATGTGAGCGAAGATGGTGAAATTCCGCTCGCCCTCGGCGGCGATCACGCCGTGACCTTTCCGCTCGTCGAGGCTGCTGCGGCTTGCCACGGGCCGGTCAGCATCCTCCACTTCGACGCGCATCCCGATCTCTACGACGATTTTTCCGGCAATCCGCGAAGTCACGCTTCGCCCTTCGCCCGTATTTGCGAGGGTGGCCACGCCAGACGGCTGGTGCAGGTGGGAATTCGCACGCTCAACAGGCATTGCCGCGAACAGGCCGATCGCTTCGGCGTGGAGGTCGTTCCGATGGCCGGTTTCACACCCGATGCGGTGCCGGTACTCGAAGGCCCGCTTTACATTTCGATCGATCTCGACGGACTCGATCCGTCGGCGGCGCCCGGCGTCGCGCATCCCGAGCCCGGCGGGCTGACGGTGCGCGAAATGCTTGCCGTATTGCACAGGCAAACGGCGCCGATCGTCGGCGCCGATATCGTCGAGCTTCACCCTGGCCGCGATATCGGCGATGTCACCGCGATCCTTGGCGCCAAGCTCGTTCGCGAGATTGCGGCACTGATCGACCGCAACGGCACCGGCAAGAATTGACACCATGAGGAGAGCGCCATGAGCCTGATCGTCCATCATCTGAACAACAGCCGTTCGCAGCGCATCCTGTGGTTGCTCGAGGAAATCGGCACACCGTACGAGATCAGATTTTACGACCGCGATCCTGTGACCAATCTCGCCCCGCCCGAACTGCTCGCAGTGCATCCGCTCGGCAAGTCGCCGGTGATCGAGGACAATGGCCGTATCATCACCGAATCGGGGGCGATCACCGAATATCTGTGCGAACGGCATGGCGGCGGACATCTCGTCCCCGAACGCGGGAGCGATGATCATATCAGCCACCTCGAATGGCTGCATTTCGCCGAGGGATCGGCGATGACCCCGATCCTGCTGCGTATCTATACCGCACGGCTCGGCGAAGCGGCCGCACCGATCGAGCCGCGCATCGCGCAGCAGCTCGACGCACATTTCGCCTATATGGAAAGCCGCGTCGGCGAGAGCGGTCATTTCATCGGCGACAGCCTTTCAGCGGCCGACATCATGCTGAGCTTCCCCGCCGAGATCGCGATCATGCAGGGTATGGCGCCGCGCTATCCCGGGCTCGCGGCGTTCGTAAATGCGTGTCACGACCGGCCGGCGTGGCGGCGCGCGCGCGAAAAGGGCGGCGCCTATTATGGCTATTGATCGTGGGGGCCGCCTGTTCCTTGCAGGGGCGGCCCTGTTCATGGGCAGCACGGGAGCGGTTGCTGCGCCCCCCGCGCTCGCGCCCGAGGTCGAGCGCGAGATCATCGCACCGGAAGGCGTGATGTTCAAACCGTCGCCGGCTGACGAGGAGGGGGCGATCGACCGGTTCGCCGAATATGCGCATGCTTTGGAAAAGCGCGATTTCGCGGCGGCCTATGCGATGCTGCGCCTCTCGTTCCAGGCGTCCAATCCGCGGCTGGAATGGGAAATGAACTTGCGCAAGCGGTCGACCTTGTGGGCCGACGGGCAGATACGCCCGCTGCGGCTCAGCTGGTATCTCGATCCCGCGGGGCAACCGGCCGGGATTTATGCGGCGTTCGACTTTCGCGGCGATCGCAAGGACGGGACAATGGATTGCGGCTATGTCGTCGTCCACCGGGCGACGCCCGTCGACGGCTGGACCGTGGTGCGCACCGACACATCCGAAGTGCCGCGTGATCTGATCGAGGACGGCGTACCGAAGGCCGATGTGCTGCGCCAGTTGCCCTGCTATCTGGGCAAGGGGATCGCGACCAGTTTCTGACCGATTGCCCCGATCATGGCCATCGACACGAACCGGCTTGTCGCACCGCCGCAAAATCCCTAATTCGCGCGCATGACATCGACCAACGACATTCGCCGCTCGTTCCTCGACTATTTCGGGGGAACCGGGCACCATATCGAGCCGTCGGCGCCGCTGGTGCCGTACAACGACCCGACGCTGATGTTCGTCAACGCGGGCATGGTGCCGTTCAAGAATGTCTTCACCGGGCTGGAGAAACGGCCGTACAGCACCGCGACCTCGTCGCAGAAGTGCGTGCGCGCGGGCGGCAAGCACAATGATCTCGACAATGTCGGTTATACCGCGCGGCACCATACCTTCTTTGAAATGCTGGGAAATTTCTCCTTCGGCGACTATTTCAAGGAACAGGCGATCCATCACGCCTGGACGCTGATCACCGGGACCTGGGGCCTGCCGGCCGAGAAGCTGACCGCGACCGTCTATCACACCGACGA
>JAGHZY010000046.1 GCA_017745175.1 Sphingopyxis sp. | reverse complement strand
GTTTAGCCTTTCATCGCCTGTGCGAAGCTATTGAGACGGGTACGGATGCTGCCGTCGATCAGCTGGCTGCCCAGCTGGACGACGAGGCCGCCGAGAATGGCGGGATCGACGGTCGTCGCGACGGTGACGTCGCGCCCGACACGGGATTTGAGGTTCGCGGTTAGCGCCTTCACCTGCTCGGCGGTGAGCGGGTGCGCGCTGGTGACCTTCGCCGTCACTTCGCCGCGGTGATCGGCAACGATCGCGTCGAATGCATCGATCATCCCGGGCAGGTCGGCGAGGCGGCGATTCTCCGCCAGCACGCCGAGGAATTTGGTGGTCAGCGAATCGAGCTTGAGCGATTTTGCGACCGCGGCGATGGCGTTCGCTGCGTCGGCGCGGCCGACGACGGGGCTTGCGATCAGGTTCGAAAGGTCGGCCGAATCGGCGAGGCCTGCCTTCAGCGTCGCGAGGCTCTTCGCGACCGCGTCGATCGCGTTCGATTCGCGGGCCAGATCGAACAGCGCGCTGGCATAGCGGCCCGCGAGGCCCGCCGTGATGTTGCCCTGAATGCCGCCGGAATTCTCCACGCGCGAAAGTCCTTTTCTACGATCCCGAGGGGGATGGCTGCGCGGATTTTTGATGACATCCGGAAATGCCCCCGCTGCAAAGTCGGGGCGCGCGTAGCAACGATTTTGCTGCAATGCAAGGATGTGCGGCGATTGCTTTCGGCCCCTGCCGCGATAGGGACGGCAGAACCGAAATTTACAGGCGGCGAGGAAGGACAGGCGATGGGCGAGATGATCCGGATGACGATGGACGACGGCGCCGACGTCGCGGTCTATCATGCAGAGCCCGAGGGTGAACGGCGCGGCGGGCTGGTGCTGATCCAGGAGATTTTCGGGGTCACCGACCATATTCGCGACCTCTGCGACGAATATGCCGCCGACGGCTATGAGGTGCTGGCGCCAGCGCTGTTCGACCGCGAACATCCGGGGTTCGAGAGCGATTATTCGGGGGCGCAGTTCGAACGCGCGGTGCAGTTGGCGCGCGAGCTGCATCCGTTCGAGCAGAGCCTGAAGGATGCGCAGACGTGCATCGACGCGCTCAAGGCGAAGGGGCCGGTCTTCATCACCGGCTATTGTTATGGCGGATCGGTCGCTTGGCGGATGGCGCAGATCAGCCCCGATCTCGCCGCGGCGTCGGCCTATTACGGCAGCCTCGTTCCGACGATGTTTGCCGATCAGGCGCCCGGGTGCGCCACCATCGCCCATTTCGGCCGCTATGACGCGGGCATCCCGATGGAGGGCGTCGAGGCGCTGATCGCCAGGGGGCATCCGACTGCGGAGGTCTTCGTCTATGACGCGAACCACGGCTTCAACAGCGACCGGCGCAAGGATTATCACGAGCCGTCGAGCGAACTGGCGCGCGAGCGGACGCTGATGCTGTTCAAGGCGTGCGGGGGATGAGGCTGGTCTTCATCCACGGGCCCGCGGCGTCGGGCAAGCTGACCGTGGCGCGCGAACTCGCGGCGCTCACCGGGCTGCCGCTGTTTCACAATCACCTGATCGTCGATGCGCTGCTCGCGGTCTTTCCCTTCGGCAGCCCGGCGTTCGTCGAACTGCGCGAGGCGATGTGGATGGAGGTGTTCCGCGCCGCGGCGGTCGAGCGACGCTCGCTGATCTTCACCTTCCACCCCGAGGCGAGCGTCGCGCCCGATTTTCCGGAGCGCGTCGTGGCGCTGGTCGAGGCCGCGGGCGGGCGCGTCGACTTCTTTGCGCTGCACTGCGCGCCCGAGGTGGTCGAGGCGCGGGTGGAGGCGGCATCGCGGCAGGCCAGCGGTAAATTGTCGTCGCTTGCGCTGCTGCGCGAACTCGACGCGAAGGGCGCTTTTATCTATCCACCGCTCCCCGCGGCGATCGAGATCGACACCGGCGCGGTCGACCCCGCCGAGGCGGCCATGCGAATCCGTGACGGCCTCGCGCTGCGTTAGGCGATGAAGATAGCGATCAACCTGCTCGTCTTCGTCGTCGCGCTCATACTGGTGGCGACCGCGCTTCTCTACACGCAGCAGCGCCGGATGCTCTTTCCCGCGCCGCACGATTATCCACGCGAGGCGCTCCCCGGATTCCGGCTCGTCCATACGAAAACCGACGACGGGCTGCGGCTTTCAGCCTTCTATCGCGCGGCGGCACCGGGGCGAAGGACGATCCTCTTCTTCCACGGCAATGGCGACAATATGCTCGGCGCGATCGAGGCGACGCGCGGGCCGGCGGTGGCGGGGCACGGGCTGATGCTCGTCGAATATCGCGGTTATGCCGGCAATCCCGGTTCGCCCGACGAGGCGGGCCTCTACCGCGATGGCGAGGCGGCGATACGCTGGCTTGGCGAGGCGGGCATCGCGGCGCGGCAGATCGTCGTCGTCGGCAATTCGATCGGCTCGGGCCCGGCGACCGAAATGGCGCTGCGTCACGATGTCGCGGCGCTGATGCTCGTATCGGGGCTGTCCGATCTTCCTTCGGTCGTGCGGAGCCAGATTCCGCTCGTTCCACGTTGGCTCGTACGCGACCGGTTCGACAATGCGGCGAAGCTGGCCCGCGTGAAGGCGCCCGTCTATCTGATGCACGGCGACGCCGACACGCTGGTGACGCCCGATAATCTCGAGCGGCTTGCCCGCGCGCGGCCCGATGCGACGGTAGTACGCATCGCGGGCGCGGGGCACGAGCTGGCCTATACCGCTCCCGCGCAGGCGATTCTCACGAAATGGGTGGACGGGCTCCGCTGACGGTCAGTCGCCGGTCGCGGGTTTGACCGCCGCGCCGCCCGCCGGCTGGCAGCGATAGACGAGCCGTTCGTTGGGGGTGGCGGGCAGCGCGCTGCGGATCGCATCCTGCTGCGCGGCGAGCCCCGCGAGCTCGTCGGGGTTGGCGGTGCAGCTCCTGAGCGTGATCGCCGCGCGCGTCTCGCGCGCCTTCGTCATCGTCTCGGCATCGAGCAGATAGCGTTCGACGCGATAGTCGCGCCCCGCCGAATCGATCGACGCGACGGTGACTGTCGCTTCCTCATTGGGAACGAGGATGCGCTGCCAGCGGTCGTCGGCACCCTGCGTATATTGGGTGCGGCCGTTGACGCAGCCGCCCTTGCCGATGCTGATCGGAACATCGGTCGTCGCCGACACGGTGATGCGGCTGCGGTCGGGGCGGATCGTGCAGAGCAGGCTGCCTTCGGCCAGCTTCGGCGCTCCGGCCGCCGGCGTCTTTGCCGTGTCCTCGGCGAGTTCGGCGTGTGCGTCGGGGCGCGTGGCGAACAGCACGGCGGCGGCGAGCATCAGCACCGCGCCGGCGCCGCCCGCGATCTTCGCGTTCCGCAGGTTTTTCTGGTTGTAGGAGAGGAGGCCGGCGCCGGCGGCGAGCGCGCCGATCACGAACAGGACGCCGGCGAGCGCGATGCGATTCTCGCGCGCGGCGAGCGCCTCGTCCTCGACGCGCGCCAGCTTGCGTTCGCGGTCGAGCTTCGCGGCGGCGTTCTTTGCAGCATCGGCCTCGGCGCTCGCGCGCGCTTCGGCGTCGAGCGCGGCGCGGTCGCGCGCGTCGGCCTCGGCCATCGACAGGCAGGGCGTGCCGACGCTCGTATATTGCTGATCGGCCTCGGCGAGGAAGCGCAGCAGCTCGCGTCCGGCGATCGCGAAGGCAAAGGGCGAATCGCCGTCGTCGGCGCGCGTGATCGCGGTGTTGATCCCGGTGATGCGGCCGCACTGGTCGACGAGCGGGCCGCCCGAATTGCCGCGCGAGATTTTCGCGGTGTGGATCAGCATCGCGACCCCGTCGACCGCCTGCATGTTCGACATATTGCCCTCGCTGCGCGTCGGGGTGCGCGGGGTGATATAGTCGTTGGCGCTGCGCGCGGTCGCGAGGTCGACATTGCCCGGATAACCGAGCGCCACGACATCGGCACCCGAATCGAGCGGGCCGGTGTAGATGGCGGCGGGGGGCAGGCGGCCCTCGGTGATCTCGACCAGTGCGAGGTCGCGTGCGGTGTCGATCGCGATCAGCTTGCCGGCATAGCTCTTCTGCCCTTCGGAGGGTACGACGCCGAGGGCGACGTTGCCCGGATATTTGGCGGCCGATACGACAACATGCGCGTTGGTGACGATGCGCGTCGGCGAGATGGCAATGCCGCTGCCATGGCCGAAGCCGACGACCTCGCCGTCGACCATCGCGACGGTCACGACGCGCACGACGCTGCGCGACGCCGCGCTGATATCGTCGGCGGCGCGCGCCGGAAGCGTGAGGGCGAAGAGGGCGAGCAGCAGCGCGAGGAGACGGGTCATGGCGCGCACACTAGTCCGCCCGGATGCGATGGCAAGTGGAGCCTAGATATAGGGGCTCCACATCATCATCCATGCGCCGGCGCTGCCCGCGAGGATGACGAGGCCGCTCACCGCCAGCAACGCGGCGGTCGATCGTCGCGCGAGCCGGGTGCCCCGCGCATCGGCGCGCAGATAGATCTCGGCGACGGCGAGCGGGAGCAGCGAATTGGCGAAGGCGAGGAACAGGTCGAACGGCCCGTCCATCGCCTTGCCGATCCCCGCGCCGCCGCTCGCAAGACCCCATGCCATATAGCCGACGCGCATGAACCACACCGCGCTCGCAACCGCGAACAGGCGGATCGCCCAGCGGCGATGATCGGCGAAGCGGCGGTGGCGAGCCGCCTGCCAAGCCAGTGCCGCAAAGCCGATGATCAGCAGCGCGTCGAGCGTGATGCCGATCGCGCCGATTTGGTTCAGCCAGGTTCCGCGGCCCCATGTCATCCACAGCCCGCCGAGTGCGAGCGCCAGAGCACACAGCATATAGGCCCGCCCGTTCCAGCGATGGAGCATCGGCCGGCGGTTCCGGATGGCGGGGACGAGCTGGACGAGACCGCCGAAGGTGATCACCGCCGCGAGCAGGACATGCACCGCGAAGAAGAGATTGCCCGCCGTGTCGCCCGCGACGAAACCCTTGATGATCGGCTTGTCGTTCCACTCCGCGAAATTGCCGGAGAGTGTCGGCGGATAATAATAGAGCAGGATGAAGGCGACGAAGAGCAATTGCCCTGCCGCGATCGCGAGATAGCAGAAGGTCGCGCTGCGTCCGAGCCAGTCGGTCCGGCGCGCGGGCCTGGCGGATGTGATCGATGCGTCGATTGTTGCCATGGCGGATTCCCCGATTCTCGCCGGGAATGTGCATTTATCGCTGCAGTGAGTCAATGATATAATACAGCAACACACCGGCGCGAATGTTTGAACGCAAGCATCGGGACGCGGGCCGGATAGCGGCATGGCAAACGGCGTCCGACAGCCAAGAAAGGATGTTCCTATGACCTATCTGATTCACGGGCTCAGTCCCGATCGCTTTGCCCCGCTCTTCGCCCTCGACGACGCGGGACTCGCGGCGCTGAACGCGCGCCGCGTCACCGCGACCGCCGACCGCGGTTTTCCCTGTCGCATCAGCCTTGAGGATGCGCGGGCGGGCGAGGAACTGATCCTGCTTCATCACGTCAGCCATGATGTCGAAACGCCGTATCGCAGCGCCTATGCGATCTATGTCCGCGCCGGCGTCGAGGCGACGACGTGGCGTGACGAGACGCCGCCGGTGTTCGAGGGGCGCTCGCTGGCGCTCCGCGCTTTCGATGCGGACGGAATGCTGCAAACCGCGCGGCTCGCGGGTCCGGGCGAGGCCGATGGCGCAATCCGCGACCTGTTAGCGGACGGATGCATCGCCTATATCGATGCCCACAACGCCGCGTATGGCTGCTTCGCCGCGCGGATCGAAAGGGATGCAGCATGAGCGGCGACCTGATGACCGACGACGATCGCTGGGCAGCGGTGTTGCGCCGCGACCGTGCGCTCGACGGGCGCTTCGTGACCGGCGTGCTGACGACCGGCATCTATTGCCGGCCGAGCTGCGCCGCGCGGCACCCGCTGCGCGACAATGTGCGCTTTTTCGGCGACGGCGCGGCGGCGCGCGCGACGGGGCTGCGCCCGTGCAAGCGCTGCCTGCCCGACGATGTCGCGCGCGACGAGGGCGCGGTGCTCGCGGCAATCCAGGCGATCAAGGCGAGCGAGGAACCGCTCGCGCTCGCCGACCTCGCCGCGCGCACCGGCTATTCGCCGACACATTTCCAGCGCGTCTTCACCCGCCACACCGGCCTGTCGCCCGCCGCCTACGCCCGCGCCCTGCGCGAGGAGCGTGCGCGGCAGGCGCTGAGCGACGGCAGCCGGGTGACCGACGCGATTTACGACGCAGGCTTTTCGGGGCCGTCGCGTTTCTACGAGAATATGGAGGGACGTATGGGTATGACCGCATCGGCGTGGGTGAACGGCGGCAAGGGGGCGACGATCCACTGGGGCGTCGTGCCCACCAGCCTTGGCGAGATGCTCGTCGCCGCGACGGCGAAAGGCGTGTGCCGTCTGAGCTTCGACGAGGGGCGCGAGGCGCTCGAGGAACGTTTTCCTGCCGCGAGCCTGATCGAGGGCGGCGACGAATTCGCGGCACTGCTGAAGGAAGTGGTCGCCGCCGTCGAGGCGCCGGTCAACGGCTTCGACCATATCCCGATCGATGTGAAGGGCACCGCCTTTCAGGAAGCCGTGTGGCGCGAACTCCGGAAGATTCCGGCGGGCGAGACGCGCAGCTATTCGGATATCGCGGCGGCGGTCGGCAGGCCCAATGCCGTGCGCGCGGCGGGCAGCGCCAACGGCGCGAACAATGTCGCGGTGCTCATCCCGTGCCATCGCGTCGTGCGCAGCGACGGATCGCTCGGCGGCTATGCCTATGGCTTGCCGATCAAGGACGAGCTGTTGCGGCGCGAAGGCGCGTCCGGACAGCAGCGTCTCGATGATTTCTGAGGGCGCGTCCATGACCGGCAAGGGCGCCGCAATGGCGGCGTGGCGAGCCTTTGCGACGCGCGACGCCCGGCAGATCCGCGCGGTCCTGACCGACGATGCCGAATGGCGGGCGCCGGTGCGCAATGCGACCGCGGTTGCACTCGGCGTGACCGATCACATGGTCGGTGCCGAGGCCATCGCCCGCTTTATCGTCGACGACTACCCGCGGCTCTTTTGCAACGGGATGCGGGTCGAACCGATCTCGCTGACGGCCGAGGGCGACCGGGTTGTCTTCGAACAGCGCCAGAGTGCAAGGCTTGCCAACGGCCGTGACTATGTGCTCGACTATGTTTTCATCTTCGAGATGCAGGGTGCGCGGGTCCGGCGCATCCGTGAATATATGGACACGAAGAGCGGTCAGGACCAGGTCTTCGGACCGGAGCCCGCCGGCCGGATCGTCTGACACCTCTGTCTTTCAGTACCGAAGCTATGGGAGTTGCAACATGAATGACAAGATTGCCCGGTTCCGCGCATTGCACGTCCCGGGCGACCCGCTGATCCTCGTCAACATCTGGGACGCGGGGAGCGCGAAGGCGGTTGCCGGCGCAGGTGCGAAGGCGATCGCGACGGGCAGCTTCGGCGTCGCCGGCGCGCAGGGGCGCGCCGATGGCGAGGATTTTCCGCTCGGGGATGTCTTCGCGAATCTGGATCGCATCCTCGCGGTCACCGACCTGCCGGTCACGATCGACATGGAATCGGGCTATGGCGCCGATCCGGCGGCGGTCGGCGTATCGGTCGGCCGCGCGAAAGCGGCCGGCGCGGCGGGGATCAACATGGAGGACCGGCTGCCGGGCGCGACCGGACTGCTGCCGGTCGCCGAGGCGGCGGCGCGCTATCGCGCCGCGGCGGACACCGGCATCTTCGTCAACGCGCGCTGCGACACCTTCCGCGGGCAGGATGCGGCGAAGGACGGCGATGCGCTCGTCGCCGCGACGCTCGAACGCGCGCGCGCCTATGCCGGCGCGGGCGCGGGCTCGCTCTTCGTACCCTTCCTGCTCGACCCGAAATGCATCGGCGCGATCTGCGACGCCTCGCCGCTGCCCGTGAACATCCTGCGCGGCAAGGGGGGGCCGACGCACGGCGAACTCGCCGCGCTCGGGGTCGCGCGGATCAGTCACGGCCATCAGCCCTGGGCGGCGGCAATGGCGTGGCTCGCGGCGCAGGCCGGACAGGTTCTCGGAGGCGACGAGCCCGACTATTGAGCCGCTTTATCGGGGGCTGGTCCCGCTTTCGGCGGCGGCATCCTTGCTGCCGCCGGAGCGCCGGTCGCGAAGCGCTTCTAGTTGCGCCAGCATTGCCTCGCCGCGGCCATTGTCGTGCGGGTCGAAGGCGACGGTTTTGGCCAGCCGCAACGCTGGCTCGAAATCGCCCAGATTGGCGAGCGCGAAGGCATAGGAAACACGGATCTCGATATTCTCGGGCGTCAGCGAAAAGGCGCGCTCCAGCCCCTGGATCGCGATGTCGGGCGGGCGTTTGCCCTGCATCATGAAGCTTTCGAAATAGGCATAGAGCGGCACGGCGTCGTTCGGCTCGGTGCGATTGGCGAGCGTGATCGGCTTGCGCGCCGCGCCCCACGCGGCGGGATCGTCGGAGCCCGCGTCGTGGAGCTCATGGATGTTGAGCCGGCCGAGCAGCACATTCGCGCGCACATGGTTCGGCTTTGCCGCGAGCACCTTGCCGAGCGCGGTGCGGATCGCGGCAAGGTCGCGCTCCTCCTTCCCCATATCCCATTCGGCGGCGGCGAGTTCGAACTGCAGGTCGGGATTGGCGGGCAGCTTTGCTGCCAGCGCGCGCAGGTTGTCGCGCGCCTTGGTCATCCGCGCCTCGTCGCCGCGCGCGTTTATCCGCTCGAGCCGCAGCATGATCACCGCATCCTCGTCGGCGGACAGCGGCGTGATTGTGATGTTCGCCGATACGGGCACCGGGTCGCGCGTCGTGCGATATGACAGCTTGCCCTCGATGTAGCGGTTGAGGTCCCTGTCGAGCTGCGAAAGATCGCCGAACGCCTCGGTCGCGGCCTTTTTCGGGTCGGTCCCGGCATTGATCGCATTGACATAGGCATTGATCTGGTTCGGCCGTGCCGCGCTGTGGAACAACATGTGGGTCAGAATCCACGCGCGCCCGTAATAGACGTCGGTCTGGCCGTTGGTGCGCATCGCGCTCGGCAGTTCCATGATGACGCGCTCGACGGGGATCTTCGGCTGCATCAGCAGACCATAGGCGCGGCGATAGACCGGCTGGCCGATCATCGCATGGCCCTGCTTGTCGAAATCGACCGTCGAATAATATTCGGCAAAGCCCTCGATGAACCAGCCGGGAAAGGCGGCGCGCAGATGCCGCTTCATGAAATGATGGCTATATTCGTGGAACAGGATCTGCTGCGAGGCCGAGGTTCCCCTGCCCAGATTGTCATTCTCGCGGTTCGACATCGCAAAGGCGCCGTCGCGGTCCTGGCGGTAAAAGCCGCCGATCGGCGCCTTGCGCGATCCCGTCGCCAGCTCGGCGACATCGTCGCTCGAAGGGAGGAGATAGATCGGCAGGCGGCTGTCCTCGCCGTCGGTTTCGACCCGGAAGACGAGGCGGAGCGTTGTGTCGAACCGTTGCAGATTCTGCGCGAACTCGCGAAGCGATTTCTCGTTGCTCTCGCTATAGATAATGAAGCTGTCGGTATCGGCGCGCAGCCATTTCGCTTCGGCCGGGACGGTCGTAGCAACCATCGCCCATATGGCCACCATGCCCCAAACGGCTTTTTTCATGTCCGCGCCCCCGCCCCAACTCTGGCGGCGATGCTGCCAGCGGGCCGGGGCGGAGTAAAGCCCTCGTTTCGCTACACAAAGCTGTAGGGGTCGATATCGATCGCGAGGCGGGCCTTCGCGGGCCAGTCGACGCTGTTCACCCAGTCGCGGATCGTGCCCTGCAGGTCGAAACTGCGCGGTGCGTGCAGGAGCAGACGGAAGCGGTGACGCCCGCGGAGCATCGCGAGCGGAGCAGGCGCGGGGCCATAGACCGCGAGGCCGTCGGCGACCGGTGCCTTCTGGCCGAGCCGCTGCGCCTGCCCGCGCGCAACCTCGATATCTTCCGACGAGATGACGAGCGCGGCGAAGCGGCCATAGGGCGGCGCGCCGGCAAATTTCCGCGCCGCCGCCTCGGCCGAATAGAAACCGTCGCGATCGTTCGCGACGAGCGCGGCCATGACGGGCGCATCCGGCACGCGCGTCTGGATCAGCACCGCGCCGGGCTTGACCCCGCGCCCTGCGCGCCCCGCGACCTGCGCGATCTGCTGGAAGGTACGCTCGGACGCGCGGAGGTCGCCGCCGTCGAGCCCGAGGTCGGCATCGATCACCCCGACGAGCGTCAGGTTGGGGAAGTGGTAGCCCTTGGTGACAAGCTGGGTGCCGATGATGATGTCGACGAGCCCACCCTCGACATTGTCTACGAATTCGGCGGCTTTCGCGGGCGACCACAAGGTGTCCGACGTCACGATCGCAGTGCGCGCTTCGGGAAAGCGCAGCGCGACCTCGTCGGCGACGCGCTCGACCCCGGGGCCGCACGCGACGAGGCTGTCCTCGTCCTCGCACTCGGGGCACAGCCGCGGCGGCGGCATGACATGGCCGCAATGATGGCAGGCGAGGCGGTGGACGAGGCGGTGCTCGACCATCCACGCGGTGCAGTTGGGGCACTGGATGCGGTGGCCGCAGGTGCGGCAGAGCGTCAGCGGCGCGAAGCCGCGGCGGTTCAAAAAGAGCAGGCTCTGCTCGCCCTTCGCCAGTCGGTCGGCGAGTGCGTCGACGAGCGCCGGCGCGAGCCAGCGGCCGCGGTCGGGCGGATCCTGCCGCATGTCGATCGCCGAAAGGTCGGGCAAGGTCGCGCCGCCGAAACGCGCGGGCAGCCGGATGTGGCGATAGCGGCCGGCCTCGACCATTGCGAGGCTTTCGAGCGCGGGGGTGGCGCTTGCAAGGATGACCGGCAGTCCTTCGAAATGCCCGCGCATCACCGCGACATCGCGCGCGTGATAATGGACGCCGTCCTCCTGCTTGAAGCTCGTCTCGTGCGCCTCGTCGACGACGATCACGCCAAGCCGGGCATAGGGGAGGAAGAGTGCCGAGCGCGCGCCGATGACGATGCGCGCGTCGCCTGCCGCAATCGCGTGCCAGGCGCGGCGGCGTTCGGCCGAGCGCAGCCCCGAATGCCATGCCACCGGCTCGCAGCCGAAACGTGCGGTAAAGCGCGTCAGCATCGGCTCGGTCAGCGCGATTTCGGGGAGCAGGACGAGCGCCTGCTTGCCCGCGTCGATCGCGGCGGCAATCGCCTCCATATAGACTTCGGTCTTGCCCGATCCGGTGACGCCGTCGAGCAGCAGCGTTTCGAACCTTTCGGCGGCCACTGCGTCCCTGAGCTGCCCTGCCGCTGCGGTCTGTTCGTCCGACAGGTCGGGCGGCGCAAAGGCGGGATCGGGTTCGGGATAGGGCGCGTCGGCCGATACGGTGACGGCTTCGAGCGCGCCGCTGTTCACGAGGCCGCGGATCACCGCCTCGCTGACCTCGGCGAGGGCGGCGAGTTCGCGCACCATGCCCTGCCGGTCGCCGATCGCCTCGAGCGCCACCGTCCGCTGCGGCGTCATCCGCGCGGGCTGCCGGCCGGTGGCACGATATTCGACGATCGGGCGCCGCGCGTCGGCGAAGGCGACGCCGGGCAGCACCATCCGCAGCACCGCGCCCGGCGGCGCGAGATAATAATCGCTCGTCCATTCGACGAGGCGGCGCAGCGGGGCGGGAACCGGCGGCACCGGCGCGACTTCGTAGAGATTGCGCAGGCGATTGTCGCCGACCGCCTCGGGCGCGCCGAAGCTTTCGTCTTCCCACACCACGCCGCCGAGCCGCCGCGGGCCCAGCGGTGCGACGACGACGCTGCCCAGCGGCGCCTCGCTTTCGCGGGGCACGCGATAGTCGAGCGGGCCGAGGGCGGCGGTGAGGAGGAGGACGCGGGCGCGGGTCATGGGTCGGGCAGGATATAGGGCTGCGGATAAAATAGGAAAGCGGCGAGGTCGGCGATGTGGGTTGTGACGGGTGGCTGCCCATCATCGCGCTCGACACGAACAGAAACGCGGAAGGTCCGTAAACGACCGGTAGCGGCGACTCTCTTTCGTCGTCACCCCGGACTTGATCCGGGGTCCATGACTTCAGCGCTGCGATGGATCCCGGATCAAGTCCGGGATGACGAATGCCTGGAATCCAGCCCAATAAAGCCGCCCGCTCGTGGCTATGTCGACGCCAGCGCTGCTTTTTTCACCGGGCGCTTGACCGGCTTCGGGTGCCGGAACCAGAAGGTCCACACAGCGAAGCTGCCGAGCATCGTCATCGCAAGGCCCGAAAGCGTCATCACGATGCGCCAGCTCCAGCCGCCGACCTTCGACGCGTGGATGGGGAACGCCATGTTGAACGCCTGCGCACCCGACGGCATTGCGAGCGCATCGCGCGCGCCGAGTAACTTGCCGGTCGCGGCGTCGAACCACAAGGTCGAGCGGCCGTTGGGAAGCCATTCGGCCTGCTGGCGCATCCGCAGCATGATCGGGTCGCCGGGCTTGCGCGGCAGGCTGAGGATGCGGAATTCGGCGTCGGGAAAGCGCCGCCGCGCTTCGGTGAGCATCGCTGTAAAGTCGGGTTTTGCAGCGAGCGGCCCGCCCTTGTACTTCGGCGGCTCGATGGCTTTGGCAGCTTCGGCGGGCGAGCCGAAGGGAGTGATCATCACCATCGCGAAGGGGCGGAAGATCATCATCGTCCCCGTAACGATCGAGATCAGCAGCAGCGGCGCGGCGACGATGCCGAGGTCGCGGTGGTGCATGACGATCGACGGGCGCGACATGCGTTTCGGCCACAGGCGCAGCTGAAAGGTCTTGCGCGTCCGCCACCAGAGGATCGCGCCGCTGATCACGAAGAAAAGCCCGCACAGCCCCGCGATCCCGATCACCCACTCGCCGCTGTCGCCGGCGAAGAGGTGGTGATGGAAATCGAAGATCCAGAGCTCGGGCCGCTCCCACTGGCTCGCCCAGCGCGTGACGATGTCGCCCGACTGGCTGGCATAGGCGCCGGCGTCCTTGCCGAAGCGGAGCTGGTGGAGCCCGAAGCGTTCGTCGGCATAGATGATGCCCTGCGCGCCCGGCATCGCCATCAGCCTATCGGTCGTCGCGGCGACCGTTGCGAGATCGCCGCGCAGCGGGTTGCGGGTGCCTGGCAGCCCGATCCAAAGATGCTCGTAAAGCAGGATCGTGCCCGACAGCCCCATGAGCGCGAGCACGAGGCCGATCAGGCCTCCCGTCCAGCGGTGCAGCGTGTCGAGCAGCTTCATCATCAGAACCGGTAATCCCACCCCAGCGTGAAGGTCCGGCCGCGCCCCGCGAAGAAGGCGAGATTGTCGGTCGGAAGCCGCGTGTCGCTCGAATAGTCGATATAGAATTTGTCGAACAGATTCTGCACCGACAGGTTCAGCCCGCCGAACGCGGTCTGGTAGCGGACGCTGGCGTCGGTGATATTGTAGCCGCCGAAATTGTTGCGCTGGTCGGGCTCGGGCTTGCCGGGTTTGGCGTGGAAGGTGCGAGACAGATAGAATTGTGTCTGGACGAGCGCCGAGATCGGCCCCTTGTTATAGCTCGCCGACAGGTTCAGGCGGTCGGGCGAGATGTTGACGCCGTCGAGGTCGGTGTCGACGATTCCATCGGGTGCGCCGCGCGACGCGTCGCTGTCAAACATGCCCTTGATATGGGCATAGCCGGCGTTGAGCTTGAGACCGTCGATCGGCAATTTGACACCGAGATTGAGTTCGAAGCCCTGAAGTTCGACGCGCAGACGCTGGACGTCGAAATTGCGGTCGGTGCCCGCGATGAGCAATTGGCCCTTGTCGCTCGACGACCAGAAATAGGCGGCCGACGCATCCAGCGGACCGCGCTTCACTTCAATGCCGATTTCGCGGTTGTTCGAAATGATCGGATCGATGCCGATCGAGTTTACCGAGAAGCCGGTTTCGCTTACGGCGCGGGTGATGCGCCCGATGTCGGGGACGGTGAAGCCCTCGGCATAGCTCGCATAGGCGCGGATGCCCTCCCACGGCTCGATGATCACGCCGCCGTTGATCAGCACATCGTCGAATTTGGGCTTGGCGCCGGTGACTTCGACGCCGCCATAGCTGGCGAGGCCGCAGGGCGTGACCGGTGCCGCGGGCGGCGTCGTGCAGGCGCGGAAGGTGGTCGATGCGAGGGTGTGATAATCGTCGATCCTGATCGTTACATTTTCCCAGCGCACGCCGCCGGCGAAACGTACAACGCCGTCGAACAGTTTCAGGTTCGCCTGTCCGAAGGGGGCGAGGCTGCGGAAATCGCTCGGCGGGACCCAGACGCGCCCCGTGGCGATCAGCGCCTGTTCGGTCTTGTCGACGAGCGCGTCGAAGCCGAGCGTGAGCGTCAGATCCTCGAACCCCGGAACCGCGCGCTCATAGCTGAGCTTGGCGCCCAACTTGCGGCTGCGGTTCTGCGACTGGTCGAACAATGTGCCGACCGGGGCGAGTGCCGGATCCTGGAACGTCGCCTGCGTGGCGACCTCGCCGCCGAACGTGTCGCGGCTGCGGTTGAAGAATATCTGGCTGACGAAATTGCCGCCGCCAAGGTCGGTGTCGGTCAGTGACAGCGCGACGCTTTCGGTACGGTTCTGCGCTGCCTTGCCCGGCGGGTCGCCGCGTACCGCGCTCGTCGGGATGCCGAGCGTGCGGTTGCCTGCAAGCGCGATATAGTCGCCGTCGCCCTTCAGTTCGAAACGGCTCGCGATCAGGTCGAGCCGCGCGGTCGGCGACAACTCGTAGCCGAGGCGTGCGAAGAACGAGAGCGCCTTCGAATCCTGTGTCTCGCCCTGTGTCAGATTGATGCCGATGCGGCCGCCTTGCCCGTCGTAGAAAGCGCCCCGCTTTTCGAACGCGGCACCAAGGGTCGCGTCGAAACGGCCGGCCTTGTACTGGAAGAGGCCACCGATCTTGCCGCCGATGCCGTCCTTGCTGAAACCATTGTCGGCGGTGCCCTGCAACAGGACGCGGCCCGAAATGCCCTCTTCCTTCGGCGCGCCGACGGTGACCTGGTTGACGATGCCGCCGGTGCCGCCGATGCCTTGCAACGCGTTCGAGCCGTAGATCAGCTCGACGCGGTCGACGAAGAAGCCGTCGATCGTGAAGCCGTCGCGGCTGCCGTCGCGCATCGGGGTCGATTGCGGGATGCCGTTGATCGCATAGAGCGGCGAACGGCCGCGCAGCGTCTCGCCCGCGCCCGAGAGTTTCTGGCGCGTCGGCGAGAAGCTGGGGGTCAGGTTCGCGACCGCGTCGGTGACCGATCCCGAAATCGCGATCTGCTGGTCGAGGGTATCCTTGTCGATGATATCGATTGTCAGCGGCAGCGCGTTGGGGGGCAGGATGGTGCGCGCGGCGGTGACGACGATGCTGTCGTCCTGCGCGGCAGAATCATCCGCGGGCGCGGGGTCCTGCGCGAGAACGGGGGAGGAAAGCGTGCCCGAGAGCAGCGCGGCGACGACCCATTTGCGATTCATTATCAACTCCTGTCCGGAGTGGCCGCTAGTGCGACACATTCGCAAATGCAAGCGTCTATTACCCTTTTCGGGGGAGCCCATCCCTCGCTGCCACCTCCTTCAGGAACGCCAGTATCGCTGCGCTCGATTGCTCGGGTTCGTCATAGGGCAAGCCATGCCCGGCGTCCGCGATCAGCCGATAGCGCAGCAAGGAATTCAACGACTGCAATTCGCGTGCAGTCTCTATCGAGACCACACCGCGACCCCCGATCAGAAGCAGGGTGGGGACGGCAATCGTGCGGACGAGTTCGCGCCAGTCCGGGTTGGGCGGCGTGAGAACCTCGAACGCCGACGGGCTGGTGCGAAGTCTCGCCTCGACGAGCTGCTCGATCAGCTCCGGTGACCGGTTCGGGCTTCGGAGCCGCGCCGCCGTGATCAGCTCGTCTCGCGTCGAGAGAAGCAACTGTCGGTGCTCGGCCGCGATGTCGCTTTCATGGACTTCCTGCTGCCACGCCGGACTGATGAAGGTGGGGTCGATCAGGATCAGGGCCGTCAGCATCGATCCGGGCGTGCCGGCGGCAACCGCGGCGGTCATGCCCCCCATCGAATGGCCGACGAGAACGGGGGGCGGCAACGCCAGTCCCTCGATCAGCCCGAGGATGTCGCCGGCCAGATCACCATAGAGGTAACCGCTCTCGGGGGCGCTTGATCCGCCGTGCCCGCGCGCGTCGGGCAGAATCAGATCGAAATCCTTTTCCAGCGCGTGCGCCAAGGGAAGCAGGCATGCACCGCTTCCGATCAGCCCGTGAAGCGCGACGAGCGGGGGCTTGTTCGCATCCGTCCGCCGATAGTGAATATCGATGCCGTTGGCGTGGCAGGTGCCGCTGCGCCAGGACGTTGCAAGTGCTTCGGGCTCGCTCATCCCGTCTCACTGGCTGCATCCTGCTCCACAGTCGATAGATATTGCCCCGGCGCAAGGGGTGACGCGGCTCCCCAAAGCGCGCTATCAGACCCGCAATGCGCGAGAAGGAACTACGCTTCGCCCTGATCTGCTACGGCGGCATCAGCCTTGCCGTCTATATGCACGGCATCACCAAGGAGGTGTGGCGGCTCGCGGCGGCTTCGCGTGCGTTTCATGACGGTGCGGAACCGACGGGCTCCGGTGCCGTCTATCGCGACCTGCTCGCCGATATCGCGGCGCACGGCGGAGTACGGATGCGCGTCCTCGCCGATATCGTCGCCGGGGCGAGCGCAGGGGGGATCAACGGTATTTTCCTCGCGCGGGCACTGGCGACCGGCCAGTCGCTCGATCCCTTGACCGAGCTTTGGCTCGACGATGCCGATGTCGACAAGCTGATCGATCCCGACGCGCGGCCGTTGTCGGCGGCGACCAAATTCTGGGCGGTTCCGATCGCGGGCTGGGCGATGAAGCGGCGCGGCAACGTCATCGACCGCACCGTCGGCGAAGGCGCGCAGGACGAGGTGCGCGCGAAGCTGTCGCGCTTCGTCCGCGCGCGCTGGTTCGAGCCGCCCTTCGGCGGCGAAACCTTCACGAACCTGCTGTTCGACGCCTTCGACGCGATGGACGCGGGGCCGCGGGGGCCGGTGCTGGTGCCGGACGGGCAGCCGGTCGACCTCTTCGTATCGGTTACCGACTTTGCGGGGCACAGCGTGCCGCTGGCGCTCAACAGCCCGCCGCGCGTGACCGAGGACGAGCACCGGCTGATGCTGCATTTCCGCGAGGATGGCGGCGCAGGCAAACGGCTCGACGATGTGCCCGGGCTGACCGCGGCAGCGCGCGCGACCGCCAGCTTTCCGGGCGCCTTCCCACCCTTCACCTTGCGCGAACTCGACCGGGTGCTGGGCAAACGGGCGATCGCATGGCCGGGCCGCGATGCCTTCATCCGCGCACAGCTTCCTGCCGGGGGCGAGGGCGATCCTGCCGACCGCGTCCTGATCGACGGGTCGGTGTTGGCGAATGCGCCCTTCCGTCCCGCCATTGCCGCACTCAAACAGCGCCCGGCGCGGCGCGAGATCGACCGCCGTTTCGTCTATATCGACCCCAAGCCCGATTTTCGTTCGATCAGTTTCGGCAAGCCCGGCGAGGTGGCCGAGGGCGAGGAAGCGCGGCTGCCCGGCTTCCTGCCGACGATCCTCGGCGCGCTGTCCGAAATCCCCCGCGAACAGCCGATCCGCGAGAATGTCGAGGCGATCGAGGGCATGTCGCGGCGCATCCGCCGCATGCAGCATATCGTCGACGCAATGAAGGTCGAGGTCGAGGAACAGGTGGCGGCGCTGTTCGGCACCACTTTCTTCCTCGATACGCCGACGGTGGCGCGGCTCGAAAAATGGCGCGCGAGGGCGCAGGATCAGGCATCGGCGCGCGCGGGCTTCGCCTACGCGCCCTATGGCCACCTCAAGCTGTCGGCGGTGATCGAGGAGCTGGCGGGCCTGATCGACCGGCTGTTGCCCCCCGAGGGCGCGGTGCATCAGGCCAACCGGCGCTTCGCGCTGTGGAACGAGGCGCGCGCGCGGGGGCTCGACCGGATTTCGGGCAAGAGGGGGGCGGGGGCGAGCGGCGACGCGATCGTCTTTTTCCGTACCCATGATCTCGGCTTTCGGATCCGCCGCTTGCGCTTCCTTGCGCGCGAGCTCGACACGGCGGTCGAGGCGACGCGCGACGGTCGCGACCCTGCATGCGAAGCGATGCGCGAGGCGATCTTTACCGCGCTCGGGTTGTACCTCGACCGACAGGGCGACAGTTGGCTCGCCGATCTCGACCTGCCCGCCGATGCCGGGCCGGGTGACTGGATCGATGCGATCGCCGCGCGGCGCGACCTCCGCGCGGTCGATGGCGAGGCCGACGCGCTGATCGCCGCGGGGCTCTCCGCGATGCCGAAGGACGACCGGCGGACGCTGCTGCTCGCCTATCTCGGCTATCCCTTTTACGACATCGCGACGCTGCCGCTGCTGCAGGGCGAGGGGTTCGACGAATTCGACCCGATCAAGATCGACCGCATCTCGCCCTCGGACGCAACGGCGATCCGCACCGGCGGTGCGGCGGCGATGCTCAAGGGCGTCGAGTTCAACAGCTTCGGCGCCTTCTTCAGCCGCGCGTACCGCGAGAATGACTATCTGTGGGGCCGGCTCCACGGCGCCGACCGGCTGATCGATATCGTCGCGAGCAGCGTGAGCGGTGACGGCGCGCTGGCGGGCGAGGGTCTGAAGGCAGTCAAGCGCCGCGCCTTCCACGCGATCCTCGACGAGGAGGAGGCGCGGCTACCCAAGGTGAAGGCGTTGATCGACGAGCTCAGGGGCGAGATCGGCGAAATGGAAAACGAGCATCAACCCGATGAGGGAGTTCGCGATCGATGAAGAAATCTTCTTGGACGTGCAGTTCGTTCGCGGCTTTGCTGCTCGCGGGATGCGGCGCGGCCGATACGTGCAGCGACTTTCCGAAAACGCTTGGCGAACCCATCAGCAAAATTCACTCGTTACCCGTCGCGGATGCAGATGGGCTGCCAGTATCTGCTGCGAAAACCCTGATAAAGTCCTGCTATCCGAAAGCGCCTTATGCCATTTCGGGATATAGGATGATCGAACCGGTCACGAAGCAACTCGGCGATAGCGAATATATACTGACCTATGCGTTCGACGGCATATCCGATGTCCGGATTGCATTCCGGATAACCGGCGCGGGCCGCGTCTCCAGCGTTTTTGAAATCAGCACATTGTAGAAGGGGAGGGACGGCCGACGGAAATCACTCCGTCAGATCGTCCCACATTTCCCTGATGCGGCCGAAAAAGCCCTGGCTTGCGGGGCATTCCTCGCCGGTCTCGGTCTCGCGGAACTCGCAGAGCAGTTCCTTCTGCCGCGCCGTGAGCTTCGTCGGCGTTTCGACATCGATCTGGACGACGAGATCGCCATTGCCGCGGCCGTTGAGCACCGGCATGCCCGCGCCGCGCTGGCGGAGCTGCTTGCCCGACTGGATCCCCGCGGGGATCGAGATGTCGTGCTTCTTGCCGTCGAGTCCGGGGATACTGATCTCGCCGCCGAGCGCCGCGGTGGTGAAGCTGATCGGCGCGCGCGTGAACAGCGTCGTGCCCTCGCGTTCGAAGACCTTGTGTCGCGCCATGTGGAGGAAAATGTAGAGGTCGCCCGGCGCCGCGCCGCGCGCGCCGCTCTCGCCTTCGCCCGACAGGCGGATGCGCGTGCCCTCGTCGACCCCGGCGGGGATGTTGACGGTGAGCGTCTTGCGCCGGTCGACGCGGCCTTCGCCGTGGCATGAGTTGCAGGGGTCGGCGATGACTTCGCCCGCGCCCTGACAGGTCGGGCAGGTGCGCTCGACCATGAAAAAGCCCTGCTGCGCGCGGACCTTGCCGTGGCCGGCGCAGGTTTGGCAGCGGTGGGTCGAAGTGCCGGGCTTGGCGCCCGACCCGTCGCATGTCTCGCAGCGCGCGGCGACATCGACCTGGATCTCGCGTGTCACGCCAGTGAAGGCGTCTTCGAGCCTGATCTCCATGTCGTAGCGCAGGTCCGCGCCGCGCGCGGGGCCGCGCTGCTGGCGCCCGCCGCCGAAGGCCGAGCCGAAGATCGATTCGAAAATATCGCCGATGTCGCCGAAATCGGCGCCGTTGCCGCCGCCGAAACCGCCCGCGCCGCCGTTGACGCCGGCCTTGCCGAAGCGGTCGTAGGCTGCACGCTTCTGCGGATCCTTGAGGCAGTCATAGGCCTCGCTGATCGCCTTGAAGCGCGCCTCGCTGTCACCGCACCCCGGATTTTTGTCGGGGTGGTATTTCATCGCGAGCTTGCGGTAACTCGCCTTCAGCGCCGCATCGTCGGCGGTGCGTTCGACTTCAAGCAGTTCGTAATAATCGATGTCGAGCGACATAATCCAAGGGCCCCCTCAGCCCCGCCGCACCGTGCGGTGCGGCGGAGAGAGTTTCATTCTTACTTCTTGTCGTCTTCGACTTCCGAGAATTCGGCGTCGACGACATCTTCGTCGGTCTTCGCCGCACCGGCATCATCATCGGCGCCGGGGGACGCGGCCGACTGCTGCTCCTTCTCGTAGATCGCCTGGCCGAGCTTCATCGCGACCTGCGCGAGCGCCTGGCTCTTTTCGGTCATCGCGGCGGCGTCGCCGCCTTCGACCGCGGTCTTGGCTTCGGCGATCGCGGCCTCGATCTCGGACTTGAGGCCCGCGTCGACCTTGTCGCCATGTTCGACGATCTGGCGTTCGGTCGAGTGGATCAGGCTTTCGGCGTTGTTCTTCGCCTCGGCCGCCTCGCGGCGCGTCTTGTCCTCTTCGGCGAACTGCTCGGCGTCCTTGACCATCTGGTCGATGTCGGCGTCGCTGAGCCCGCCCGAGGCCTGGATCTTGATCTGCTGTTCCTTGCCGGTGCCCTTGTCCTTGGCGTGGACCGACACGATGCCGTTGGCGTCGATGTCGAAGGTCACCTCGATCTGCGGCACGCCGCGCGGCGCGGGCGGAATGCCGACGAGGTCGAACTGGCCGAGCAGCTTGTTGTCCTGTGCCATTTCGCGCTCGCCCTGGAACACGCGGATCGTCACCGCCGACTGATTGTCGTCGGCGGTCGAATAGACCTGGCTCTTCTTCGTCGGGATCGTCGTGTTGCGGTCGATCATCCGGGTCATGATGCCACCCAGCGTCTCGATGCCCAGCGACAGCGGAGTCACGTCGAGCAGCAGCACGTCCTTGACGTCGCCCTGCAGCACGCCCGCCTGGATCGCGGCGCCGATCGCGACGACTTCGTCGGGGTTCACGCCGGTGTGCGGTTCCTTGCCGAAGAAGTCCTTCACGACTTCGCGAACGCGCGGCATGCGCGTCATGCCGCCGACGAGCACGACTTCGTCGATTTCATTGGCGCTGACGCCGGCGTCCTTGATCGCCTTCTTGCACGGTTCGAGCGTGCGCTTGATCAGGTCTTCGACCAGCTTTTCGAGGTCCGAACGCGTGATCGTCTTGACGAGGTGCTTGGGCCCGTTGGCGTCGGCGGTGATGAAGGGCAGGTTGACCTCGGTCGTCGCGGCCGACGACAGTTCGATCTTTGCCTTTTCGGCGGCTTCCTTCAGGCGCTGGAGCGCGAGCTTGTCGCCGCGCAGGTCGATGCCTTCGTCCTTCTTGAAACCGTCGGCCAGATATTCGACGATCTTCGAGTCGAAGTCTTCGCCGCCGAGGAAGGTGTCGCCGTTGGTCGACTTCACCTCGAACACGCCGTCGCCGACTTCGAGGATCGAGATGTCGAAGGTGCCGCCGCCAAGGTCATAGACGGCGATCGTCTTGTTCTCGGTCTTGTCGAGGCCATAGGCGAGCGCGGCCGCGGTCGGCTCGTTGATGATGCGCAGCACTTCGAGGCCGGCGATCTTGCCCGCGTCCTTGGTCGCCTGGCGCTGCGCGTCGTTGAAATAGGCGGGAACGGTGATCACCGCCTGCTCGACCTTTTCGCCGAGATAGGCCTCGGCGGTTTCCTTCATCTTCTGCAGGATGAAGGCCGAAATCTGCGACGGCGAATAGTCCTCGCCCCCAGCCTTGACCCATGCGTCGCCATTGGCGCCCTTGACGATGGTGTAGGGAACGAGCTCCATGTCCTTCTTGGTCATGGGGTCGTCGAAACGGCGGCCGATCAGGCGCTTCACGGCGAAAACGGTGTTTTCGGGATTGGTGACGGCCTGGCGCTTCGCCGGCTGGCCGATCAGGCGCTCGCCATCCTTCGCAAAGGCGACGATCGACGGGGTCGTGCGCGTGCCTTCGACATTTTCGATAACCTTGGGTTTCCCGCCTTCCATCACCGCGACGCAGCTGTTCGTGGTGCCGAGGTCGATCCCGATCACTTTGGCCATTGATATTCAGTCCTTGTTGCTTCTCCGGCGCCCTGAAAAGGCACGCCGTCCATGGGTTTGATGGGGGCGATATAGGTGCGCTAATCCTTGGCACAAGGGCTTTCAGGGCTTATCGGGGACGTGAAATGACGCGCTTTTACGGAGTCCTCCCGAAATGAAACCCTTCGCTCTCGCTGCTTTTGCCGCCGCCGCGCTCAGCCTGACCGGCTGCGGCGAGAATCTGGGCGCCGGAAAGCCACTCAACGTGGTCAGCGGTCATATTGTGATGGGGGCGACCCCCGACCGGCCGGCGGTGGGCTATTTTCGCGTCCAGGGCGGTCCGCGCGACGTTGAACTGGTCGCCGTGACCGCCGATCTCGCGCAGCGCGTCGAGATGCACGAAAGCGTGCACGAGAATGGCGTGACGACGATGAAACCGCTGCTCCGCGCCGACGTTCCGGCCAAGGGCGAGCTCGTGTTCAAACAGGGCGGCAAGCATCTGATGATCTGGGGCATCAACGGCGCCGCGGTCCGCGCGGGCAAGCTGCCGATGGCGTTCGTCTTCACCAACAACAATAACGAACGCATCCTCTTCGACATGGTGATCAAGCCTGCCGAAGGGGCGGCCGCCGGTGGCGAAATGGATCATGGCGCGATGAACCATGGTTCGATGGAGGGGGGCGCCGGAAAGGCAGCTCCGGACGCCGCGAAGAAATAAGCGCGGGTGCCGCGTCCGTCGCGATCGCTGACGACCGGCGAAATCGCGCTCGCCCGGACGGTGTTCGGCGACGCGATCGCCTATGACCGCGTGCGGGTGAACCACCATAAATGGATATTCTTCCAGCCGCGCCATATCGTGATGGCGCCGATGGGCAGCCTGCACTTCAACCCGCACGGCGAGCTATATTGCGACGATTTCAGCGCCGCGTCACAGCGCCTGCAAGGGCTGTTCATCCATGAGATGACGCATGTGTGGCAGGCGCAGACGCGCGGACGCTGGTATCTCGTGCTCATGCGTCATCCGTTCGCGACCTACAGCTACACCTTGAAGCCCGGCTGGCTGCTTGAACGCTACGGGCTCGAACAGCAGGCGGAGATCGTCCGCCATTACTGGCTGCTCACGCAAGGCGTGGTCGTGGGCGGCGCGCCGGGGGTCGAGGCTTATCGCGCGATCCTGCCGTTCGACGCGCGCTAGGGTCCGAAGCCCGGCCCCGTCACTTGCCGAACAGTTGCGCGCAGCCGTTGCCGCCCCAGCTATAGGTGACTTCGGTGCCCTTGGTCGCATAGTCGACGATCATCCCGCCGCGCAGTTCGAAGCTCGCGGTGCATTCGATCGGCGTCTCGGATCGCGGCGGGCCGCCGGCGACGCACATCATGCCGCCGTTTTTCGAACCGGGATCGGGGACATACATGTTGCCGGCGCCGCATCCCTGCGACGGGTCGGGACCCAGCATGACGCCCGTCTTGTAATAACGCAGGAAACGCGTGCCGGCGCGGTCCTCGAAGCTTGTCGGCGGGCCCCAGCTTCCCACCAGTTCTGCCTCGCTGTGCGTGACCCACGATTCGAGCGCTCGGACAACCGCGGCAGGCTCGCGCCTTTTGCGCGCCTTCGCGACCGCGCCATTGGCCTCGGTTTCGGCCATGATGGCGGCGGTGCGCTGCTGGTCCCTCTTATCGGCCTCGACGACCTCGCCGGCGATCGCCTGTGCCTCGGCCAGCGCCTTCTGCCGCCGGGCGTTCAGGCTTTCCATCTCGCGCTCGAGTTCTGCCGCCGAACGCGGCGTACTCGCGGGTCGTTTTCCGTCGGTCCACATCGAGTTCCACGCCAGATCGGTGACGTCGCTGGTCGTGACCGGCCCCATATACATCCATCCGCGGTCGGTGAGGTCGGTCTTGCGCGCCGCGAGGCGCTGCTCGCTATTCCTGGGGCCCATGTCGCACGCGAAGGCAATCAGCGCCTCGCCGACCGGGTTGGTCGGTTGCTTGGCGGGCTGGTCAGGCGCCGTGGTCAGTTTCCCGCCGCGCGGCGAGACCTGGATGAGTTTTTCCTCGAGCGTGTTCCGGTCGCAATCGATGATCATGTTCGACGACACCCAGTCGGGCGCCTTTGCATTTTCGAGCACCGTGATCGTTTCGAGCTTGTAGGTCTTTTCGGCGAAGGGCACCGCGTCGAGATAGGTTTCGTCGACGACAACGAAGATACGGTTCGGCCTTTCGCCACCGGTGTAGACCAGCCATCGCTCGCCCGCGCGTGCGGGCGATGCCAGCATCGCGCATGTGCACGCCAGGGCGATGCCATATTTTCTCATTCCGATCCTCCCCATGACAGGCCTGTTCCCGACCAAGACGGACTGATGCAAGGATTTCCTTGAGTCCGATCGCATTGCAATCCTGCCGAAATTTCCATGACGGCGCAGCTTCATTGACCGCCCGCCTGCCCGGGGGCTGTGACCGGGCTCACAGCGTGGCCGCGCTATCCGCGCACGGGGTGGGGGAGCCGGGGACGGCGCGCCGCCCCCGGTCCTTTCATCAGTGCTGCATATTCTTGTGGTCGGCGTGATCCGATTGGCCCTCGCCCTTCTTGTCGCAGCAGCAGCCGTCCTTCATTTTCTTGCAGCAACAGCATGCCTTGGCGGGCGTTTCGGCTGCATGGGCGGCGACGGGTGTGGCCAGCGCGATCGCCAGCACGAACATGATCTTCTTCATTTCGATACTCCTTTGAATGATTGAATGAGGTTGGCATTCAAAGGCGCGGCGGCCCGATTTCGGGAAGCGGGCGTATTCCTTCCAGCCGCGGCAGGGCCGCGGCGAACTGTACATTCCTTCCGGGCCGGACCGGTTCGAGAACGGGCGCGGCGACGTCGATTCCGATGCAGGGAGAAGCGCAATCGGGATGGATGTGAAGCCCGTCCTGCTTCGCGGGGGCGGCGGGCGCGGACATGCCGCAATCCGCCATCGCTGCCGTCCCGGTTTCCGCGGCGCGTGCCATGGTGCACAGCGGACTGCCCGGACCCGCCGCGAGCAGCAAGGCCGCGACCAGCAGCAGCAGGAATCGAAACGGGCGGTGGCGGGTCATCGGGGCCGATTGTTTAGGCAAAACGCCGGCGCGCGCAATTCCAAAAGGAAATGGCGACGGATGCAGGCGGCGGTACCGCCGGCTTTGTGCGGGACGTCATTCTTCGCTGGTCAAAGCGCCTCTGTTCGTCCTATGTTCCGCGAATGGATGGAACCTCGCTCGTCGTCGCCCTTTTCGCGCTCGCTATCGGCGGTCTGATCGGCTGGCTTTATGCCGGCCGCCAGTCGGGCGCGCTCAAGGCCGAGCGCGACGTGCTCTCGGAGCGGTTCCGGAGCGCGGTGACCGATCTCGCGGCGGAGGCCGAGGCGCGCAAGGCGGCCGATATCCGTCTCGCCGCGCTGCTCAGCGAGCAGAAGGCGCGCGACGAGGCGCATGACGCACAGATTGCGCAGCTCCGCGATGCGCAGGCGGCGCTCACCGCGCAGTTTCGCGAGGTCGGGCAGACGATGCTCGGCGAGGCGCAGAAGGCGTTCCTCGAACGCGCCGACGCGCGCTTCCGGCAGAGCGAGGAGACCGCGGGGCAGAATCTGAAGGCGCTGCTGTCACCCGTTCACGAGCGGCTGCAGAAATATGAGGAAGCCGTCGGCAAGGTCGAAGCCGAGCGGCGCGATGCGTTCGGCCTTCTCCATGGCCAGATCGCGGCGATGCGCGAAGGCACCGAGCGCGTGTCGAGCGAGGCGGCGAAGCTTGTCAACGCGCTGCGCAACGCGCCCAAGGCGCGCGGGCGGTGGGGCGAGCAGCAGTTGCGCAACGTGCTCGAAAGCTGCGGCCTTTCGGAGCACGCCGATTTCCAGACCGAGGTCAGCGTCGAGGGCGACGGCGGGCGGCTGCGCCCCGACGTGGTGGTGAAGGTTCCCGGCGGACAGAGCCTCGTGATCGACGCCAAGGTATCGCTCAACGCCTATCAGGACGCCTTCGGGGCGATCGACGAGCGCGAGAAGGCTACGCATCTCGCGGCGCACGCCGCCGCGATGAAGGCGCATGTCAATACGCTCGGCGCCAAATCCTATTGGAACCAGTTCGACGACACCCCCGACTTCGTCGTGATGTTCGTCCCCGGCGAGCATTTCCTCGCCGCGGCGCTCGATCAGGATCACGAGCTTTGGGACTATGCTTTCGAGCGCAAGGTGCTGCTCGCGACGCCGACCAACCTGATCGCGATCGCGCGTACGGTCGCGGCGGTGTGGCGGCAGGAAAAGCTGGCGGGGCAGGCGCGCGAGATCGCGGCGCTGGGCAAGGAACTCTACGCACGCATGTCGGTGATGGGCGCACACATCGCCAGGGTCGGACGCAATCTCGATCAGGCAACGGGCGCGTACAACGCCTTCGTCGGCAGCTTCGAATCGCAGGTCCTGACGCAGGCGAAGCGCTTCGAGGCGCTCGATATCGAAACCGGCGACAAGGAAATTCCGGTGCTCCCTGTCGCCGAACAGGCGGCGCGGCCGCTCGCGAAGCTGTCGGGCGCACCGGCCGCCGTCAACGACGGCGACTGATATCCGGAGTCGGGGCGCTAATAGGCCGGCGCCAATATTGCCGCGGTTCCATCCTCGGCAAATAGCCCCAGCAGTCCATTGGCGTTGAGCCGGACCATGACCGGTTTCGCCATCAGCGCGAAAAAGGCGCGCTCCTGTTCCATGCCGGCGCCGGGGCACGCCATTTCGGTGGCGACCAACGGTCCGGCGGTCAGCATCGTGCCATCGATCGTATAATTGCCCGAAAACCGGTTGCATCCCGCGCTGCCGCTCATCCGCTTGCCGTCGAAGCTCAGCGTCGTCGGCCGGTCCTTCGCGACGTCGCCATTGCCGATCGTGACAAAGGTCCAGTTGGTGCCCGCGAGCTTGTCGGGCAGGAGCGTGCCGCCGCCGCAGCCCTTCACGGTCTTGCCGTCCGCGATGACGGTGACCGTGTCGCGATAACGGCGATCGCTCATTCCGTCGCTGCATTCGCCGTGCGTGATGTCGACGGTCAGGCGCGGCGTGACATAGCGCTCGCCGTTGAACGAGGGCTTCGCGCCGGGGTTCGGCACCGCGATCTTCGTCTCGCCATAGTCGCCGGCATAGTCGAGCCGCCCGGGCGTGATCTCCAGCGTCCAGCCGGGCTCGGTGCCGAGTGCCCTATAGGCGGCGGGCTCGTCGCCGGGGCGCAGCGGCGGCGTTCCGTTCGTCGGGGCACAGGCGGCGAGGGTGAGGCATGAAGCGAGAAGCGGCGCAAATCTGGACATCGAACACCTCCTTGATCGTCGCTCGATGCGAACGGGAAGGAAAGAGCATATTACACGGCGATGGCTGCGCGCTGAACCACGGTCGCTGCGCGGTTACCGCCGCCGCTGGTTCAGCACCTCATAGGCCATCACCGCGGTCGCGACCGCGGCGTTGAGGCTGTCGGCCTTGCCCATCATCGGCATCTTCACGCGCACGTCGGCGGCGGCGGCATAGTCGGCGGGCATGCCCTGCGATTCATTGCCGGTGAGGATGAAGGTTGGTGCGGCATATCGTACCGCCTGATAATCCTCTGTATCGTCGCCGAGCCAGGTGGCGACGAGCTGGCCGGGGCCTTGCCGCAGCCAAGGGAGGAATTCCTCCCAGCGCGCGATCACCAGTTTTTGGGTGAAGATCGCGCCCATGCTCGCGCGCACCGCCTCGACCGCATAGGGATCGGTCGATTCGTCGAGCAGGATCAGCCCGCCCGCGCCGACCGCGTCGCCGGTGCGTAGCATCGTGCCGAGATTGCCGGGATCGCGGAGGCGCTCGGCGACGAGCCAGATCGGCGCGGCATCGCGGTCGAGATCGACGAGCGTCGTTTGCGGCTCGGCGTAGATGCCGACGACGGTCTGCGGATTGTCCTTGCCCGACAGCTTCGAAAGGATCGCGCCCGTTGTGTCGATCACTTCGCCGCCCGCCGCCAGCGTATCGGCGACCAGCGCCGCCGCGAGCGGGTGCGCGTCGCCCTCGGGCCCGAGGAACAGCCATTGCGGGAGCACGCCGGCCTCGCGCGCCTCGGTCGCGATGCGCAGCCCCTCGGCGAGGAACAGCTCCTCGGCGCGACGATGACGTTTCTCGCGCAGCAGCCGCATCCGCTTCACCAGCGGATTCGACAGGCTTTCGATGGCGGAACGGCGACCGGTCATGCGGTCAGTCTTCGCCGAAGCTGTCCTTGACCAGCCCGACGAGCTTGAGCAGCGCGGCGTCGGCACCGTCGCCCCGGGTATGGATGGTGATCGAATCGCCCTTTGCGGCGCCGAGCATCATCAGCCCCATGATCGAGGTGCCGTTGACGCGCGATCCGCCCTTTTCGACCTCGACCGATACCGTTTCGGGCAGGCGGCTCACAAAGGTGACGAACTTGGCGCTCGCGCGCGCGTGAAGTCCGCGCTGGTTGGTGATTTCGACGGTTTCGGAAATCTCGTTCATGGTCCCACCCCCAGCATTTCCGATGCGACCGAGATATATTTCTGGCCCGCTTCCTTTGCGGCGATCACCGCTGCGCGCAGCTCCATCGTCTTGCGCGCGCTTTCGAGGCGGATCAGCATCGGCAGGTTGACCCCGGCGATCACCTCGGTGCGCCCGGCCTCGAGCAGGCTGATTGCGAGGTTCGACGGCGTGCCGCCGAACAGGTCGGTCAGCATCACGACGCCGCGGCCCTCGTCGACCTTGCGAATCGCCTCGGCGATTTCCTTGCGCCGCATCTCCATATTGTCGTTGGGGCCGATACACACCGTCGCGACCGCCCTCTGGGGACCGACGACATGTTCCATCGCGCGCACCATTTCCTCGGCAAGGCGGCCGTGGGTGACGAGCACCATTCCCAGAAGCGGCAGAGCCTTATCGTTCGGCATGCAGTCGTCGACCCTTATGTTTTTCCGCCGGGTGCGGGAGACGCGGGCGGGGGCCTGCCCTCAAGCCCATCTTGCGGGGCAGAGTCAAGATTGCGGTGGGTCAGCACCGGCTCATAACCGGACTCGCGTAGCCTTTGGGCAACACGCGCCGCGACATGGACCGAGCGGTGGCGTCCGCCGGTGCAGCCAAAGGCAATGGTGACATAGCTTTTGCCTTCGGCGCGGTAGCGCGGCAGCAGCGTCAGGATCAGCCTTTCGATCTGCGAGACGCTGTCCTCATAGGCGGGGTCGGCCATCACATAAGCCGCGACGTCGGCGTCGAGCCCGGTGCCGGGCTTGAGTGTCGGGTCCCAGTGCGGGTTGCGCAGATAACGCATGTCGAACACGAGGTCGGCATTGCGCGGCAGGCCGCGCGCGAAACCGAAACTCAGGACATTGAGCACCGGTTCGCCTTCGCCCATGTCGCCGAAGCGCTGGCGAATTTCCTGCTGCAGGTCGTTGCTGCTGTAGTTGGTCGTGTCGACGACATGCTCGGCCCAGCGGCGGAGCGGCTCCATCATCTCGCGTTCGCGCGCGATCCCGTCGGCGGCGGGGCGATCTTCGGCCATCGGGTGCCGGCGCCGCGTTTCGGAGAAACGACGCTCGAGCTCGGCGCCCGCGCAGTCGAGAAAGAGCGTCTGGATGTCGCGGCCGCCATCCTCGCGCAATTCCTTGATCCGGCGAACGAGCAGCGCGGGGCGAAAACCGCGGCTGCGGCTGTCGATACCGATTGCAAGCGGACGCCCCGCCTCGCTCTGTTTCATGGGGGCATCGATCAGCGTTTCGAGCAGCGCGAGGGGCAGGTTGTCGACGACCTCCCAGCCCAGATCCTCGAGCACCTTGAGCACGGTCGACTTGCCCGCCCCCGACAGGCCGGTGACGAGCAACAGGCGCGATTCGGCGGTCTGGTTCATGCGGCGGGGGCCAGTCGTTCGAGCGCGAGCATGATCTTGATCGGCGCCGACGCCTCGAACGCCGACAGGAGCAGCGCGGGCAGCGGATGGCCCGCGACGGTCTCGAACTGGTTGACGGCGGGCATCCGGTCGTAACGGTCGGTCAGCCGCACCGCGAGCGCCAGCGGCACGGGCGCCGTCCACGGCCGATCGATGATGCCGATTCCCCGCACCTCGAGCTTGCCCGCAAGCACGGCGGGCGGGCGGCACCAGAGGCGGCCGCGTTCGTGCCAGACGTCGCAGCGATCGTCGGCGACCAGCCGGGCGCCGCGATCGATCAGCCGCAGCGCGAGATCCGATTTGCCCTGGCCCGAATTGCCGAGGATCAAGACGCCGCCATTGCCCGCCGCGACGCAGCTGGCATGGACGTTGACGATTTCGGTTCTGGTCCGGCTCGGAAGCATGGCGCATGGCTTACCGGTGGCGAAGCGGCGCTGCAAGGCGGTACGGGGAAGGTTTCAGGGCGTGTTCTGCCCGCCTTCGCGCGCGGGCAGGGTGATGAGCATGCTCGCGCCGGGCCGGCCGTCGTCGCGGTCCCTCGCGCTGATCGTGCCGCTATGCCCCTCGACGATCGTCCGCGCGATGGCGAGGCCGAGCCCGCTATGCCGGCCAAAGGCCTCGCCTGCCGGGCGTTCGCTGTGGAAGCGGCGGAAAATGGCGTCGCGCTGCTCGGGTTCGATGCCGGGACCGTCGTCGTCGACCTTGATATGCACCTCGTCGCCGAGGCGCGTTGCCGAGACGCAGACGAGGCCCGAGGCGGGCGAGAAGCTGACCGCATTGTCGATGACGTTGTCGAGCGCGCGCTCGAGCCGGTGGCCGTCGCCCATGACGAGCGTGGTGCCCTTGCGCGGGCGGGCGAAGGCGACGCGCGGATTCGGCGCGCCCGGATCGACGCGTGCCGCGCGCGACGCCAGCATCGATTCGATCATCATCCCGACGTCGATCGGCTCGAACAGGGTGCGCGACAATTGCGCATCGACGCGGCTCGCCTCGCTGATATCGTTCACCAGCCGGTCGAGACGGCGGACATCCTCGTCGGCGATACTCAGCAGCTGCGCCCGCTGCTCGTCGGTCCTGACGCGCCCGAGCCCCTCGATCGCCGAGCGGACCGAGGCGATCGGGTTTTTGAGTTCGTGCGTCACATCGGCGGCGAAATGTTCGCCCGCGTCGATGCGTTCGCGCAGCGCCTGCGTCATGTCAGACAGCGCGCGCGCGAGGGTCCCGATCTCGTCGCGGCGACTCGGCAGGCGCGGCACGACGACCTCGCGCGCACGGCCGAGGCGGACGCGCACCGCCGCGCGCGCGAGCCGGCGGAGCGGCCGGACGATCGTGCGCGCGAGGAAGAGCGAGAGCAGGACCGATGCCATCAGGACCATCGCGACGACGACCGCGATGCGAAAGCGCTCGGCGCGCACGGTGCGCGTGATGTCGCGGGCATTGAGCGTCATCAGCATCACCTGCGGCGTTTCGAGATCGACGACGCGCGCGGCGCTCAGCAGTGGTGTGCGCTCGGGCGCATAGCGGAAGCGGCTTGATGCGCGCCCGCTCGACTGCGCCTCGACCACCTCGGGCCACGCCTTCGCATTGTCGACGCGTGGCTCCTCGAATTCGGGATAGCTCGGCGCGCCGACGATCCAGTCGATACCGCGATCCATCGCGCGCGCCGCGTCGCGCTTCCACGGCTGCAGGTCGGGATCGCGCAGCGTATAGGTCGCGGGTCCGCTCTCGAAGCTGTCCGAGATGCGATGCCCGTCGGTGGCGTAGAAGCGGAGCCGTGATTCGGTCGCCTCGGCGAATTCGCTGATCAGCCGTTCGCGCTGGTCGGGCCGCGCCGCCTCGAGCGCGCTGTCGAGCATCGCGAGCTGGTCCTTCATCACGTCGATCCGCGTGTCGACGAGGCGGCTGCGATAGGTGTCGAGGTAATAGAAGCCGCCCGCGAGCAGCGCGACCGCGAGGATATTGACCGCAAGGATGCGTGTGGTCAGCGACCAGCGCGCGGACCAGACGAGCGGCGATTCCTCCTGCTCGGCGATGCTCGCATCGGCTTTCAGCCGGTCGTGTTTTTGCGCGTCAGCTTTCATCGGCAAAGCGGTACCCCGCGCCATAAAGGGTTGCGATCGCGTCGAAATCGGGGTCGACTTCGCGAAACTTGCGCCGCAGCCGCTTGATGTGGCTGTCGATCGTGCGGTCGTCGATATAGACATCGTCCTGATAGGCGGCATCCATCAGCTGGTTGCGGCTGCGCACGATGCCGGGGCGGGCGGCGAGCGTTTCGAGGATCAGGAATTCGGTGACTGTCAGCGTGACGTCCTTGCCATCCCACGCGACCTTGTGGCGCGCCGGATCCATCTGCAGCCGTCCGCGCGTGATCGGCTCGGCGACGGGTTCGTCGTCTTCGCTGGGGGCCGACCGGTTGAGCTCGACGCGGCGCAGGATCGCCCGGATGCGCGCGATCACCAGCCGCTGCGAAAAGGGCTTTGCGATATAATCGTCGGCGCCCATCGCGAGGCCCAGCGCCTCGTCGATCTCGTCGTCCTTGCTGGTCAGGAAGATGACGGGCAGCTGGCTCTTCTCGCGCAGCCGGCGCAGCAGCTCGAGCCCGTCCATGCGCGGCATCTTGATGTCGAAGACCGCGAGATCGGGCGGATTGTCGATCAGCGGCTTCAGCGCCGCCTCGCCGTCCGAGTAGACGCGCGTCACAAAGCCTTCGGCCTGGAGCGCGATCGACAGGGACTGGAGGATGTTGCGGTCGTCGTCGACCAGCGCGATGGTTGCCGTCATGCTCTTTCCATTTGGCGGGCCCGAGGGAGCGATTAGCCTATCCGGGGGGCAGCGACAACATCGCCGCGTTGTTACCGGTTCCCTTTTGGCACGTTCGTCGCAGGTCCGGCGCGGCTCCGCTTTAATCTTTTGACCTCCCCCGCCAAGCGGGCTAACGCGGCCGGGATTTCGGAATCGGCGGACACGTCGGCACCCATGTTGATGCGGGCCAACCCATTAGCGCGCTAAGCATTGCATAGGTATGCAACGACGCCGCCGGACAAGGAAAGGCGAAAACAATGACGAAGCTTGTGATCGGCACCGACAGCGTCGAGACGAAGGCGCAGGTTGCCGAAAACCTGGGCACATCGGCGCTTGTCGAAGATGCCATCCGCAATGGCGAAGGCCTGCTCGCCAAGGACGGCCCGCTCGTCGTCGCGACCGGCAAGCACACCGGGCGCAGCGCCAAGGACAAGTTCATCGTCCAGGACGACGAAACGCGCGACACCATCTGGTGGGGCAAGACCAACGTTCCGATGACCCCCGATCACTTTGCCGCGCTCAAGGCCGATTTCCTCGCGCACCTCGCCGAGCGTCCGCGTCTCTATCGCCAGCAGCTGTTCGGCGGCTCGCAGCCCGAATATCGCGTCGGTGTCCAGGTCGTCACCGAATTCGCGTGGCATAGCCAGTTCATCCGCACTTTGCTCTGCCGCCCGACGGCGGCCGAGCTCGCGGCGTTCGCGGCCGAATATACGATCATCGACCTGCCGAGCTTCCGCGCCGACCCGACGAGGCACGGCACGCGCACCGAAACCGTCGTCGCGGTCAATTTCACCGAGAAGCTGATCCTGATCGGCGGTACCGCCTATGCCGGCGAGATGAAGAAGTCGGTGTTCGGTATCCTCAACTATCTGCTCCCCGTACAGGGCGTGATGCCGATGCACTGCTCGGCGAATATCGGTGCGAACGGCGACACCGCGGTCTTCTTCGGCCTCAGCGGTACCGGCAAGACGACCTTGTCGGCCGACGCCTCGCGCACGCTGATCGGCGACGACGAGCATGGCTGGTCGGATACCGCGGTCTTCAACTTCGAGGGCGGCTGCTACGCCAAGATGATCCGTCTCTCGCCCGAGGCCGAGCCCGAAATCTTCGCGACGACCAAGCGTTTCGGCACGGTGCTCGAAAATGTCGTGATGGATCCGGCAACGCGCGAACTCGACTTCGACGATGCGACGCTCGCCGAGAACAGCCGCGGTTCGTACCCGATCGATTTCATTCCGAACACGTCGGAACAGAATATGGGTCCGGTGCCGACCAACATCATCATGCTCACCGCCGACGCCTATGGCGTGCTGCCGCCGATTGCGAAGCTGACGCCCGACCAGGCGATGTATCACTTCCTGTCGGGCTATACCGCGCGCGTCGCCGGCACCGAGATCGGTGTGACCGAGCCCGAAGCGACCTTCTCGACCTGCTTCGGCGCACCCTTCATGCCGCGCCATCCGTCGGTCTATGGCAACCTCCTGAAAGAGCGCATCGCCAAGGGCGGCGTCCAGTGCTGGCTCGTCAACACCGGCTGGACCGGCGGTATGGCGACGATGGACGGCATCAAGCGCATGCCGATCAAGGCGACGCGCGCGCTGCTTAACGCCGCGCTCGACGGCAGCCTCAATGACGCCGAATTCCGCAAGGATCCGAACTTCGGCTTCATGGTGCCCGTCGCGGTGCCGGGCGTCGACATGGCGCTGCTCGACCCGCGCGAGGCATGGGTCGACAAGGCCGCCTATGACCGTACGGCACAAACGCTCGTCGGGCAGTTCATCGACAACTTCGCGCAATTCGCGGAGCATGTCGACGAAGGCGTCCGTCAGGCAGCCCCGCAGGCGGCCGTCGCAGCATAATTGACCCGGTTCCTCCGGGTGGCAGATCACCCGGAAGGACCGGAAAGATGACTACCGACCATAAACCGCGCCTGTTCGAGCGCGACGAAGATATAAGCGCGATCGGCACCGGCCTGCTTGCGCGCACCCTGCCGCGCGAAGCATGGACGCATGAAGCGCATCTCGGCGCCTGCCTCTGGCTTGTCAGCGAGCGCCCCGACATCGACATCGATGCCGAGATCGCGACGATCATCAGCCGCTATAACGAGAGCGTCGGCGGCGTGAACGACGACACGCAGGGCTATCACGACAGCATCACCCGCGCCTATGTCGCGGGCGTGCGGCTGTTCCTGTCGGAAACCGCCGAGACGGGGCTGGCGGCGCGCGTCAACGCGCTGCTGCGCTCCGACATGGGCCGCCGCGACTGGCCGCTGCGTTTCTACAGCCGCGAGCTGCTCTTTTCGGTGCCGGCGCGGCGCGGGTTCGTCGCACCCGACCTCGCGCCCTTGCCGGCCTAGAGCTTCATCCCCGGCGTCCAACCGCTTTCCGCGAGGAAGGCGGCCGGGTCCTTCATCTTGATGATCGCCTCGATCGCCGCCGCTTTGTCGGGAGCGCGGCCGTAATGGCTTTTGACAATCCGGTAGCCGACCCAATAGCCCAAGTCTCCCGGCCAATCCCGAGTACCGAGCTGGTTGTACATCCAGCGCGAACCGTTCGCTTTGTTGTCCTTTTCCGCCAAAAAGTCCCGTTCGACCGCCTGTTCGCGTCCGGCCGCCCAGCGGTGCAGATGGGTGTAAGCCACCGATCCGCCGATCTGTTCGGCGATGAACTCCGCAGCCCCCTCGACGAGCGCGGCGTGGAGCACCGTGTCGCTGTCGCTTTCGACTTGCGCCAGCGGTTGCTGGGCATGGACATATTCGTGCGCGATCACATGGACGAAGCGGTCTTCGTCGTCGGCTTCGAAAAATTTTGCGGCGCACAGCGCTTCGAGCGAGACGTAGAGCCCCTTGCCATTCGCCGCCGCGACCGGCGCGCCGCGGCTGACCGCGATGGTGATCGGTGGGAATATCGCCTGCGGATAGAGCATTGCCAGCCGGTCGGCTGCCGCCGTCAACCGGCCGCGAACACTGTCCAGCGTACCGGCGCAGCCGCGCGCGTCGCGATAGAGATCGGGTTTTTCGCGCAGCGTCTTCGCGACGCGTTCGGGTGTGATCCGGCGCATGACCATGAACTCCTTGAGCCCCGGCGATGCATCGGCGAGATAACGCGTGGCGAGCGCATCGGGATCGGCGGCGAGCGCGGGGTCGTCGTATAGCGCATAGAATCGCTCGACGTCGCTCGTCACGATCTGGACGCGCGGCGGGGTGTTTTCCGCCGTGCCGGGCGTGGCTATCAAGAGCGCCCCCAGCGCCGTCGCGATGAAGCGCATCAGCCTTTCGCGCCCCGCACATATTCGTCGACATTCTTCGCGAGCACGTCGAGCGGGACGTTGCCGCCCTTGACGACGACATCGTCGAAATCGCGCAGGTCATATTTGGCCCCGAGTGCCTTTTGCGCGAGGCCGCGCTGGCGGACGATCTCGCTGTGCCCGACCTTGTAGCCGCAAGCCTGTCCGGCCCAGCTGCAATAGCGGTCGACCTCGCTCGCAACCTCGAGCGGGTTCGAGCCGTTTTCCTTCACGAAGAATTCGACGCCCTGTTCGCGCGTCCAGCGCTTGGCGTGGATGCCGGTATCGACGACGAGACGGCACGCGCGGAACGCGAGCGACTGAAGATAGCCCAGACGTCCGACCTCGAAATCGTCGTAGAGACCGAGCTCGTCGGCGAGCTGCTCGGCATAGAGCGCCCATCCCTCGCTATAGGCGTTGAAGGCGAGCATCGTGCGGATCAGCGGCATCGCATGGGCATATTCGCCCTGCCACGCGTGGCCCGGAATCGCTTCGTGCATCGCGAGGTCGGGGAGCGAATATTTGCTGTGCAATTCGGTGGTGCGCAGGTTGATCCAGAAGCGCCCCGGGATGCTGCCGTCGATCGACCCCGCGCCGCCATAGGCCGCAGGCGCGCCGGGCTCCTCGGCGAGCGGGAGGCGCTTCACCTCGACATTGCCCTTCACGAGCGTGCGGAAGGCGCGCGGCAGCTCGGCGCGGATCTTGCCGAGCCAGGTCCGGATATAGGCGACGATCTCGGCGCGGCCGGCGTCGTTGTCGGGGAATTTGTAGCGCGGGTCCTTGGCGAGCGCGTTCATCCGGTCGCCGACCGAGCCCTGCGTATAGCCGAGCTTCCTGAGGATCGGGTCCATGCGGCCGTGGAGTTCGGCAAGCTCGGCGCGGCCCATCGCGTGAATCTCGTCGGGGGTCATGCGCGTCGTGGTCGAGGCGCGCAGGCCCCATGCATACCATTCGTCGCCGCCCGGGCGCGCCCACATGCCCGCGTCCATCGTCGCTTTCGGCCGCTGCGCTTTCAGTTCGGCGAGCTGGCGTTCGAGCGCCGCTGCGACGGGGCCCTGCACGATCTTCGACGAGCGCGCCGACCAGTCGCCCGCGATCTTCGCTTCGCCGGTGCGGCGGGCGAGGCTTTCGACCATCGACCCGCCCGCCTTCGCGTCGGCGATCGTCGCTTCCATCTGCCTGACGGCCTTGTCGATCAGGAAGGCAGGGGCGATCAGCCCTTGGCCGCCCGCGGCTTTGAGCCTTTCGGTCTCGCCGTCGAGCACGCCGGGAAAGGCATTGAGGCGCGAGAGATAGGCCTCGGCATCGCCCGAGGTCTTCACCGGATGGTCGCTGTCGAGGAATTTGGGGATGTCGAGATAGGCGCCGACATTCTGGATCACGACATAGGGCGTGTTGCGCCAGCCGCCGACCGCGACGTCGCCATAGGGCAGGGCGAAGCCCGCGAGCGCGACGTCATAGGCGCTTTCGACAACCGCGAGGCTGGTGCGCGTCGCATGGTCGAGTCCCGTTCTGTCGAGGGCGCGGACGCGCCCGACATCGGCCTTCAGCGTGTCGGCGAGCATCTTCATGCCCGCTGCCGAACGGTCGCCGAGCTGCCCCCGCATTTTTGCGCGCGCGCCGGTGTCGATTCCGAGCGAGGTCGCGCCCTCGGGTGATTGGGCAAGAAGGTTGTCGGCAACCGAATCGAGGAGTTTTTGCGCGTCGCTCCCCGGCGCGGCCTGCAGCGCGGCGGCGGGGCCAGCGATCGCGAGTCCGGCGGTGCCCGCGCCGAGTGTGGCGAGCGTGTGGCGGCGGCTGACGGGGGTGGAAAGCGGATGTTGCACTGGCGGCTCCCTGCGACTTGTTTCTTGTGAAACCTGTCTAGGGAGCGGCGCGCGCCGGTCAACGAAAAGGGGGCGGGAAAAAGAAAAGCCCCTCCCTTTCAGGGGAGGGGTTGGGGCGGGGTCCATCGGCCTTGCGAAAGGCCGATGGACCCCGCCCGCTGCGACTAACGAACAAGTTCGTAAGTCTCGCTGCCCTCCCCTGAAGGGGAGGGCTTATCGGGTGTCAGTCGGTGAGGTCGGCGGGCACCTTGCCGCCGTTCGCCGCGAGTTCGCGCATCACCGCCTTGTGCAGCCAGATGTTCATTTCGGCGCTGCCGTCGAGGGCGCCGGTATAGCCGAGTTCCTGCGCCAGCTCCTTGCGGTTGGCGAGGCTCGAATCGATCCCGAGCAGCTTCATCAGGTCGACGATCGACGTGCGCCAGTTGAGATCCTGCCCGGCGTTCGCCGCCTCGGCGGTGAGGATCGCGTCGACGTCGACCGGGGCCGCCGCGGCGGCTGCCATGGCTTGCGTCGCGGCATCGAGCGCGGTGCCGACAGGGCTGGGCGCTGCCGGCGCTGCGGGTTCGGCGGCAACCGCCTTCTTTCCGAAAATCGCGTCCTTGATCTTGCCGAAAATGCTCATTGCTTAGCTCCCACTTGGAAATGCGGCCGGCCCGGGAAGGGCGAGTCGGATAGTCGCAGGCTAGGACTATGCATCTGGAAATGACAGCCAAATGAACGACTCGTCCTCCGCCCGCGCGCTGCTATAACAAACGCCGATCGGCGCGGTTCGATCCGTGCCCGAGAGGGAGAAGGCAAATGAATCTCACCGACATATTGGCGCAGGCCGGCGGCATCGAATCGATGGCGAAGGAATTGGGCATCCCGCCCGCGATGGCGAAACAGGGCGCCGACGCGCTGCTTCCCGCGATCCTCGGCGGCTTCAAGAAACAGGCGCAGTCGGGCGGCGGGGTCGAGGGCCTCGGCGGACTGCTCGGCCAGCTCGGTGGCGGGGGCTTGCTCGATTCGGTGCTCGGGTCTCAGCCGACCCCCGTGAGCCAGGGCAATGACATACTCGGCCAGATTTTCGGATCGAAGGACGTCAGCCGTTCGGTCGCCGGGCAGGCGTCGGCGCAGACCGGGATCGATTCGGGCATTCTCAAGCAAATGCTCCCGATGCTCGCGATGATGGCGGCAGGCTATATGGCGAAGCAGGGCGGTCAGTCGGGTGAAAGCGGCGGCCTCGGCGGCTTGCTCGGCAATGTCCTCGGTGGTGCACTGGGTGGCGGTGCTGCGCCTTCGGCGGGCGGTCTCGGCGGCATCGGCAAGATGCTCGACATGGATGGCGACGGCAATCCGCTCGACGACATCATGGGCATGGTCAACAAGATGCGCGGGTGAGTGGCGTCCCCTCCCGCGAGGAGGGGAGCCTTATGCCGCGATCAGGCGCAGTTCCTCACGGAAATCCTCGTCCACCCCGATGCGGCTTCGCATCGGGGTGACGCTGCTGTCACCGTCGCCGTCGCCTTCCTCGAACAGCGCACACGGCGCTTCGCCGCCGCGTGCGAGGCTGTAGCGCTGCGCGACCTTGCCGGTCGGCCTGAACCCCAGCTTGCGGAGCACCGCGCCCGACGCCGGATTGTCGAGGAAGTGGCCCGCCGACAGCTTCGGCAGGTTCATGGCGCGCGCGATATGGACGAGCTGGCGCCCGGCCTCGGTCGCGAAGCCGAGGCCCCAATAGGGGCGCGCGATCCAGTAACCCAGTTCGGGACGTCCGTCCTCGTCGGGCTTGATGCCGCAACCGCCGACGAGGCGGGGTGCGCCGCCGGTGCGTGCGAAGATCAGGAAACGCGGCTGGTCGGGGTCGATCGGCTTGCTGAGAAATTCCTGCGCCTGCGCCTCGCCATAGGGCCAAGGCGCGGTCGCGAGGTTGCGGACCACCGCTTCCTCGCCGATCGCTTGGGCGAGCGCGGGTGCATCTTCCAGCCAGCCGGGCCGCAGCAACAGTCTTTCGGTACGCGCAAACATCTTTTCTGACTCCCAGTGCCTGTCGCCCTGGCGCCAGATGGTGACGCTTTGACGACATTCGATACGGAGGGAGATGGATGGCCCCGTTTTCGCGCCCGGCCGCCTCAAGTGACGGATTTCGGACAAGAAAAAAGGGAGTCCGGGGGTGACCCGTCTCCCTCTTTTCGAACCTTGTTTCCGCTTGGGGCGGAAGGACGGCTCCGGGTCATCCCTTATCAGGACGACCCGTCAGCGATCGTCCTTATTCGGCGGCTTCGGCCATCATGTCGACCGATACATATTTGCGGCCGAGCTTGCCGTCGTGGAATCGGACGCGGCCGTCCGCGGTCGCGAACAGCGTGTGGTCCTTGCCCATGCCGACATTGGCGCCCGGGTACACCCTGGTACCGCGCTGGCGCACGATAATGTTGCCGCCGATCACTTCCTGACCGCCGAACTTCTTCACGCCAAGGCGGCGGCCGGCTGAGTCGCGACCGTTGCGCGAAGAACCGCCTGCTTTCTTATGTGCCATGACTGATGCTCCTTAATTCGTTCGGGTGAGGCCGAGCCGCGACGTGCGCGCTCAGGCGTCCTTCTTGGGGGCCGCCTTCTTGGCAGCGGGCTTCTTTTCGGCGGCTTCGGCCTTGGGGGCAGCGGCCTTCTTCGGCGCAGCAGCCTTTTCGGCGGCGGGCGCAGCGGCGGCTTCTTCAGCCTTCGGTGCGGCTTCCTTCTTCGGTGCGGCCTTCTTTGCTTCGCCGACGGCAAGGATGCGCAGCAGCGTCAGCGACTGGCGGTGGCCGTTGCGGCGGCGGTAGTTGTGCCGGCGGCGCTTCTTGAAGACAATGACCTTTTCGCCGCGCGTCTGCGCGATGATCTCGGCCGAAACGGTCAGACCCTTCGCATCCTTCACCTCGCCGCCGTCACCGGCCAGCAGGACGTCGCCCAGCGACACGGTGTCACCGGCTTCACCCTCGATCTTCTCGACGGCGATCTTGTCTCCGGCGGCAACGCGATACTGCTTTCCGCCCGTGCGCACGATTGCGAACATGGTCTTCCATCCAATCAGAAACTAGAACACCCGCGCTGCCAGTCACCCGCCAGAGCAGGCGATTTTTCCGGCATGCGGGAAAGTCAGCGCCACTAGCGAGAGAAGGGCGAGCTGTCAACCGCCAAATCCCGTGCTTTTCGTCGAAAAAGCAAGGTCGGCGTCAATCGGGCCGCGATGCCCGATTCGGTACTTGCTGCCGCGGGCGGGTCCCCATATCAGGGATGGCAATGAAGCGCGCTCATCTTTTCGCCGCCATGTTGCTCCCGCTATCGGCCTGTGCTGCGACGCAGGCGGGCGATGCGCCGTCGCTTGCGAAGCGCCCCGTCGAGGGACGATTCGATGTTGCGCCGCCCCCGGTCGCGGTGACGCCGCCGGGTCCGCTGCCGGCTGATCTTGCGGGCCGCCTCGCGCGCTGGGAATCGGATGGCGCCGCGGGGCAGCAGGCCTTCGCCGCCGAGCGCAGCGCCGCCGCGTCGCTGGTCTCCGCTGCGGCCGGAGCTCCGGTCGCGAGCGAGCGCTGGGTCGTCGCACAGCAGGCGATCTCGCGCCTCACCGCCGCGCGCGCACCGCTCACCGCTGCGCTCGCGGACATCGATCGCCTCTATCTGGACCGCAGCATCGGGGAGCAGGTCGACGGCCTGCCCGATATCTATGCGCTGCGCGACCGCCTCGCCGATCTCGTGTCGACGCAGGATGCGGTGATCGAGGCGCTGAACGCGCAATTGCCCGGGCAATAGGTTCCGCGACCGTTACTGGTTCAGCCCGTGCTTTTTCAGTGCGTGGCGAATCTGGTCGTAACTCAGTCCCAATGCCTCGGCCGCGACCTTCTGGTTGAACCGGCAGCGCGCCATTGTGTCGGCGAGGATCTGCCTCTCGTAGCCGTCGACCGCGGCACGCAGGTCGCTGACCGGGCCCGACGGGGCGGAGGTGGCCGGTGCCGGACCGGCGGGCGCGGCGGCGAGGGTATCGGTCTTTGCGGCCGGCCCCCGCACCGCCGGCTGCCACGGGCTTGCGAACGGGTCGAAGCTCAGCGCGTCGACCGGTTTCGAGGGGTCGGCCCAGCGATAGATGGCGCGTTCGATCACGTTGCGCAGCTCGCGGACATTGCCCGGCCAGTCATGCCCCTCCATCGCGGCAAGTGCACGCGGGCCGAAGCCCGGCCATTCGTCCCAGCCGAGTACCGCGGCCATCCGTTGGCCGAAATAGGTCGCGAGCACTTCGATGTCGCCCTCGCGCGCACGAAGCGGGGGCAGGGTGATCACCTCGAACGACAGCCGGTCGAGCAGGTCGGCGCGGAAGCGGCCCGCGTCGACGAGCGCGGGCAGATGTTCGTTGGTCGCTGCGACGATGCGGACATCGACGCGGATCGGGCGCGACGATCCGACGCGCGTGACCTCGCCATATTCGACCGCGCGCAAGAGCCGTTCCTGCGCGCCCATCGACATCGTCGCGAGTTCGTCGAGAAACAGCGTGCCGCCGTCGGCTTCCTCGAACCGCCCCGCGCGGGTGCGCGTCGCGCCGGTGAAGGCGCCCGCCTCGTGCCCGAACAGCTCGGATTCGATCAGCGTCTCGGGCATCGCGGCGCAGTTCATGATCGCATAGGGGCGATCCCACCGGGCCGACAGGCGGTGAAGGCGCTCGGCGATCAGTTCCTTGCCCGTCCCGCGCTCGCCGATCACCAGTACCGGGCGATCGAGTGCGGCGGCGAGGCTTGCGCGTTCGACCGCGTCCTGGAAGGCTGCCGATTGGCCGATGAATTGCGTTTCGCGCTCCATTCCCAATCATTGGCAAAATTTCCCGCTGATTGGCAAGGGAAATCGTTGTAAATGGCGATTGCGGTGTGAACTTGATTGGTTTCCCGCCATTTTCCGCAATTGGCACGGCTCCTGCAGAGATTTCATCGAACCGGCGCATCGCGCTCCGGTGCAGGAAAAGGGAAGGTAGATCGATGCAGACGAAGATTGCCCAAGCCGCCACTTTCGCGCTCAGCGCGGTCGGTGCGCTCGCCATCCTCGTCGGTGCGATCGACTATCCAGCCGCGGCTGCGGGCCACCCGGCCATCGGCCTTCTGGCACCTGCAGCAACCCCGGCGGTCAGTCCGATGGCCTGACCGGCACTGGTGCCGGGGCACTCTCCCCCCTTGCCCCGCCCCGGCACCAGCCTTTTAACAACATACAAGGTCTCAAGTTTTCGACAGGAGTTTCAAATGGGTATTTTTTCACGAACCCGCGACATCATCGCCGCCAACGTCACCGACCTGCTCGACCGGGCCGAGGATCCGGAAAAGATGATCCGCCAGATCATCTTCGAGATGAACGAAACGCTCGTCGAAGTCCGCGCCTCTGCCGCCCGCACGATTGCGGACCAGAAGGAAATGCGGCGCCATATCGCCAAGCTCGAGAGCCTGCAGGACAGCTGGAAGGAAAAGGCAGAGCTCGCGCTGTCGAAGGACCGCGAGGATCTCGCCACCGCCGCGCTCGTCGAAAAGCAGAAGGCAGGCGATATGGCCGAGCGGCTGAAAGCCGAAATCGCCGTCCTCGACGATGCGCTGACCGGCTATGAAGCCGATATCGCGAAGCTGCAGAAGAAGCTCAGCGAAGCCCGCGCGCGCCAGTCGAGCGTCGTCAACCGCCTCGAAAGCGCCGAGAACCGCTATCGCCTTCGCGAGATGACCAATGGCGACCGCGTCGAGGATGCCTTCTCGCGCTTCGAGATCCTCGAACGCCGCGTCGACGAAGCCGAAGGCCGCGCCGATGCGCTGGGTCTCGGCTACAAGAAGTCGCTCGACGAGGAAATCGCCGAACTGCAGGCCGCCGACAAGGTCGCCGACGAGCTCGCCGCGCTGAAGGCCGCGCAGGGCAAGAATTAAGGAGCCGGACCGATGGAAGAGATCATCATTGTCCCGATCGTCATCGGAACGCTCTTCCTCGGTCTGCCCTGGCTGATCCTCCACTACATCACGAAGTGGAAACAGGCCAAGACGCTGACCGGAGAAGATGAACAGCTGCTCGACGAACTTTACGATACCGCACGGCGCCTCGAAAACCGCCTGCACACCGTCGAACGCATCATCAGCGCCGACCATCCCGACTTCCGCCCCGCGGTACGCAGCGATGAAGAACTGGCGCAACTCGAAAACAATAGCCGGAGGAACTGAGATGTCTGCCAGCCGCACAAAATTCTACCTCGACAAGCAGAACGCCAAATGGAGCGGTGTGTGTTCGGGCATCGCGGATTATAGCGGGATCGACGTCCTCTGGGTTCGCGTCGGCGCGGTCCTCCTCACCTTGATGGGCGGCTTCCCCTGGACGCTGATCGCTTACTGGATGGTCGCCTGGATGGGCACGCCCAAGCCGTTCGCGCTCTATGGCTCGAGTGAGGAGGCGAAATTCTGGCAGGGTGTGCGTAGCAACCCGACCGCATCGACCCGCGACATCAAGTCGCGCTTCCGCGACATCGACCGCCGGCTTGCCGACATCGAGCAATATTACACCAGCCACAACCGCCGCCTCGCCGACGAGATCGACGCGCTGCGCTGAGCGGGCCGGGGCAGGCAACAGGGAGAAAATACATGAATTTCGGTGGTACCACCTTCGTCCTCGCCATCATCGCCCTGTCGATCGGCGGCTGGATGTTCACCACCTGGATCCGCGCCAAGCACGGCTATCCCGTCGAGAATGAATGGGGTGGCACGGTTCATCGAACCGACCCCGACGCTGATCGAAAAATCGCCCTGCTGACCGATGACAACGCCAAGCTGGCGGGCCAGGTCAGCCGGCTGGAAGAGCGGATTTCGGTGCTGGAACGCATCGCGACCGAGAACAACGGACAGGCGGCGCAGCTCGCCGACCAGATCGACCGTCTGCGCTGAGAGGATCGAGACGATGGATTTCCTGCTTTTGAACACCCTTGCCCCCGTTGCCGCAATTGTCGGCCTTGCCGGGGTCGCGGGATGGGTTTTCACCACTTGGCTTCGCATCAAGAACGGCTATCCGCTAGAGAACAGCTGGGGCAAGGCGATCTATCCGAAGACCAGCGACGAGGCGATGGAGCGCGTCAAGCTGATCAGCCAGGAAAATGCCCAGCTGCGCGCCGAACTCGGGTCGGTGAAGGATCGTCTCGCGGTGATCGAGCGCATCGTCACCGACGAGGGCCACCGGCTGAGCCACGAGATCGAGGCGCTGCGGCGTCCGTCGAATTGAGGAGCGGGAAATGGAAGCGATCGTCATCCTCTTCATCGTCGTCGGACTGCCGGTCACCCTCGGCATAGGTTACGCCGCCTATGAGCGTCATCTGAAGTTCAAGGAAAAGCAGCTCAAGGCGATCACCAACGAAACCGCCGAGAAAGCGGCGCAATATGCGGCGCACACCGAACGGCTCGAACAGCGCGTCCGCGTTCTCGAGCGCATCGTTACCGACAAGGGAATCGATGTCACCGACGAGATCGAGAAGCTGCGCGACACGCCGCTGAACTGAACCGACAACGACAAGAATATCAGGAAAGGATACTCCCCATGGGCCCGTTTGAAATGGTCGTCGGCATCGTCCTCATCGTCACGATCGGCAGCATTGTCCGCGCCAAGCACGGCATCCGCCGCGATCGCAGCGGCGGTGACTATGTCGTCGCCGCCGACAATGCCGAGACCAAGGCGCTGCAGGCCGAGATTCGCGCGCTGAAGGACCGCATCCAGGTGCTCGAACGCATCGCCACCGACAACAATCGTGCTGTCACGCTCGATCAGGAAATCGAGAAGCTGCGCGACAGCAGCAAGATCTGAACGCCGACAAGGGAGCAACGCTCATGGCTTTCATCACACCTGATTTCACCGCCGCCGCCGTTGCGCTCGCCGCGCTCAGCATTGTCAGTCTGGTCGCGCTGCGCGGCTGGCGCGACTGGATCCAGCTGAAGCGCGAGGAGCTCGCGGCGGGGCATGTCGCGCCGCCGCAGGACGCCAGCGTTCCGAATGCCGGGTCGCGGATCGAGATCGCCGACCTCAAGGAACGGCTGCGCAAGCTCGAAGCGATCGCGGCGGGGGTCGACCTCTAAGGCACCCCGGACCGACGGTGCGGCACCGGCCCGCTCCCCTGTCAGTCGCCATCCGTCCGGCGGTTGACAGGGGAGCGGGCCGATGTCGTTTCAGGGCCCTTTCAACTTGGTGCCATCTGTGCGAGTGCGCGCGGCCATGCGCAGCCTGACCGACATCTTCGACGAATATGATTTTCTCGACGGCGACGATCGCTATCGCCTGCTGATCGACCTCGGCCGCGCGCTCGAACCGATGCCCGACGCGCTCAAGACCGACGCGACGCTGGTGCGCGGCTGCTCGGCGAGCGTCTGGGTCTACCCGGTGCCGCGAGACGACGGCCAGCTCCATTTCCTCGCCGACAGCAACGCCGCGATCACCAAGGGGATCGTCGCGCTGGTTCTGGCCGCGGTGCAGGACAAGCCCGCCGCCGATGTCGCCGCGATGGATGTCGCCGCCGCGCTCGCGCCCTTCGACCTCACGCGCCAGCTGTCGTCGAACCGGACGCAGGGCGTCCCCAACATGATCGCGCTGGTGCAGGACACCGCGCGCCGCATCGCCGCGGGCTGAGCCGCCATCGGCGCCGCGTCGCGCGGCGCCGGCTTCATCTTTCGGACAGGAAAAAGGGCGCGGGAGTTGCCTCCCGCGCCCGATTTCGTTCGTCCGGCCGTCGGGCTCAGAAGCCGACGACGATCGAACCGATGACGGTCCGCGGCGCGCCGATCTGGGTGAAAGGCACCGAGTTGTTCGCCAGCTGGCCGTCGAAACCGCCGACATAAAGCTTGTCGAACAGGTTGGTGACGTTGAACTGGAAATAGACCTTGTCGCCGAGGCCGGCCCATTCGAGACCGAGGCGCGCGTCGAGATCGACGAGCGTGTAGCCCGGAGCCTTGGCACCGAAGACCTGAAGGGTGCGCGCCGGCTGAGGGCCCGCACCATCGAGATCGATCGACTGGAACAGCGGGGTGTTCTGGTCGTTCACATAACGCGGACCGGTGCGCTTGACCTGCGCACCCAGTTCGAGCGGGCCGAGCGTGCCCTGGACGCGGCCGCCGAAGGTGTAGGTCGGCGAACCCGATTCACGCTTGCCCTTGGTCAGCGCATAAGCAGGGCCGTTGACCGCGGTGCAGAGGAAGGCACGATCGGTCACGTTCTGCGCGGTGCAGAGGCCGTTGAGGACGTTGTCCTTGATCTTCGACTTCAGGTACGAACCGAAGGCCGTGACCGAGAATTCGGGGATCGGACGGACCGAAACCGTGGCGTCGATACCATATTTGTCGACGCGGCCGAGGTTGCGATAGACGTTACGCTCGGTGTCCGGATCGAACGACGAGGCGAGACGGTCTTTGAAGATCGTGTACCAGCCGCCGATCTGCGCCTGGATCTCGCTGGTCGTGTAGCGCACGCCGAGGTCGAAGTTGTCGGTCGTCTCGGGCTTCGGGTTCGCCGCTTCCGAGTCCGCCGGGAAATAGAAGGCGTTGTAGAGGTTGTCGGTGCCCGGAACCTGCACACCCTTCGAATAGTTGGCGAAGATGCTGACATCGTCGGTCGCGTCGAAGGTCAGGCCGACGTTCGGCGTGAACTTGTTATATTTGCGGATGCGCTGCTGCGGACCCTGCACCGGCGCGATGATGTTGGTCGGCGGCGTCGTGCCGCGATCGACGCCGATCACGACCGTCGGGTTGGCGGCCAGCCATGCAGCAAGACCGGCGGTGTTCGTGCCGAAGCATTCGACGAAGCCCGTCGCGCTCGAGGTGGCGCAATAATTGTTCAGCTCGCGCTTGAACATCTTGTACGAGCCGCCGGCCTGGACGGTCAGGCGACCGAATTCGCCGCGATATTCACCGCCGAACAGGTTGAGGCTGGCGATCGACTTGCGGTCGCGACGCTGCAGGACATTGCCATCGGCGTCCTTCAGCGGATCGTTTACCGGGAACGGGTCGGTCGGCGAGCCGTCGAGCTGCAGGAAGTTGGTCTGCCCCGTCTGACGGTGGCGCGCGCGTTCCCAGCTGTAGAACACGCGGAACGTGTGATCGCCCATTTCGTAGCGCAGGCCGGTGATCAGGCCGTAGCGGTGGGTCTGCGTCTGGTTCGGCGCGAGCACGCGGACGGTGTCGAGCAGATCGCCGTCGCCGTTGAGGTCGCGGCCGTAATAGGGCGTACCGCCGATATAGCCCATCTGGCAGCTGACCGTCGCGCTGTTCGGGGTAGTGTTGCAGTTCGCAGCCGCGGGCGTGCCCAGCGGATTGACGTCGCGGCGCGCTTCCGTGCCGACGGCGGTGCCGCCGCCATTGGCCTTGGTGTACTGATAGCTCGGATCGACCGTCAGGACGAGGCCTTCGGTGAGCGTGAAGCGCGAGTTGAGGCGGATGTTGCCGGTGTTCGACGGGTTCATGCGTTCGTCGAAGGTCGAACCGCAGCTGTTTGCCGTGTCGATCTGGCCGGCGCGGGCGACGGTGTTGATCTGGCAGCGCGCGATATTGTAGTCGCGTTCGTCGCGGCTCAGCGGAAAGCGATTGGGGACGACGCGGCCAAGATACGTGTCGTCACGCAGCGAGACCGAGCCGAAGAAATTGTTGCGGTTCTCGTTATAGTGGCCCGACAGTGCGATGAAGTCGCCATCGTCGCCGATCGGCTGATAGATCTTGCCGTTGAACTGCTTCTTGTTGATGCGGCCGCGATGCGCGGGCACGCCCGGCAGATCGACGTTGCCGAACACCGTGTCGTTGGTCGCCGAGCTGCCCGAGATGAAGGCGCGCGTGCCCCACGGGGTCAGCACGCCGGTGTCGACCATGCCGAAGATGCGGAAGAAGTTGAAGTCGCCGGCCGAGCCGACGACCTTCACGCCGAACTCTTCGCTCGGGTTGCGCGTGCGATAGTTGACCGTCGAGCCCGACGCCGCGGCGGTCGGGCTGTCGACGTCGGTCGAGCCGAGGTTGACGTTGACCTGGTCGATGAGTTCGGGGTCGAGCTGCTGGTTCGAATAGAGCGCATAGTTACCCGAGTCGTTGAGCGGGATGCCGTCGAACGTCTGGTTGATGCGCGTGTTGTCGAAACCGCGGATCGTCATCTTGCCGCCGGCCGAACCGAACGGATCGTTGTTCTGGAAGCTGACACCGGGAAGCTGGTTGATCAGGTCGTTGACGGTCTGGCCGGGCGACTGGCGCGCGATGAATTCCTGCGTCAGGACGACCTTTGCCTTGGTCGTGTCGGGCGTGACGACGCCGGCGATGCCCTGATTCGAGCGCGAACCGGTGACGATGATCTCGTTTTCGAAGTCCTGCGAGCCGGTCGACTGGGCGAAGGCCGGCGTGGAAAGCAGCGCGACCGGAATCAGCGCAACGCTGGCAGCGAGCGTGTGACGGAATTTCATTCTGGATTGTCCCCTATGGTGGTGCAATGGCAGGCGCACAAAAGGGGCGCGCCTGACCTGCGAGCGCCCCTGAAGCTCGCATGTGGCACGATTGTGACAGCAATTGTGACAGTGCAAGCGGGGAGGGGGGCGGCTTGCGGCCAAGGGCGAAAAAAAGGCGAATTTCCGTTGCGCGCCCGAATTTATCCACAGGCACGAATTCGTTTTTTCGGGAAACTGTTGCTGCAATGCAACATAAAAGGGCGCCCCGAAGGGCGCCCCATGCGCGACTCAGGCGGCGTCGCCTGCGGCTTCCTTCGCCTTGTCGGCATAGACGCGGACGGGATCCTTGCGGCCCTCGACCACATCCTTGTCGACGACGATCTCGACCACGTCGGTCAGGTCGGGCAGGTCGAACATCGTGTCGAGCAGGATCGCCTCGACGATCGAGCGCAGCCCGCGCGCGCCGGTCTTGCGTTCGATCGCCTTCTTGGCGACCGCGACCAGCGCATCGTCGGTGAAGGTCAGCGCGACCTCTTCGAGGTCGAACAGCTTCTTGTACTGTTTGACCAGCGCATTCTTGGGTTCGCCGAGAATCTTGACCAGCGCGTCGACGTCGAGGTCCTCGAGCGTCGCGATGACGGGCAGGCGGCCGACGAATTCGGGAATCAGCCCGAACTTGAGGAGATCCTCGGGTTCGATCTGCTTGAGCACTTCGCCCTGGCGGCGTTCGTCGGGGCCGGCGACATGCGCGCCGAAACCGATCGACTTGCCCTGCAGGCGGTCGCCGATGATCTTTTCAAGGCCGCTGAACGCACCGCCGGCGATGAACAGGATGTTCGTCGTGTCGACCTGCAGGAATTCCTGCTGCGGATGCTTGCGCCCGCCCTGCGGCGGAACGCTCGCGGTCGTGCCTTCCATCAGCTTGAGCAAAGCCTGCTGCACGCCTTCGCCCGACACGTCGCGGGTGATCGAGGGGTTCTCGGCCTTGCGGCTGATCTTGTCGATCTCGTCAATATAGACGATGCCGCGCTGGGCCTTTTCGACATTATAGTCGCTGGCCTGCAGCAGCTTGAGGATGATGTTCTCGACGTCCTCGCCGACATAACCCGCCTCGGTCAGCGTCGTTGCGTCGGCCATGGTGAAGGGGACGTCGAGGAAGCGCGCGAGCGTCTGCGCGAGCAAGGTCTTGCCGCTGCCGGTCGGGCCGACGAGGAGGATGTTCGACTTCGCCAGTTCGACATCGTCGCCGCGGCCCGAGTTTGCGAGGCGCTTGTAGTGATTGTGCACCGCGACCGACAGCACGCGCTTGGCGGTGTTCTGGCCGATCACATAGGAATCGAGGTGCTGGCAGATTTCGAGCGGCGTCGGCACCGCGCCGTCCTTGCGCGCGGCGATCCCGCCCTTTATTTCCTCGCGGATGATGTCGTTGCAAAGCTCGACGCATTCGTCGCAGATGAAAACGGTCGGCCCGGCAATCAGCTTGCGGACTTCGTGCTGCGACTTGCCGCAGAAGGAGCAGTAAAGGGTGCTCTTGCTGTCCGAGCCACTCAATTTCGTCATAAAACTTCCTATGGCGGGCCCAAAAGGGGCGACGCCTCTCTTATCCTAGCCCCCGGTCACCCAATTACAATATGGCAATTGGGTGACATCGGTTCAATGTCCGCGTACCACAGTGGCACGAAGCGGACGTCAAGAAACGCGGTTACCGGGGTGTTGCCGGGGCCGTCGCTCAGGGCGTCGGGCCCTCGCTCACATCCTTCGGCGCGTCGTCGCCGGGCAGGCCCGGGCGGCGATCGTAGACATGATCGACGATGCCGAATTCCTTCGCCTCGTCGGCTTCGAGGAAGGTGTCGCGGTCCATCGCCTTTTCGATCTCTTTCAGCGACTTGCCGGTATATTTCACATAGAGATCGTTCATCCGCTTGCGGATGCGCAGGATTTCCTTGGCCTGGATCTCGATGTCCGACGCCATGCCGCGCGCGCCGCCCGACGGCTGGTGCACCATGACGCGCGCGTTGGTCAGCGCGACGCGCATCCCGGGCTCGCCGGCCGCGAGCAGGAAGCTGCCCATCGACGCCGCCTGGCCGATGCACACCGTGCCGACGCGCGGGCGGATATATTGCATCGTGTCGTGGATCGCCATGCCCGCCGTGACGACCCCGCCCGGCGAGTTGATATACATATAGATGTCCTTCTTCGGATTCTCCGATTCGAGGAACAGCAACTGGGCAACGATCAGCGAGGCCATCTGGTCCTCGACCTCGCCGGTGACGAAGACGATCCGTTCGCGCAGCAGGCGGGAGAAGATGTCGAAGCTGCGTTCGCCGCGGCTCGTCTGTTCGACGACGACGGGAACAAGGGCTGCGAGCGGGTCGATCATTGGAATTTCGTCCTTGTGTTATCGGGATGCCGTGCCGAGGACCGGCGGGCTGGCCCCTCCAGCGTCTTACATCGTCGCCTGGCGGAGCTCTTTCAAGGGGGCAAAAAGAAGGGGCGGGAAAGCCCGCCCCGTTCCGTTTGTCCGGTTTCGGATCAGTCGCCTTCGCCCGGTTCGGGCGAGAAATATTTGTCGAACTTGTCCTCGACGCCCTTGAATTCGTCGGCGTCGGCGGGGGTTTCCTTCTTGACCGTGATGTTCGGCCACTCCGCGCTGAACTTCGAGTTCACCTCGAGCCATTTTTCGAGGCCGCTCTCGGTATCGGGCAGAATCGCCTCGGCGGGGCATTCGGGTTCGCATACGCCACAGTCGATGCATTCGTTCGGGTTGATGACGAGCATATTCTCGCCCTCATAGAAACAGTCGACGGGGCACACCTCGACGCAGTCCATATATTTGCACCGGACACAGGCATCGGTGACGACATAGGTCATGGGCTCAGCTCCCTTTGTCGGCGGCACCCTTGCCGTCCGACATCCAACGGACCCGCCTCTAAGCCGCGCGAATGTTACGCGTCAACGCAAAGCGACAGTTGCGAATCACTTTCACTCGATAGGCAAAACCATCCGCTTTCGGATGACAGCTTTTCCATGCCGGTCGATAGCTCAGCTGGAGGGGGCGTGCGATTCCGGATCGAGCCTTGCATAACAGGCCTGCGCCTCGGGCGCGGGGCCGCGGCGAAGCGGCAGCGAGAGGAGGCGGATCACCTCGATCCGTTCGCCGACGGGCAGAACCAGCGTCGCACCGGCGTGCACGGCGCAGGACGAGCGCGCGACGCGGCGTCCGTCGATCCGGATATGCCCGGTCTCGATCATCGCCTGCGCAATGCTGCGCGAGCGGGCGAAGCGCAGGAACCAGAGCAGCTTGTCCAGCCTGATGCTTCCTGCCGCGCCGGGACTCGCCATATGCGGTCAGTCCTTGCGAGCCTCGGCCAGCAGCGCGGCAAGTCCGGCAAAGGGGCTGTTGGGTGAGGGGCCGCGGCGTTCGGGCCGATCGGGACGCGGCGGACGCGGGGCCTCGGAGCGCGGCTTGCCTGTCTTGTCGCGCTTGTCCTTCGCCGGCTTGGCGGGCGGGCGCAGCACCTCGCCATTGACCCCGGCGCGCGGCGCCGGTGCGCCGCCCTTGCGGTCCTTCTTGCGGCGGGGCCGCTTTGCCGAGGCCTTGCGCAGTCCCGACCAGCGCCAACGTTGCAGCGCGGGTTCGCCGACGCTGCGGAAGCCGAAGCTGCCGAGCAATGCGCGACGTGTTTCCTCATCGAGACCGAGCGAGGTTGCGAGCGCCGGGTCGATCGGGAAGCCGGGTGGCAGCGGACCATGGATATCTTCGCCATGGTCGTCATGATGATGTTCGTCGCCCCCCGCGACCGGCGATGTCGGCGGTGCCGCCGCCTGCATCCGCGCCGCATGGGCCTGTCGAGCGAGCTTTTCGGCCATGTCGATGCGCAGCCAGCCATTGGCGCAGCGGCGAAAGCCCGCGATCGAGAGCCCCGCCTGATTGCCGCTCTTTTGTAGCACCGCGCCGTGCGGCGGCAGCGGCGGCACCGGCGTGCCCTGCTGCGCGGCGATCAGCGCGGCGCGCCAGCGCACCGCTTCGGGCTTCAGCAACAGCGGGTGAAAAATATCGAGCGAGCCGATCGTGAAACCGAGCTTGCGCAGCAATGGCCGCTCCTCGGACGTCAGCGCATCGAGCTGATCCTCGACCGCGGTGCGGGCGATTGTGCCGCTGGTGTCGGTGAGCGCGGCGAGCAGCGCGCGCACGCGCGGCGGGGTGAACAGGTCGCCCGCCGCTTCGCCCATCGCGGCGAGCGGCCCGGCATGGCGCGCCAGCTGCGTGGCCACGAAGCGCTGGAGCCGCTCGGAAATCGCCTGGACCTGATGCGGTTCGAGCCGGCGGAGCGACGGGTCGATCTGGATCGCCGGCTGGACGAGCGTCGGTCCGCGCGCGAGCGTCGCGACGACATGGCCGTGCCAGGCGAGGCGCGGCGATGTTCCCGGTTCGGCGACCAGCGACAGCGCGCCGTCGTCGCCCTCGGCAAGCGACGTGGCGCGGCGTGCGAGTTCGGCGCGCAGATGCTTTTCGGCGGCGGCGAGCAACATGCGGTGGTCGCTCGCCTTGGCGACCGGGTCGACCCTGAACTGGAAGCCCTTGAGCGTGCCGATCGCCTCGCCGTCGACCGCGACGGTGCCGTCGGCGCCGACGGCAACGGGCAGCGCGGCGCCCCGTTGCCCGGCGTCGCGGAGCAGCAGCGCGAGCCGCCGGTCGACGAACCGCTGGGCCAGCGCGGCGTGCAAAGCGTCGGACAGCCGCGACTCGAGCGCCTGCGCCTGCTCGGTCCATCCGGCCGCGCCCGCGATCCAGTCGCCGCGCTGCGCGATGAAGCAGAGCGTGCGCACGGCCGCAATCCGGCTCGCGAGCTGGTCGATGTCGCCCTCGACATCGTCCAGCCTTGCCAGGCGGCGCGCGAACCAGTCGGGGTCGATCATCCCGTCGCCGCTCGTGCGCCACTGCCACAGCCTGAAAACCGTGCGGCTGTGATGTTCGGCGCCGAGCTGCTCGAAATCGGGGAGGCCGCACACGTCCCACAATCGCTGCACGGCGTCGAAGTCGCCGCCGCGCGCGCGCACTTCCATGTCGCCCGCGAGATGCTTGAGCACCGCCACGTCGACCGCCTCGGGCGCGGCGCGCAGCTGCGGCTGGGCCGGCGGCTTGGCGAGGTCCGCCAGCAGCTGATCGATCGAGCCGAAGCCCGGGTTGGGCTCGCGCCAGAACAGGCTGGAGAGCGGCGGGAAATGATGCCCCTCGATCGCGGCGATTTCTTCGGGGGTGAAGCCGCCCTGCGGCAGGCCGACGGTGCCGAAACTGCCGTCCTGCTGATGGCGCCCCGCGCGGCCCGCGATCTGCGCCATTTCCGAGACCGTCAGGCGGCGCAGGCGGCGGCCGTCGAATTTCTGCAGGCTCGCAAAGGCGACATGCCGGACGTCGAGGTTGAGTCCCATGCCGATCGCGTCGGTCGCGACCAGATAATCGACCTCACCCGCCTCGAACATCGCGACCTGGGCGTTGCGCGTCTTGGGGCTGAGCGCACCCATCACGACCGCGGCTCCGCCCGAAAAGCGGCGGAGCATCTCGGCGATCGCATAAACCTCCTCGGCGGAGAAGGCGACGATCGCCGAGCGTTTGGGAAGGCGCGAGAGCTTCGACGACCCCCCATAGCTCAGCGTCGAAAAACGCGGCCGCGTGATGATCTCGGCCTCGGGCACCAGCCCCTTGACGAGATTGCGGATGCTGGCCGAGCCGAGAATCATCGTTTCTTCGCGCCCGCGCGCGCGAAGCAGCCTGTCGGTGAAGACATGGCCGCGTTCGGGATCGGTGCCGAGCTGGACTTCGTCGATGCCGACGAAAGCGACGTCGCGCGTCACCGGCAGCGCTTCCATCGTGCCGAGCAGATAGCGCGCGTCGGGGGGCATGATCCGCTCCTCGCCGGTGACGAGGCCGACTTGCGCCGCACCCTTGATCGCCACCACGCGGTCATAGACCTCGCGCGCGAGCAGGCGCAGCGGAAAGCCGATCATGCCGCTCGAATGCGCGGCCAGGCGCTCGACCGCCAAATGGGTTTTGCCGGTGTTGGTGGGGCCAAGGACAGCCTTGACCGGCTGGGAAGAGGAAGAGGTCATTTTCTTGGGTCTCAAGCTGGCATGGGTGCGCCCGCGGCGCAACAGCGGATCGCGCCATGGCAGGATGGAGGCCGATTTTTCCTGCCGGGCTGCATGATATCCCGGCCTCGCCACGCCCTGCCGCAATGCATCGCGGCAAATCGGCCATTAAATTGACTTTAACGACCTTTCTTTACAGACAAGGCCTCGAAAACATCATTCGGCGGCCGGGTGAGGGCCCGATCCGCCGGGCGGGGGTTGCAATTTGTTTGAGCGTCACGAACCCGTCGCGGGGATGTCCGGCAACGTCGCCGCCCTCGCGATGTCGCAAGCGATCCCGCTGCGGCGCGCCGGTTCCGATGCCGGGCCGCAACCCGGCTGGCGCGACCGCCTTGCCGCGCTCGACCTTGTTCCCGACCTTGGCGACAATATCGGTTCGGCCGAGTGGTGGCGCGGCCTTGCCACATTAACCCTGCTCTGCGGAACCGCGATCGCGACCTTTCCCGGCGTCCGGCCGCTCGAAACAGGCGGAACGCCGGCGCTCGATACCGCCGACTTCGACGAGGCGCGCGCGCAGATGATCGTGCCGCTCGCGTTCGGCGGCGACACCGGCCGCCACATGGCCGCGACCGACGCCGTCCGCCCGCTGGCGCAGACCCCCGAACGGCCGCAGATCGAGCTCACCGCGACGCTCGGCAGCGGCGACAGTTTCACCCGGCTGCTCGAACGCTCGGGCGTCGGCAGCAGCGAGGCACGGGCGCTCGCAAGCCAGGTGGCAGGCGCCGTTCCGCTCGCCGACATCGCGCCCGGCACGCGTATCGACCTGATTCTCGGCCGCCGCGCCGCCCGCACCATACCACGCCCGGTCGAGGCGCTCGCGATGCGCGCGCGCTTCGACCTCCGGATCGAGATGGAGCGCGTCGGCGGCCAGCTTGTCATGCGGCGTATCCCGATCGCGGTCGATGCCACGCCGCTGCGCATTCGCGGCCGGGTGGGCGACAGCCTCTATCGATCGGCGCGCGCGGCCGGTGCGCCGCCGGAGGCGATCCAGTCATATCTGCGCGTCATCGGTCGGCAGATTTCGGTCGGCAGCGACATTCGCGCGGGCGACGAATTCGATATCATCGTCGATTATCGCCGTGCAGAGACGGGCGAGAGCGAGACGGGCAAGCTGCTCTATGCGGGGCTGATCCGCGGCGGGAAATCCCGGCTGTCGATGCTCGAATGGAATGTCGACGGGCGAACGCAATGGTTCGAGGCATCGGGGGTCGGCGAACAGCGCGGCGGCATGGCGCGCCCGACCAACGGCCGCGTGACCTCGACCTTCGGCATGCGGCGTCACCCGATCCTCGGCTACAGGCGGATGCACAGCGGCATGGACTTCGGCGGCGGCTATGGCGCGCCGATCTATGCGGTGACCGACGGCATCGTGACGATCGCCGGGCGCCACGGCGGTTTCGGCAATTATGTGAAGCTCAATCATGGCAACGGGCTCGGCACCGGTTACGGCCATATGAGCCGTATCGCGGTGCGCCCCGGCCAGCGCGTGGGGCGCGGACAGGTGATCGGCTATATCGGTTCGACCGGCCTCTCGACGGGCCCGCACCTTCATTACGAGCTGTATCGTAACGGGCGTGCCGTGAATCCGGCATCGGTGACCTTCGTTACCCGTGCGCTGCTCGAAGGCAAGGCGCTCGCCGACTTCCGCGCGCGCATCCGGTCGCTGACGTCGATTGCACCGGGCGCCGCGCTGAACCCGATCGCCCCGAAGCAGATCGAGGGGCCGAAGCTCGGCAGTCTCGCCGACGTCGCCTCGAAACGGGCCGGCGACGGAATCTGACGCCGCACGAAAGCGGGATTATCCATTTGCCCCGCGGCCCGGCGCCGCTATGCACCCCGCATGACCCAAGCCGCTTTCCCCGACCTGCGCCTGCGCCGCACCCGCCGCACGGGCTGGAGCCGCGCGATGGTGCGCGAAACGCACCTCTCGCCCGCAAACCTGATCTGGCCGCTGTTCGTCTGCGACGGTTCGGATACCGAAGAACCGATCGCGAGCCTGCCCGGCGTGTCGCGCTGGTCGGTCGATCTGCTCGTCGAACGCGCGAAGGATGCGGTCGCGGCGGGCATCCCGTGCCTCGCGCTGTTTCCCTATACGCAGGCCGACCGGCGCAGCGCGGATGGCGGCGAGGCGCTCAATCCCGATAACCTCATGTGCCGGGCCACCGCCGCGATCAAGCAGGCGCTCGGCGACGATATCGGCATCCTCACCGACGTCGCGCTCGATCCCTACACCAGCCACGGACAGGACGGGCTGTTGGGCGACACGGGTTATGTGCTCAACGACGAGACGGTCGAGGTGCTCGTCGGGCAGGCGCTCAACCAGGCGCGCGCCGGCGCCGACATCATCGCGCCCAGCGACATGATGGACGGCCGTGTCGGAGCGATCCGCGCGGCGCTCGAGGCCGAAGGCTTCGGCCATGTCCAGATCATGAGCTATGCCGCCAAATATGCCTCGGCCTTCTACGGCCCGTTCCGCGATGCCGTCGGCTCGCGCGGGCTTTTGAAGGGCGACAAGAAGACCTATCAGATGGACCCCGCGAACAGCGAGGAAGCGCTGCGCGAAGTCGCGCAGGACCTCGCCGAGGGCGCCGACAGCGTGATGGTGAAACCGGGGCTGCCCTATCTCGACATCGTGCGCGCGGTGAAGGACAATTTCGCGGTGCCGGTCTACGCGTACCAGGTGTCGGGCGAATATGCGATGATCGAGGCCGCGGCGGCGGCCGGCGCGGGCGACCGCGACGCACTCGTCCTCGAAACATTGCTCGCCTTCCGCCGCGCGGGCGCATCGGGGGTTCTGAGCTATCACGCGCTCCATGCGGCGCGGCTGCTGGGTGCGTGACAGCGTGATTGGTTCGTCCTCGCCGCGCCGCTGGCTGTTCGTGCTGACGATCCTCGTCGGCAGCTTCCTGCTTTTCCTCGTCCAGCCGATGGTCGCGCGCATGGTGCTGCCCAAACTGGGCGGCGCGCCCGCAGTGTGGAACAGCGCGATGCTCGTCTATCAGGCGCTGCTGCTCGGCGGCTACGCCTATGCACACTGGCTCGGGCGCTTCACCGTGCGGCGGCAGGCGGCGATCCATCTCGCGCTTTTCCTCGTCGCGGCACTGTGGCTGCCGATCGGAGTCGCGCAGATCGTGCCGCCCGGACCGGGGCAGGAGGCGCTGTGGGTGCCCTTGCTCCTGCTTGCGTCGATCGGCCCCGTCTTTTTCGTCGTTTCGGCGCAGGCGCCGCTGATGCAGCGCTGGTTCGCCGCCAATGCCCATGCAGGCGATCCCTATTATCTCTATGCCGCGTCGAACCTCGGCAGCTTCGCCGGCCTGATCAGCTATCCCGCGCTGGTCGAACCGACGCTGCCGCTCGCGGCGCAAAGCTGGGGCTGGACCGCGGGTTATGCGCTGCTCGTCCTGCTCGTCGCGGGCGCTGCCGCGGCGCGCTGGCACGGCGGCGCCGAAGCCCATGCCGCCGTCACCGACGAACCACGCCCGACGCTGCGCCGCCAGCTCCACTGGCTGCTGATCGCCGCCGTCCCGTCGGGGCTGATGCTGTCGACGACGACACATCTCACCACCGACATCGTGGCCATGCCCTTGCTCTGGGTGTTGCCGCTCGGCCTCTACCTGCTCAGCTTCGTGATCGCCTTTTCGATGATGGAGCGGCCCACGCAGATCATCACGCTGGTCGCGCCGGTCGTGCTGCTCGCGGTCGGGGGGCTCGGGCTGCTCAGCTCGGGCGGCGGGTCGATGATGGTCGCGCTCGCCAGCCTCGCGATGCTGTTCGTTGTCGCGACGGCGCTCCATGGCCATCTTTATCATCTGCGCCCGGCGCCGCAGCATCTGACGCTCTTCTACCTGATCATGTCGGCGGGCGGCGTGCTCGGCGGACTGTTCGCCGCGCTGTTCGCGCCGCTGATCTTCGACTGGGTGTACGAGCATCCGCTGCTGATCCTCGCCGCCGCGATGCTGTTGCCGTTGCCGGCGCTCTTCCCGTGGGACAAATGGCTGGGGCTCGAGACCAGGACCGCGCGCGCCATCGCCGTGCTGCTCGTCGCGATCGCGGCCTTCGGCGCGTGGCATATGGTCGGCGTCTGGACCGGGCGCGTCGACGAGGCGGTGACCGTGTGGGGCATCGCGATCTTCGTCATCGGAATGCTCGTCATCGGCTGGCGCTGGGCCTTTGTACCCGTGCTCGCGCTGCTGATGATCGGCGTCGGCGGTTGGGACACGATCCAGGAAAGCTTTACCGGTGCGCGCGTGCGCAGCTATTTCGGCGTCTATACGATCACCGACTATCCCGAATCGAACCAGCGCCGGCTTGCGCACGGGACGACGCTCCACGGGCTCCAGCGCACCGACGCCGCGCACCGGCGCGATCCCACGACCTATTATGGCCACCAGTCGGGTGTCGGGCTGACGCTCGACAAGGCCGACGCGCTCGCGGGGCCGAATGCGTCGATCGGCATCGTCGGGCTGGGGGCGGGGACACTCGCCTGCTATCGCAAGCCCGGCCAGCGCTGGACGATTTTCGAGATCGATCCGGTGATGGCCGATATCGCGCGCGACCCGAAGAAATTCACCTTCCTGTCCGACTGCGCCGGCGACACGCCGGTCGTCATCGGCGACGCGCGGCTGCAGATCGCGCAGCAGCCGCCGGGGCGTTTCGACATCATCGTCATCGACGCCTTTTCGTCCGACGCGATTCCGCTCCATTTGCTGACGAAGGAAGCGATCGGTATCTATGCCCGCGCGCTGAAGCCCGACGGCATATTGCTCATCCATATCTCGAACCGCTTTTTCGATCTCGAACCGGTTCTCGCGGCGGAAGCGAAAGCGCGCGGCTGGACGAGTGCGATCCGTATGGACCCGGGACCGATCGGCGACGAATATGGCGACCTGACCGGATCGAACTGGGTTGCGTTTACCGCGACGCCGGAGCGGATGCAGCAGTTGACCGGCGGCATCCGTCCGCGCAAGGATTCCTACTCGGACGGGGCATGGGTGCCGCTCGATGCGCGCACCGGTTTCGAACGCTGGACCGACGATTATGCCTCGACGCTGCCGGTCCTGATCTGGAAGAATGTCATCGGAGGCCGCGACGAATGAACGACGTCAGCATCATCAGCGTCAACGGCAAGACGCCGCAGATCGACCCCAGCGCGTTCATCGCGCCCGGCTGCCGGATCATCGGCGACGTGACGATCGGGCCCGACGTCAGCATCTGGTATAATTGCGTGTTGCGCGCCGATGTCAGCCATATCGTCGTCGGTGCGCGCTCGAACATCCAGGACGGCAGCATCGTCCATTGCGACGGCCCGATGCCGCATCGCCCCGATGGCTTCCCGACGATCATCGGCGAGGATGTGCTGATCGGCCACCTCGCGATGGTGCATGGCTGCACGCTGGCCGATCGCGCCTTCGTGGGCCTCAAGGCGACGGTGATGAACGGCTGCCGCATCGGCAGCGACGCGATGCTCGCGGCGGGCGCACTGCTCACCGAGAACAAGGAAATTCCGGATCGCGAATTGTGGGCCGGCTCTCCGGCGCGGCGGGTGCGCGAGATCGACGATGCGCAGGCCGCGGGCATGCAACTCGGCGTCGCGCATTATGTGCTGAACGGCCGTATGCACAAGGCGGCGGTCGAGGGCTGAAACAATATCCCCACCCGCTTGCGGGAGGGGCAGCGAGACTTGCGAGCTTGCTCGCTAGCCGCAGCGGGGTGGGCTATCGCACCGTTGCTCGCCCACCCCTGACCCTCCCGCGAGCGGGAGGGAACAAGATCAGCTGAAATTCACCATCGCATAGAGCATCGGGATCGACAGCAAGGTGTTGGTCCGCGAAAAGACCATCGCGGTCTTCGCGGCCTTCGCCTTGGTCGCATCGTCGGCCTCGACGATGCCCAGCGCCTTCTTCTGGTTGGGCCAGATCACGAACCAGACGTTGAACGCCATGATCAGCCCCAGCCACATGCCGACGCCGATCAGCTTGTACGGATCCTGCAGCCCCAGCGCGGGCGCCAGATATTTGGCGTGCCCCGCAATCGAGAGGCCCAGCAGCACGGTGATCAGCGCCGCCCAGCGGAACCAGAAGAGCGCGGCAGGCGCGATATGCTTCGATACGCCGGGCTTCAGCTCGGCCGGAATCTTCGGCATCGTCGGAATCTGGACGAAGTTGAAATAATAGAGCAGGCCGATCCACAGCACGCCGAAGAAGGTGTGCAGCCAGCGCATGATCGCATTGCCCGCGGCGACCCCGTCCTCGAAATTCTGGCCGTTGAGGCAGAGCATCAGGATGATCGCGAGCACCAGCCCGGCGCCCAGTACGGCGTGCAGATTTCCGAAAAATTTGTCCATGGCAGTTCCCCTGTTTGTCGCGGCGCCGCGTGCGACCCGGAGCCGGTGACGCAGCTATGCCAGCCCGTGGGGGAAATGCATCAATTTTTGTCGGCGGCCGCCTCTTCGGGAATGGCGAGGCCGTTCTTCAGCATCACCGGAACCTGACTCAGCGTGAAGAGGAAGGAGAGGGCGGTGACACCCCAGACCTTGATCGTCAGCCACAAATCGAAGCTCATCGCCTTCGCCTGGATCATTTCGTACATCACATGGTTGGCGACACCGAGCGCGGCGAAGAACAGCCCCCAATTGCGCGAGAGCAGCAGCCAGCCCTTTTCGGTCAGCCCCTCGAGCGCGGACTGGAGCAGATATTTGAGCATCGGTCTCTTGAACCAGTATCCGCCGAGCAGCAGCACGGCGAAGGCGGTATAGATGATCGTCGGCTTCATCACGATAAAGCGCTCGTCGTGGAACCAGATGGTCAGCGCGCCGAACCCGAGGACGAGGATGCTCGACATCCACAGCATCGGCGAAATCCTGCCGAGCTTCCATTTCGACACCGCCATCGCGACGACGATCGCGACCATGAAGGCGATCGTGCCCTTGATCGCCGCGGTGGTTGCGGCAAAGGCGCCCTCGCCTCCGGAAGAGAATTTATAGGCGAGGAAAAAGACGAGCAAAGGCCCGAAATCGATGACGAAATTGAGCCAGCCATGCTTTGCCGGCGGCGGTGCCGGGACCGCCTCGGGGCCGGTGGGAAGCACGTCGCTCATCTAATATTTCCTGCAATGATACCCGCGATCTCGTCCGCATCGAACGGGCGCAGGTCGTCGATGGTTTCGCCGATGCCGATCGCATGGATGGGCAGGCCGTGGCGCTCGGCGGCGGACACGAGCACGCCGCCGCGCGCGGTGCCGTCGAGCTTGGTCATCACCAGCCCGGTCACGCCCGCAACCTCGCGGAACACGTCGATCTGCGACAGCGCATTCTGCCCCGTCGTCGCGTCGAGCACGAGCACGACATCGTGCGGCGCGGCCGGATTGAGGCGGCCGAGCACGCGCTTGATCTTGGCAAGCTCGTCCATCAGCTCGCGCTTGTTCTGAAGGCGCCCGGCGGTGTCGACGATCAGCACGTCGATGCCGGTGGCGGTCGCCTGTTTCACCGCGTCGAACACGATGCCGGCGCTGTCGCCGCCTTCGGGGCCCGCCATGATGGGCACGCCGAGCCGCTCGGCCCAGACCTTGAGCTGGCCGATCGCGGCGGCGCGGAAGGTGTCGCCCGCGACGAGCATCACGCCATAATCCTGTTCCTGGAACAGGTGCGCGAGCTTGGCTATCGTCGTGGTCTTGCCCGATCCGTTGACCCCGATCACGAGGATCACCTGCGGACGCGGAAAGGCGTCGATGTCGAGCGGTTCGGCCACCGGGCGCAGCACCGCGGCGATTTCGTCGGCGACGATCTTCCGCAGTTCCTCGACCCCGCCCGCCACCGCGTCGCGCCGCGCGGCCAGGCGTTCGCGGATGCGTTCGGCCATCGCCGGGCCGAGGTCGGCGGTGATCAGCGCTTCCTCGATCCGGTCGAGATCGTCGTCGTCGAGCCGCGACTTGCCGGTCAGCCCGGCGAGATTTTCGCCGAGTCGTTCGGATGTGCGGCGGAAGCCGCCGAGCAGCCTTTCGCTCCAGCTTTTGCCGGTCATGCGGCGATATCCTTTGCTTCGATCGGGGTGGCGACCATGCGGTCGCCGTCGCGCGCCAGCAGGCGCACGTCGATGATGGTCCCGGGCGCCGCGGGCGCGGTCAGCGTAACGGCAACGAAATTCTCCGCATGGCCGGTGCGGCCGTCGCGCTCGACGAGTATCGATGCGGTGCGGCCGGCCTGCGCATCGAGCCAGTCCTGCCGGCGCCGCGCATTGGCCTCGCGGAGCGTGGCCGCGCGCTCGCGCGCGATGGCGCGGCCGACCTGCGGCATCCGAGCGGCGGGCGTCCCGGCGCGCGGGCTGTACGGAAAGATGTGGCCGAAGACGATGTCGCAATCGTCGATCAGCGCCAGCGAGTTTGCGAACATGGCTTCGTCCTCGGTCGGGAAGCCTGCGATCAGGTCGGCGCCGATCGCGATCCCGGGGCGCGCTGCTTTCAATCGCCGGATCAGGCGGACAGCATCGGCGCGCCGATGACGGCGCTTCATCCGCGTCAGTATCATATCGTCGCCCGCCTGCAGCGACAGGTGGACATGGGGCATGATACGCGCTTCTTCGGTCAGCAGCGCGAACAGCGCCTCGTCGATCCGGTCCGGGTCGAGCGACGAGAGGCGAAGGCGCTCGAGCGGCAGCGTCAGCAGCGCCTCGACGAGCACGGCAAGGCTGGTGTCGCTGTCGTCGCCAAAGCTCGCAAGGTCGACCCCGGTCAGGATGATCTCGCGCTGCCCGCGATCGAGCGCGACCTGCGCGGCGGCGAGCACCGCATCGATCGTCGCCGACCGCGCCGTCCCGCGCGCCAGCACCGTCGCGCAAAAGGTGCAGCTGTGCGAGCAGCCGGTCTGGACGCCGAGGAACGCGCGTGCGTGGTCCGCGCCGGAGAGGGCGGGAATATAAACTGCCGTGTCCCCGCGAAGGCGGGGCCCCATCTCCGGTGAGTTCAAAATAGCGCCGGCAGGAGATGGGCCCCCGTCTTCGCGGGGGAACAGGGAAGAAGCGGGAAGATAACTCTCCACCAAACCCTTGGCGTCATTGCTCACCACCCGCGCGCCCATCGCGGCAAAAGCATCGCGTTCCAGTTCGGCGGCGCACCCGGTCACCACGACCTCGGCACCCGGCCGTTCGCGCCGTGCGCGCCGCACCGCTTGCCGTGCCTGCCGCACCGCTTCGTCGGTCACCGCGCAGCTGTTGAAGACAATTGTGTCGCGTGCGCCGGCCGTCGCGACGGCCGACCGAATAGCCTCGCCCTCGGCGATGTTCAGCCGGCAACCGAAATTGACGACCTCCTGCCGGTCGACGAGAGAGGTGCTCATCCGAATTGCGCCCAGTCGGTCTCGCCCTCATACACGCACGTCGCGGCGCCGCTCATCACGATCGGTTCGCCCGGCGCCCAGCGGATGACGAGGTCGCCGCCGGGCAGCGACACCGTCACCGGCGACAGGACCAGCCCCGCACGGATCGCCGCGACCGCGGTCGCGCACGCGCCGGTGCCGCACGCCTGCGTCAGCCCGACGCCGCGTTCCCAGACGCGGAGCTGCAGCTGGTTCTCGCCGTCGAGGCTCGCGACGTTGACGTTGACGCGCTCGGGAAACAGCGGGTCGGTCTCGATCCGCGGACCGAGTTCGGCGAGCGCGACGGCGTCGGCTTCGGGCACGAAAAACACGATGTGCGGATTGCCGACATTGACCGCGGCGCCATGCTCCAGCTCGTCCCATGCGACGGGCATGTCGCGCGTGTCCATCGGCATCGCGAGCGGAATATGCTCCCAGTCGAAGACGGGCTCGCCCAGCGTCACTTCGGCGCCGCCATCGGCGGGCGTGACGCGCAGCATCCCGCCCAGCGTCTCGATTACCGCGGGCTTGCCGATCAGCGTCGCGACGCAGCGCGTCGCATTGCCGCACGCCTCGACCTCGCCGCCATCGGCGTTGAAGATGCGCATCCTCACGTCGGCGCTCGCCGACGGTTCGAGCAGGATCAGCTGGTCGCACCCGATGCCGTGGCGGCGGTCGGCGATCGCGTGCGCGCGCGCCGGCGTCATCTCGACGGGCGCCACGCGCGCGTCGATCACGACGAAGTCGTTGCCGAGGCCGTGCATCTTGGTGAAGCGATCTGCCATAAAGGCGCATTTAGGAGCGCAGGGGCGGTAAGTCTAGCGAGGCTTCCGTGGCGTCCTGACTCTCCCTTCCCTGGAAGGGAGGGGAGGTTTACGCCGTCTTGCGCAGCGGCTCGCCCTCGCGAACGCCGGAGCCCGCGGACGGTACGAGGGGCGCGCGGAGCAATCCGCGTTCGGCAAGCAGGAGATCGGTATCGGCGGCCGATGCGGCGCGGCCGAAATACCAGCCCTGCCCCTTCGAGCAGCCGAGCCGTGTCAGTTCGATCGCGGTCTCCTCGTCCTCGACGCCTTCGGCGGTAATCGGCATCGCAAGGCTTTCGCCCAGCCGCACGATCGCAACGACGATCGCCTGCGCATCGGCGCTGCCGCGCATCGCGGCGATGAAGCTGCGGTCGATCTTGATCCGGTCGAAGGGCAGCGCACGCAGGTGCGAAAGCGAGCTGTAGCCCGTGCCGAAATCGTCGAGGCTGAGCGAAACGCCCTGATTCTTGAGGCTGGTGACGATCGAGCGAACGAGCGGCAGATTCTCGAACAGCGAGCTTTCGGTGATCTCGACCTCGAGCTGTGCGGCCGGAAATCCGACCTCGACGAGCAGCTTGGTCAGCTTCTGGCTGAACCACGGATCCTTGAGCTGTTGCGGCGAGATGTTGACCGCGAGCATGATCGACGGATCCCAGCGCTTGGCGATTTCCATCGCTTCGCGGATCACCTGCAAGGACAAGTCGCCGATCAGCCCGCTTTCCTCGGCGACGGGGATGAAGCGTTCGGGCGGAATCATGCCATGTTCGGGCGATTCCCAGCGCATCAGCATCTCGAATCCGAGCAGCCGCCCGCTGGCGATATCGACCTGCGGTTCGAAATGCGGGACGAATTCGCCGCGCGGCATGCCGTTGCGGATTCCGGTTTCGATCTGGTTGCGAACCTGCACGGCCATCTCCATCCCGGCCTCGAACCAGCAGAAGCGGTTCCGCCCCTCGTCCTTGCAATGATACATGGCGATGTCGGCCTGGCGGACCACCGTTTCCATCGTGATGCTGGCGTCGCTTGCCAGCGATATGCCGAGCGACGCCCCGATGCGGATCTGTTGCGCGTCGTGCATGATCCCGTTGTCGAGCGCTGCGATCAGTTCGGCGGCGAGCGCGTCGATATCGGCGCGCGCCGCCGGCTCGAACGCCAGCATCGCGACGAACTCGTCGCCGCCGAGGCGCGCCTTGGTGGCGGTGGGCGGCAGGACGGCGGAGATGCGTTCGGCCGCGACCTGGAGCACGCGGTCGCCGGCAGCATGGCCATGGATGTCGTTGACGGTCTTGAAATGATCGAGGTCGAGGAGGAACAGCGCGACCTGGCGCCTTTCGGCCGCCGCCGCCGCGATCATGCGCTGCCCGTTCGCAAGCAGCGCGCGGCGGTTCAGGAAGCCGGTCAGCGGATCGGTGTCGGCGAGGTAGCGTGCGCGCTGCTCGGCCTCGGTGCGCTCGAGGATTTCGCGATTGAGATCCTTGTAGCGGCGCCAGCCGAACAGGATCAGTGCGACGTTGAGCACGAGCGCGGTGGCAAGCGCGCGGTCGGGTCCGCCGCCGATGCCGATCAGCGCGCGGACGGCCGCCTGCATCACGTTGCTGCCCGTGCCGACGAACAGCAGGATTGCCGCGACGACGATGCCGCCTGCGATAATGTCTCGTTTGGCGCCCTCGCTGCGGTCGAATGGCTTCGGCGTCGATGTCATATGAATTTGTCCCACCCTTGCGCGCTTTATGGGGCAGAAGCGGTGAAATTTGGGTTAAGTGCGCTTCGGAGCGTCCGCCTTGCCTTCACGGGCATATTTGTGTAGAGGCCGCCGCGTCCGCGCGCATCTTGCGTACGGATTATCGATGTCCGCGACGGAAAGTCTGTCCACGGATAGCCGCTGGTTGGCGAGGTTTCGCTCACCGGCGTCTTTTGCGTTGCGGGCCTCGTAGCTAAGGATTTGAGGCGCATGTTCGACAGTCTGAGCAATCGGCTTGGCGATGTTTTCGGGAAGCTCCGCGGCCGCGGCGCGCTGACCGAGGCCGACGTCACCGAAGCGATGCGCGAAGTTCGCCGCGCCCTCCTCGAAGCCGACGTCGCCCTCGATGTCGTCAAGGA
>JAGHZY010000045.1 GCA_017745175.1 Sphingopyxis sp. | reverse complement strand
GAGACAGCAGTTCAAGCTGCGCGAGGGCATGCCGATCGGCTGCAAGGTTACCCTGCGCCGCGAACGCATGTACGAATTCCTCGACCGCCTGATCACGATCGCAATGCCGCGCATCCGCGACTTTCGCGGCGTGTCGGCGACGAGCTTCGACGGCCGTGGCAACTATGCCATGGGCCTGAAAGAGCAGATCATCTTCCCCGAGATCAACTATGACCGCATCGACCAGGTGCGCGGCATGGACGTGATCGTCACCACCACCGCCCGTACGGACGACGAAGCCCGCGAACTGCTCAAGCTGTTCGGCTTCCCCTTCCCGATCGAAGCGCAGGAAAAGGAAGCCGCCTGATCCCCTCGGGATCCGGCAGGCTCTTTCAAGAAGGAAAGAGAACTTAAGTCATGGCGAAACTGAGTTCGGTAAACAAGAACGAGCGTCGCAAGCAGCTGGTGAAGAAATACGCCGGCCGCTACGCGAAGCTGAAGGCGATTGCGGCGGACACGTCGCTCGACGAGGGCGAGCGTCTGATCGCGCGCCTCAAGATGGCGGAAATTCCGCGCAATGGTAATCCGACCCGCATCCGCAACCGGTGCGAACTGACGGGCCGCCCGCGCGCCTATTATCGCAAATTCCGGCTGTGCCGTATCCAGCTCCGCGATCTGGCCAACAAGGGCCTGATCCCCGGTGTTGTGAAGTCGAGCTGGTAAGGGACTGACAAGATGGCAATGACCGATCCCCTGGGTGATATGCTCACCCGCATCCGCAACGGCCAGCAGGCGAAGAAGGACAGCGTCCTCACGCCCGCCTCGACCCTGCGCGTCCGCGTTCTCGATGTTCTCCAGCGCGAAGGCTATATCCGCGGCTACAGCGAAGAAGCGCTGGGTGCCAAGGGTCAGCACAAGGGCATCCGCATCGAGCTCAAATATTTCGAAGGCCAGCCGGCGATCCGCCATGTGGCCCGCGTCTCGAAGCCGGGTCGCCGTGTCTATTCGGGTTCGAAAGAACTGCCGATCGTGCGCAACGGCCTTGGTATCACCATCGTGTCGACCCCGCGCGGCGTTCTCTCGGACGCCGAAGCCCGCGAGCATAATGTCGGCGGCGAAGTGCTGGCGGAGGTGTTCTGATGTCGCGCATTGGTAAAAAGGCAGTAGCGATCCCCGGCGGCGTCACCGCCGCGATCGACGGCGGCCAGCTGTCGGTCAAGGGGCCGAAGGGCACGCTCGCGATGCCGCTTTCCGACCTCATCAATTATGAAGTCGCCGAAGGCAGCATTTCGGTCCAGCCCGCGAACGGCACTCGCGAAGCACGTGCCTTCTGGGGCATGCAGCGTACGCTGGTCCAGAACCTGATCACCGGCGTGACCGAAGGCTTCACGAAGGTCCTCGAGATCACCGGTGTCGGCTATCGCGCCAACTCGCAGGGCAAGACGCTGAAGCTGCAGCTCGGCTACAGCCATGATGTCGATTTCGCGGTGCCCGAAGGCATCGAGATCAAGACGCCGGACAACACGACGATCGAGATCAGCGGCATCGACAAGCAGAAGGTCGGCCAGGTCGCGGCGGAAATCCGCCGTTGGCGCAAGCCCGAACCCTATAAGGGCAAGGGCATCAAATATCGCGGCGAGTACATCTTCCGCAAAGAAGGCAAGAAGAAGTAAGCCATGGCACATCTTACCCCTTTCCAAAAACGTCGCCAGCGCGTCCGTACCGCGCTCCGTCAGCGTGCCGCCGGGCGTCCGCGCCTTTCGGTGCACCGCTCGGGCCGTCACATCTACGCGCAGCTCATCGATGACGCCGCCGGCACCACGCTGGCTTCGGCTTCGACGCTCGACAAGGATGTCCGCGGCAAGACCGGCGCGACGGCCGCGGCTGCGGCCGACGTCGGTACGCGCCTCGCCGCTGCCGCCAAGAAGGCGGGCGTGACGCAGGTCGTGTTCGATCGCGGCGGCTTCCTGTTCCACGGGCGCATCAAGGCGCTGGCCGACGCGGCTCGCGAAGGCGGATTGGAGTTCTGATTATGGCTGACGAAGTACAGAACGTCGAAGGCGCTGTCGAAGCGACCGAAAACACCGGCGCTCCCCGCCGTGGCCGTGGCGGCCGCGACGGTGGCCGCGGTGGTCGTGAAGGTGGCCGTGGCCGCCGCGACGACCGTCGCCCGCGCGACGAAGAAGGCGGCGAAGAGCTGATCGAAAAGCTCGTCCACATCAACCGCGTCTCGAAGACCGTGAAGGGCGGCAAGCGCTTCGGTTTCGCTGCGCTCGTCGTCGTCGGCGATGGCAAGGGCCGTGCCGGTTTCGGTCATGGCAAGGCGCGCGAAGTGCCCGAAGCCATTTCGAAGGCGACCGCTGCGGCGAAGAAGGCGATGATCCGCGTTCCGCTGCGCGACGGCCGCACGCTGCACCATGATGGTCGCGGTGTGTTCGGTGCGGGCAATGTGACGCTGCGTTCGGCGCCCGCCGGTACCGGCATCATTGCCGGTGGCCCGATGCGCGCCGTGTTCGAATCGCTGGGCGTTGCCGATGTGGTGACCAAGTCGGTCGGCACGTCGAACCCCTACAACATGATCCGCGCGACCTTCGAGGCGCTCGGCGAACAGACCAGCCCGAAGTCGGTCGCGCAGCGTCGCGGCAAGAAGGTTTCGGACCTGATCAAGCGTGGCGGTGCGTCCGACCGCGCAGCCGAGGCGGAAGCCGCGGCGGTGACGGAGTAAGACGATGGCCGACAAGAAGATCAAGATCCGCCAGATCGGTTCGCCGATCCGTCGTCCCAAGAGCCAGCGTGCGATCCTGACCGGCCTCGGCTTGGGCAAGATGCACCGAGAGGTCGAGCTGGTCGACACCCCGGAAGTGCGCGGCATGATCCGCAAGCTTCCGCACATGGTGGAAGTCATCGAGGGCTGAACGGCAGTGAAGCTCTACCGTGTGTTGACCGGTCCCGACGACAGCGCCTTTTGCGCGCGGGTCGAGGGACTGCTCAACCGGGGGTGGCAGCTTCACGGCAGCCCCTCGATCACCAGTGTCGATGGCCGCGGCTATGTCGCCCAGGCCATCGTGATGGAGAAGGCCGGGCCTTATCCCGGTTTTCAGCCGTCGAGCGAAATCGAACCGGACTGAAATCTCGGTCCACAGCGCGACAACAGCGAAAGCGAGTGCATTAAAATGACTATCAAGCTCAACGAACTTCGTGACAACAATGGCGCCCGCAAGGGCCGCATGCGTGTCGGACGCGGCATCGGCTCGGGCAAGGGCAAGACTGCCGGCCGCGGCCAGAAGGGCCAGAAGGCGCGCAGCGGCGTCGCGATCAACGGCTTCGAGGGTGGCCAGATGCCGCTCCACATGCGCATCCCGAAGCGCGGCTTCAACAACATCTTCGCGAAGGACTTCGCGATTGTGAACCTCGGTATGATCCAGAAGCTGGTCGACGAGAAGAAGCTCGACGCCAAGGCGGTGATCGATCACGCCGCGCTCAAGGCCGCTGGCGTCGCCCGCGGCGGCAAGGATGGCGTTCGCCTCCTCGCCAAGGGCGAACTGACTGCGAAGCTGAACTTCTCGGTCGCCGGCGCGTCGAAGGGCGCGATCGAGGCGGTCGAAAAGGCCGGTGGCAAGGTCGAACTGCCCGAAGCGAAGGCCGAAGGCGACGGCAAGAAGGCCCAGCGCCGCGCCAAAGCCAAGGCGGAATAATCAGGCAAAGGGGCGGCGCGGAATACGGGCCGCCCCTTCGTCGTTTGACGATCTGTACTTTCCCGTTCGATGCGAACGGATGACGCAGCCGGTATCGACGAGCTGCGTTGCAAAATAGGCCTTTCCCCTTGCGCTTCGTCACCGTCGAACGCACATAGGCGCCGGGTCGCGGGGGGCGCGGTCCGGATATTCCTGAGGAAACTACCCATGGCCTCTCGCGCCGACCAGCTTGCTTCCAACCTGAACTTTTCGAAGTTCGGCCAGGCGACCGAACTCAAGAACCGCATCTGGTTCACGATCGGCGCGCTGATCGTCTTCCGCTTCCTGTCGTTCGTGCCGCTTCCCGGCGTCGATCCGGTTGCGCTGGCGTCGCTCTACAGCCAGGCCGCCTCGGGCGGGGTCCTCGACATCTTCAACACCTTCTCGGGCGGCAGCCTCGAGCGCATGAGCATCATCGCGCTCGGCGTCATGCCCTATATCACGGCGTCGATCGTCGTGCAGCTGGCGGCGGCACTGTCGCCGAGCCTCGCCGCGCTCAAGAAAGAGGGCGAAAGCGGGCGCAAGAAGCTCAACCAGTATACGCGCTACGGCACCGTCGCGCTGACCGCGATCCAGGGCTATTTCATCGCCGTGGGTCTCGAATCGCTCGGCGCCAGCCAGGGCATCGCCGCGGTCGTCGATCCGGGCATGCTGTTCCGCATCGGCGCGGTGATCTCGATCGTCGGCGGTACGCTCTTCCTGATGTGGCTCGGCGAACAGATCACCAGCCGCGGTATCGGCAACGGCGTGTCGCTGATCATCATGGCGGGCATTCTCGCCCAGCTGCCGCGCAGCTTCGCGCAGATGTTCACGCAGGTGCGCGAAGGCTCGATGGGCGGCGGCACGATCCTCGCCGTCGTCGGCGGCGCGATCGTCGTCATCGCCTTCATCGCCTTCATGGAACGCGCGCAGCGCCGCGTACTCGTCCAGTATCCGAAGCGCGCGACGCAGCGCGGCGTGATGCAGGCCGACCGCAGCCACTTGCCGCTGAAGGTCAACACCGCGGGCGTGATCCCGCCGATCTTTGCCTCGTCCCTGCTGCTGATGCCGCTGACGGTCACGCAGATGATGGGGCAGAACGTCAAGGGCGACACCGCATGGGGTGATTTCCTGATCACGCTCAACCAGTATCTCGCGCACGGCCAGCCGCTCTATATGGCGCTCTATGCCGCGGGCATCATCTTCTTCTGCTTCTTCTACGTCGCCGTCGTCTTCAATCCCGAAGAGACCGCCGACAATCTCAAGAAGCAGAACGGGTTCATCCCCGGCATCCGCCCGGGCAAGAATACCGCCGCCTACCTCGACTTCGTGCTGACGCGCATCACCGTCATCGGTGCCGCCTATCTCGCGGCCATCTGTCTGGTGCCCGAATATTTCATCGCCGGATCGGGGCTTCCGTTCCAGCTTGGTGGTACCAGCCTGCTGATCATCGTGAACGTCACGATCGACACGATCAGCCAGATCCAGAGCCACATGCTCGCGCATCAATATGGCGACCTCATCAAGAAGGCCAAATTGAAAGGCGGCGTTGCGCGGCGCTGATCGCCTCGCTACGGCACTTGCGACACGGTAGGGCAAACAGGGGTCCCCATGACGCTGAACATCATTTTGCTGGGCCCGCCGGGGGCGGGCAAGGGAACGCAGGCTTCGCGCCTCGAGGACGAGCATGGCATGATCCAGCTCTCGACGGGCGACATGCTTCGCGCCGCGGTCAAGGCGGGGACGCCGATCGGCCTGCAGGCAAAGGCGGTGATGGATGCGGGCGAACTCGTCTCCGACGCGATCGTCTCGGGCCTGATCGGCGAGCGGCTTGACGAACTTGGCGGCGATGTCTCGGTGATCTTCGATGGCTATCCGCGTACCGCGGCGCAGGCCGACGCGCTTGACACGATCCTGTCGACACGCGGCCGCAAGCTCGACCATGTGATCGAGCTGCAGGTCGAGGAAGACGCGCTCGTCGACCGCATCACCGGCCGCTTCAGCTGCGCCAAATGCGGTGCGGGCTATCACGACCGCTACAAGCTGCCGAAGGTCGAAAATACCTGCGACGTTTGCGGCAATCACGAGTTCAAGCGCCGTCCCGACGACAATGAGGAAACGGTGCGTACCCGCATGGCCGAATATCGCGCCAAGACCGCGCCGATCCTGCCGATCTACGAAGCGCGGGGAATCGTGACCCATGTCGACGGCATGGCGCCGATCGACGAGGTCAACGACGCGATCGAAACGATCCTCGCGGGCTGAGGCTAGCCAGTCTCCCCGACGCCGGTTATTGAGGCGCCAGGGGGACAGGCAGATGGCATTTTCCGGATATTGCATGGGCGCGGCCATGATCGGCGCGCTCGCCCTGGCGCCCGCTGCGGCGGCCAAGGTGGTCGACCAGAGCGACGTCGGCTTCACTGTCGCGCATACGGCGCAGGTCGCCGCCACGCCGACGGATGTGTGGAAAATGCTCCGAATGCCCGAAAGCTGGTGGTCGAAGGACCATAGCTGGTCGGGCGATGCCGCGAATTTCTGGCTCGATTCGCAGGCGGGCGGTTGTTTCTGCGAGAAACTGCCCGACACCGGCGCGGGCGTCGGTAGCGTCCAGCATGCGCGCGTCCTCTTTTCGAAGCCGGGCCAGCTGCTCCGGCTGTCGGGCGCCTTCGGCCCGCTGCAAGGCGAGGCGCTGACCGGCACGCTGACGATCCAGATCAAGAAAACCGCGACCGGCAGCGCGCTGCGTTTCGACTATGTCGTCGGCGGTTATATGCGCTTCAAGGTCGCCGATATCGCGCCCGCGGTCGACAAGGTGATCGGCGAGCAATTGCTCGGCCTCGCCAATGCGCTGGGCGGTGCGCTGCCGCCGACGCGCGACGAAAAGGCGGCCGAAAAGCCGAAGGAAGAAACGCCCGCGGCAAAGAAAGAGCCGGGGCTCGATGCCGCGGTCGCCGATCTGGTCGGGGAAGAGGTGAAACCCGCGCCCGACGCAGGCCGCTAGGCGTCCGGCTTTCCGCGCAGTTTCGCGAGCGCCGCGAAGGGCCCCGTGGCCTCCTCGCTGAGCACGCCCTTTTCGGCGAGGATATGATCGGCATCGGGATGGCGCGGGAAGGGATCGAGCGCAAGCGACAGCGTCTGTACCGCCGCCTCGCCAAGGTCGATCCGGTCGCCTTCGAGCGGCAACAGATCGAGGTCGTCGCTGCCGATCTCGATCTCTTCATCCTCACCGGCGGGCGCATCGACATCGCGCAGGAAGCGGAGGTCGAAGGGCTCGACGAGGGTTGCGGGGACGGGCAGGCTGGTCGCGGCGCAAGCCTGCACGACATCGGCGCTCACTTCGCCTTTCGCGCCGATCCCGCCCGCGATGGCGCGGATCTCGGCGGTAAGGGAAAAGCGATCGAGTGCCACGAGACCGAGCCGCCGGGCGATCGCGTCGCGCGCACCGGCATCGGCTTCGACCGAAATTGCGCGACAATGCGCCGCATCTGCCAGCGTGACGACCAGCGGGAATTCGGACGCGGTCGTCATCATGCTTTGCCGAGATGGCCGGTAACGACGAGTTCGGGCACGGGCGTGGCAGCGAGCGCCGCGCGCAACGCCGCGACTTCGGCCATCACATGCGCCAGTCCTGCCGCCGCCGGTTCGTTTCCGCGCCAGAGGTTGCGGACCAGCGCCGCGCGCAATTCGTCCGACCCGTCGGCGGCGCGATACGCGCCGAGCCGGCCGCCGAGTGCCCCCATCATCCGTCCGACCTGCTTGCCGACAACCATGTCGCCGAAGCCGATCTGGCGCATCTGGCCATCCATATCGTTCACGAACAATTCGGTGAGCTGGACGCCGGCGAGTCCGTGACCGGGGTCCTCGTCGATCCGGTGCAGGACAAGCGCGAGCACGAGACTGATCATGTCGAACCGTCCGTCGAGCGTGTCGGGGACAGTGCCTTCGGCATACCAGTGCGGCGCCCGCGCCGTCGCGACGACGGCATTCCACAGCGGACGGCGCGCCTCGCGGGGATCGGGTTCGGATGCGAATAATTTGCGAAGTGAGGAAAACATGCCCGACGCTTAGGCCGAATCATGCCACCGGAAAAGAGGGCGCTGAAACAGCCCGGCACCGGCCCGCTCCTCCACCCGGCCTCCCGAACGAGAGTAACCTGTGGGAGGCCGGGTGGGGGAGCGGGCCGTGCCAAACCCCGGGTCCGGTCAGCTTGGCGCAAGCTTTGCCGCGGCATAAGCCGCTTGTGCGTGCCGACCGCTTGCGGTTAAGAGGCGCGATTGCCAGCGCCCGATACAAGCGGCGCAACGGAGATATGTTGATGCCGACCCATTACCCGAAGCTTTCCGCCCGCCCCGTGCGCCTGATCGTCGCCGGGCTGGCGCTCGCGCTCACCGTCAGCGGCTGTGCGCAGCTCAAGGGGCGGCAGGGCTATGTCGTCGATCCGCTGCTCACCGAAGCGATCACGCCGGGTGTCGACAACCGGGAATCGGTCGAAAAGACACTCGGCCGCCCGACCTTCGTCGGCCAGTTCGGCACCAGTGAATATTATTATGTGTCGCGCGAGACGCGCCAGCTCGCCTTCGCCAAGCCGCGTCCCGTCGACCAGCAGGTCCTCCGCGTGCGCTTCGATCAGGCGGGCAATGTCGCCGCGGTCGACCGCACCGGCCTCGAACTGGTGAGCCGGATCAGCCCCGCCGGCGACAAGACGCCGACGCTTGGCCGCCACCGCAGCTTCTTCGAGGATATCTTCGGCAATATCGGCGCGGTGGGCGCGCCGGGAGCGGGAGCCCCGGCGGGCCGGTAGGTCAGAGGCACCTTTACGAACAGGAAAGCGGCGGCGCCCGAAGGCGCCGCCGCTTTTTCCTATTGTGCAATCCCGCCCGCCGCGAGCACCGCCAGCGTCACCAGATCCGATGCAGTCGACGCCATCGTCGCGACCTGCACCGGCTTCTCCATCCCGACAAGCATCGGGCCGATCACCGCGCCGCCGCCCAGTTCGCGCAGCAGCTTTGCCGACAGGTTCGCCGATTGCAGCCCGGGCATGATCAGCACATTTGCTGGTCCCGACAGGCGGCAGAAGGGATAATTTTTCATCACCTTCTCGTTGAGCGCGACGTCGGGCGCCATTTCGCCCTCATATTCAAAGGCGGGTTTGCGCCGGTCGAGGATCGACACCGCCTCGCGGATGCTCTCCAGCCAGCTGCCCTCGGGATTGCCGAAGGTCGAATAGGAGAGGAAGGCGACGCGCGGTTCGTGACCCATGCGCCGCGCGACCTGCGCGGTACGTTCGGCGATATCGGCGAGCATTTCGGCGGTCGGCCGCTCGTTGACCGTCGTGTCGGCCATGAAGATGGTATGATGCTGGTCGACGAGGATATGGATGCCGAACGGCGTCTTGCCCTCGGCATGGTCGATCACCCGCCGGACTTCGCGCATCGACTGCGAGTAGGTGCGCGTCGTACCCGTGATCATCGCATCGCCGAGCCCCATTTTGAGCAGCAGCGAGCCGAAGATGTTGCGGTCGCGGTTGACCATGCGCTCGACATCGCGGCGAAGATAGCCGCGGCGTTGCAGCCGCTCGTACAGCATCTCGACCATCGCCGGCACATGCGGCGAATTGACGCTGTTGTGGACCTCGAAGCTTTCGGCGTCGGCGACGCCCATTGCGCGCAGCTTGTCGTGCAGCCCCTCGCGCCCGACGAGCACGGGAATACCATAGCCGCCGTCGCGGAACTGGATCGCGGCGCGCAATACGGTTTCTTCTTCGCCTTCGGCAAAGACGACGCGCTTCGGATTGTTGCGCGCGGCTTCATAGGCAAGCGTCAGCACCGAGGTCGTCGGGTTGAGTCGCGCGCGCAGCCGGGTGCGATATTCGTCGAGATTCTCGATCGGCCGCTGCGCGACGCCGGTCTTCATCGCCGCCTCGGCGACCGCCGCCGGCACGATTTCCATCAGGCGCGGGTCGAAGGGCGAGGGGATGATATATTCGGGGCCAAAGCTCGATGCCCGACCGCCATAGGCCGCGGCGACCTCTTCGGGCACCTGCTGGCGCGCGAGGTCGGCGATCGCATAGGCGGCGGCAATCTTCATCTCTTCGTTGATCGCGGTCGCATGAACGTCGAGCGCGCCGCGGAAGATGAAGGGGAAGCACAGCACATTGTTGACCTGGTTCGGATAGTCCGAACGCCCCGTCGCAATGATCGCGTCGGGCCGCGCAGCGCGGGCGTCGGGGGGCGAGATTTCGGGATCGGGGTTCGCCATCGCGAAGATGATCGGTGCGGGCGCCATATCCTTCACCATCTCGGGCTTCAGTGCGCCCGCAGCCGACAAGCCGAGGAACACGTCGGCGCCGACAAGCGCTTCGGTCAGGTCGCGCGCTTCGGTCGGTACGGCATGCGCCGACTTCCACTGGTCCATGCCGTCGGTGCGGCCCTGCCAGATCGTGCCCTTGCGGTCGCACATGATGACATTTTCGTGCCGGACGCCCATCGCCTTGATCAGCGCGGTGCACGCGATCGCGGCGGCGCCGGCGCCGTTGACGACGACCTTCACCGTCGAAAGGTCGCGCCCCGTCAGGTAACAGGCGTTGATCAGCCCCGCGGCGGTGATGATCGCGGTGCCATGCTGGTCGTCATGAAACACCGGAATATTCATGCGTTCTTTCAGCGCCGCCTCGATGATGAAGCAGTTCGGCGCGGCGATATCCTCGAGGTTGATGCCGCCGAAGCTCGGCGCGAGCAGCTCGACCGCCTCGATGAAACGCTGCGGGTCTTCGGTATCGACTTCGAGGTCGATCGAATCGACGTCGGCGAAGCGCTTGAACAGCACCGCCTTGCCTTCCATCACCGGTTTCGACGCGAGCGCGCCGAGATTGCCGAGCCCGAGGATCGCGGTACCGTTCGAGATGACCGCGACGAGGTTGCCCTTGATCGTATAGTCATAGGCCTTGGCGGGGTCCTCGGCGATCGCGTTCACCGGCACAGCGACGCCGGGCGAATAGGCAAGGCTGAGGTCGCGCTGCGTCGCCATCGGCTTTGACGCGACGATCTCGATTTTTCCGGGCCGGCCATATTCGTGGTAAAGCAGGGCCTCGCGGTCCGAAAACTGCACCTTGCTGCCGCTGTCCATCATATATCCCCTAACAAAACTCTGCTCAGACGCGCGCCCGAGCCCTTTCCCTAGCGTCGCCAAGCGGAAATGGAACCCGCGAATCGTGCGCACGCCTTGCCACGGACGCATATCCATCCCAAAGCATGTCGCATGCCTGCCACCGCCCGCTCCGCTGCCAATATGAACAACCCCGTGTCCGCCTCGACGCCGATGATGGCGCAATATTGGTCGCTGAAGGAAAAGGCGGGTGACTGCCTGCTCTTCTACCGGATGGGGGATTTCTTCGAGCTCTTCTTCGACGATGCCAAGGCCGCGGCATCGACGCTCGACATCGCGCTGACCTCGCGCGGCGAGCATGGCGGCGAGCCGGTGCCGATGTGCGGCGTGCCCGTCCATTCGGCCGAATCCTACCTCGCGCGGCTGATTCGCGCCGGCCATCGCGTCGCGATCGCCGAGCAGGTCGAAACGCCCGCCGAAGCCAAGGCGCGCGGCGGGTCGAAGGCGCTCGTCGCGCGCGATATCGTGCGGTTCGTCACCGCAGGCACGCTCACCGAGGAAAATCTGCTTGAGGGGCGCAGCGCGAACCGGCTCGCGGCGCTCGCGCAGGTCGAGAGCGAGATCGCGATCGCCGCCGCCGATATCTCGACCGGACGGTTCGAGGTTGTAGCGGTGCCCGCGCAATCGGTCGACGCCGAGCTCGCGCGGCTCGCGCCGTCGGAACTGCTGCTGAGCGAGAGCGCGGACGAGCTGCCGATCTCGTCGGCGCGCCAGATCGTCCGCCGTCCGCCCCCGGATTTCGCGAGCACGAATGCGGAGAAACGCCTCGAAGCCTTTTTCGGCGTCCGGACGCTCGATGGCTTCGGCCAGTTCGGTCGCGGCGAGATCGCCGCGATGGGGGCGCTCGTTGCCTATCTCGATCATGTCGGGACAGGCGGGCCGACCTTCCTCCAGCCGCCGGTGCGTCACCTCGCGTCGGGACGCATGGCGATCGACGCCGCGACGCGCGAGAGTCTTGAACTCGTCCGCACGATGGCAGGCGCGCGCGAGGGCAGCCTGCTCGGCACGGTCGACCGCACCGTTACCGCAGCGGGCGCGCGCTTGCTGGCCGACGATCTCGCGAGCCCGCTCACCGACAAGGGTGCGATTCTCGACCGGCTCGACCTCGTTGACGGTCTGGCGCGCGATGCGCTGTGGCGCGGCGAACTCCGTGCGGCGCTGCGTGCGCTCCCCGATGCCGGGCGTGCGCTCGGCCGCCTCGTCGCGGGGCGCGGCGGGCCGCGCGACCTCGCGCAACTCCGCGATGCGCTCGGCGGCGCGCGGCTGCTGCGCGAACATCTCGCGCGCCGGGCTGACCTGCCGCCGCTACTCGCCCGCCTGCTTCCGGGGCTCGACGGCCATGGTGCGCTCGTCGACGAGCTGACGCGCGCGCTCATCGAAACCCCGCCGGTTGATGCCGCGCAGGGCGGTTATGTCGCCGAGGGTTACGACCATGCGCTCGACGCGCTGCGCGAGACCGCGCGCGACGGGCGCAAGGCGATCGCCGCGCTCGAGGCGCAATATCGCGACCGCACCGGCATCGCCTCGCTCAAGATTCGGCACAACGGCGTGCTCGGCTATCACGTCGAGGTGCCCGCGAAGCACGCCGACGCGTTGATGGCGCCCGAATCGGGCTTCACCCACCGCCAGACGCTCGCCGGCGTCGTGCGCTTCAACTCGTCCGACCTTCACGAGGCCGCGAGCCGGGTCACGCAGGCGGGCGTCCATGCGGTCGCCGCCGAACTGGCGCATCTCGAAGCGCTCACCGACGCCGCGATCGCGCGGCGCGAGGCGATTGCGGCAAGCTGCGACGTGCTCGCGCGCATCGACGTCGCGGCCGCGCTCGCCGACCATGCGATGAGTCATGGCTGGTGCCGCCCCGATCTCGCCGACGCGCCGTGCCTCGACGTGACCGGCGGCCGCCACCCGGTGGTCGAGGCGGCGCTTGCGAAATCGGGCGAGCGCTTCGTCCCCAACGACGTCTCGCTGTCGCCGTCCGACCGGCTCTGGCTCGTCACCGGCCCCAACATGGGCGGTAAATCGACCTTCCTCCGCCAGAATGCGCTGATCGTCGTGCTCGCGCAGGCGGGCGGATTCGTCCCCGCCGCAGCGGCGAAGCTCGGGCTCGTCGATCGCCTGTTCAGCCGCGTCGGCGCGAGCGACAATCTCGCGCGCGGGCGCTCGACCTTCATGGTCGAGATGGTCGAAACCGCCGCGATCCTTGCGCAGGCGACCCCGCAAAGCTTCGTCATCCTCGACGAGGTCGGGCGCGGTACCTCGACCTACGACGGGCTCGCGCTCGCCTGGTCGGTGGTCGAGGCGGTGCATGAGGTGAACCGGTGCCGCTGCCTCTTCGCGACCCACTATCACGAGCTGACGCGGCTTGCCGAAACGCTGAACGCGCTCTCGCTCCACCATGTCCGCGCGCGCGAGTGGCAGGGCGATCTCGTGCTGCTTCACGAAGTCGCCGAAGGGCCCGCCGACCGCAGCTACGGTCTCGCGGTCGCAAGGCTCGCGGGGGTTCCCGCCGGCGTCGTCAAACGCGCCGAGGCGGTGCTCGCGAAGCTCGAGGCGGGGCGCGAAAAGACCGGCGGGCTGGCCGCGGGGCTCGACGATCTGCCGCTTTTCGCGGCGACACTCGCCGAGGCGCCAGCGGCGGCAAAGGACGCGCTGCGCGAGGCGCTGGGCGATATCGATCCCGATGCCCTCGCCCCGCGCGAGGCGCTCGACGCGCTTTATGCGCTCAAGCGGCTGGTTGCGGACGAGCGATGAGCGACCTGTTCGACAATCTCGACCAGCGCCGCGCGATCATCGATCGCCGCGGGCTGTCGGGGCGGCTCGACGAGATCGCCGACGAGACCAGCGATACCGGCAAACGCCGCCGCGCGATGGTCGACCTTCTCAAGGCCGCGCTCGAAGCCGGCCGCTCCGAGATCGAGCGCCGGCTGCTCGAACATCCGTCGTCGGGCCGCGTCGCGGCGAATGCCACGGCCTTCCTGATCGATCAGATCATCCGCCTCAGCCACGACTTTACCACCGGCCATCTCTATCCGTCGGCCAATCGCTCGGCGGGCGAGCGCATCACGCTGATCGCGGTCGGCGGCTATGGCCGCGGCGAGATGGCGCCGCACAGCGACATCGACATCGGCTTTCTGACGCCGTTCAAGCAGACGAGCTGGACCGAACAGGTGATCGAGGCGCAGCTTTATACGCTGTGGGATCTCGGGCTGAAGGTCGGTCATTCGAGCCGCTCGCTCGACGAGATGGTCCGCGCCGCGAAAGAGGATCTGACGATCCGCACCGCGCTGCTCGAAGGGCGCTTCATCTGGGGCGACCGCGACCTCTACGACCAGGCGTCGGCGCGCTTCGACGCCGAGGTCGTCGCGGGCAACGCCCGTTCCTTTGTGGCCGAAAAGCTCGCCGAGCGCGACGAGCGCCACAAGAGAATGGGCGATTCGCGCTACGTCGTCGAACCCAATGTGAAGGAAGGGAAGGGGGGGCTCCGCGACCTCCACACGCTTTTCTGGATCGGCAAGTTCATCCATCGCGTGCGCACCGTGCCCGAACTCGTCGACGCGGGGCTGATGTCGGCGCGCGAGCTGCGCCAGTTCGAACGCGCCGAGAATTTCCTGCTCGCGGTGCGCTGCCACCTCCACATCCTCGCCGGCCGCGCCGAGGACCGGCTGACCTTCGATTTCCAGCCCGAGATCGCGCGCCGGATGCATTTTGCCGACCGCCCGGGCAAGAGCGCGGTCGAGCGCTTCATGCAGCTCTATTTCATCCACGCGAAGGCGGTGGGCGACGTCACCGGCACTTTTCTCGCGCACCTCGACGAACAGATGGCGGCGCGCGGGCGGCGCTTCCTGCCGACGATCCGGCGGCGCCCGGGCAAGCTCCACGGCTTCGTGCTCGACCGCGGCCGGCTGGCGCTGCCGTCGGACGATTTCTTCGCGGCTGATCCCGTGCGGCTGGTCGAGATCTTCGCGCTCGCCGACAAGCACGGCCTCGAAATCCATCCGCAGGCGATGCGGCAGGCGCGCCACGATGCGAAGCTGATCGAGACGCAGGGGGTGCGCCGCATCGCGCGCGCGAACGAGCTGTTTCTCGACGTGCTGACCAGCCCACGCGATCCCGAAACGGTGCTGCGATGGATGAACGAGGCGGGGGTGTTCGGCCGTTTCGTTCCCGATTTCGGCCGCGTCGTCGCGCAGATGCAGTTCGACATGTATCATCATTATACCGTCGACGAGCATACGATTCGTGCGATCGGTCTGCTCGCCGACATCGAGCAGGACCGGCTGAAGGATGAGCATCCGCTGTCGACGGTGATCATGGACCAGATCCATTCGCGGCGCGTCATCTATGTCGCGGTGCTGCTCCACGACATCGCCAAGGGACGCGGCGGCGACCATAGCGTGCTCGGCGCCGAGCTTGCCTTGCGGGTTTGTCCGCGGCTGGGCCTCAGCGAGGCAGAGACCGAGACGGTGTCGTGGCTCGTGCGCTATCACCTCCTCATGTCGGCGACGGCGTTCAAGCGCGACCTCGCCGACTTCAAGACGATCCTCGACTTCGCGCAGATCGTGCAGAGCCCCGAGCGCCTGCGCCTGCTGCTCGTACTCACCGTCGTCGATATCCGCGCCGTGGGGCCCGGCGTGTGGAACAGCTGGAAACGGCAATTGCTTACCGAGCTGTTCGACGCTGCCGAGGAAGTGCTGCGCCTTGGCCACAAGCAGAAGGGGCGCGAGGTGCGGATCGCGGCGAAGAAGGAAGCCGCCGCCGCGATGCTCGGCCTCGACGACAAGGCCCTCGCAAGGCTCATCAGGCCGCTGCCCGAAAGCTACTGGATCGCCGAACCGGTCGAGGTGATCGTCGCCAACCTTCGCCACATCCAGGAAGCTGGCGACGCGCCGCTGCATATCGCGGCGGTGCCTGACGAGGATCGCGGCGCGACGCTCGTCATGGTGCTCGCCGCCGATCATCCGGGGCTTTTCTATCGCATGGCGGGCGGGATCCACCTCGCTGGCGGCAACATCATCGACGCGCGCATCCACACGACGCGCGACGGGCTCGCGCTCGACAATTTCCTCGTCCAGGACCCGCTCGGCCGCCCCTTTGCCGAAAGCGGCCAGATCGCGCGCCTGACCCGCGCGATCGAGGATGCGCTCGCCAATCGGCAGAAATTGCTCCCGAAACTCGAGGCACGCGCGCTGCCGCGTACCCGCGCCGAGGCCTTCCGCATTGCGCCCAACGTTTTCATCGACAACAAGGCATCGAACCGGTTCACGGTGATCGAGGTCAATGCGCAGGATCGGCCGGCGCTGCTCAACCAGCTCGCCTATGCGCTCTTCCAGTCGAAGGTGACGGTGCACAGCGCGCATGTCGCGACCTATGGCGAGCGCGCGGTCGACACTTTTTATGTGACCGACCTGATCGGCGACAAGATCGACAGCACTGCGCGCGTGAAGAGCCTTGAAAAGCGCTTGCTCGAGGCGGCAGCGAGCCGCAGCGAGGAGGCGGTCGCCGCCTAGGGAGGCGCGCCGCGCGCGCCGCGCATCATCGCTCTTCGGTTTCCTCCCCCTCGATCGCATCGAGCCACGCGATGCGCGCCTTCTGCAATCGCAGGCTGAGGTCGATGCTCGCGCCTTCGATTGTGTCGTGCAGGCGCGCATAGGCCTTGTGCGCCGCGATGCTCTGCTCGATCGCGTTGCGGATTGCGCGAAGGACCGACGCGCGTTCGGGCGCGTCGAGGGTCAGCCAGATGCCCGACCGCAGCCGGAACGGGTCGATCCCGACGCTCGCCGACCGGGCGGGGTCGCAAGCCCAGTCATGGAGTGCGTCGCGACCGGCGTCGGTGACCGACAGCCGTTTCGTTCCGCGTGCGTCGTCCAGCGGTACCGCGAGCACCAAGCCCCTGTGTTCCATGCGCCGGATGGCGGAATAGACCGCACCTGCACTCCCTTTCCACTCGAGCGAAGGCGATTCGGCGAAGGCGCGGCGGATCTTGAACGCGGTATCGCGGCCGCGGTGGAACATGTCCGACAGGATCGCGCCTTCGAGTTCGGTGAGCAACGTCAATTCTCCTTGCCCGCAATTTTGACGCCCTGTAATAGTCCGAATCGGACTATTGGAGAAGCAAAATGCAGCGCGATATTCGAGCATCCGGAACCCATAAGGGCAAGCGATCGATCGCGGCAGCCGTCGCATTGCTCGCCGTGTCGGCCCCGCTGCCGGCGTCGGGCTTCCGCGAAGCCGCGCGCAGCGGCGTCCTGCTCGACAATATGGACCGGTCGGTGCCGCCCGGTACCGATTTCTTCGATTTCGCCAACGGCATGTGGCTGCAGACCGTCCCGATTCCGCCCGACCGGTCGAGCTTCGGCGTGCAGCAGATAATGATCGACGAGGCGCGACTGCGCCAGCGTGCGCTGTTCGAGGCGGCGCACGGATCGCACGACCCGGAGGTGCGCAAGGTCGGCGCGCTCTATGCCAGTTTCATGGACACGGCGGCGATCGACGCCGCTGGCCTCGATCCGCTGCGCGACGAATTTTCCGCGATCGATGCGATTGCCGATACGCGCGATCTGGCGTTCGTCATGGGCCGGCTCGACCGGCTGGGTTTCGCGGTTCCGATTTCGAGTTATGTCGCCCCCGATGCCCGTGACGCGCGCCATCATGCGCTGTGGCTGTCGCAGAACGACCTCGGGCTGCCCGGCAAGGACTATTATCTCGATGACGCGGCCGCCTTCGCGGACAAGCGTGCGGCATATCATGCGCATGTGGTGGCGATGCTGTCGCTGGCCGGCGACGCCGGTGCGGCGCGCCATGCCGATGCGATTCTCGCGCTGGAAACCGCGATCGCCCGGCTGCAGTGGATTCCCGTTGATCGCCGCGATCCCGCCAAGACCTATAATCCCAGAACGGCGAAGGAACTGGCGGCGCTCGGCGGGGGCTTCGACTGGAAGCGCTATTTCGCCGGCGCGGGGATGGCCGGCATTCCGGCGCGGAGTATCGCGCGCCAGCCCGACTATCTTGCCGGCGTCGCCGGCCTCGCCCGCACCGTTCCGCTCGAGGACTGGAAGGCCTATTTCCGCTATCTGCTCCTCGCCGGCATGGCGCCCTATTTGTCCGAGCGTCTCGCGGCGGAAGATTTCGCGTTCAACGAGGGCGTGCTGCGCGGCACGCGGATGCCGACCGAACGGTGGAAGCGGGGCTGCGCGCTCATCGACCGGCTGCTCGGCGAAGCGGGCGGCAGGATGTATGTCGCACGCTATTTCCCGCCGGCCGCCAAGGCGAAAGCCGACGCGCTGGTGCAGGGCCTGCTCGCCGCCTATCGCAAGCGGATCGCTGCGCTCGACTGGATGGATGCGCCGACGAAACGGCAGGCGCTCGCCAAGCTTGCAGCGATGGACGTCAAGATCGGCTATCCCGCTCGCTGGCGAGACTATTCGGCGCTCGATATCCGGCCGGACGACCTCGCCGGCAATGTGCTGCGCGCGCAGCGGTTCGAATTCGACCGCCAGCATCGCCGTGTCGGCGCGGCGGTCGACCGCAGCGAATGGCAGATGAATGTTTCGACGCCCGACGCCTATTACGCCCCGCAGACCAACGAGATCGCCTTTCCCGCCGGCATATTGCAGCCGCCGCTGTTCGATCCGCGCGCCGACGACGCCTATAATTATGGCTCGACCGGCGCGACGATCGGCCATGAGATGAGTCATGGCTTCGACAATCGCGGAAGCCGCTATGATGCAGCGGGGAATCTGCGCGACTGGTGGACTGCCGCGGACCACGCCCGGTACGAAGCGCGCACGGCGCTTCTGGTCCACCAGTTCGATGCGTTCGAGCCGCTGCCCGGCGAACATGTCGACGGGCGCCTCGTCCTTTCGGAGAATATCGCCGACCTCGCCGGCCTCGGCGTCGCCTGGCAAGCGTATACGGACAGCCTGCACGGCCGGACGCCGCCGGTACTCGATGGGCTGACAGGCGCGCAAAGATTCCTGCTCGGCTATGCGCAGGGCTATCTCGGCAAGCGGCGCGACGACGCGTTGCTCGCGCTGATCCGGACGAACCCGCATCCGCCCGAGCGCTACCGCGTCAACGGAATCGTCGTGCATTTCCAGCCCTATTACGATGCCTTCGGCGTAAAGCCCGGCGATCCGATGTTCCTCGCCGCCGACCGGCGCGCCGCCCTGTGGTGACCGGTCACCGTCAGTCCGTGCGGGTCATCGCCGCCGCCGCGGCGAGCAACCCGCCGTTGAAGCGCTGCGACAGCGCGGCCTCGGGGATCGCGTTGAAGGCATGGATCGCGCCGGCGTAGCTGTGCAGGTCAACGGGCACTCCCGCCGCGACGAGCCGGCGCGCATAGTCGAGATTCTCGTCGAAGAAGAGATCGAGGCTGCCCGTCGCGATATAGGCGGGGGGCAGGCCCGCCAGATCGTCGGCGAGGCTCGGTGAGAACCAGCCGCGCCGTTCGTCGTTGGCCTTGTAGCTGCCCTGCAGAGCGCGCCAGCCGAAACGGTTGCTTGCGCGCGTCCAGATGAATTCGCCGGTCGCGGGGTTGTTATAGGGACAGGCGTCGCCGCCCGTGCGGTGATCGAGCATCGGATAGGTGAGGAGCTGGCCCGCGATCGCCGGGCCGCCCAGGTCGCGCGCCATGATCGCGAGCGCGGCGGCAAGCCCGCCGCCCGCGCTTTCGCCCGCGACGACGATGCGATTCGCGTCGAACCCCAGCGTCTCCGCTTGCCCCGAAAGCCATGTCAGTGCCGAATGACAATCCTCCTGCGGCGCGGGAAAGGGATGTTCGGGCGCGAGCCGATATTCGACCGACGCGACCGGCACGCCCGCGGCCGCGGCGAGCGCGGCGGGCCCCGCCTGCATCTGCGCGACCGACCCCATCACCATGCCGCCGCCATGGATGTGCAGGATCGCGCCGCCGCCCGCGCGCGTTTCGGCGGGGCGATAGAGGAAGACCATGATGTCGGGTCCGCCGTGGATCGACGGCACGAACAGTCGTTCGGGCGCGATCACCGGCGGCGGCAGGAAGGAATAGGTCTCGGCCGCTTTCGCGCGAATCTGCGCGATCGGTGCCGAGTCGAGGTCGACGCGCGGAAACAGGTCGATGATCGGCGCAATCTCGCGATCGACGAGGTGGCGGGTGTCCATATCAAACTCTCCCTTTCATCGGTCGACGATGCGAAGATCAGCCGCGGAGCGTTGCCCCTGCCTTTGCTGCCGCGGCGACCACCTTGTCGGCGATCGCCTTCAGCTCGGCGTCGGTGAAGCTCTTCTCGGCCGGCTGCAGCTCGACCTCGACCGCGAGGCTCACCTGCCCCTCGGGCACGCCCTGCCCGGCGAAGCGGTCGAAGAGGCGCGCATCGACGATCGCCGCCTTGTCGGCGCCGCGGATCGCGCGCACCAGATCGGCAGCGGTCAGGCTCGTGGCTGCGAGGAAGGCGAAGTCGCGGCGTACCGATTGCAATGCGGGCGGCGCGAAGGCCGCGCGCGCCGGGCCGCTCGCGCGCTTCGCGGGGATCGCATCGAGGAAGATCTGCACCGCCATTACCGGGCCGTCGACGTCGAAGGCGCGGGTCAGCGCGGGGTGGAGCGCACCGAATTCGGCGAGCACCGCCTTGGGGCCGAGACGGAGCGTCGCCGACCGGCCGGGGTGCCAGATATTGCCGCCGGTGACCGCTTCCATCACCTGCAAGCGGTCGGCGGGCGCGCCCGCCGCTTCGAGCAGCGCGAGCGCCGCGGCCTTCGCGTCGAACGCGTCGAACGGCGCGGCCTTGCCCGCCTGCCAGCCGCGCGCGCTTTTGTCGCCGGCCATCAGCACGCCAAGCGTCGGATGCTCGGCGTCCGCCAGATAGCGCCGCCCGATCTCGAACAGCCGGATGCTGTCGGCGCCGCGGTTCCGGTTGCGCGCTGCGGCGGCGAGCAACCCGGGGAGCAGCGACGGGCGCATGACTTTCAGGTCTTCGCTGATCGGGTTGGCGAGGCTCCACGCGCCGCCGCCGAAGGGTGCGGCATCGGCCTCGCTGATGAACGACCAGGTCACGGCCTCGTCGAAGCCCGCGGCTGCCGCGGCGCGGCGCAGGCGGCGCTCGACGAGCTGTTCGGGGGTCGCGGTCGGCTTCGCGACGCCGTCGGCGCGCGGCAGCGGCGCCGATGCGATCGCGTCGAAACCGGTGATGCGCGTGACTTCCTCGACGACGTCGGGCGCACCGTCCATGTCGCGGCGCCAGCTCGGCACCGACACCTGCCAGCGGCCGCCCTGTTCGATCACACCGAACCCGAGCGCGGCGAGAATGTCCTTCTGCCGGTCGGGCGCGATGGCGATGCCGCCGAGCGTCGCCGACAGCGCGGGGTCATAATCGATCGTCTTCACTTCGGCGGGCGGCGTGCCCGCGCGGGTCGCCGTCGACGGATTGCCGCCGCAGATATTGAGGATATGCGCGGTGACGATCGCGGTCGCGTCGTCGAGGAACGCCGGGTCGACCCCGCGTTCGAAGCGGCTGCGCGCGTCGCTCGACAGGCCGAGCGCCTGCCCGGTCAGCGCGATGCGTTCGGGGGTGAAGTAGGCGATCTCGATCAGCACGTCGGTCGTCGTTTCGCTGCAGCCCGAATGTTCGCCGCCCATGATGCCCGCGATATCGTGGACCTCGCGGTCGTCGGCGATCACCGTCATCGTGTCGGTGAGGACATAGTCCTTGCCGTTCAATGCAGTGACGGTCTCGCCGTCCATGGCGCGCCGCGCGACGAGCGCGCCGGTCAGCTTGGCGCGGTCATAGATGTGGCTCGGGCGGCCGAGGTCGAACATCACATAATTGCTGATGTCGACGAGCGCCGAGATCGAGCGCTGGCCCACGGCCTCCAGCCGGCGGCGCATCCATTCGGGCGCGACGCCGTTGGTGACGCCCGAAATCGTGCGGCCGAAGAAGGCGGGGCAGGCTTCGGGATCGAGGGTAGCGATTTCGGTCGCGGGCGCGCCCTCGCCGATGATCGTCGGGACGTCGAGCGGCTTCAGCGTGCCGAGCCCGGCGGCGGCAAGGTCGCGCGCGATCCCGCGCACGCCCATGCAATCCTGCCGGTTCGGGGTGATCGAGATGTCGACCACCGGATCGTTCGCCTGCGCATAGTCGGCGAAGGGCGTGCCGACGGGCGCATCGGCGGGCAGCTCGATGATCCCGTCATGGTCGTCGCCGAGCTCGAGTTCGCGCGTCGAACACATCATGCCGTTCGATTCGACGCCGCGGACCGCCGCGACCTTCAGCTCCATGCCGTTCGCCGGCACGACGGCACCGGGCAGGCCGAGCACGCCGACGAGGCCGGCGCGCGCGTTGGGGGCGCCGCACACGACCTGCAACACGCCCTCGCCGGTATCGACGGTCAGCACCTGCAGCTTGTCGGCCTGCGGATGTTTTTCGGCGGTCAGCACCTTCGCGACGCGGAAGCCCGCGAGCTTCCCGGCGGGATTTTCGACACCTTCGACCTCATGGCCGATGCGGTTCAGCGTCGCGACGACGTCGGCGACGCTGAAGTCGCCGTCGAGGTGGTCGCAGAGCCAGTCGAGCGTGATCTTCATGCCGATACTCCCCCGCTCAGCGTGGGCACCGACAGCGCGCCGAACCCGTAATGGGCGAGCCAGCGAAGGTCGCCGTCGAAGAAGGCGCGCAAATCGTCCATGCCATATTTGAGCATCGCGAGCCGGTCGACGCCGACCCCGAAGGCGAAGCCCTGCCATTCGTCGGGGTCGAGCCCGCAATTCGCGATCACGCGGCGGTTGACCATGCCGCTGCCGAGCAGTTCCATCCACGCATGGCCCTCATCGTCGCCGTTGCCGCCGACGATCCGGCGGCCCTTTTCCTGTTTATAGCCGACGTCGACCTCGGCCGAGGGCTCGGTAAAGGGGAAGTAGCTGGGACGCAGGCGCAGCACGATGTCGTCACGCTCGAAATAGGCCTTGAGGAAGGTTTCGAGCGTCCATTTGAGGTGCCCCATATGGATGCCGCGATCGATGACGAGCCCCTCGACCTGGTGGAACATCGGCGTGTGCGTCGCGTCGCTGTCGCTGCGATAGACGCGGCCCGGTGCGATGATGCGGATCGGCGGTTCCTGGCTCATCATCGTACGGATCTGCACCGGCGAGGTGTGCGTGCGCAGCAGCATCGCGCGCCCTTCGGCGTCGTTCATCTGCGCCGGGAAATAGAAGGTGTCGTGCATCGCGCGCGCGGGATGCGTTTCGGGGATGTTGAGCGCGGTGAAGTTGCGCCAGTCGTCCTCGATCTCGGGGCCCGTCGCGACGGCGAAACCCATGTCGGCGAAGATTTCGGCGAGCTCGTCCATCACCTGGCTGACCGGATGGACGCTCCCGCGCGGGCTCGCGTCGGCGGGAAGCGTCATGTCGATCGCTTCCGCCGCGAGCCTGATGTCGAGCGCCGCGGCGTCGAGCACTTCCTTGCGGGCGGCGAGCGCCGCGGTGACCGCTTCGCGAAGGCCGTGGATCGCCGGGCCCTGCGCCTGCCGTTCCTCGGGGCTCATCGCGCCGAGCGTCTTGAGCAGCGCGGTGATGCTGCCCGCCTTGCCGAGCGCGGCGACGCGCAACGCCTCGACCGCGCCCGCATCGGCCGCCGCTTCGATGTCGCCCAGAAGCTGGGCCCGGATGGCCTCGATATCGCTCATCGTCATTCGTCCTGTTCCGGCGGCGCTGTCGCTGCCGGCCTTGTCTCTCGCTGGATTCGGTGGATAGGCGGCTGCCCGCGCGTCCGTCGTCCGCCGCTTGCACCGAACGCGCCGCGCGGGTCAAGTCCGTTGGCGGAAAAGCGGCCTATCCGGCGGGTCTGTGGAGCCCCTGCACCGGCGCGCCGAAGGCGGCCGTGCGGGCGAACGCTGCGGCGCCGAGAATCGGCTTGGGCAGCGTGGCATAGTCGCGCGGGCCCATCCCCATGAAGCGCTGGAAGTCGCGGGTGAACTGCGCCTGATCGTAATAGAGATGGTCCATCGTATCGATCCACGCCATCGACGGATCGAGCATGAAGCGCGCGAGGCTGCGCAGGAAGCGCTGGCGGCGCAACAGCAGCTTGGGCGAGAAGCCGAAGGCGCGGTGACACAGCCGCTCGATCGAGCGTTCGGACAGGCCGAGCTTGGCCGACAGGTCGGCGACGCTCGACAGGTCGTCGTCGACCAGCGCGGCGTGTGCGGCGAGGATCATGGGGTCGTCGGGCGGCGCTTCGGCGAGCAGCGCGCAGAAATGGGCGTCGATCAGCGCTGCGGCCGCATCGGTGTCGTCGATCTGCCCGAGCGGCCCGGCGAGCGGCGCGACGCGGGCAAAGGCGGGATGCGCGGCGCCGTCGCAAAGCCGGTCGGCAAGCTCGTCGGCGGCAAGCGGGATGAACTTGGCCCATCCCATCGGAAGCACGCCGACCCCCCATGTCCGCATGGTGCCCGCGGCGAAACGGGTCGCATGGCTCGTCGGACCGGTGGCGACGAAGCGGGGCACTTCGATGACGGGCCCGTCGCCGATCGCCGCGCGCGGCGGGTCGCCGTCGACAAAGCGGAGGTTCGCCCATTCGGGGTGCAGATAATCCACGACCCGCGCGCCATCGGCCACCGCGACCTCGGTCAGATAGATGGTGCTGAGATAGGGACGGAGCGGTTCGGACAGCGGGAAAAAGCGCGTCGCGATATGCGGGCTGGCGGGCGGACCGGAAGATGCGTCGCGGTGCGGCATTCTGTCTCGTTATAGCGCGCAAAATACATGAGAAACAATGCTGGCGCGCGGTTTTGTGTCGGGTTCTTACAATTTTATGCGCCGCGGCTGCGCCATAATTGCGTGGTCCGCTCCGAAGCGGGGGCGAGCGAGGAAGATTGCGGCGTGACGCCAAGGATGGGGTTTGGCGGGGACCTGAAACAGACGACTGATTTTCCGAGCTTCGTTCCGCCGTCAGCTATCTGCGACCCACGGCTATTCGGTACGGGCGGGGGGCGATGGTTTCCACTGGAACCATTGTCGGGGCGGTGCGGAGCGGGAGCTTCGCGCCGCCTCTTCCTTTGGCGGTGATGAATGGCTGCTATGGGGTGGATTCCAGACATTCGTCATCCCGGACTTGATCCGGGATCCATCGCAGCGCTGAAGTCATGGACCCCGGATCAAGTCCGGGGTGACGACAAAAGAGAGTGGCCGCTTCCGGTCGCTTCCCGTCGTTCCCGGTGCAGCCCAAAGAAAAAGGGCGGCCCTGCGGGACCGCCCTTGTTTCCTTGCTTTGGCCTGAAAGCGTCAGGCTGCCTTGGGCAGCGCCGCCTTTGCCTGCGCGATGATCGCGGTGAACACGCCACCTTCGTTCATCGCGAGATCGGCCATGACCTTCCGGTCGAGCTCGATCCCCGCCAGCTTCACGCCGTGCATGAACTGCGAATAGGTCAGGCCTTCGGCGCGGACCGCGGCGTTGATGCGCTGGATCCACAGACCGCGGAAGCTCCGCTTCTTGGCCTTGCGGTCGCGGTAGGCGTACTGGCCGGCCTTTTCGACGGCCTGCTTGGCGACGCGGATCGTGTTCTTGCGACGGCCGTAATAGCCCTTCGCCTGCGCCAGAATCCGCTTGTGCTTGGCGTGCGTGGTCGTGCCGCGTTTGATGCGTGACATCGTCTGGCGCTCCTTACTTCAGGCCGTAGGGCGCCCAGAGGCGCACATGGGCCGCGTCCGAATCGCTGAGCACGCTGGTGCCGCGGTTGGTACGGATATATTTCGCATTGTGGCTGCTCAGGCGGTGGCGCTTGCCGGCGACGCCGTGCTTCACCTTGCCCGAGGCGGTGAATTTGAAGCGTTTCTTCACACCGCTCTTGGTCTTCATCTTGGGCATTTTGGTCTCCTTTTGAAGTCCGTTTGCGTACCGGCCTGGCAGCCCTTTCAGCCAGCCGGCACAATCGGAAGGCGCGCGCCTAGACGGATTCGCTCGGAATTGCAAGCGCTGCGGACTAGATTGCGGCTCCACCTTCGAAAGGGAGCGAGTCGCATGAGCGAAGACTATTGTGCCATGAAAGGCGTTGTTCCACACCTCACGATCCGCGACAGTCGCGCCGCCGAGGCGATCGACTTCTACGCGCGCGCCTTCGGCGCCACCGAAAGCGGGCGCCATATGGCCGAGGACGGCAAGCGGATCCTGCACGCGCATCTCGATCTCAACGGCGGTCCGCTGATGCTCAATGACGATTTTCCCGAAATGATGGGCGGCGTCGCGCCACCGCCCGCGGGCGTCGGGCTGCATATCGACGTGGCCGACGCCGACGTCGCGTGGGAAAAGGCGCTCGCGGCCGGCGCGATCGTCCGCTTTCCGCTCGACAACCAGTTCTGGGGACAGCGCTACGGCCAGGTCACCGACCCGTTCGGCCATATCTGGTCGATCGGCGGGCCTGTAACCGGGGGCTAGAAGCTTGCGCCGTCGACCTTGTGGATCGTCAGCGCGTCGAGGTCGGCGGCGGGAACGCAGCGCAGGTTGACCGCAGCCATTTTCGATCCGTCCGGACCGGTGCCGACCGAAAAGCCTTGGCAGCCGCATTCGATGCAGAATTGATGGTCGATGTTGTGCTTGTTGAACTGGTGCGACTTCAGCTTGTCGGCACCGCTCTCGAGCCGGAACCGGTCGAGCGGAACAAAGGTCAGGAGAAAGCCCTTGCGGCGGCAGTGCGAGCAGTTGCAGCTCATCGCCGTGTCGGGAATGTCGCCCTCGACGCTATAGGTCACCGTGCCGCAGTGACAGCTGCCTTCATATGCCATGGTCTTCTCTCCCGTTCAGTGGTGGCAGGCGAGCCCCTCGATCACATCCTCGAGCCGCGCCGGATCGCCGAGCGCGATGACATGGCCCGAACTGTCGGCGCTCAGCGGATCGCCGTTCCAGTCGCACATCGTCCCGCCGGCACCCTCGACGATCGGCGCGAGCGCGGCGAAGTCGTGGAGTTTCAGCCCGGCTTCGACCACCATGTCGATATGGCCGCTGGCGAGCAGGCCGTAATTGTAGCAGTCCCCCCCGAAGACCATGCGCTTGTGCGAGGTCTTCGCGGCGAGCGCCATGAAATGCTCGCCGTCATGATCGCTGAAATATTGCGGCCCCGTCGTCGCGAGCACGGCGTCGCCGAGGTTGCGGCACGCGCGCGTGCGAACGGGCGCGCCATTGAAAAGCGTCGGCTGCCCCAGCGCGCCGATCCAGCGTTCGCCCGCGATCGGCTGGTCGATGATGCCAAGGATCGGCCAGCCATCCTGCAGGAGCGCGATCAGCGTGCCGAAGATCGGGCGCCCCGCCATGAAGCTGACGGTGCCGTCGATCGGGTCGAGCACCCATTGGCGTGACGCCTCGGCGCGTTCGGCGCCAAATTCCTCCCCGATGATCCCGTCGCGCGGGGCTTCGGCATCGAGCAGGCGGCGCATCGCCGCTTCGGCAGCGCGGTCGGCCTCGGTGACGGGCGAGGCGTCGGCCTTGGCCTCATGCGCATAGGCCGCGCGGAAGAGCGGACGAATCGCGTCGCCGGCGGCGTCGGCGAGGCGGTTGGCGAGGGCAAGGTCTGACGTGATCGACATGGCGATCAGCTAGCCCAGCGCGACGCCGGCCGCCAGCCCGTGCACGCATCTGGCGGACAACCGATGCGACTTTTTACGAGTTTTACAATCTCTATAAAAATTGTAAAACTCGAGGCCATGGCAGGCGATTTCCCGCTCGATCCGATCGTCGCGACCTTTGCGCGCCATGGCCTTCGTAAAACCTCGATGGAGGACGTTGCGCAGGCGCTCGGCGTCTCGCGGCAGACACTTTATCTGCGGCACGGATCGAAGGATGCGCTGATCGACTGGGCGACCAGGGGGCTGATCGACGCGTCGCTGGCGGCTGCGCTCGCCGGGGTCGACCAGCCGGCGAAGACGCTGGCCGACCGGCTGGGCGACGCGCTCGATGCATGGGTCGGTTGCCATATGAAGACCCTCCATGCGTCGCCGTACGACGGCGAGATTGTGGCGATGCTCCGGCGTGATCCCCCCGACGCGGTGCGCATTGCCGAGCGCCGGCTCGTCGCCGCAATGGCCGAGGCGATCCGGTTCAGCGGCCCCGGTTCGGCGGTATCGCGCGCGGGCAGCATGGCGCAGGCCTTGTGCTGGACGGCGCGCGGGCTCGTGCACGCGGTGCCCGATCACGCGACCTTCCGGCGGCAGCTCGATCATATCGTCGGTGCGCTGGTGGCGCGTTGATCAGCCCCTGCGGTCGTCGTTCCGCTGGCCGGCATTTTCGCCGATACCCTGGCCGAAGGTGATCAGATTGCCGTCGGGGTCGCGCACCCAGAATTCGCGCTGGCCATAGGGTTGATCCCTGGGCGGTGCCCAGCGGTCCGGCGGAAGGTTGCGAAGCCGGGCTTCATAGCCGGCGAAGCAGCCATCGGCGTCAGTGACGTCGATATAGGCGTGCGAGCAGCCCGGCGGGTTCAGCGCACCGATGTCGAGTGCGAGAAGGCGGAAGCCGACGCGTTCGCGCTCGATATAGGCATAGCCGCCATAATCGACATGGACGGTGAAACCGAGCACGTCGCGATAGAAAGCCAGCGCAACCTCCATCGCCGTGACCCCCAGAAAAGGCGTCACGTGGATGAAGGCGGGTTTGCCGGCCATGTCAGTCGAAGAGCGAGGAGACGCTCGTTTCGTCGGCGATGCGCTTGATGGCCTCGCCGAGCAGGGGCGCCACAGTCAGCGTGCGCACCTTCTTGCTGTCGTTCACCGCGTCGGTCGGCTGGATCGAATCGGTGATGACGAGTTCGGTGAGCTCGCTCGCATCGACGCGCGCGACCGCACCGCCCGACAATACTCCGTGGGTGCAATAGGCGACGACGCCTTCGGCGCCTGCCGCCTTCAGCGCGGCGGCGGCGTTGCAGAGCGTTCCCGCCGAATCGACGATGTCGTCGATCAGGATGCAGTAACGGCCCGCGACGTCGCCGATGATGTTCATGACTTCCGATTCGCCGGCGCGCTCGCGGCGCTTGTCGACGATCGCGAGCGGGGCGTTGTCGAGGCGCTTGGCGAGCGCACGCGCGCGCACCACGCCGCCGACGTCGGGCGACACGACCATCAGATTCTTGTCGCCGAAGCGCGCCTGGATGTCGGCGCTCATCACCGGCGCGGCGTAAAGATTGTCGGTCGGAATATCGAAAAAGCCCTGGATCTGCCCTGCGTGCAGATCGATCGCGAGGACGCGGTCGGCGCCCGAGGTCGTGATCAGGTTCGCGACGAGCTTCGCCGAGATCGGCGTGCGTGGGCCGGGCTTGCGGTCCTGACGGGCATAGCCGAAATAGGGCACGACCGCGGTGATGCGTTTCGCCGAGGCGCGGCGCAGCGCGTCGTTGATGATG
>JAGHZY010000044.1 GCA_017745175.1 Sphingopyxis sp. | reverse complement strand
GCGGGTGCCGGCGCGGCTGCGGCTGCGGGACCCTTGGGGTTGCCGCCTTTCGAGCGGACCCACGCTTCCCACTTGTCGACCGGGAGCACTTCGACGGCGATCGGCATATAGCCGTGATCGACGCCGCAGAGTTCCGAGCACTGGCCGTAATAGACGCCAACCTTGTTCGCGGTGAACGTCGTTTCGTTGGCGCGGCCGGGAACGGCGTCCATCTTGGTCCAGAAGGCCGGGACCGCGAAGCTGTGGATCACGTCGGCGCCGGTGATGATCAGCTTCACCTGACGGCCGACGGGAACGACCATGCGGTTGTCGACCGCGAGGTGATAGGGCTCGCCGCGCGCGACGGCGTCCTTCTCGGGCAGGATCTTCGAGACATATTCGCCGATGCCCTGGTCGGGATAGGCATAGCCCCAATACCATTGGTAGCCCGTGACCTTGATCGTCAGCGCGTCCTTCTTCGGCGGCTCATACTGCTGCGCCAGAAGCCGGATCGACGGCACCGCGATCACCGCGAGGATCAGCACCGGAATGGCGGTCCAGATGATTTCGATGAAAGTGTTGTGCGTCGTCTTCGACGGCACCGGGTTCGCCTTGGCGCGGAAGCGGAACATCACCCACAGCAGGAGGCCGAGGACGATCAGCGTGATCACCGTGATGACCGGCAGCAGGATGACATGGTTGAACCAGTAAGCCTGTTCGCCGACCGGGCTGACCTGCGGCTGGAAATCGATGCCCGCGTCGACCGGCTGACCAACCCCGGGAGTCGGTTTCATCGGGACGTAGGTCGCATCGCCTGCCGGGACCGCGGCGGTCGCTGCTGCCGGCGCGGCCGCATCGGCGGCGGCCGGAGCCGGATTCGCCGGAGCCGTCGCGGCGGGGGCTTCGGCCGGAGCCGCAGCCGGTGCCTGCGCATGGCCGGCGCCGATCGCGCCGAGCGACAAAGCCGCCGCAATTACAAGGGTTTTCAAGCTCTTCATAAGGATAGTGCCGCCCGTTGCCTGTTGTTCTTATGATGCCCCAGCCCGCCTTTCCCCGCTGCCGGACATGCGTCCACGCAGCCATCGGACAGGCTGAATCTCGCGGGCGCTATAGACCCGCTTGCCGCTTGCCTCAAGCATCTCTAACACTATTTTGCGGCTGGATAATCTGCGCCGCCAAAACCGCTCGCCCGCCCGGGGCGACAGACAGGACATAAAGAATAATCTCCCATGACCGACGATGAAATCCTGGCCGAGTTCCGCGCCGCCGACGCCCTGCTCCAGGGCCATTTCCTGCTCTCCTCGGGCCGCCACAGCGAATATTATCTCCAGTGCGCGCGCGTACTGATGGACACCGAGCGCGCCGGGCGTCTCGCCGTCGCCCTCGCGGCGAAGCTGCCGCGCGACCTCCGCCAGGCGATCGACATCGTCATCTCGCCCGCGATGGGCGGCGTGATCATCGGCCACGAAATGGGCCGCGCGCTCGGCAAGCCCGCGATCTTCGTCGAACGTCCGACGGGGACCTTCGAGCTCCGCCGCGGCTTCGCGATCGATCCGGGCGCGAAGGTGCTGATGGTCGAGGATGTCGTGACCACCGGCCTGTCGTCGCGCGAGGCGATGGATACCGTCCGCGCCGCGGGCGGCGAAGTGATCGCCGAGGCCGCGCTCGTCGACCGCTCGGCGGGCAGCGTCGACCTCGGCGTCCCCTTCTATCCGCTCGTCGCGATCAACTTTCCGACCTATGCCGCCGACGAGCTGCCCCCCGAACTGGCGGTGACCGAAGCGGTCAAGCCCGGAAGCCGGAGCAAGGCGGCTTGACCGGTTCCCCGCCCTCGCGCCTGCGGCTCGGCGTCAACATCGACCATGTCGCGACGATCCGCAACGCGCGCGGGGGCGAACATCCCGATCCGGTGCGCGCCGCCGAGATCGTCGCGGCGGTCGGCGGCGACGGGATCACCGCGCACCTGCGCGAGGACCGGCGCCATATCCGCGACGACGATCTGGCGCGCATCCAGGCCGCGACCGACCTGCCGCTCAATCTCGAGATGGCGGCGACCGACGAGATGCTCGAAATCGCGCTGCGCCACAAACCGCACGCCGCGTGCATCGTCCCCGAGAAGCGCGAGGAGCGCACGACCGAGGGCGGGCTCGACGCCGCGGGGCAGCACAATCATCTCGCGCCGATCGTCGCGCGCCTCGCCGACGCCGGCATCCGCGTCAGCCTGTTCATCGAACCCGACCCGCGCCAGATCGAGGCCGCGATGCGCCTCCGCGCGCCCGTCGTCGAATTCCACACCGGCCGCTACGCGCATGTCGAGGGCGAGGAACGCGCCGCCGAACTGCGCCGCCTTGCGGACGCCGCCGCGCTCGCGTGGAAGAATGGCATCGAACCGCACGCGGGCCACGGCCTTACCTATGACAATGTCATTCCCGTCGCCGCGATCCCCCAGCTCGCCGAGCTCAACATCGGCCATTATCTGATCGGCGAGGCGATCTTCCACGGGCTCGACCCCGCGGTGCGCCGGATGCGCGCGCTGATGGACGAGGCGCGGGGCGCATCATGATCATCGGTCTCGGCTCCGATCTCTGCAATATCGAGCGTATCCGGAATTCGCTCGACCGCTTCGGCGAACGTTTCGAAAATCGCGTCTTCACCGATATCGAGCGCGCGAAGGCCGCGCGCCGCCCCTTCACGCGCGCCGGCACCTATGCCAAGCGCTTCGCCGCGAAAGAGGCTTTCTCGAAAGCCGTCGGCACCGGCTTCAGGCGCGGGGTGTTCATGAAGGACATCGGCGTCGTCAACGCGCCCTCGGGCGCCCCGACGCTCGCGCTGACCGGCGGCGCGGCGGCGCGGCTCGCCGAAATGATCCCCGCGGGCCACAGTGCGCATATCCATCTGACGCTGACCGACGACCATCCGTGGGCGCAGGCGTTCGTCATCATCGAAGCAATCAGGGACTGACATCATAATGGCGAAGGGCAAGACGAAGGATGACGGCGGCTGGGGCAAGCTGATCCGCGATGTCGTGGTGATCCTGCTGCTCGTGCTCGGCATTCACAGCTGCGTCGCCAAGCCCTTCTATATCCCGTCCGATTCGATGATGCCGATCCTTCGCAACGGCGACCGGCTGATCGTCAGCAAATATCCCTATGGCTGGTCCTATTCGTCGGTCAGCTTCCACCTCGCGCCCAAGGTCACGGGACGGCTCTTCGGCAAGCTGCCCGAACGCGGCGACATCGTCGTGCTCGAACATCCGGTGACGCGCATCGACTATATCAAGCGCGTGATCGGCCTGCCCGGCGACACGATCCAGCTCACGAACGGCGAACTCAGCATCAACGGCAAGCCGGTGAAGCGCGAGGTCCAGCCGATGCTCGCGATCCCCGTCGATCCGAACCTGCCCGGCCCCGACAGCAGCCTGTTCCGCTTCATCAATCGCGGCGCGGGCGGAAAGGAAGTCCTCGAGCTTCCGATCGTCCGCGAGACGCTGCCGGGCGGCGCGACCTTCGACACGATCGACATGGGCCCGGGCTACACGACCGACGACTATGGCCCCGTCACCGTGCCCGCAGACCATCTGTTCCTGATGGGCGACAATCGCGACGGCAGCGCCGACAGCCGCGTCGATACGAGCCAGAAGGGCCTCGGCGGCCCCGTGCCCTTCGATGCGATCGCGGGACGGGCCGAGATCATCAGCTTTTCGACCGACGGAACCGCCGAATGGTATAACCCGTTGAGCTGGTTTGACGCCCTCCGGTCGGGACGCGCCGGAACCGACCTGCGCCCCGGGCGTCCGGGCAAATAGGCAACAGGGAACAAGGCATGGCGGCGACACGAAAACCGGCAGCAACACGAACCGCCGTCTCCGCCGCCGCCAAGGCTGCGGCGCATCGCGAAGCCCCCGGCCCGACGGAGATTCGCAGCCAGCTCGTCCGCACCGAACTCCTCAAGGCGGGTGTCTGGCTCGGCCTCGCCTTGCTGATCGGCGTCTGCATCGTTCTGATCCAGCCGATCCTGCTCATCTTCGCGGGGATCGTCATGGCCTCGATGCTCGATGGCGGGGCGCGCCTGCTTGGCCGCGTGCTGCCGGTCGCGCGCGGATGGCGCCTCCTGATCGTCTGCCTCTCGCTCCTCGCCTTTCTCGGCTGGACGGTCCTGTTCGCGGGCTCGCAGATCGCCGATCAGGCCGCGACCCTGCAGACCGTGGTGATGGCACAGATCGAGCGCATCGCCGCCTGGGCGAGCGACCATGGCATGGGCAATCTCCAGCTCGACACCAAGACGATCACCGACAATATCGCGGGCACCGTCGGCCGCGTCACCGCGGCGGTCGGCACCGTCCTCGGCGGCCTGACCAGCCTCGTCATGATCATCGTGCTTGGTATCTTCATCGCGATCGAGCCGCGGCTTTACGAACGCGGCGTCGCGTGGATGCTGCCGATGAAGAGCCGCGAGAATTTCTACATCACCACCGCGCGCATGGGCTTCACGCTCCGCCGGCTGATGGCGGGGCGCCTGCTCGGCATGCTCGTCGAGGGCATCGGCACCTGGCTCGCCTGCCTCGCGGTCGGCATCCCGATGGCCGCGCTGATGGGCCTCCTCACCGGCCTGCTCGCGTTCATCCCCAATATCGGCGCGATCGTGTCGGGCGTGCTGCTCGTGCTCGTCGGCTTTTCGGCGGGCACCGATACGGGGCTCTGGGCGATCGCCATCTACTTCATCGTCCAGACGGTCGACGGCTATCTGATCGTTCCGATGGTCGCGAAGAAGACCGTCGACCTCGCCCCCGCGCTCGTGCTCGGCGCGCAGATCCTCTTCGGCGCGCTCCTCGGTCTGATGGGGCTGTTCCTCGCCGACCCGATCGTCGCGATGATCAAGGTCGCGCTCGAACGCGAAGCCGAGCGCAACGCGGGCGCCGTCAACACGAAAACGGCGGCGGGCACCTGAGCCCACCGCCGCTTCTGACTCGTCAGTTTGCTGGCCTTACGGCTGCGGCGCGCCCGGCGGGGGACCCGCCGGCGCGCCCGGACCACCCTGCTGCTGCATCATCTGTTGCTGTTGCATTTGCTGCATCTGCTGCTGCATCGCGCGAACCTCGGCCTCCGAACGGAAGTCGAGCAGCGTGACGTTGAAATGCAGCGTGCTGCCTGCCGGGATCGGCCCCACGGCACGGTCGCCATAGCCGAGCTGCGCGGGAATCGTGATCTTGTACTCGCCGCCCTTCTTCATGCGGGTCAGCGCTTCCGAAAAGCCGGGAACGACCTGCGCGACCTGCATCGGGGCCTGTTCGTTGGCGTCGAAGACGGTGCCATCGTCGAGCTTGCCCTCATATTTCACGAGCACGACGTCGGCCCTGGTCGGGCTGTTCCCCGTGCCTTCCTTGACGACCTCGAACCCGATGCGCGGGGTCATATGCCAGGCAAAGGCCGCGCCCGCCACAAGCAGCGCCGCAAGGCCGAACCACATCAGCCATAGCCCGCCCTTGCTCACCGGGCGCAGTGGAACCGTCGTTACGCTCATCTTGCAGTCCTTTTCCTGCCCCGTTTCCCGGGCGCGAATATCGCGCACGCCTATAGGCGGAGCGGCGCGGACCGGTCCAGAGGCAATTACAGGCGACAGGCGATCGCGTCACAGCCGCTCCGCTGAAGGTCCGGGCAGCCTCGAAAAGCGGTTCCGGGCGATGTCGCTACTTCAAATGCAGATGGGCTGAAACATTTGCGATAGCCTTGCGCAGCCATAGATGCGCTGAGTCACGCGTCCGCCGCTCGTGCCAGACCTGGACGAAGGGAAAGGGCGGTATCGAAAACGGCGGCTCGAAAACGACAAGCGCCGGATCGCGCTCATGGAGTGCCAGTGCTTTTCGAGCGACGGTCAGAACGAGGTCCGTTCCCTGAATCAGCCGCGGTGCATTTCCCCAATGCGGCAAGGTGGCCGCCAACCGGCGCGTGCGACCGATGGCGTGAAGCGCGACGTCGATCTCGGCGCTCGGTTCGTCCTTCATCGCCACAAGCACATGCGGCCGGGCAAGATAGGTATCAATGTCCAACCGATCACGTCCATTCAGGCTCCCGCGATCGGCAAGGCAAGCAAACTTCTCGATGAACAGCTGTTCCGTCTCGAGCCGTTCCGGAAGTTCGGGAAACACGCCCAATGCCAGATCGCAATCTCCGTCCAGCACCAGTCGAAGCATCGAATCCCGACTCGATTGCGTTATCACCAGATCGATTCCCGGCGCTTCGCGACGCAGCATCTGCAGCAAATCGGGGAGGATAACCGCGGAACCATAGTCCGACATTGCAAGACGGAATGTCCGTTGCTCCTTCGCCGGATCGAAGCCTCCCGGCCCAAGAAGCTCCCGCACCTGTCGCAAGGCCGCAGTCAGGGCCGGAACGATTTCAATCGCCTTGGCGCTTGGAACAAGTCGACCATCGCGACGGATCAGCAACGGGTCATCGAACAGATGCCGAAGACGCGCCAGCGCGTGGCTGACGGCCGGCTGACTCATGTTCAGGCGGGACGCCGTGCGCGATACATGTCGTTCGGCCAGCAACGCATCGAGGATCACCAGCAGGTTGAGATCAACGCCGCGAAGATTATTCATGCCATGCATGTTACATATATCATATCAAAATTTCAATTTACATAATGGATATTTTATCAGGTGGGCATGGAGGTTGCCATGCAAACCAGCCCGCTGTTTCTCTTTATCACTGCAATCGTCGCCGGAGCGGTTGTGCCCTTTCAGGCAGGGGCCAACGCGGTCCTGGGGCGGACGCTCGGCCATCCTCTTTGGGGCACGGTCGTATCGCTCTGCGTCAGCTTCGCGTGCATCCTGCCGATCATGGTGCTGGCAAGGGTGGAAGCGCCTGCGATTTCCAATCTCGCGCAGGCTCCCCGCTGGATATGGATCGGCGGCATTGTCGGTGTCGTCTACATAACCGGGGCGCTCATACTGGCTCCCAAACTCGGTGCTGCAGGCTTCGTCACGGCCGCCATCGCCGGGCAAATGCTGGCGTCGATCATCATCGACCAATGGGGGCTTGTCGGCCTCCCGCAACAGCCCGTCTCGTCGCCCCGCCTTGTCGGTCTCGGCATGATCTTTCTCGGGCTGATCGTGATGCAGGGGCCATCGCTTTGGCGGGCAGCGCAAACTGTTGCGGCCGCTTCCGGTCAAAACTGATGCTTCGCAAAGGAGACTTGAAATGAATATGCAATCGGAAACCTCGCCCACGCTGGCAGAAGGTGCGTTGCCGGTTCAGGTACGCTTCGCCCGGCCAACGGACCGATTCCAGGAAGTGGTTGCCTTCTATCGCGAAGGCTTGGGTCTGCCCGAACTTGGCAGCTTTGAAGGTCACGACGGATATAACGGCATCATGCTGGGCTTGCCCGGCAGGCAAATCCATCTGGAATTTACCGAACACCATGAGGGCAGTCCTTGCCGCGCGCCATCGCAGGATAATTTGCTGGTCCTCTATATCACCGATCAACCGTCATATGATCGGTTGAATCAGCGCATGCAGGCATCGGGGTATGCGCCGGTTGAGCCCGAAAATCCGTACTGGCTTGGACGGAGTTTTACCTATGAAGACCCGGATGGCTGGCGTGTCGTGGTCTGCCGTGAAACCGGCATCTGAATATGGGCCGCTGGCGATGACCGATCCTGATCGCCCCCGATGCCAGTCCGGACGGGAGTTCGGCGGCAACGAACCTGTTGCGAGAGCCGCGGCAGACGATCCGGCAACCGCGCCCGATGCCCCCCGAAAATGGATCCGTCTCAGCCAATTGCCGCTACCAGCCGACACCCCTGCCGCCATTTACCTGCTCATTCTGCCCGGATAGTCGATAGCTGATGCGGGCCTGATTGGCCGAAACGGGGCGATTAGCGGACGATGCCTTCACCCCACTTCGTCATCCCGGGCTTGACCCGGGATCCCGCTTTTTGACGCGATGATTGCCTTCGATCTCAAGCGGGACCCCGGATCAAGTCCGGGGTGACGATGAGGGATGGGTCAGCCTTCGGTCGATTGCTGGCATTCCGGCGTTAGTGCGCGCGAATGTCCGAAACGGGGTGGATTCCAGACCAGCAACTTCCGAACATCGGAGAGCAAAAGCGGCAGGCATCCTGCCGGATTCAAGTTTTTGATGGATCGTGAAATACGGCTTCAATATTGTGCCCATCCGGATCGCGTACAAAAGCGCCATAATAGCCCGGATGGTAGTGCGGACGATAACCCGGCTTCCCGTTGTCCGCCCCTCCTGCGGCCAACGCTTCCGCATGGAAAATATCAACCTCGTCTCGACTACCGGCCGTCAAGGCGATGTGCAGCTTCCCGTGGGTTGGATCATGTTCGGCAATCCAGAAGCGCGGCCGCACGTCGCCATATCCTGTTGCCTTGCCCGGGCCAGAATTATCGTCGAACAGCCGCTTGATGCCTAGCGGTCGTAAAGCGCGATCATAGAAGCTGGTCGACCGCTCAAAGTCGGAAACGCCGAATGTGATATGATCGATCATGACGCCCTCACTCACATGTGGTGAGCGAAGTAACATGTCCGCAAAAGAGCATTCCCTCAACCTCCTTGGGAACGGCTATTACCGGTCGAACCCCCTCCGCACGGCGGCACACCCCCGCCCTCTCCGAACGACCCGAACCCCCTACGCCGCCCGGCGCAGCCGGTTTCGCCCCTCGCGCTTCGCAACGTAGAGCGCCTGATCGGCGCGGTGCAGCAGTTCCTCGACGTCAGGCTCGCCGTCATAGATCGCCAGCCCGACGCTGATCGTCGCCCCGGGCAGCCCGTCCTCCGCCGCCATCCCGACCTCGACCGCCTTGCGCACGCGCTCGGCGACGATCTCGGCCGCCTGCGCGCTCGCCCGCTGGAGGATGCACACGAACTCCTCGCCGCCGATGCGGCCGAGCATATCCTCGTCGCGCAGCGCCCCCTTCGCGCGCTGCGCGACGCGGTGGATCACGCGGTCGCCCATCGCATGGCCGTGCGTGTCGTTGATCCGCTTGAAATGGTCGATGTCGAAGATCGCGACCGCCAGCGGTGCGCCATGGTCGCGCGCGCGCGCCAATGCCTTTTCGAGGAAGGCCAGCGTATGGCGCCGGTTCGGCAGGCCGGTGAGCATGTCGGTGTTGGCGACGCGTTCGGCCGCGCTCCGCGCGGCTTCGAGGATGCGCGCATTCTCGACCGTCTCGGTGACGTCCTGCACCGTGCCGAAAATGGCGATCGCCTGACCGCCGCGGCCCTTTTCGATCGATCCGTGCGATTTGACGTGACGGATCTCGCCGTCGGCGCGCCGGATGCGCCCCTGGAATTCGAACGGTTCGCCGGTACGCACCGCGTCTTCCAATATCTTGCGGACCGCAGCGCCGTCCTCGGCGACATATTGCTTGACGCTGTAATGCACGTCGACCGGCGATCCCGGCACGAGTCCATGGATGCGATAGGCCTGATCGGACCAGTGGATCGTCCAGCCGACCAGGTCGACGCGCCAGTGGCCGACGAGCGCCGCGGCCTCGGCCTGCAGCAGCCAGCGGTTGCTCTGCTCCAGCCGTTTCGCCAGCCGCTGGCGAACGATCAGCAGCGCCGCGAGCGGCAGCGTCGTGAACAGGAGCGACAGCAAATAGAATTGCAGGAACAGCACCTTGATCTTCGGCGCCTCCTCGATCGCGGCGATCGGTCCATGCCCCTGTCCGGTGAGGAGCGACGTGATGATCGTCACGATCAATATGCCCGCCGCGGCGCCGAAGGGCCCGAGGCGATAGGCGGCGGCGACGGCGGCGATGCACGGCAGGAAGGTCAGCGGGAAATGCGCCTGCGTGAAGGCGAGGATGGTGACGAGCCCGGCGCCGGTCAGGATCGCCGCCGCCTCGGCCTTCATCGCGATCGACGCATTGCCCAGCGCACTGCTTCCGACCATCCGCGCGAGCATCACGATCGGCGGGGTGACGATCAGCATGCCGAGCAGGACCGTGGTGAACCACGACAGGAAGAAATCGAAGCTCGCGCCCGCAAGCACTCCGGTCAGCGCCCACACGAGCCCGGCGCTCACCAGACTCGCGCCGAGCGCCGAGATGCAGAAGACCGCGACCGAGCGCGGCACCATGAACGACAGGTCGCCCGGTTCGCGGCGGCGGATCAGCCATAGCGCGACCGCGGCCTCGCAGCCGTTCGCGAGGCTGTAGGCAAGGCAGGAGGCAAGCGGCACGCCGCTCCATATATTCGCCGCGAGGCTCGCCGCGATCATGCCGGCGAAGGATGCGGCGCGTGTGCGAACGCCATCGGGCATCAGCAGCAGAAGCGCAAGAAAATAGCCGCTCGGCGGCCAGACCGCGGCGATATTGTCGGCGCCCTTGGTCGCTTGCAGCGACAGGCTCGCCAGCAGGAAATATCCCGTTGCGGTCAGCAGGAACCAAAAGACCGCCTCGACTCTGGGGGACAGCGACCGGATCATGGTGCCAGATAAGCAAAAACCGGGAAATAAACCGCTAATTTATTCGGCGGGCCGCTTTTTGCCCTGTCGCGGCCGCCGCGCCGTATCGCGGCAGGTCAGCCGACGCCGCCGAAGGTCAGCCCGACAACTTCGGCCACCTTCGCCTCGTCCCATTCGATGCGCCGGTCGAGGATCAGCATCGCGAGGCCATGCACGAGCGCCCAGGCATGGAGCGCGGCGGTATCGGGATCGACGCCCGGAAGCGCCTCGCCGACCCCGGCGCGGAGCAGATTATAGGCGACCTCGCCGCCGTCGCCCGCATCCTTGGTATAGCGTTCGGGCATCTGCCGGGTGAAGCTCAGGCGGAACAGCGCGGGCTCGTCGTGCGCAAAGCGCACATAGGCGATGCCCGTCGCCTTGAAACCCGCGACGCCGCCGCCCGCCTTCAGCCACGCCTGCGCCTGCAGCGCGCCGAGCCGCCGCAGCCCCTCGTCGGCAAGCGCGTCGAGCAGCGCCTCCTTGTCGGGGAAATGGCGATAGAGCGCAGTCGCGCTCACGCCGACGTCGCGCGCCAGCGCGCGCAGGCCCAGCTCGGCGCCGTCGCCTTCCGCCAGCCGCGTAAGCCCCGCCGCGATCACCGCCGCGCGCAGGTCGCCGTGATGATAGGCGCCGGTCGCCTTCGCGCCGTCGCCTTTTATGTTGACACTGTTATCTTTGCCTGCCATATGTTGTCACTGTAAACATTTCGAGTCGCCGGCGCAACCCCACGCCACGCGGCACCTTCGCCAACTTCCGTAAGGAGCATCGCCATGGCAAGCAACGTCGAAACCCTCATCCGCGGCGCCGTCACCAAAGGCATCGTCAAGCTCGCCGACTTCAACCGCAAGCGTCTCCCGCGCCCCACCGACGCCCACCCCTTCCTCACCGGTATCCACAAACCGATGACCGAAGAGTTCACGCTCGAGGAACTGCGCGTCGACGGCGAAATCCCTCTCCGGCTCAAGGGCCGCTACCTGCGCAACGGCCCGAACCCCGCCGCCGCGCCCGATCCCGCCAGCTATCACTGGTTCACCGGCGCCGGCATGGTCCACGGCATCCGCATCGAAGGCGGCAAGGCCGACTGGTACCGCAACCGCTGGGTACGCGGCGCCGAGGCTTGCGAGGTGCTCGGCGAGGAACTGCCCTCCGGTCCGCGCGAAGGCAGCAACGATGCGCCGAACACCAATGTCGTCGGCCTCGCCGGCCGTACCTTCGCCATCGTCGAGGCAGGCGGCAAACCGGTCGAGCTTGGCTATGAACTGGATACGATCGCGCACAACCCCTTCGACGGCACGCTGACCGGCGGTTACACCGCGCACCCGCACCACGACCCCGTAACCGACGAGATGCACGCGATCACCTACCGCGGCGACGAGCCGAACAAGGTCTGGCACGTTGTGCTCGACAAGGACGCGCACGTCATTCGCGAGGAAGCCGTTGCGGTCAGCGACGGCCCGTCGATCCACGACTGCGCGATCACCGAAAATTACGTGCTCGTCTTCGACCTGCCGGTCACCTTCTCGATGAAGATGCTGCTCGCCGGCTATCGCTTCCCGTACGCTTGGAACGACAACCACCAGGCACGCGTCGGCCTTCTTCCCCGGAAGGGTAGCGGCGACAGCATCATCTGGGTTCCGGTCGAGCCTTGCTACGTCTTCCACCCCGCCAACGCCTACGAGACCGCCGACGGCAAGGTGATCGTCGACGTCGTCGCGCACGAAACGATGTTCGCGAGCTCGAAGCGCGGTCCCGACAGCGAAAAATCGCGGATGGAGCGCTGGACCATCGACCCCGCCGCCGGGACCACCACGCGCACCGTCATCCACGATCACGCCCAGGAATTCCCGCGCTATGACGAGCGGCTGACGACGCAGCCCTATCGCTATGCCTATTCGATCGCGATCCCGGATGGCGCTTCGGCCGAATGGGCGCTCGCGGAGACACGGCTCTTCAGGCACGATCTCGACGCGGGTACGACCGCGATCCATGATTTCGGTCCCGGCCGCCATCCCGGCGAGTTCGTGTTCGTCCCGCGCGGCGAAAGCGGCGCCGAGGATGACGGTTGGCTGATCGGCCTCGTCGTCGACATGAACGACGAGACCACCGATCTCGTCATCCTGAACGCCGACGATTTCAGCGGATCACCGCAAGCTGTCGTGCATCTGCCGCACCGGATTCCTCCCGGCTTTCACGGCAACTGGGTCGCGGATTGACGGCATCGGGGCGCGCCATCAGCGCCTCGGTCACGCGCAGCGACCGTTCATTGTCGACATCGATCGCCGTCGCCCCGTCGCTGATCAGCAACGGGGCGATTTCGACATCAAGATGGCGCGAAATGCGCTGAAAGAGGTGGTGGATCGGCCCGAGGCCGAAACGGAAGCGCAGCAGATTGATCAGGCCGAACGCCTGCATCACGCGAAACGGCTTCTTGACGAACTGGCCCCCGCCGCGAAACGCCTCCGCCGCGCGGAGCGCGTTCGGATGCCCGATCCAATAGGCATTGCAGTTCGACACCGCGACATCCGAAAACTCGTAAAAGCGCCGCTGGCCTTCGGGATGCACCGCCAGCACATCCTCGCGCCGCGCCAGCGCGACCCCGACATCGGCGCCGAGCCGCTCCGCCTCGGCTTCGATCTCGGCGATTGTCGCAGGCGTCAGCAGGCAGTTGTCGGCGGTCGTGATGAGCAACGGAAAGGCGGCCACGCCAGCTACTGCGATCACCGAGTCCGCCAGATTGTCGGCGGCCGGCACGATGATCAGACGATTGCCGAGCAAGGCAACGACCGGATCGTTCAGGTCGTCGAGCAAAGCCGCGTGGTGCGTCGAAACGAACACCTGCTTCGCTGAACTGTCCGCCGCGCTTTCCAGCACATGTGCGATCATCGGACGCCCGGCGACGGGAACGAGGCATTTGTCAGCAACATCATGCGCCGCGGCGAGCGCATCGACCGCCCCGGGGCGGCGACCCGCGAGGATCAGGATCGAACCGCTCACGCGGCGTCGCGGCGTGCGGCCGCCGGAACGATCTGGCGGATCATGCTTTCGGCGACGATCGTCTCGATCAGTTCGGCATGGGTGAAGCCCGCAGCGACGGCCGAGCGCGAGAAGAGCTTTTCGGACCAGAGGTTGCAGTTCAGATTGACCTCGAGCAGCCGGACATCGCCGGTCGCGTGATCGACACGAAACTCGAATCGGCCATAATCGAACGGACGAAAAATATCGGCCATTCGCGCGGTATATTCGGAGACCTTGCCGGCGATGACGGGATCGTCGAAGCGTTTGATCGCATATCCGACGTGACCGACCAGGTCGCGCTTTTCCTGATAGGTGCGAAGCTGGGTCGGGTCGGCCTGTTCGAAGATCATCATTGGCAGCATCGCCGGCGCGCCGTCCAGCGTGATCACAGGGACCTCGATATCGCTGCCGTCGATAAAGGGTTCGACAAGCGCGTCATGATCGAGCGCGTGAATCTCCGCGACCGCCTGCGCGAGCTGGACCCGGGCGTGCGCGTCGCGCACGCCCCATGAGGCCGAGCTGTTGTTCGGCTTGACCACCCAGCGCCGCGCCGGCGGACAGCGCGACACATCGACCGGCGCACCACGGCGGAACAGCGCCCAGGGCGCGGTCGGAACGCCGCGCGCCGCGGCTTCGAGCTTGGTCAGATGCTTGTCGTCAGAAAGGCCGCGCACGATCGGCGAGGCACCGAGGTAAGGCAAGGCGTGCCGGTTGCAAAGCAAGGGAAGCAGCATCTCCGAATTGAAGAAGCCACCGCGGTTCAGCAGCGGAAAAACGAAATCGGCAGCGGGCCGGTCGAAGAGCGCAGCATAGCTGTCGGCGATCAGCAGTTCGATGCCGAGCCCTTCCAGCGTTTCGCGCATCTCGCGGTGATACAGCGCGTGGTTCCCATCGTCGGCATGCAACCCGCCGGTCCAGCGCGCATGCTTGGCGATGAACAGAAGTCGCTGGGCCTCGCGCAGATGCGACGGCAGCCGGCTTGGAACGAGATCGGTCGTTTTCATGCGCGGCGTTGACCACGCCAAGATTGCGCGGGAATGACGATTTGGTGACGCGCCTGACATCAAATCGCAAGGCCATCGTCATCATTGCAGCGTTCGTCGCCGAAATACCTGCTTTAGTGAACGGGGCGCGGCGATCGGTCGCACCCCACGGCTGATCGCGGAAGCGGTTTCGGCCAGTGACCAACGGCGACGAAATCTTCGCTGCGCCTTCCGGCACGCACGACTCATCGTGGAAACCGGCGCTTCCGGGCAGCGGTTTTCGGGCGCGGTTCGTTTGGCCCCCATCATGACAAGGAATATCGCCCTCTCCCGCCCCGCCATGAACGCGATTGCCGCGTTCCTGGCCCTGTCCGCCCCCGTTGCGTTCGCGCAAGAAATCCCGAGCGTCACCATGACGCCGCCGGTGGCCACGCCGCCAACGCCGCGGACTCCGCCAACGGTACCCGAGCCGAGCACCACCGCACCGACGGCAGCGCCGCAAACCGCACAGCCCCCGGCACCGAAGCCGGTCATCCGGGTCCCGCTTGATATTGCTCCGGCCGAAACCGCCCCCGCGCCCAAGGCCGCCGAAAAGGCAGCGCCGACGCGCGCCGGGCGTGCCACGCCACGCTCCGCTCCAAAGGCTGCCCCTGCCGCAATAGTGGCGGCTCCTGCCGCAGCAACGCCCGTTACAGAGACGGATCCCGTCGCCGAAGTCGCGCCAATCGCGGCACCGGTCATGGCTCCGGCCGAACCGGCACCGCTTCCGGCTGCAAAGGCCGCGACCGGCGCCGACTTTCCTTGGGAGCTTGCCGGCGGCGCCGCGGCGCTGCTGATCGCCGGCGGCTTGAGTCTCGCGTTTGCGCGTCGTGGCCGCGCCGCGCGTGAGGACTATGTTGACGGGGCTTATGAACCTGTCGCCGCTACTGATCCGGTCGCTACCGCGCCCTTCGCTGCGCCGATCGCCGACGAAGCGCCCGCTTGGGTCACCCCGGCCTATGCACCGCGCGAACGCGCCGAAGCGCCGGGCGCCAGTCCCGCATTTGCCGTCGCCCCCAACGGCAGCATGGGCCGACACGAAGCGCTGGCGATGACCGGGCCCACCCCCGGCAATCCCTTCGCGACGCTCAGCAAGCGCCTGAAGCGCGCGCGGTTCCTCGATCGCCAGGAGCGCGCCGCCTATGATGAAGCGCTGGGCGCGCAGAAGGATATGACGCGCAAGCCCGTCAGCGCGTGGGAGATCGCCCAGCGTGATATCGCCCCGCCCACCACCGAGCAGGAGATTCTCCGTCCCGAACCGGGATCGACCCGGCCCGGCGCATTGCGGCCCGGCTTCGTCCGCCATTGACCGGTGGTCCCTGCAAAATGAAAAGGGCGGCGCCTTCCGGCACCGCCCTTTTCTTTTCGCTGGAACCTGGCCGGCTAACCGGCCGGAACCCGCGGAACCGAATTACTTCAGTTCGACGGTCGCGCCGGCAGCAACCAGCTTGGCCTTCAGCTCTTCGGCTTCGGCTTTGCTGGCGCCTTCCTTGACAGCCTTCGGCGCGCTTTCGACGAGCGCCTTGGCTTCGCCGAGGCCGAGGCCGGTGATCGCGCGGACTTCCTTGATCACGTTGATCTTGTTGCCGCCGTCACCCGTCAGGATGACGTCGAATTCGGTCTGCTCTTCGGCAGCCGGGCCAGCAGCGGCGGCAGCCGGAGCGGCAGCAACAGCAGCGGCAGCCGAAACGCCCCACTTTTCTTCGAGCATCTTCGACAGGTCAGCCGCTTCGAGGACGGTCAGCGCCGACAGTTCTTCAACGATCTTTGCAAGATCAGCCATTTTCATTCTCCATCAGAACCGGGATATCCCGGCAGTAAGTTTCAAAGGTAGTTCGAAATCACGCTGCTTCTTTGGCGGCATATGCGCCAAAAACCCGCGCCAACTGGCCCGCCGGGGCTGCGGCGATCTGCGCAACCTTGGTGGCCGGAGCCTGCACCAGACCGATGATCTTGGCGCGGAGCTCGTCGAGCGAGGGAAGCGAAGCCAGCGCTTTCACGCCATCCACGTCGAGGACCACGTCACCCATGCCGCCGCCAACGATTTCAAGCTTGTCGTTGGTCTTGGCAAATTCCACGGCGATCTTCGCAGCCGAGACCGGATCGGTCGAGGTTGCAAGGGCCGTGGGACCGGTCAGCAGTTCGCCGATACCGGTATAGGACGTGCCATCGAGCGCGATTTTGGCAAGACGGTTCTTCGTGACGCGAAAGTCGGCCCCTGCGTCGCGCATCTGCTGGCGCAGCACCGTCGACTGTGCGACGGTCATGCCGAGGTTGCGGACGACCACAACCGAGGCAGCTGATGCCAGCGTAGCGTTCAGCGAGGATACGGCTTCGGCCTTTTCCGTACGATCCATGCCTATACTCCACTCATCTGCCCGGATGCGCGAGGCGCCGAAACGCACGCGCCGCCGGGCGGCTAACACACGCAAACACGAATGCGAGCCAAGGCTCACCTGCATTTGCGCAACGATGTCCGATGGGGTCGGTCAAGACGCGTCGCCTGATCAGACAGGCGGGCGACCGAAAAAGACTGTTCCCCGTCTCGGCTGGAAATTAAGAAGGGCAAATCCCCTTCACCAACTGTCTCGGACGGAATTGCCGAGGCCGGGGCCGCGACAACACGGACGCGCCAATAGCGACAAAGTCCGCCGAGTCAAGCCATAGACGGCAGAAAATAGGCTTGGCGGGCGGCGCCCGCCACTTTAGGGCGGCACGCGTGATCCGGATCAGACCCTCCATTGCCGCCGACGGCGACCGCGCCGTCGAGATCTGGTGCGCCGCGGTCGATGCGACGCACGACTTTCTGACGCCGGAAGACCGGGCCGCGATCGAGGAAGAGGTGAGAAGCTTCCTGCCGCAGACGCCCCTATGGCTCGCGGTCGATGCCAGCGACCGCCCGCTCGCCTTCATGTTGCTCGACGGCGGCAGCATGGAGGCGCTGTTCATCGATCCCGCCCATCGCGGCCAAGGCATCGGCAAGGCGCTCGTCGAACATGCCATTGCGCTCCACGGGACGATAACGACCGATGTGAACGAGCAGAACGCCCAAGCGGCCGGTTTCTACGAGCGCATGGGCTTCGTTTCCACCGGGCGGTCGGAACGCGACGGTCAGGGTCGCCCCTATCCCCTGATCCACCTCCGCTTCTCGCCGGACAACTGATCGCCCCTCGTCGTCGCGATCAAAATCACCGCCTCCCTCTTGCCTGAAATTTAAAAAGATATATCTTAGCTCTATCTAGAATCACTCTGAGGAGAAAATTATGATGTTTTACGGACATATGGGCGGACGCGGCTGCGGCCACCGCCACGGCATGCACCGCGCGATGCGCGAGGCAATGCGCCACGGCAGGCGTGGTTCTGGCCATCGCGACGGCTTCGGCCGAGGCTTTGGCGGACGCTTTCGCGACGACGACGAAGGCCGCGGGCGGCGCCGACGGATGTTCGACAGTGGCGAGCTGCGGCTCGTGCTTCTGAAACTGATCGCCGACGAACCACGCCACGGCTATGACCTGATCCGCCAGATCGAGGAGTTGACCGGCGGCGCCTATGCGCCGAGCCCGGGCGTGATCTACCCCACCCTCACCCTGCTCGGCGACATGGGGCTGGTCGAAGCGGCCGACAGCGACGGTGCGAGGAAGCTGTTCGCGATCACCGATGCCGGCCAGGCCGAACTCGACGCGAACAAGGATGCCGTCGACGCCCTGATCGCGCGCCTCACTGAAGTCGGTGAGGAACGCCAACGCACCGACAGCGCGTCGGTCCGCCGCGCGATGGGCAATCTGAAGGCGGTGCTGATGAACCGGCTCGGCGGCCAGGACCTCGACGAGGCGATGCTGCACGACGTGGTCGCGCTGATCGACGAGGCAGCGCAGAAGATCGAGCGCCTGTGATGACGCCTCGCTCATTTGGCGCGATCGCCAGCATCCCCACCGCGCACGCCAGCAAATATCTGCAGCAACTCTGCAAGCACTGGCAGCATAACCTCGTCGTCGAATTCTCCCCCGGGCATGGCACCGTGACCTTCCCCCGGGATGCGCGCGGCACGACGTGGGCGGGCGATGCGCTGGTCACCTTCGATGCGGACGCTGACGCTCTGGCGGTCCGCATCGACGCGAGCAGCGACGGGCATGTCGAGGCAATGAAGGACGTCGTCGCCCGGCACCTCAACCGCTTCGCCTTCCGCGAAGCGCCGCTGACGTTCGACTGGCTGGCGACCTGACGGCAGGTTATCGTTTTTCGATATTATCGATTGACGATATGAAAACCTTGGTGCATATTGTTCTTCGATACACAGACTATCGGAGAACGATATGCCTACCGATCATTCGACCCTGCTTGGCATAACCCGCGGCCTGCTTTGGCTGATGCTGGCGCTGGTTGCAGCCACATTCCTGTTCGTCGTCGCCTCGGGCGGCGCGCTGGTCACCATGTGGCCCGACATCGCGGCTGAAGCGAAGAACAGCGAGATTTTCCTCGATGTCGACGCAATGCGGCCGCAGCTGTTCGCATTGCTTGCCATTCTTGCCGCGATCCTCCTCGCTGCGGTCTACATTATCCGCCAATTGCAAACGCTCGTCGCAAGCGCGGCATCCGATCCCTTCATCCATGGCAACGCCGCGCGCCTCCGCCGGATCGGCTGGGCGCTCGTCGCGACGCAGCTGCTCGCCTTTCCGCTCGGATGGATGGCGCGCAGCGTCGCCGTTTCGACCAGCCAGTTCGCCGACATGGGCGGCCTCAACCTTCAGGGCATTCTCGCGATCCTGCTCGCCTTCGTCCTCGCCGCCGTGTTCGAACGCGGTGCCGCGATGCGCGACGAGCTGGAAGGAACCGTGTAATGGCGATCGTGGTGAAACTGGACGACCTGCTCCACGCGAGGCGGATGACGCTGACTGATCTGTCCGACCGCATAGGCATCACGCTCGCCAACCTGTCGATCCTCAAGACCGGCAAGGCCAAGGCGATGCGCTTTTCGACGCTCGAGGCAATCTGCATCGAACTCGAATGCCAGCCCGGCGACTTGCTGGCCTTCGAAGCCGATAGCTGAAAACGCCGCGGCGCAACCCGGTCCCGCTCCACCTCCCCGGTCGGAGCGGGACCTTTTCTGTTGCGCAGCCGGTCAGCCGACGACGGCGTGCCGGCGGGCGTAGAGGAAATAGACGCCGAGCCCGCCGATATTCCAGACGAGGAACCAGAGCTGGGTCTGCATCGGCAGGCTGAAGAAGAGATAGATGCAGCCGAGCACCGCGATGCCGCCGACGACCCACGGCAGTGGCGTCCGGAACGTGCGCGGCGCATCGGGAGCGCGGCGGCGCATGATCAGCATACACACCGATACGGCGGTGAAGGCGGCGAGCGTGCCGGCGTTGGCGAGCGCGGCGAGTTCGCCGAGCGGGATAAAACCCGCAAGCACGGCAACGACTACCGCGGTGAAGATCGTGATCCGCACCGGCGTGCCGCGCGCCGACAGCTTCGCCAGGCCTGCGGGCAGGAGGCCGTCGCGCGCCATCGTGAAGAAGATACGGCTCTGCCCATAGAAGAAGGCGAGGATCACCGTCGGCAGCGCGATGATCGCCGACACGGCAAGATATTGCGCCGCGAGCGGGCTGCCGAGTTCGCGCAGGATCAGCGCCAGCGGCTCGGGGCTGTTGGCGAAGCGCGTGTAGGCGATCGCACCGACAGCGGCGACCGCAACGGCGATATAGATGATCACGCAGGCGAACATCGACCCGACGATGCCGATCTTGAGGTCGCGGTCGGGATTGCGCGTTTCCTCGGCCGCCGTAGCGATCGCGTCGAAGCCGTAGAAAGCGAAAAAGATGATCGCCGCGGCGGCCATCACGCCGCGCTCGACGCCGTCGGGGCCCATGTGCTTGGCAAAGCCATAGGGGCTGAAAGGCTCGAGATTGGCGGCGTTGAAGGCCGGCAGCGCGACCGCGACGAACACGACGAGCGCGACGATCTTTACCAACACGAGGGCCGCATTGAGCGTAGCGCTTTCGCGCGTGCCCACGAGCAGCAGCCCGGCGACGACCGCGATGATCGCGATCGCCGGCAGGTTGACGATGCCGCCGAGTTCGGGGCCCTGCATCAACGCCATCGGGAACCCCGCCCAAGCCTCCAGCAAAGGCGCGGCATAGCCCGACCAGCCGACCGCGACGGCGCTGACGACGAGCGAATATTCGAGGATCAGGCTCCACCCGACGATCCACGCGAGCAGTTCGCCGATCACCACATAGCTGTAGGTATAGGCGCTGCCCGACGCGGGGATCATCGTCGCCATTTCGGCATAAGCGAGCGCGGCGCAAGCGCAGATCAGGCCTGCGATCCCGAAGGACAGGATGACTGCGGGGCCCGCCTTGTCGGCGCCGACGCCAATCAGCGTCAATATGCCGGTGCCAACGATCGCGCCGACACCGAGCGCGATCAGGTGCGGCCAGCCGAGCGTCCGCGCCAGCGCCTGCTCGCCCTCCCGCCGTTCCGGGACGATCGGTTTGCGGCGGAACAGGCTGTCGGTCATTTCTATGTTCCCCTTGGGTGCCATGCTGTGCTTTGCGCCGCTTGTAAGCCTGCGGGGCGCCAGCGCAAGCCATGCATCAGGAGAGACGAGCGATGGCTCGGGTGTGTTTGCAGACGCTCAATCTTGCGGACACGCTCGATGCCGTCCTTTCCGGATATTCTGTTTGATGGAGGCAAAGCCGCAGAATTTCCACCGCAGCAAAATTACACAACGGCAAAAAATAACGCTTTTGCGTCACGGCCTTATCGGCTTGCCGTGCCCTTCGGCCGATGAACCGCGCAACTTTCGGCGCGCCCACGAGTATTCATGTGCCAGAACGGGTCACGTGAATGCGCGGGCCCCGACCTGCGGGGCGGGTGTCTCATTGAAGGAGTAGTGTATGGGTGCCGTTTCCAAGAGTTCGGGGATGTTGTTGATGCTGGCGATGCTTGCCGCACCGGCAGTGGCGCAGCAGCAGGAAGACGCGTCCGGTGGCGATGTCATGGCGACCGTGGTCGGCACGCTGCCCTCACCCGAACAGATGACCAAGGGTCCCAAGGTCGAAGGCATTATCTCGGCGCGCACCGACGGCCGGATGCAGGTAACGACCGCCGATGGCAGCAACACGACCATTGCGATCGCCGACTATACGAAGATCAAGAGCAGCGGCGGCTTTCTCGGCCTCAGCCGCGACAAGCTCGCGTCCAATCAACTGCTCAACGGCCTGCCGGTAACCGTCGACACGCTGCAGTGGGAAGGCGGACTGGTCGCGAACCAGATCGCGCTCAAGAACAAGGATCTCCGGACCGCGTCGATGATCCGCACCGGTACCGACCAGCGCTTCGCCGAACAGACGGCAGCGACCGAGGCACTGCGCGGACGTGTCGGCGATATCGACCAGTATAATATCAAGGGCACGACCAACGTGAACTTCGACATCGGCAAGGCCGTGCTCTCCGAGCAGGGCAAGGCCGACCTCTGTTCCGCGGCAACGCAGGCCGAAGGTATGGACAACGCGCTGCTGCTGGTCGTTGGCTACACCGATTCGACGGGAAGCCAGGACTTCAACCAGGAACTCAGCGAAAAGCGCGCTGCCCGCGTCGTGAACTATCTCCAGCAGGCGTGCGGCTGGAAGCCCTATCGCATGCTGACCCCGACCGGCATGGCCGAAGCCGATCCGGCCGCGGACAACAGCACGCCCGAAGGCAAGGCTCAGAATCGCCGCGTTGCGGTGAATATCATGGTCAGCAAAGGCCTCGACGGCCTTTGAGATGCGCGGGGTGGGTCTCGGCCCACCCCCCGCTTTCCCGGCTCGAAAGGCCGGACGATCCAGCCTGAAATTCCGGACTAAGGACCGCACCCAGACTTGCGGTGCGCTCCTGTGCGGCAGGCCGGTCCACGGCTTCACCCTTCCCTCTTGCACTCCTCCGGCAAATCGGTCACAACTTTACGTGAACGTAAAGGTAAAGCTGCCGCGAGAGGATTCTTCCCCATGACCGACCTTCCGACCTTCGAAACGATCAGGTTCGAAATCGCCGACAACGTCGCGACGATCACGCTCAACCGCCCCGATCGCCTCAATTCGATGCCGCCGGCGATGGCCGACGATATCCGTACCGCGTTCGACTATCTGCCCGTACAGGGTGCGCGCGCGCTGCTGATCACGGGCGAGGGTCGCGGCTTCTGTTCGGGTGCGGATCTTGCGGGCGACCGCAACGGGTCGGCCGTCGGCGGCGGCGCGAACAGCCGTAAGGCGCTGCGCAACCATTATAATCCGATGCTGCTCGCGCTCGCCAGTCTCGACATCCCTGTCATCACCGCGGTCAACGGGCCGGCAGCGGGCGTCGGGTGCAGTTTCGCCTTGTCCGGCGACTTCACGATCGCGGGCAAGAGCGCCTATTTCCTCCAGGCTTTCGTCAATATCGGCCTCGTCCCCGACGGCGGTTCGTCGTGGCTGCTGCCACGCCTGATCGGCCTGCCGCGCGCAACACAGATGATGATGCTGGGCGAGAAGATTTCGGGCGAACAGGCCGCCGACTGGGGTATGGTCTATAAATGCGTCGACGACGCCGACCTGCTGAACGAGGCGAAGGCGCTCGCGGCGCATCTCGCGAACGGCCCGACCCTCGCGCTCGGCACGATGCGCAAGATTCTGCGCGACGGCCTGTCGCAAAGCTATCCCGAGACGCTCGACGCCGAAGCAAAGGGCCAGTTCATCGCGAGCAACAGCGCCGATGCGATGGAAGGCATCATGGCCTTCCAGCAGAAGCGCAAGACCGAGTTCAAGGGGAAATAGCCCCCCAATCCCGTTCGTGTCGAGCGAAGTCGAGACACCCTGAAGGCCTACGCCAAGCCGAGGCGCATCTCGATTTTGGCTAAAGGCCGAAGTTTACCCTGAGCGCCTGCCAAGGCAGTCGAAGGGCTCGATGCGAACGAATTTCTATTGTTGCCCTTTCCTTACTCCGCCGCCTCCTCGACCATCACCTTCTTGTAGATACTCGTGCGCGGATAAGAGCAAAGCCGCATCACCATCGGCTCGAAAAATTTGAGGCTCTCGCTGTCATAGTCGGGATCGAAAGCGGGCGCGTCATATTTCTCGCAGAATTCGGCACACGCAGCATAATAGGGATGATCGCGGAACCGGTCGCGCATGTCGCGGTCGAGCCCGAGGTAGTGAAAGAAATAATGGCCTTGGAAGATGCCGTGATGCTGGACGATCCAGAGATTTTCCTCTGACAGGAAGGGCTTCAAAATCGCCGCGGCGACGTCGGGATGGTTGAACGCGCCGAGCGTGTCGCCGATGTCGTGGAGCAGCGCCATCACAACATACTCCTCGTCGCGGCCGTCGCGGTGCGCGCGCGTCGCGGTCTGCAGGCAATGCTCGAGGCGGTCGACCGGAAAGCCGCCATAATCGCCGCCGAGCAGCTTCAGATGATCGAGGATGCGCTTGCCATTGTTCGGCGCGAACTCCTTCTGCTCGCGCGCAATAATGTCCCAATCTTCCTGCGTTCCGTCGATCATCGACCGGAAGGTGGCGTGATCGTGCGTCATCTCGTTCATGGCAGCCTCTCCTGTATTTGAGAGAGAGCCTATCCTATTCGTTGTTATTTGCAACGTTATAGGTCTTGACCTCGGCCTGCGTCAGGCAGCGGCGCGTCGATTTATCCTCGGCGTTCGCCAGCGCCTTCTGCTGGTACATCACCTCGGTCAGCAGCTTGCGCGACACCCCCATGCGAATGAGGAAATCATTGTCCTCGCTCGCCAGCAGCGCGGCATCCTGTTCGATGTCACCGATCAGCTCCTTGGTCGCATCGGTTCCCATCGCGACGCTCATGTCGATCGCGCCGCGGTCGCCGGTGCGCGTGAACATATGGACGATGAACAGGCCGCCGGGATCGATCACGCGCGGCTGGCCGCCCATGAAGATGAAGTTACACGCGCTGAAACAGGCCCAGCCGGCGGGGATACGCGTCACCAGGCCGAGGTTCGAACGGATCACGCGCCCCGCGGAATTGCCCGCGCGCGCATCGCCGCCCGGCGAGCGCAGCCACACTTCGCTGATGTCCGGATTGGCGGCGAGCACGGCCTTCAGGCGGTCGGGAAGCCCCGCGTCGATCCGCCCCTCGGCGAGCAGCACCTTGCCACCCTTCTTCGCTACCGGCGTCAGTTTCATCGTCGGGTTCGCCGACCAGTCGGGATTGAGCGGGCAGGTCGGGTTGGCGGGATCGACCGCGGGCTTCGCGGCACCGGTCAGACAGGCGACCATGCCCGCCGCCGCCGCAATCCGGAACAGTTTATGCCGCAAGGACATAGCGCGCCTGTCCCGGCCCCTTGCACATCCGCTTCGACACGCGCGTTTCCTCGCCCTCGACGATGACAATGTCGGTGACATTCATGCATTGCGTCCCGTCGGCCAGTTCGTTCTTGGCCGCGACGGTCGACGATCCGCTGACATTCGCGCGCGTCTCGCTCGTCCAGTTTGCAGTCGCGCCGACCTCTTCGCCGCGCGTTACCTCCTCGGTAGCTGCCGCAGCCTGCACCTGTTCGGCGGGGTCGAGACGGCAGGCGATCGCATCGGTCAGCGTCCCGCTCACCTCCGAAATCGGCACATAGCTGTAAACGCCCGCCTTGCTCGCCGCGCTACCGACCGCATCGTTGATCACGTTACCGAGAATGTTGCGGCCGATGCTGTTGCCCTTCTTGCCCTTGGGGCAGCCGCCATTGTCCTCTTCGCTCGGCTTGGGCGCTGGCGTCGTCACCTTGCGGAGCAGGCCGCCGAACTGCGCCTGAGCCGGTGCAACCGCAAGGATGCAGGCCGCGAGCACGGCCGGGGTCGCAAATATTTTCCGCATCATTCTGTCCACCCTTGATGCACCCGAAACCGGGCTGTCCTGCGACCCTTTTATCGGTGGTTCATGCCACCCGCTGTGATTTTCATCAACCGTGCAACTTATGTCATCCAGACAGGTTGAATTAACGCTGAATATGTCACAGTAACGCCTCATGCTCTCGCAAAAGACCCGCTATACGATCCGCGCGTTCCAACACCTGGCCGATCATTGGGGCAAAGGGCAGGTGCAGCTTGCGGACATTGCGGACGCGCAGAATATCCCGCCCAAATTCCTGACCGTGATCCTGTCCGAAATGGCGCGCGAAGGCCTCCTCATTTCGCAGCGCGGACGCGACGGCGGTTATCAGCTCGCCCTGCCCCCGATCGACATCAGCTACGGCGACCTCGTGCGGCTGACGCGCGGCTCGCTTGCGCTCGTTCCCTGCGCTGCGCGCAATGCGCACGAACATTGCAAGAATTGCCTGCCCGAATCCGAATGCCGGCTGCGCAGCCTGATGCTGCGAGTCCGCGACGACACGGCGTCGATTCTCGACCGCATCACGCTCGCCGACCCGATCGCGCTGGCGCCGCTGTTCGACAAGGAAGAAGCGGCCGAATAGCCCTTTTCCTGCGCAACAAAAAAGGCCCGCTTTCGCGAGCCCTTTTTAAATGGTGGAGCCTAGCGGGATCGAACCGCTGACCTCCTGCATGCCATGCAGGCGCTCTCCCAGCTGAGCTAAGGCCCCGTGCCATTTCATCCTGTCACCTTGACCAATCTTGCTGGCTGTGGCGACCGGGACGCCGCCTTTAGCAGCGCCATCAGGTGATGCAAGGGGCCAAATCATCTTTCGATGTCTTTTTTGGCCCCTCAGGGAAAAATCAGCTTTCGTCGTCCTCGTCGTCGCCCGTGGCAACGCCCAGATCGTCGTCACCGCCAAGGTCGACATCATTGTCGGGCGAATCGCTGTCCTCGTCGACATCGACGTCCAGATCCAGATCCTCGTCGGCGACGACCTCTTCCTTCACGACCTTGCCCGGCTTTTCAGCCTCCTCGAACGGCATCGGTTGCTTCGATTTCAGCACCGATTCCGGAATCCAGTTATAGCCGCAATTGATGCAGCTTACCGGATCGTCCTTGGTCAAATCATAGAATCGGGTGGCGCATTTCGGGCAGCTGCGCTTCGTGCCCCATTCAGCCTTGATCATATATGCCTCGTAACCTTCTGGAAACAGGATAAAAATATCGGAAGAGCGACGCTATCTGAATAGCTATCCGTCAAATCGGCGTGCGCCTTGCCAGATTGCAAGGCCGCTGTCAAAAGCCGCTCGCCATGACCGATCAAACCGCCACACCGCGCAGCTTTTCCGCTTCCGTTCCGCTGAAAGGCAGGATTGCCATTCCGGGCGACAAGAGCATCTCGCACCGCGCGCTGATGCTGTCGGCGCTCGCGGTGGGGACAAGCCGCGTCACCGGCCTGCTCGAAGGCCATGACGTGCTCGCGACGGCGGCGGCGATGCGGGCGATGGGTGCAAGTATCGAACGGCAGGACGACGGCGAATGGCGCATCCACGGCGTCGGAGTCGGCGGGCTCCTCCAGCCGCGCGAAGCGCTCGACATGGGAAACAGCGGCACCTCGACCCGCCTCCTGATGGGCCTCGTCGCCAGCCACCCGATCACCGCAACCTTTGTGGGCGATGCCAGCCTGTCGGGCCGCCCGATGGGCCGCGTCATCGATCCGCTGTCGCAGATGGGCGCCGACATCGGCGCTTCACCGGGCGGCCGTCTGCCGCTGATGGTGCGCGGCCTCGCCCCCGCCATCCCCCTCTCCTACCGTTTGCCGATAGCCTCTGCGCAGGTGAAGAGCGCGGTGCTGCTCGCCGGCCTCAACACGCCGGGCATCACCGAGGTGATCGAACCCGTGCCGACGCGCGATCACAGCGAGCGCATGCTCCGCGGCTTCGGCGCCGAGCTCACCGTCGACACCGACGGCGACGGGATGCGCCATATCCGTATCCGCGGCGAAGCCGAACTCAGGCCGCAGACGATCGTCGTTCCCGGTGACCCGTCGTCGGCCGCCTTCTTCATCGTCGCGGCGCTGATCGTTCCCGGATCGGACGTCACCATTGCCAATGTCGGCCTCAACCCCACGCGCGCCGGGCTCGTCGAAATACTCCAGGCGATGGGCGGCGACATCGAACTGTTGAACGCGCGCGAAGTCGGCGGCGAGCCCGTCGCCGACCTCCGCGTCCGCCACAGCGCACTCAAGGGCATCGACGTCGATCCCGCGGTCGCGCCGAGCATGATCGACGAATTCCCGATCCTGTTCATCGCCGCCGCGCTCGCCTCAGGCCGGACGACGACGACCGGGCTCGACGAATTGCGCGTCAAGGAGAGCGACCGTCTCGCGGTGATGGCGACCGGGCTCAAGGCCATCGGCGCGCGCATCGAGGAAAGCGAGGATGGCCTCGCCATCGACGGCGCCGGCGGCGACCCGCTGCCCGGCGGTGCCACCGTCGCCGGGCATCTCGATCACCGCATCTGCATGAGCTTCGCAATCGCGGGGCTTGTCAGCAAGACGCCGGTGACGATCGACGACATCGCCCCCGTCGCGACCAGTTTCCCCAATTTCGAGGCGCTGCTCGGGCGATTGCAGCAAGGCCTGTGATCGCCGTCATCGACGATTGCGCGCGATCATGACAGGATAGCGCTTCGATTTCAGGATATTAAGGGATTTGCGAACGATGAAACGTAAAACCGCCGCCGCGATGGCCATGCTGCTTCCGCTGCTTTCCGGCGGGATCGCGCATGCCGCCGAACGCGTCGCCGACCCCTTCGACCGCGCCGACGAAAGCTTCTCGCGCTATCCGCTCAACCTGCCGAGTACGCCCCAGCTCGTCGGACGCCTGACCAACGGCGACGTCTGCGATGACGAGGAAGGCGTCGCGTGCGAGTGGGAGGACGATACCGGCGTCCACCATATTTTCGCCGGCGACATTCTCGCCATCAAGACGGTCGATATTGCCGCGCTCGGGAGCCGCGACATCGGCGCGCTCGGCATCGGCAAGGCGCGCTCGCGCGGCGAAGTGCTCGCAAAGGTCCGCGCCTTCCTGCCCGAAATCAGGGTCGACTGCCTCGATGCTGGCCAAGCCGGCGAAGGCGAAGGCATTGCATCGTGCAGCGGCAGTTTCGACAACGGCGGCTGGATCAAGCTGCTGTTCGGCCCCGACAATCGCCTGACGAGCGCGCGTATCGACGCGTTCCAGATCGACTGATGATCATCGCCGTCGATGGCCCGACCGCGTCGGGCAAGGGAACGATTGCCAAGGCGCTCGCCGCGCATTTCGGCCTGCCCGTGCTCGACACCGGCCTCCTCTATCGCGCCGTCGGCTATCAGACGCAGCTCGATCATGGCGACCCCGACAACAGCGCCGACGCGCTCGCCGCGTGCGACTTTCCTGACGACCTGCTCGAGGACCCCGCGCTGCGCTATGAAAGCACGGGGAGCCTCGCCAGCCGCGTCTCGGTCCATCCCGCCGTGCGGGCCGCCCTGCTCCGGCGGCAGGTCGATTTCGCCAACCAGCCCGGCGGCGCCGTTCTCGACGGCCGCGACATCGGCACCGTCATCGCGCCACACGCCGATGCGAAGCTGTTCGTGACCGCCAGCGCCGAGGAACGCGCGCGCCGCCGCCACGCCGAGATGGTCGGGCGCGGCGTCGATATCAGCTTCGACGCGGTACTCGCCGACGTTCATGCCCGCGATGCGCGCGACACCGGCCGCGCCGAAGCGCCGCTGATGCGCGCACCCGATGCGAAGCTGCTCGACAATACCGATATGGACCGCGACGCCGCCCTCGCGGCTGCGATTGCCTTTGTCGAGGAACGCCGGAAGGGACGCGGCTGAAACCGGCTTTCCACCTTGCCTTTGCGGGGCTTTCACATTATATGCGCGCCGTCCGACGGGCTTTTTGCCGGTCGAGGCGCGGACAAGCCGCCGCTCGAATATGAGCGTCGGGCGCGCAGGGGTTTACCCTTCGCGCCCATTTTGCTTTGCCCATGCCTCGTTCGCGCAGAGGTTCGAAGGATGTCTTGTTCCGCATCCGGCGGGCAGGACGGATCGGCCACAAGACCAGCGGAACCAACCGCTTGGCCGGAACAAATGAAGTAAGGAAGACACTCTATGGCCTCTACGGCTTTTCCGTCGCGCGACGATTTCGCCGCGATGCTCGACGAATCGCTGGGTGGTGCTGATGGCGGCTTTGAAGGCCGCGTCGTCAAGGGCACCGTGACCGCGATCGAAAACGACCTGGCAGTGATCGACATCGGTTTGAAGAGCGAAGGCCGCGTGCCGCTTCGCGAATTCGCGATGCCGGGCCAGAAGGCCGACATCAACGTCGGCGACGAAGTCGAAGTCTATGTCGACCGCGTCGAAAACGCCAATGGTGAAACCATGCTGTCGCGCGACCGTGCTCGCCGTGAAGCCGCATGGGACCGCCTCGAAGAAGAATTCAACAAGGAAGCCCGCGTCGAAGGCGTCATCTTCGGCCGCGTCAAGGGCGGCTTCACCGTCGACCTCGGCGGCGCCGTCGCGTTCCTTCCGGGTTCGCAGGTCGATATCCGCCCCGTGCGCGACGTCGGCCCGCTCATGGACCTGCCGCAGCCCTTCCAGATCCTCAAGATGGATCGCCGCCGCGGCAACATCGTCGTGTCGCGCCGCGCCATCCTCGAGGAAACGCGCGCCGAACAGCGTTCGGGCCTGATCCAGAACCTCGAAGAGGGCCAGATCATCGAAGGCGCGGTCAAGAACATCACCGACTATGGTGCGT
>JAGHZY010000043.1 GCA_017745175.1 Sphingopyxis sp. | reverse complement strand
GTTCGCGTTAGAATTCTGGGCCCCGGCTTTCGCCGGGGTGCACATCCCTATCGGCAGCAACCGGTCGAAAGCGGACGAACCAACCGCGCCATTCCCCGAAACCCGCAACCTCCCTTGACTCCTCTTCGGTTTTATCCGATATTTCTGTTATGACAGAAATTACCGAATATGAATCCAAACTGTCCCCCGCCGCCACCGAGTTCATCCTCCATTGGGGCAATCTTGGCGGCCAGTGGGGCGTCAACCGGTCGGTGGCGCAGATCCATGCGCTGCTCTTCATCTCCGATCGCGCGCTCCATGCCGAGGAGATTGCCGAAATGCTCGGGCTCGCGCGCTCGAACGTGTCCAATTCGATCAAGGAGCTCATCGGCTGGCGGCTGATCGAGCGCGTGCCCTTGCTCGGCGACCGGCGCGACCATTTCACCGCCGAAAAGGATATCTGGGAAATGGTCACGCGCATCGCCGCGGGGCGCAAGGCGCGCGAGGTCGATCCCGCCGAGGCGGCGCTCAAGGCCTGCGTCGCACGCGCGGCGGACGATCCGCAATTGAGCCCGGCCGCCAAGGCGCGTCTCGCCGATATGCTCGATTTCGTCACGACGATGGGCCGCTGGCACGACGAAATGCTGGGCGTGCCCAAGCCGGCGCTGATGCGGCTGATCAGGCTGGGCGCCGGGGTGACGAAGCCGATCAACTGGCGCCCCGGCAAGGGCAAGGACGCGAGGTAGGAGGAAGAGCATGTGGGGCGGTACACAGCGCGAACCGGTCGAAATGCCCCCCGCCCCCTCGGCGTGCGGCGATGACGCGCTCTACGACTATCGTTTCCGCCGCCTCGTCCCCGCCGCCGATTGGGATGCCCTGCCCGCCGACGTGCGCCGCCGTTTTTCCAAGCGCCTCGCCGGCCCGACGGTCGCAACCTACAGCGGCGAAATCGTCTGGACGCGCCTGTCCCGCCCCGGCTGGCTCCTCGCGCAACTTTGCCGCCTGATCGGTGCGCCACTGCCGACGAATTCCGGCGGCCCGGCGCCCGCCGCCGTCGCAGTGAGCGAGGATCGCGCCAGCGGTGGCCAATGCTGGACGCGGCTCTACGCGCGCGCGCAGGGCTATCCGCAGGTGATCCACAGCGCGAAAAGCTTTGCCGGCCCGACGGGGCTCGAAGAGCATATCGGCGGCGGTTTTGGCATGGCGCTCACGGTCAGGGCCGAGGCCGACACGCTGATCTTTGTCTCCGACCATTATTTCTGGCAGCCGGCGGCGGGCTTCCGCCTCCGTCTTCCGCGCTGGCTTGCGCCCGGGACGACGGTCGTCACACACCAGCATCTGGGCAGTGGCCGCTTTGCCTTCGACCTCAAGGTGACGCACGCGCTGCTTGGCGAAATCGTGAACCAGCATGCCCTGTTCCGCGATGGCTGAGCTTCGCGTCCTCATTATCGGCGCGACCGGCGTTTTCGGCAGCCGGCTCGCCGAACTGGCCGCGCGCGAGCTGGGCCTCATGCTCACCCTCGCGGCACGGGGCCACGCACCGCTCGACGCGCTTGCGGCGCGGCTGGGCGGGCTGCCGATACGGCTGCTCGATCGCGAAAGGCTAACCGCCGCCGACCTGTCCGGCTTCGACGTCGTGATCGACGCGGCCGGGCCTTTCCAGGCGTCGGCCCCGACCGTGATCGGGGCGGCGATCGCAGCGGGCGTCCATTATGTCGACCTCGCCGACGGGCGCGCCTTCGTCGCGGCGATCGGCGCACACGACGCGGCGGCGAAGGCCGTCGGGATCAGCGTCACGACGGGCGCGAGCTCCATCCCCGCGCTGTCGCACGCCGTCATCGACACGCTGACCGATGGCTGGCAACGCATCGACCGGATCCGGATCGGGATCTTTCCGGGCAACCGTGCACCGCGCGGGCTCGCCGTCGTGCAGGCGATCCTGTCCTATGTCGGGCACCCGGTGCGCGTGTGGCGCGGCGGGCGCTGGATCGATGTGCCCGGTTGGGGAATGCTTCACCGCTGGACGGTACCCGGCGTTGGCGCGCGCTGGGCCAGCGCCTGCGATACGCCCGAGCAGGATTTGCTCGTCCGGCGTTACCATCCCCGGGACAGCGCCGAGTTTTTCGCAGGCATGGAATTGTCCCTCCTGCACCTCGGCCTCGCCTTGCTCGCGCTTCCGGTCCGCCTTGGCTGGATCGCCGGCCTGCGTCCCGCTTCGCGGCCACTCCTCGCGATCGCGAAATGGCTGCTTCCTTTCGGCAGCGACATCGGCGCGATGGATATCATGGTCAGCGGGCGGGACGGCTGCAATGCGCCCGCCACGGCCCGCTGGACGCTGCGCGCCGACGGCAATCGCGGCCCCTATGTTCCGACGCTGGCGGCGCTTGCACTGCTGCGCCGGTTCCGCGACGGCAGGACGCCGGCGCCGGGCGCAGGCGCGTGCACCGGCATGCTGACGCTGGCCGAGACACAAGCCGATTTCGAACGGCTCGGGATCGCGACCGATCGCAGCTGAAGCGTGCTTCGTCGCACCGAATCCCCTTGCCCGCCCCTTGTCGATGCTTACATATCGGCGCACGATAATTTCCCCGGAAAAGATGAGGATCGCCTTGCCATGTCCCGTAAAGCCCTGTCCGCGCCGCTCGCGCTGGTTGCCCTGACGATGATCCCGGGCGCAGCAGCGGCGGCCGATGCCGCCGCGACATCGGCGACGGCCAAGGCCTTGGCCTACCCTGACACCGCGCGCGACGATACGGTTGATCCGCAGTTCGGGGTCGACGTCGCCGATCCCTATCGCTGGCTCGAGGACGATGTGCGCGTCAATCCGAAGGTCGCCGACTGGGTCGCGGCGCAGAACAAGGTCACCGACAGCTATCTGGAGACGCTGCCGGGCCGCGACGCATTCAAGAAGCGCATGACAGAACTTTACAATTACGAACGTTTCGGCCTGCCGACCAAGGCGGGAACGCGCTATTTCTACAGCCGCAACGACGGGCTGCAGCCGCAGTCAGTGCTCTATGTTCGCGACGGGCTGAAGGGCGAAGGCCGCGTACTCATCGACCCCAACACATGGGCGAAGGACGGCGCGACCGCGCTCGCCGAATGGAGCCCGTCGGAGGACGGCAAATATCTGCTCTATTCGGTGCAGGATGGCGGCACCGACTGGCGCATCGTGCGCGTCAAGGACGTCGTAACGGGTCAGGATTTGTCCGACGAGGTGCGCTGGGTCAAATTCTCGGCGCTCGACTGGGCGAAGGACGGCAGCGGCTTTTACTATTCGCGCTTCCCCGAACCGAAAGAAGGCCAAGCCTTCCAGTCGCTCAACGAAAATCACAGCGTCTATTTCCACAAGCTCGGCACGCCGCAGCGCGAGGACGTGCTGATCCACGCCACGCCCGACAGGCCCAAGCTCAACAACAGCGCCGTGGTCACCGACGACGGGCAATATCTGCTCGTCGTCTCGTCCGAGGGGACCGACGAACGCTATGGCCTGACGCTCCATCCGCTCGGCAAGCCGGGCGCGAAGCCGATCGTGCTGGTCGATGATTATGCGAACAACTGGCAATATGTGACGAACGAGGGTCCGCGCTTCACCTTCCTCACCAACAAGGGCGCGTCGCGCGGGCGGATCGTGTCGATGGACATCAGCAAGCCCGCCAGGCTGACGCAGCTCGTGGGAGAGAATGCGGCGACACTCGTCGGCGCCTCGCGTGTCGGCAATCGCCTGATCCTCTCCTATCTCGGCGACGCCAAGTCGGAAGCGCGCATGGTCGCACTCGACGGCAAGCCGGTCGCGAACATCAAGCTCGCCGATATCGGCGCAGCGTCGGGCTTCGGCGGAAAATCGAGCGATCCCGAAACCTTCTACAGTTTCTCGAGCTACGCGCGCCCGACGACAATCTATCGCTTCGACACGCAGACCGGGAAGAGCGAGATTTTCGCCGAACCGAAGCTGACCTTCAAACCCGCCGACTTCAGCGTCGAACAGCGCTTCTACAAATCGAAGGACGGCACCGAGGTGCCGATGTTCGTCGTGATGAAAAAGGGCCTCGATCGCAGCAAGGGCTCGCCGACGCTGCTTTACGGCTATGGCGGCTTCAACGTGTCGATGACCCCCGGCTTTTCGCCGACCAAGCTTGCGTGGGTCGACAAGGGCGGCGTGCTCGCGATCGCGAACCTGCGCGGCGGCGGCGAATATGGCAAGGCGTGGCACGATGCCGGGCGTCTCGACAAGAAACAGAATGTCTTCGACGACTTCATCGCCGCGGGCGAATATCTGATCGCGCAAGGGATCGCGGGCAAGGGCCAGATCGTGATCGAGGGCGGATAGAACGGCAGGCTGCTCGTCGGAGCGGTGACCAACCAGCGCCCCGACCTTTTTGCCGCAGCGCTGCCCGCGGTCGGCGTGATGGACATGCTCCGCTTCGACCGCTTCACCGCGGGCCGCTATTGGGTCGACGACTATGGCTATCCGTCGAAGGAAGCCGATTTCAAAAACCTGCTCGCCTATTCGCCCTATCACAACATCAAGGACGGGACGGCCTATCCGGCGGTGCTGGTCACGACTGCAGACACCGACGACCGCGTCGTCCCGGGGCACAGCTTCAAATATACCGCCGCGCTCCAGCATGCGAAGACAGGTGACAAGCCGCACCTGATTCGCGTCGAGACACGCGCCGGCCACGGCAGCGGCAAGCCGACCGACAAGATCATCGCCGAGGCGGCCGACAAATATGCCTTTGCGGCAAAATGGACGGGGCTCACGGTCGAATAATGTCCTACGCCCTCTCCTTCACCGCGACAGACCCCGCCGAACTCTGGGCCGAGGCGGGCGACGCCGCGGCGGCACTCGTCGCGGACGAACGCGACGGCATCGCCAATATGGCGAATGTCGCGGCGCTGATCTGGCAGGCGATCCCCGATCTCAACTGGGCGGGTTTCTATCGTTTCGACGGCACCGAACTCGTCCTCGGCCCGTTCCAGGGCAAGGCGGCGTGCATCCGCATCGCGCTCGACAAGGGCGTGTGCGGCACCGCCGCGCGGCTGCGCGCGACGCAGCGGGTCGAGGATGTCCACGCTTTCCCCGGCCATATTGCCTGCGACGCCGACAGCCGCAGCGAGCTGGTCGTCCCCGTGATCGCGAACGCCCGGCTGATCGGCGTGCTTGACCTCGACAGCCCGCTCCCCGCGCGCTTCACCGCTGCCGATCAGGCCGGCGCCGAGGCGCTTGTCGCACGCATCGCCGGTGCGCTCGCCGGCTGAACCCTGACCCAAAACGGGACGCAATCTTCAGGGTTAACGGATTCGCCGAAAGACGCCGATTTTGCTAACAAGTTGTTAACCAACCGGTTCAGGCCGGGGGAACAGGGAGCAAATCATGCGCAGGTTCATGTTGTTGGGAGTGGCCGCAGGGTCGTTGTTGCTGGCAGGTCAGGCGCACGCCGGACAGCGGGCGCTCGACTATGGCAATCCCGACGATCCCGACGCCCGCGTCTATACCGGCTATCCCGACCGCGTGCCGAGCGAAGTCGAATATCGCCGCGTCTCGGGCTATGACGCCGAGGGCCGCTGGACCGGCACTTGGGACGGCACCTACGAAACGCCGGACGGCCGCCGTTACGAAGGCCGTTATGAAGGCACGGTCGAGGGCCATGGCGCGGATTATCCGCCGCCGCCCGCCTATGACCCCTATTATTACGACGGGCGCGATGCCCGTTACGACGAAGAGATGGAACGCCGCTGTGGCCGGGGGGGCACAGTGGGCGGCGCGGTTGTCGGCGGGCTCGTGGGGGGCATCGCCGGCAACCGTATCGCCGGTCGCGGCGATCGTACCGCGGGCACGCTGATCGGCGCCGGGGTCGGCGCGCTGGCGGGCAGCGCGGTCGGCAGCGCATCGGACAAACAGAAGTGCGACGCATATTGGTCGGGCCGGAACGCCCGCTACGGCTATTACCGGGACGGATATTATCCCGGCGGCTATTCGATGGCCTATCAATATGGCGGTTACGGCTATGGCTACTACACGCCCGGCGTTGTGGTCACGACGATCATCAACGGTGCGCCGGTCGTGACCGAACGGGTCGAGACCTCGACGCGCACCTATTATGAAAATGTGCCGGTGCGGAAACGCTATGTCGCGAAGAAGAAGTGGAGGCCGAGACCCAAGGCCGCACCGCGCTGCGTCTGCTGATTTCAAGAGACAGGTCTGGTCACCTGCAACGGGTCCCAAGGCCCGCCATCCCCGAGGATGGCGGGCCTTTTCGATATCGGGACTCGGCTCGCCGCGCCGCCGCCACGGTTCAGCGGCGCGAAAGCATCGCCGGCGTAGACCGGCGGCATTGCGGGCTGGACCATCCTGAGCCCGCCGAAGGGGAGTTTTCCTCGGTGTGCAAATTGACGGGCTTCACCACCGCCGCGGCGATCGTCCTGACCTCGGTCGGCCTCAGCGCCGTCCCCGCCGAAGCGCGCGGACGCCACTATGGTGGCTGGGGGTATCGCGACCGCGACCATATCAGCGCCGGCGAGGTGCTCGGCGGGCTGTTCGTCATCGGCGCGATCGCCGCGATCGCGAGTTCGGCGAGCAAGGACAAGCGCGAGCGCGCGCCCGACTATCGTTACGAACCGCCCTATCGCAATGACGAGCGGCAGGAGATGCCGCGCTACGAACCCGAGGCCGAGGGCGACATCACCCCCGGCGCCTATGGCCGCGGCGAAGCCGAGAGCCGTGCCGCCGACGCGTGCAGCTGGGCGGTCGAGGGCGAGATGGGCGATGACGCGCGGGTCGACAGCATTACCGGCACCGAAGCCAATAACGGCGGATGGTACGTCACCGGCACCGCCTCGCGCCTCGGCGGCGAGGTGAAAAGCTTTGGCTGCAGTTACCGGAACGGCCGCGTCGTCGACGTCAGCTTCGGCTGAATATCCCTGGCAGGACGAGAAGGCCTCCCGCTTCATGGCGAGGGGCCTTTTCCTTTATGAACGCCAGCAAAACCGAGGCTGAACGCCAGATAAGCGGCAAGTTCAGCACCGCGTCACCGCCGACCCGGTAAAAGCTTTCCAACAGGCCGCGACATGCCGCCTGCGCTTGTTTGAGGAGACCGAACCATGGCTATCAAGACCAACCTGACCAGGGCCGCAATTGGTGCGGCCACCGCGGGCGCGATGCTGATGAGCGCTGCCCCCGCCGCTGCGCGCGACCGTTACGACCGTGACGGGATCAGCGCGGGCGAAATCATCGCCGGCGCCGTCGTGATAGGCGGCCTCGCCGCGATCCTGTCGAGCGGCGACAATGATCGCTACGATCGTTATGACGACCGTTATCGCGGTCGCTACGACGATGCCCGTTACGGCTACGGCTATGATTACAACCGCTATGGCAACAGCCGCAGCGCGGTCAGCCAGTGCGTCAACGCGGTCGAACGCGGCAGCCGCCGCTATGGCCGCACCGACGTCACCGAAGTGACGAGCATCGACCGCAAGCGCGACGGCTACCGCGTCAAGGGACGCGTGATCGTCAACGACGGCTGGCGCGGCCGCTGGGGTCGCGGCGGATCATATGACAGGGGCAAGTTCACCTGCGATATCCGCTATGGCCGCGTCGACGACATCCGCTTCTCGGGTCTCGGCTAAACCCCCGGAAAACGGACCAACCGGCCCGCCCGTGCCCCGGCACGCGGCGGGCCTTTTGTTGCGCCCGTCACCGTTACGCCGCCTTGCATCGCCCCCGCAGGCGACGCATGAAGCGGCATGATCAAACAGAGCCTGCTTGCCGCCCTGCTGCTCGCTGCACCCGCGGCCGTTTTCGCAAGGGACGAAACACCCGCCGCCGATCCTGCGCGCCTCAGGGCTTCGGTCGAAAAGCTCGTCTCCTTCGGAACGCGCCACACGCTTTCGTCAGCGACAGATCCCAAGCGCGGCATCGGCGCGGCGCGCAATTGGGGCGCAGGCGAGTTTGAACGCATCTCGAAAGCCTGCGGGGGTTGCCTCAGGGTCGAGCGCATCGCCGACCGCTTCGAAGGGCCACGCGCGCCCGCGGGCGCAATCGTCGAAAATGTCCTCGCGATCCAAAAAGGCACGGGCGACCCCGCGCATGTCATCATGATCGCGGGCCATATCGACAGCCGTGTCACCGACCCGATGAACTTCACCGACGACGCTCCCGGTGCCAATGACGACGCCTCGGGCACGGCGCTCGTGATCGAGGCCGCCCGGCTGCTGTCGAAACAGGAACACCGCGCCACGATCGTCTATGCGCTGCTGTCCGGCGAGGAGCAGGGCCTGTGGGGCGGCAAGCTGCTCGCGCGCCATGCCGGCGAACAGGGCTGGCAGGTTGCCGCCATGCTCAACAACGATATCGTCGGCGGCACCCATGGCACCGACGGCACGATCGTCGACAACCGCGTGCGGGTGTTCAGCGAGGGTATCCGCGCGTCGGAAGATCTTGCGGCGCAGCTCGCGCGGCGCGGCATCGGGGGCGAAGATGACGGCCCGTCGCGCGCGCTCGCCAAGGCGGCGATTCGCGCCGGGGAACGCAACCCCGCGATCGGGCTGGAAGTGCTCGCGGTGCGCCGCCCCGACCGCTTCCGCCGCGGCGGCGACCACCTGCCTTCGCTCGAACTCGGCTATCCGGCGATCCGCTTCACCGTCGGGGTCGAGGATTACGACCACCAGCATCAGGATCTGCGCACCGAGAGCGGCCGCAAATATGGCGACACGGTCGACGAAATGGACTTTCCCTATCTTGCGCGCGTGACGGCGCTCAACGTTGCGCTCGCGGGCGAACTGGCCGACGCGCCGCCCGCTCCGGCGAGCGTCAGCATCGACGGCGCGGTCAGTTCGGACACGACCGTCAGCTGGACGCCCGTCAAGGATGCCGCATCCTATCGCGTCCACTGGCGCCGCGCCGACCGCCCCGACTGGACCGGCAGCCGGGTCGTCCCGGCCGGCCCCGAAACCGAGCTCGTCCTTCCCAAAATCATAATCGATGACAATTTCTTCGGGGTTTCCGCGCTTTCCGCCGACGGCCGCGAGAGCGTCGTGACATTCGGCGGCCTGCCGCCGGCGAAATAATTACCGAAGACGCTATACGAAAATTTACCTTCGGCCCCTACGGCCAGTGAGGGACCAAAAATGATCGTCCGGCGTGGGGGTCGGGCAAAAAAATGAGTCGCGCATGTCCAATCCCGAGGCGTCCCCGACCTCTGCCATTCCTCCCGACAAGCGCCAGCCGCGACAATCGCGCCTGGTGAAGGGAGCGCTCGCCTGCGCGCGGCTCGGACAATTCGACGTGACGATCCGCAACGTGTCCGAAACGGGCATCGGGGGGCAGGCGCCGGCGGCGCTCAGCATCGGCGAACGAATCACCATATTCCTGCCCGGCCATGATCCGATGCTGGGCACGGTCCGCTGGGTCGTCGACAAACGGTTCGGCATCGAGACCGACCGTGCGATCAACACCACCCTGCTCCGCACCGCGCACGGCGGAGCCGCACCGGCAACGCACGCGGTCGCCGACGGTTTCGAGATCATGCTGCCGCCGGCGGCGCCCGCGCGTCGACCGGGGCTGGTTCTCGGCGCCGCACAGCCCGCTCATTCCGGCCGCAGCGTATGGATGGCCAAGCGACAGTAAGGCAGCACAAGGCGCCGGGCCACGCACACCAGCCCGCTCCTCTTTCCGGCAAGCCGAATTCAACGGTAAAGCCCGACCCGGCCGGTCCGCTACGGCGGGACAGGCCAAAAGAAAACCGGCGCGGATCGCTCCGCGCCGGGTTCCCTCGGTTAAATCGTACGAAAGGGCGCAGCGTCAGGCGACGCGGCGCACCTCATTGCCTTCGTCGTCGATGTCGCGCAGGACATAACCGCGGCCCCAGACCGTCTCGATATAATTTTCGCCGCCGCAGGCGAGCGCGAGCTTCTTCCTGAGCTTGCAGATGAAGACGTCGATGATCTTGAGTTCGGGCTCGTCCATGCCGCCATAAAGGTGGTTCAGGAACATTTCCTTGGTCAGCGTCGTGCCCTTGCGCAGCGAGAGCAGCTCGAGCATCTGATATTCCTTGCCGGTCAGATGCACGCGCGTCGTGTCGACTTCGACCGTCTTCGTGTCGAGGTTGACCGCCAGCTTGCCCGTCTTGATGACGCTCTGGCTGTGCCCCTTCGACCGGCGGACGACCGCATGGATGCGGGCGACCAGCTCGTCGCGGTGAAACGGCTTGGTGACATAATCGTCGGCACCGAAACCGAACGAACGCACCTTCGAATCCATTTCGGAAATCCCCGACAGGATCAGCACCGGCGTCTGCACCTTCGCGGTGCGCAGCTTCTTCAGCACGTCATAGCCGTGCATGTCGGGCAGGTTCAGGTCGAGCAGGATGATATCGTAATCATAGAGCTTGCCAAGGTCCAGGCCTTCCTCACCGAGATCGGTGGTATAGACGTTGAAGCCTTCGGTCGTGAGCATCGTATCGATCGCTTTCGCGGTCGTCGGCTCGTCCTCGATCAGCAGTACGCGCATTGGGCACCCCTTGACTGTTTTCCACGATAATCCCGCGAACCGGTCGCATGACCATCAAGGATGTCACCGACCAACCCCCGTTGCAGGACTGCCGGAACATTAACCATGAAAGCAATGAAGGGAAAAGGTTAATTTTGATTTAACCCGCGGAAATCCACGAGTCGCGGCCTATTTGCAACAGTGCTGCGGCCGCCATTCATCCTTTATGCCGTGCCACATACCGGTCGTGCGCGCCGGTGCACGATATCTTGAGCGTGTCGACCAGATGGTCCGAAAGCGCGCGTACACGCGCCGGGCGCAGCCGCGACGGCGGCGACAGGAGGTGCAGATGCGACTGCGGCAGCGACCAGTCGGTCAGGATCGGGACGACTGCGCCCGAGGCCAGCGCCTCGGCGGCGATGAAGTCGGGAAGCGCGGCGATCCCGACACCGGCGACGACCAGCGGCACCGCGACATCGCCATTGTTCGCGAACAAGGGCCCCGTCGGCAGCACGGTCGCCTCTTCACCCTTGCGATGAAAATGCAGCGGCATCGCACGCTGGCGATGGCCGTAACCGATCAGCCGATGGCCCGCGAGGTCGAGCGGGTGTTTCGGAATCCCGTGCTTCTCGAGGTAGGCGGGGCTCGCGATCACCGACGCCGCCACGGGCGCGATCGTCCGTGCCAGCAGGCTCGAATCGGCGAGCGGCGCGATACGCAGCGTCAGGTCGATCCCCTCGGCGACGGGGTCGTTGCGCGCATCGCTTAGCAGCACCTCGATCTCGACCGCGGGATGCCGGTCGAGGAACACCGCAAGCGGCGGGCCAAGCACCTTGATCCCGAAGCTCATCGGCGCAGCGAGACGGATCGGGCCCGCGAGATCGACCCGGTCGCCGCGCGCCGCTTCGGTCGCCGCAGTCGCCGCCGCGACCATTGTGCGCGCCTCGTCGAGCAGGCCGGCGCCCGCGGTCGACACCGCGACGACGCGCGAACTCCTGTGCAGCAAGGTGATGCCGAGCGACGTCTCGAGCCGCGTCACCGCCTTCGACACGCTAGCCTTCGACAGGCCGAGCGAAGCCGCCGCGGCGGTAAAGCTGCCGCCATCTGCAACGGCGACGAAACAGGCCCAGCCTTCATAGTCCGGAAGCGCCACATTACAGCTCCTGATTGGAAACGATGGTTTTCCATCTACGCTATTTCAGAAACGATCCAAGAGCCTATCTTGTCCTCAACAGATGAACGCCGCCGGGCCTCGAAGATCCCGGCAGCGGCAAGGAAAGGACAAGGCCGATGATCGACATTCGCAAATTCGACACGCTGGGCCACGCCAACCATGGCTGGCTCGACGCCCGTCACCATTTCTCGTTCGCCAACTATTACGAACCCGACCGCATGGGCTGGGGCGCGCTGCGCGTCTGGAACGACGATGCGATCGCATCGCAGTCGGGCTTTCCCCCGCATCCGCACCGCGACATGGAAATCATCACCTATGTCCGCACCGGCGCGATCACGCACCGCGACTCGATGGGCAACACCGGCCGCACGGCTGCAGGCGACGTCCAGGTCATGAGCGCCGGCACCGGCGTGACGCACAGCGAGTTCAACCTCGAGGATGAGGAAACCACGCTGTTCCAGATCTGGATCATGCCCGATCGCGACGGCGGCAATCCCGGCTGGGGCGCGCGCCAGTTTCCCAAGGCCGACCGGTCGGGGCAGTTCGTGACGCTGGCGAGCGGCATCGAGGGCGACGAGGCGCTGCCGATCCGCGCCAATGCCCGCGTCGCCGCGGCGACCGTCAACGCCGGCGAGAGCATCTCCTACGATCTCGAAGCCGGACGTCACGCCTATCTGGTCGCCGCCAAGGGCCGCATCCGCGTCAATGGCGCGGACGCCGATCCCCGCGACGGCATCGCGCTTCGCGATGTCGGCACGATCAGGGTCGAGGCGCTCGACGACGCCGAGCTGGTGCTCGTGGACAGCCTTTAAGGAACCCCCGGGCCGCCGCCATCCCCCTCCCCCGGCGACGGCCCACCCTGTGCCGCGAGTTCCCCCGGGCTCGCGGCACCCCCTTCCTCTTGCGTACCCAAGGAGAAAGACAATGAGCCATATTCTTCGTATCGATTCGAGCGCCCGCCATTCCGGTTCGACGAGCCGCCAGCTCACCGACCAGCTCGTAACCCGTCTGGTCGAGCAGGGTTACGGCGCCGCCGTGACTCACCGCGACCTTGCCGACACCCCGCCGGCATTGCTGACCGAAAGCTGGGTCGGCGCCAATTTCACCGACGACGCCGACCGTTCGGCCGACCAGAAGGCCGCGCTGGCCGCATCGGACGAGATGATCGCCGAACTCGAAGCCGCCGACACGATCGTCATCGGCGTGCCGATCTATAATTTCAGCATCCCCGCCTCGCTGAAAGCGTGGATCGACCTGATCGCCCGCGCCCGCAAGACCTTCCGCTACACCGAAGCCGGCCCCGAAGGGCTGCTGAAGGGCAAGAAGGCCTATCTCGTCGTCACCTCGGGCGGCGTGCCCGTCGGCAGCGACTATGATTTCGCGACCGGCTATCTGCGCCACGTCCTCGGCTTCGTCGGCATCACCGACGTCAGCATCATCGCCGCCGATCAGCAGATGATGAACGGCGAGGCGATCACCCGGGCGACTGCCGCGATCGAGGGCCTGAAGCAGGCCGCCTGACCCCCTGCCGCCGCCGCGCCTTCCTCCCGTGCGGCGGCGCCTTCCCAGAACGAAAGGACTGAATGATGGCCAAGATACTGGTGCTCTATTATTCGAGCTATGGTCATGTCGAACAGATGGCCGACGCCGTCGCCGAGGGCGCGCGCGCCGCGGGCGCCGAGGTCGATATCCGCCGCGTCGCCGAAACCGCTCCGGAAGCGGTCGTGCAGGCCGCCGGTTTCAGGACCGATACCGCGCATCCGCTGCTGAGCGACCCCAACGAGCTTGCGAATTATGACGCGATCGTCGTCGGCACGCCGACGCGGTTCGGCCGCATCTCCAGCCAGATGGCTAGCTTCTGGGACACCGCCGGCGGCGTCTGGGCGCAGGGCAAGCTCAATGGCAAGGTCGGCGCGGCCTTCACCTCGACCGCCTCGCAGCATGGCGGGCAGGAAACGACGCTCTTCTCGGTCCTCACCAACCTCCTCCACTTCGGCATGACGATCGTCGGCCTCGACTATGGTTTTGCGGGCCAGATGGGCGTCGGCGAAGTCAAGGGCGGCGCCCCCTATGGCGCGACGACGATTGCCGACGGCGACGGCTCGCGCCAGCCGGGCGAAGCCGACCTCGCCGGCGCCCACTACCTCGGCGAGCGCGTCGCGCGCACCGCGGCGAAACTGATTGCCTGAACCGATGCGCCGTCTCCCGAGCCTCTTCCTTTCGCACGGCTCGCCGATGATGGCGTTCGAGCCCAGCCCGGCGCGGGACTTCCTCGCCGGGCTGGGCGACCATTTGCCGCGTCCGCGCGCGATCCTCGTCGTGTCGGCGCATCATGATGCGGCGTATCAGGGCGGCCGTGCCACGGTTACGGCGTCCCCAGCACCACCAACGATCCACGATTTCGGCGGCTTTCCCGACGAGCTCTTCGCGATGCGCTATCCGGCACCGGGCGACCCGGCGCTGGCGGATCGCGTTGTCGAGCTGCTCGCGGACCACGGCCTCGCCGTCACCGCAGACCCCGAGCGGGGACTCGACCATGGTGCATGGGTACCGCTGTCGCTGATCTATCCCGCCGCCGATGTCCCCGTTGTCAGCCTCTCGGTCCATTCAAATGCCTCGCCCGAATGGCATCATGCGCTGGGGCAGGCGCTCGCTCCCCTGCGCGACGAGGGCGTGCTGATCGTCGGGTCGGGCAGCATCACGCACAATCTCCGCGCCTATTTCACCACCCGCCCGCCGATTGACGCACCTGCGCCGGCGTGGGTCAGCGATTTCACCGACTGGATCGCCGACCGCATGGCGGCCGGCGCGACCGGCGATATCCTGCACGCGGTCGAGCGCGCGCCGCACGGCCGCGACAATCATCCGACGCCCGATCATATCCTGCCGCTCTTCGTCGCGATGGGCGCGGGCGGAGCGCCGCTGCGGGCCGCGCGCCTGCACGCCAGCACCACTTATGGCCTGCTCGCGATGGACGTTTACGCTTTCGACTGACCCGCAGGCCGCCTATAGCGCGCCATGCTCCTTTCAAATCGTGTTCTCTTCCTCGACGGCGAGGCTCTCGTCATCGACAAGCCCGCCGGGCTTCCCGTCGATGCGCCGCGCGACGGCAGCCTCAGCCTCGAAAATCACCTCGACAGCCTGCGTTTCGGTTTCAAGCGCTGGCCGCTCGCCGTTCACCGCCTCGACCGCGACACCTCGGGCTGCCTGCTTCTCGCACGCAATCCCAAGGCGCACGGCCGCTTCACCCGCGCATTCGAAAGCCGCGAGGTCGAGAAACAATATCTCGCGATCGTCGAGGGCGTTCCCGACGGCGACGGCGGCACGATCGACCTGCCGCTCGCCAAGGTGTCGACCGCCGAAGAGGGCTGGCGCATGGTCGGCGACCCCAAGGGCAAGCCCTCGGTCTCGCACTGGGAAAAGCTCGCGCTCGTGGACGGCCGCAGCCTGCTTCGCTTCCGTCCCGAAACCGGCCGCACGCATCAGCTCCGCGTCCATGCGCTCGAGGGGCTCGGCTTCCCGCTTGTCGGCGATCCGGTCTATGGCCGCGGCGGCACCAAAACGCGCACGCTGCTCCACGCCGAAAGGCTGGTCGTAAAACGTGACGTCAAGCCGTCGATAATTGCCGAGGCACCCTTCCCCGACGCCTTCGCCGCGCTCGGCTTCACGGCGCCCGAAGGAGCCGCGCCGACCCGTGGCTGACATCCCCGAAAGCGCGATCAGCGAGAAGTTTCTCGCCGGATCGGGTCCGGGTGGCCAGAATGTCAACAAGGTCGCAACCGCCTGCCAGTTGCGTGTCGACGTGTTTGCGCTGGGCCTCGCGCCCGACGCCTATCGCCGGCTCAGGGAACTCGCCGGGAGCAGGATGACCTCGGCGGGCGAACTCGTCATTCTCGCGCGCGGTTTTCGCACCCAGGAAGCGAACCGCGCCGACGCCCGTGCGCGACTCAATGAACTGGTCGACGCGGCGCTCGTCCGCCCCGAACGCCGGATCAAGACCAAGCCGAGCAAGGCCGCAAAGGCGAGGCGCGTTGACAGCAAGAAGGCGCGCAGCGCCGTCAAGGCCGGACGCGGACGGGTTCGCGGAACCGACTGACGCGGGCCTATGACCAACCTCTATCGCCTCGATGCACCGGCGAGCGCGATCGCCGCCGCGTTCGGCGCCGAGGCAGGGAATGACCCGTGGACCGGCGATTATGTCGCGCCCGGCCGCCCGGCGCCGGTAATCGTCTCCGACGGCCGCGACGGGTCACGCCGCTATCTGCGGCCCTGCCTCTGGGGCGTCCCTCCGCCGCCGCAGGGCACCCGGCCGGTGACGCACGTCCGCAACCTGGCGAGTCCCTTCTGGATCGGCACGTTGCGCCACGCCGAACTGCGCTGTCTGATCCCCGCGACGGCCTTTGCCTGTTGGTCGGGCTCCGAAGGCGCGCGGCGTCAGCATTGGTTCTCGATCGTGTCGCGTCCGATCTTCGCCTTTGCCGGCATTCTTCGGCAGGGTGAGGACTGGCCCTGCTTCGCGATGCTCACCACCGAGGCCAACCGGCTCGTTGCGCATCATCAGCCAAAGGGCATGCCGGTGATTCTGCATGCGGAGGATCATCGAACCTGGCTGACCGGCGAATGGCGCGCAGCGGTGGCGCTTGCGAAACCCTTTCCGGGTCAGTCGATGGCGGTCGGCGACGCGCCGCCGGTATAGCCGGGCTTCACCATATTGCTTCACTTTGAGGTAACCAACGGAGCCGTAAAAGCGGTGCAGCAAACGATCAACGCAGGGACCAATCGTGTTGGGGAATAGTCGCACCGAAACCAGACGTGCGCCCGCGGGCGGACGCGGCGCCGAACGCGCACCCGTTACCGCGCGCGCGCGGTTTCGCGAACCCGGGCTCAATCCCTTCGACGTCGAGCTGTTCGACCTGTCGTCGACCGGCTTTCGCATGGTCACCGCGTTCCGCCCGCAGATCGGCAAACACATCTGGGTAAATCTGCCCGGGCTCCAGCCGCTGGAGGCAATCGTCCGTCGCGCCGACGGAAATAATCATGGTTGCGAGTTCGTTCACCCGCTTCATCCATCGGTGGCGGCGCACCTGCAGGCGAAGCTCCGCAGCCAGTAGTCGGCGCGGGTCAGCTCTCGGGCTTTTCCGACTTTTTCAGGATATGCTTCCACTCGGCGGACGTCACGCGCCCGACCGACAGCCGCGACTGGCGGATCAGATCCATGTCGGCGAGCGCCGGATCGGCCTTGATCGCCGCAAGCGTGACCGGGTTGGCCAGCGCGCGCACCGGCGCGACACGGACGATGACCCATGGCGAGCCCTTTTCGGCGGTCGGATCGGGCGAAGCCGTCTCGGTGATCGTCATGATCCCGACGCATTCCTTGCCGATATTGCTGTGATAGAAAAGCGCCTCGTCGCCGACCTTCATCGCCATCAGGTTGAGTTTCGCGGTGTGGTTGCGCACGCCGTCCCACATCCCCGTGCCGTCCCTGACGAGCTGGTCCCACGCATAGGCGTCGGGTTCGGATTTCATCAGCCAATATTGCTTTGCCATGGCGGCGGGCTTAGCCGAGCCACGCGCATGGCGAAACCGCCTTTTTCCCTTTAACCGCGGCCGCGCAGCGCCTAAATCGCGACTCATGACGCGCCCCGCGGGGCGCCGCCCCTTATCAGATGGACCTGTCCCGCATGACTGCTGCCGTTCCCGTCATTTCCATGTCGCTTCCCGCCGACGAGTTTGCGAAGGATTTCGGAGCATCGTTCGAACGCTTCGGCTTCGCGATGATCACCGACCATGGCATCGATCCCGATCTGATCGCCGAGGCATGGGACAAGGCGAAGGCGTTTTTCGCGCTGCCCGAGGCGACGAAGCGCGCCTATCACATCGCCGGCGGCGGCGGCGCGCGCGGCTATACACCGTTTGGCACCGAAATCGCGAAGGGCGCGAAAGAGGTCGACCTCAAGGAATTCTGGCACGTCGGCCGCGACCTCCCCGCCGGCCATCATCTCGCGGCGCAGCAGCCGAACAATGTCTGGCCAGCGGAGGTCGACGGCTTCCGCGCCGCCTATGACAAGCTGTTCGCCGAATTCGACCGCGTCGGCGGGCGTCTGCTGTCGGGCATCGCCCGCTACCTCGGCCTCGCCCCCGATTTTTTCGACGACACGGTGAAGGACGGCAACAGCGTGATGCGCCTGCTCCACTATCCGCCGGTCGAGGCGCCCGCCAAGGGCATCCGCGCCGAGGCGCATGAGGATATCAACACGATCACACTGCTCCTCGGCGCCGAGGAAGCCGGCCTCGAAATTCTCGACAAGGATGGCAGCTGGCTCCCCGTCTCGCCGCCGCCCGGCGCGATGGCGGTCAATGTCGGCGACATGCTGCAGCGGCTCACGAACAACCGCCTGCCTTCGACGACGCACCGCGTCCGCAATCCCGACGAAGGCCGCGCCAGCGTCGCGCGCTATTCGATGCCCTTCTTCCTCCACTTCCGCTCGGACTATCCGATCGAGACGCTCGAAAATTGCATCAGCGCTTCGCACCCGAACCTCTACCCGACACCGATCACCGCGGACGACTATCTGCAGGAACGGCTGCGCGAGATCGGGCTCAAGAAATAAGCGATACCGGACGCCTGCCGCCCCCGCGGTTGCATGCCGCGACCACAGCCCCTACATCTGCAGCCCAATCAACCGGAGATTTTTCGTCATGGATCGCAACCTGACCGCAACGCAGCCCAGCCTTGCCGCCAGGAAAGTCCATGTTCATGCCCTCGATCACAATCTCCAATCTCGGCTGGTCCACGCCTGACGGGCGCGCCGTCCTTTCGGACCTCGACCTCGGTTTCCAGAACGAACGCACCGGCATCGTCGGGCGCAACGGCGTCGGCAAATCGACCCTCCTGCGCCTGCTGACCCGCGAGCTTTTGCCTTCCTCGGGCAGCATCGCGATCGACGGCAGCATCGCGATGCTGCGCCAGACGGTGCAGGTCGCGGCGCATGAAAGCATCGCCGACCTGTTCGGCGCGCGCGACGGTCTCGCGTTGCTGCGCAAGGCCGAGGTGGGCGAGGCGAGCGTCGACGAGATCGGCGACGCCGACTGGACGCTCGAAGCGCGGATCGACGAGGCGCTGGCGAGCATCGGCCTGCCGCTACCCGCCGATACGCCGCTTGCCGAGCTTTCGGGTGGCCAGCGTACTCGCGCCGCGCTCGCCGGTGCGATGTTCACCGCGCCCGATTTCCTGCTGCTCGACGAGCCCACCAACAATCTCGACCGCGAGGGACGCAAGGCGGTGCGCGATCTCCTCGCCGGCTGGCGCGGCGGCGCGATCGTCGTCAGCCACGACCGCGAATTGCTCGAGGAAATGGACGCGATCGTCGAGCTGACCAGTCTCGGCGGCGCGCGCTACGGCGGCGGGTGGAGCGCCTATCGCGCGCGCAAGGACATCGAACAGGCGGCGGTAGCGGCCGAACTGGCCGGCGCCGAAAAGCGCATCGACGCGGCGCAGCGGCAGGCGCAGGCGACGACCGAAAGGCAGGATCGCCGCGACTCGCGCGGACGCGCCAAGGCCGCGCGCGGCGACATGCCCCGTATCCTGATCGGCGGTCTCAAGCGCCGCGCCGAGGAAACGCGCGCGGCAGGAAACCGGCTCGCCGAACGGCAACGCGCCGCGGCCGAAGATCAGCTCGCCGCCGCGCGCGCAAAGGTCGAGGTGGTCGATCCGCTGTCGGTCGGCCTGCCGTCGAGCGGGCTTCCCGCCTCACGCACGGCAGCCGCGCTCGATGACGTCACCGCCGGCTACGCGGCCGGCCGGCCGGTGATCCGGAACCTTTCGCTCGCGATCACCGGTCCCGAGCGCGTCGCGGTCACCGGTCCCAACGGTTCGGGCAAATCGACGCTGCTCGCGCTCATCGCCGGCACGCTCGCACCCTGGTCGGGGCAGGTTCGCGTCGCCGTTCCCTTCGCGCTCTTCGACCAGCGCGTCGGCCTGCTCGATCCGGCGCTGTCGATCGCCGGCAACTTCCTTCGCCTCAATCCGGGCACGACGAACAACCAGTGCCGCGCCGCGCTCGCACGCTTCCGCTTTCGTGCCGACGCGGCCGATCGCATCGTCGGCACCCTGAGCGGCGGTCAGATGCTCCGCGCCGGCCTCGCCTGTGTCCTCGGCGCGCCGCAGCCGCCGCAACTCCTGATCCTCGACGAACCCGGCAATCATCTCGACATCGAATCGCTCACCGCAGTCGAAACGGGCCTCGCCGCCTATGACGGCGCGCTGCTCGTCGTCAGCCACGACGCGGCCTTCCTCGACGCCATCGGGATCACGCGGACAATCGAACTGGAGGCGCGATAGCCGGCGCGGGCTTTTCGCCGGCGCGCAGCGTGAGCACCTCGACGCCGGTCGCGGTGACCGCAACGGTATGCTCGAACTGCGCCGAAAGCTTGCGGTCGCCCGTCACCACCGTCCAGCCGTCCTTCTCGGTCGATACCTTGCGCGTGCCCTGGTTGATCATCGGTTCGATCGTGAAGGTCATGCCCTCACGCAGCCTGAGGCCCGTCCCCGGCCGCCCGAAATTGAGGATATTCGGCTCCTCGTGCATCTCGCGCCCGATGCCGTGGCCGCAATAGTCGCGCACGACCGAATAGCCGTTCTTCTTCGCATGGCGTTCGATCGCGGCGCCGATGTCGCCCAGCTGCGCGCCCGGGCGCACCGCAGCGATCCCCTTCCACATCGCCTCCTCCGCGACGCGGACGAGCCGCCGCGTTGCGGGCGGCACCTCGCCGACGATATAGGTCTTGCTCGAATCGGCGATGAAGCCGTTCTTTTCGAGCGTGATGTCGAGGTTGATGATGTCGCCGCCCAGGATCACCGCGCGGGCGTCGGGAACGCCGTGGCAGACGACATGGTTGATCGAGCAATTGAGGACATATTCATAGCCATATTGCCCCTTGCTCGCCGGGCGCGCGCCGAGGTCGATGGTGATGAAGCGGTCGACGAGGTCGTTGACCTCCATCGTCGTCATCCCGGCGAGGTCGAGGGTGTCGAGCATTTCGAACACCGATGCGAGCAATTGGCCCGAGATGCGCATCAGCGCGATTTCGTCAGGGGTCTTGACCATGTCAGGCGGCGGCGAGGTCGGGGAAGCGCACATCCGCCGCGGCCAATTGCATCCGGACGATATCGCCGAGCGGCAGCGTCGGATTGGCCTCGGCCAGCATGCCGAGCTTCACCCAATATTCGGCCTGCGCGTTGATCGAGCGGCACATCACCGCGCTGGCGCGACGGATCTGTTCATGCAGTTCGTCGTCGATTTTCACGATGCCCACGCACATTCTCCGGATTGACAGATATACGAAACGTATATGATTCATATATCAGAAGGTCAATCCGCGTCGGGCGTCACCGGAAGAAGCAGTTCACGCCTGCAAACAGCGCATCGATCGGCGCCGCATCGCCGGGGGCGGCGAACATGCCGCCGATCTGCTTGTCGCCGGTCCCGATGCTGAACTCCTCGCCGAGCGTGCTGTCCTCGATATCGACGATCGTCACCGATTCCTTCGCTTTCGCGCGCGTCGTGCCGACTGCGATGCCGCTTGTCGTCGAATAGGCGTCGGCGCCGGGTTCGTTGCCGAGGAACCAGCCGGTGAACTTGCCGTCCTGAAAATTGAGCGTCATCGCGTCGTAGCGGGTGAATTCCATCGGGCCCGCGCCGCATTCCTCGTTGGTGCTGCGATCGTCCTCCTTGCCCGCGACGTTCGCCAGCGCGGCCTCGGCCTGCGCACGCGGGACGCCGAAGGCGAGCAGGCTGGTCTTGCCGCTGGTCCTGTCGACAAAGCGCAGCCCTTCGCCGTCGAGACTGACCGCCGTGGTCGCCGCGCCCGGGCCGTCATTCTTGGCCTCCGGAACCGGCGGCGCGACGGGATCGGCATCTGAAGAATCCGGGGCGGGCGCCTTGTCGGCGGCGGGCTTGCACGCGGCGAGCAGCACCATCATCGTCAGAGTCGTGAACCTGCGCATCGCCTATCTCCTGCCCCGTGCCGCCGTCCGCAGCAACATCACCAGTATCGCACCCAGCGCCGCGAGCGCCATATCCTTTTGCGCGTCCCAGATATCGCCCTGTTGCCCGTTGTAACGGTCGGCGGTCTCTCCCGCCGCGACGACGGTGAGCAGCCATTCGAAGATTTCATAGAGGCACGAGATGGCGAGCACCCAGCCAAGCACGGTCAGCGCAGCGCCGCGCGGGCCGAGCCTTCCCCATCGCCGTGCGATCTCGACGACCGGGATCACCGACAGCGCGCCGAAAGCAAAATGGACGAGCCGGTCATAATGGTTGCGCGTCCAGCCGAACGCGTCGGACAGGGTCGTGCCGGTCAGCGCGCGCACCCAGTCGTCATAGGGAACATTGCTGTAGGCGTAGCGCCCGCCGAGCGTATGCAGCGCCATGAAGAGGGCGATGCACGCGACCGACGCGGTCGAGAGCGGCCAGCGGCGGAGCAGCCACGGCGCGGCGACGATCAGCAGCAGCGTCGGGATATGCTGGAGCAGCGCGACCTCGGGATAAGGCTGGTCGACCTGTGCGAGTAGCAGCAGCGCGAGCAGCAGACCGAGCAGGCGCCGCTGCGCGGGCGGGGTGGCAGAAAAGGTTGCGATCATTCGCCCTCCCCTATCGGTTCGCATCGAGCGAAGTCGAGATGCCGCGAGGACTTGCACCGAGGATGGGTGTCTCGACTTCGCTCGACACGAACGGAAATTGAGCTCGGTTCCGGCAAGGGGCGGCGGTCCCGAGCGGCGATCACCAGCGCAGCGACATGCAGCTGAGCCCCGCGTCGATATACGCGATCTGGTCGGTCGGCAGCGGGCGGATCGCGATGCCGCGCGCGGCGAGCAACGCGTGCGTCGCAGGCCAGCGATCGCCGACAAGGACCGTGTCGCGGATGCGCAGGATATTGGCGGCGGGCGCTTCGCCGGGCGGGGTCGCCACGACCTCGAGCCCCTCGAACTGCCGGCAGCCGGCGAGCGCGGGGACGGCGAGGATCGTGCGTTCGTCGATCAGCCCGCAGCCGGTCTTGAAGTGAAGCACGCCAGGCGGCGTTTCGGCGATCTCGGCGCGATAGCCGAGCTGGCCCAGCAGCGTGGCGAGTTCCCCGGCCCCCGTGCGATCGGTGCGTGCCGAGAGGCCGATGATCACGCGATCGGCGAGACGCAATATATCGCCGCCATCGGCATAGCCGGGTCCGGTCATTTCGAGAATATGCGCGTGATGCGCGGCGAGGGCCGCGCGGATATGCGCGACCTCGCCCGCGCGGCTCGGCGCGCCGGGGCGAAGCAGAATCGCGCCTTCGGGAAAGGTCAGCGCGACATCTTCGGTGAAGAGCGCATCGGGAAAATCATCGAGTGGCTCGAGCACCTCCACCGAGAGGCCAAGATCGCGCAGCGCCCCGACATAGGCCTCATGCTCGGCGAGGAGGCCGGTGAAATCTGGATCGGGGCCGCCGTCGGCGCGGATGCCCTTGACCGCCGAACGGGCGGGGGTGCGGCAGAGGGCGTGGGTGAAGCACGCAGGGTCCGTGTTCATTCGTTCGTCCGCTCGAAAATCCGGCCGCACAGGAAGACGGCATCGCCCTCGCTCCAGTTTTCGAGGCGGCCGTCGACCAGATCGAATTCATACGGAACATCCCCCAACCGGATGCTCAGCGGTGAATCGAGCAATTGTTCGACACGATAGCTTCCACGGGAAATCCAGCCTTCGACCGTGAGTTCATATCGGGAATCGCGTTCGAAGCGGATGCGCGCGTCCACTTGCTTCGTGCCGGGCGCTTCGCCTTCCTCGCATCTTTCGCCGACCATCTTCCACGTGCCGAGAATTTCATCGGGGACGACCGCGCCTTCCTCGAAGGAAGGCGCGCGCACGCTTCTGGCCGCGGCGGACGGAATTATGGACACAGCCAGCGCAAGCGCGCCCGCTATCATCACCGTCCGCCGCACCATAATCAGCCCTTCTTCAAATGCCGGCGTCCGAGGAGCTCGGCGATCTGCACCGCGTTGAGCGCCGCACCCTTGCGAAGGTTGTCCGAAACACACCACAGATTCAAGCCGTTGTCGACCGTCGGATCCTCACGCACGCGACTGACGAAGGTCGCGAAATCGCCGACGCATTCGACGGGGGTGATGTAGCCGCCGTCCTCGCGCTTGTCGTGGAGCACGACGCCCGGCGCCTCGCGCAGGATGCGCTGCGCGTCCTCGGCCGACAGCTCGTCCTCCATCTCGATATTGATCGCCTCGGAATGGCCGACGAAGACGGGGACGCGGACGCAGGTCGCGGTGACCTTGATCTTCGGATCGAGGATCTTCTTGGTCTCGACGACCATCTTCCACTCTTCCTTGGTCGATCCGTCGTCGAGGAACTTGTCGATGTGCGGGATGACGTTGAACGCGATCTGCTTGGTGAACTTCTGCACGTCCTTCTCGTCGCCGACGAAGATCTGGCGCGTCTGGTTCCACAGCTCGTCCATGCCCGCCTTGCCCGCGCCCGACACCGACTGATAGGTCGAGACGACGACGCGCTTGATCTTGGCGGCATCGTGGAGCGGCTTCAGCGCGACGACCATCTGCGCGGTCGAGCAATTGGGGTTCGCGATGATATTCTTCTTCGTATAGCCGTCGATCGCCTCGGGGTTCACCTCGGGCACGATCAGCGGCACGTCGGGGTCCATGCGATAAAGCGAGCTGTTGTCGATCACGACGCAGCCGGCGGCGGCAGCCTTGGGCGCGTGGATCGCGGTCGCGTCGCTGCCGATCGCGAAGATCGCCATGTCCCAGCCCGACCAGTCGAAATTCTCGATATTCTGGCACTTCACGGTTTTACCGGTATCGCCGATTTCGATCTCGTCGCCCTGGCTGCGCGACGATGCGACCGCCGCCAGTTCGTCGTAGGGAAATTCGCGCTCGGCGAGAATGGCGAGCACTTCGCGCCCGACATTGCCCGTGGCCCCGGCGACTACGATACGATAACCCATTTATTCACTCCTCAGTGCAAATACTCGGTTGAAAACGTTACGATATTCAGACTTTCCAGCGAAAATGGCCGGTCAGCTTATGCTTGAACAACGCATCCTCCTCGCGCGTCCCGCCGCCGATATTGTGGAGGACGAGCGGCACGCCGGTCGTGTCCTTGCGGTCGGACACGATGCCGGTGTGCGGCAGGCGGCCGCCGACCATCTGGGTGAAGATATCGCCCGGACGCCAGTCGGCGGGATCATCGGTGACGGGCAAGGACGCACCCTGCCGCCGCCAATAGGTCGCGAGGTTGGGCACGCGGCGATGGTCGATGTTGCGGTCGGGACGGCCGAGCCCCCAGTTTTTCGGATAGGCCCCGAAATTGGCGCGCATGTCGGCGTTTACAAGGGCCTGCAAGTCGGCGCCGAGCGCATCGCGGAAGGCGCGGATCACGACATCGGTGCAGACGCCCTTTACACGGTCGACGTCGCCGTTCGGGAAACGCAGCACGGTGTACGCCGGATCATAAGTCAGCGTCACGCCGACCTGCCGCCGCGCGGCTGCGACGACGCGCTGAGCATGAGTGAGCGCCACCGCCTCGCCCGACACGCCAAAGGCGAGCACCGCGCCGAGGAAGGCGCGCCGCGTTGGCTGGAACGGGAGGACGGACGCTTGCATCAAATTCGCTTTGCCCAAAAGAAAACGACCGGCTCTGCCTGTTGGCGGAACCGGTCGTTTTTGAAAGCTGTTTCGGCTTTGGGTGAGAGAAGCTCTCCTTAGCCTTCGCCGGCTTCCGACCGGTATTCGCGGCGCTCCGCAATACGCGCCGATTTACCGGTGCGGCCACGAAGATAGTAAAGCTTCGCACGACGCACGGCACCCTTGCGGATGACGGTAATGCTGTCGATGTTGGGCGAATAGAGCGGGAACACGCGCTCGACACCCTCACCGAACGACATCTTGCGCACGGTGAAGTTGGAGCCCATGCCCTTGTTCGAGCGTGCGATGCACACGCCTTCGAAATTCTGGACGCGGGTGCGTTCGCCTTCGACCACCTTCACGCCGACTTTCAGCGTGTCGCCGGGACGGAAGGTCGGAATGGTCTTCGCCGCCTTGGCGATTTCTTCGGCTTCGATCGTCTGGATGAGGTTCATGTCCTCTGGTCCTTTTCTTTTCGCCGCGCGCCAGAGGCAGGTCGGGCCCGAGCATCGACATGACGCTCCCAAAGGTCCGGCCTGCGTAACCGTGTAATCTCCTCCGCCTGTCGTTTCCGCCAGGCGGCGATCTTCGCATGATCCCCCGATCGCAGCACTTCGGGGATCGTGCGCCCTTCCCATATGGCGGGCCGGGTATAGTGCGGATATTCGAGCAAACCGTTTTCGAACGATTCGTCGTCCCCGCTTGAAGCCGCGCCCATTACGCCGGGAAGCAGCCGAATGCAAGCGTCGAGCAGCATCAGCGCCCCCATCTCGCCGCCCGACAGGATGATGTCGCCCATCGACACTTCCTCGATCGGCCGCGCGGCGAAGATGCGTTCGTCGAATCCCTCGAAGCGGCCGCAGACGATGATCGCCCCCGGACCGGCCGAAAGAGTGCGCACGCGGGCCTGCGTGATCGGCGTCCCGCGCGGGGTCATCGCGAGGATCGGCAACCCCGGATGCGCAGCCGTCGCATGGTCGACGGCAGCAGCAAGCACATCGGCCTTGAGCACCATTCCCGCGCCGCCGCCTGCGGGCGTGTCGTCGACGGTGCGGTGCCTGTCGGTCGCAAAGTCTCGGATCTGCACCGGCGCGCAATGCCACGTCCCGCTTTCGAGCGCGCGCCCCGCCATGCTGTGCCCCAGCGGGCCGGGGAACATGTCGGGGTAGAGGGTCAGGGGGACGGCGGCGAAGGTCATGACGGCGGCTCCCATAGCGCCTCGGGCAGGATGTGGCGATCCTTGCCGATTTCGGCGTGCAGCCATTCGCGGAAGCGCTCGATCTTGCGCACCCCGACGCGATTGTCGCGGTGGACGAGCCACATGCCCGACGTCGAGACATAGAGCGTGTCGAAGGGCTGGACCATGCGCCCGCTCGCGAGCTCGCCCTGCCAGTAGAGCGGGGTCATCATCGCGACGCCGAAGCCCGCCTGCACCGCGCTCGCCTCCTGCAGCTGGCTGTCGAGTTCGATCCCGCGCCGCGACGGCACCGGCGGCGTTTCGACCCCGGCGAGGGCAAACCAGGCGGCCCACCAGCTGTCGTTCGGTGCGAGGCGCTGGACGCGCAGCAGGTCGGCGGGCTCGCGGATATCATGCTCCGCGATAAAGGCGGGCGAGGCGATCGGCGCGAGATATTGCCGCATCAGGAAATCGCTGCGCAGCCCCGGCCACACACCCTTGCCGATGCGGATCGCGACATCGACGTTCGACGCGTCGAAATCGACGAGTTCGTTGCTCATCGACATACGCACCGCAAGTTCGGGATATTGCAGCTGGAAGCTGCCGATGCGCGCGCTGAGCCAGGTGCCGCCGAAACTGGTCGCGGCGTTGATCGTCAGCACATCGGCCTCGTCGCTGCCGAGCGCGGCGAAGGCGTCGCCCATCGTGGCGAAGGCATTGCTGATCGCGGGCAGCAGCCGCTGGCCCGTTTCGGAGAGGCGCACGCGCCCCTTTTCGCGCACGAAGAGTGCGCGGCCGAGCCGATCCTCCAATTGGCGGATTTGATAACTGACCGCAGCCTGCGTCAGCCCGAGCTCCTCGGCGGCGCGCGAGAAATTCTGCAAGCGGCCTGCGGCTTCGAAGGTTCGCACGGCAGCGAGGGGCGGCAGTCTGGACATAAGACATTATAAGTTGAACTTATATCATGGTCTACGCCTTTTGTTGGCGGCGCGGCGCCGGAAGGTCCATTCAGACTGCACCAAGCGAAAGGAGACTTACGATGCAAGACGAGCATTTCATGCGCGCCTGGAACGAAGGTCACGACCGTTTCAGCGCCGATGTCGCCCGCGCCTTCAAATGGCTGGCCGAACCCTTCCGCCGCATGGGCGAATATATGGGTCCGGCGAGCGCGCCCGGCGAGGACAGCGTCTTTACCCGCGCCGCGGCCCGCTGCGGCATCCGTCCGCGCCGCGCGCGATAACTCCCTGCCCCCCTCAAAGGTCCAGGGGCAAACGGGGCGGGGCCGTCCCTTGCAAAAGCTCCGCCCCGTTCCGTATTGCCGCCGATCAGCGCGCCTCGGGCGGCGCGACGCGGAAACGCAGCGCCTGCACCGCTGACGGCTTGGTTGGCGCGAGCAGCAATTGCCCGTCGAGCTTGCCCTTTTCGCAATCGAGGCGGAAGGCGGCCGACATCGCGCCGGTCGGAGCGAGCGGCTCGTCGGCCGGGCATTCACCGACCTCGGCTTTCAGCTTCGCGAATTCGGCCTTCCAGTTGTCCGCCGAGCGGTCGAGCAGGAAGTTCATCGCGAGCCTGCCCTGCAGCGGACCGAGATCGCCGGCGGCATAGGCCGCCCTTGCCGCGGCATAAGCCTCTGCGATCGCCGCGGACACCGGCACGGGGCGCGTTTCGAGCAGCCCTGCCTTGTCCATTGCGACCGCCGCGTCCCACGCCGGCGCCGAAGGTCCCGCATAGGTCCGGTTCGCCAGCGCGAACACCGCGACGCCATGGTCGGGCATCAGCATCACATGGCTGCCATAACCCGGATAGCCGCCGCCGTGCGCGAGGGTCAGGCCGAGATCGCAATCCTGCGCGACGCGCCAGCCCATCCCGTATGCCGCGGCCTGCTTGCATGCCGTCGCGCCGCTGGCGCCGATGCGGTTCGTCACCGCGACGAAGTTCAGCCCCTGCGCGATCTCGCGCACCGTCGATCGCTTGACCGGGCCATTGTCGGCATCGTCGCGCGCGGGCCATGCGGAGAGCAGGAAAGCAACCCATCTGGCATAGTCGTTCGCGCTGACCTGCAGTCCGCCCATCGAATTGAACGCGCCGTCGATCATTTCGGGCTCGGCGGTCCAGCGCTCATTTTCCCAACGATAGCCGAGCGCGTAACGTGCCTTGGGGGCTTTCGGCGCGTCGAAGCCGCTGCTCGTCATGCCGAGCGGGGTCAGGATCGTCTGCCGGACATAGTCGGCATAGGCCATGCCCGACGCGTTGGCGACGATCCGCCCGAGCAGTGCATAGCCGAAGTTCGAATATTCGTGGGCAGACTGCGGCACGCGGCTGAACGGCACGCCCGCCGCGATCATTTTCGTGAATTCGTCCTGCGGCAGCACCTGCTGGCGGTCGCCCCACGGATCGTCGGTGACGAAGCCCCCGACATGCTGGAGCAGATCGCGCACCCGGATGCGCGGGCTGTCCTTCGTCGGATAGGTCCAGCCCTTCATTTCGGGCACATATTGCTCGGCCATATCGTCGAGGCGGAGCTTGCCGTCGTCGCGCAGCTTCAGGATCGAAAGCGCGGTGAAGGCCTTGGTCATCGACGCGATGCGGAACAGGCTGTCGGGAGTGACCGGGCGCTTGTCGGCGATATTCTGGACACCGATGCCCTTCACATAGGCGAGCCTGCCGTCGCTGACGACGCCATAGACCATGCCGGGGACATGCGCCTCGGCCTGATATTTTGCGAAGAGCGCGTCGATTTCGGGGGCGATCTGGTCGAGGGTCTTGGGGGTTGATTCTTGCGCGGCGGCGGGGAGCGCGGCCGTGAACATGAGAGCAAGAGCGAAACCCGATTTCCAGCGCATAGTCCCTCCACAGCCGATCGCCGCCAGGCTAACAGCGCAGGGGACAACCGACAATCAGCAATGAAGAACCGTCGTCACCCCGGACTTGATCCGGGGTCCCTTGACGCCAGCGCCGGGATGGGCCCCGGATCAAGCCCGGGATGACGAACGAGGGGTCAGGTCGTCGTTACTCGACGAACGCGGTATTCACGGTGACGCCGTCGTCGTTCCACGCCGGCACCGCCTGTGTGGTCATCGGCACCATGAATCGTTTGCCGTTCGGCTTCTCGATTTCGAGGATGTCGCCCGCGCCGAAATTCTCGACCGCGGCGACATGGCCGATCGCGGCGCCGTCGGTCGACACGCACGGCAGGCCTATCAGATCGTGGTGGTAGTATTCGCCCTCGGCGAGCGGCGGCAGCGCCGAACGCGGAACGGTGAGTACGGTGCCGCGGAGCGCCTCGGCCGCGCTGCGATCGCTGACCTCGGCAAAGGTTGCGACCGCGCCTTGATTCGCGGGACGCACCGATCTCAGCGTGAGCTTGCGGTCGCCCGCGTCGAAAACGGAAAAGGCGCGGAGGGCCTCCGCGCCTTCGCCGAACAGTTTGAGACGCACCTCGCCCCGTACCCCATGCGCGCCGGCAATGGCGGCGAGGGTGACGGGGCGATTTGCGTCGGCCAAGGCTTAGCCTTCGGCCTTTTCTTCGCCGGCTTCAGCAGCGGGCGCTTCTTCAGCGACCGGACCGCCTTCGGCGACTTCGTCAGCGACAGCAGCCGCGTCTTCGGCCGGCATGTCGGCGGGAACTTCGTCGGCGACCGCTTCTGCAACGGCTTCCACGGCGGCTTCCTCAGCGGGCGCTTCGACTTCGGGCTCGGGAGCCGGCGCAGCAGCAGCAGCGGCTGCAGCTTCGGCGGCGTCAGCCAGCTTCTGCGCCTTTTCTTCGGCGCGTTCCTTGGCCTTTTCGCCGGGGACACCCTTGTTCGGGTTGTTGCGGGCAGCGCGTTCGAGGACGCCCGCGGCGTCGAGGAAGCGGGCGACGCGGTCGGTCGGCTGCGCGCCAACCGAGACCCAGTGCTTTGCACGTTCGGCGTCGAGCTTCACGCGTTCCGGATTGTCCTTGGCGAGCAGCGGGTTGTAGCTGCCGATACGCTCGATGAAGCGGCCGTCGCGCGGGCTGCGCGAATCGGCGACGACGATCTTGTAATAGGGACGCTTTTTCGAACCGCCGCGTGCGAGGCGAATGGAGGTTGCCATGATATTTTCCTTTTACTTCTAACTGAAATTCGGTTGCAATTACTTCTTTTTATTCATCAAATTGGCGAGTTCGGGCGGGATCGATCCGCCTCCGCCGAGACCGGGGAGGCCACCGCCGCCGCCCCCAAAGCCACCTGGGCCGCCCATTCCGGGAATGCCGCCGCCCTTGCCGAACAGCGCGCCAAGGCCCTTGAGCCCGCCCATCTTGCGGATCTTCTTCATCGCGCTGGCCATTTCCTGATGCATCTTCAGCACCTTGTTGACCTGCTGCACCGTCGTGCCCGAGCCGTTGGCGATACGGATCTTGCGCTTCGCGGTGAGAATTTCGGGCTTCGCGCGCTCCTTGGGGGTCATCGATCCCATGATCGCGTCGAAATGGACGAGCATCTTGTCGTCGGCGCCGCCCGCGGCCATCTGCGCCTGCGCCTTCTTGATCCCCGGGATCATGCCGGCGAGCGCGCCGAGGCCGCCCATGCGGCGCATCTGATTGAGCTGGGTGCGAAGATCGTTGAGGTCGAACTGGCCCTTGGCCATCTTCGCCGCCATCGCCTCGGCCTCTTCGGCCTGGATCGTTTCGGCGGCGCGTTCGACGAGGCTGACGACGTCGCCCATGCCGAGGATGCGGCCCGCAATGCGCGAGGGCTGGAAAAGTTCGAGCCCGTC
>JAGHZY010000042.1 GCA_017745175.1 Sphingopyxis sp. | reverse complement strand
CAGGTGCGCTGCACCGGCGGGCCTTCGCCCATATTCTGCATATGGCCACCGAACGGACGCTGGTAGATCGTGCCGTCGGCGTTGCGGCTGAACGGCACGCCGGCGTGCTCGAGTTCATAGACTGCGTTCGGCGCCTCGCGCACCATATATTCGATCGCGTCCTGGTCGCCGAGCCAGTCGGAGCCCTTGACGGTGTCGTACATGTGCCACTGCCAATGGTCGGGCGAATTGTTGCCGAGCGACGCGGCGATGCCGCCCTGCGCCGCGACGGTGTGGCTGCGCGTCGGAAATACCTTGGTGATGCAGGCGGTCTTGAGCCCCGCCTCGGCGCTGCCCATCGTGGCGCGCAGGCCCGAGCCGCCGGCACCGACGACGACGGTGTCGTAGATATGGTCGATAATCTTGTAGGCGTCGGTCATCTTACATGCCCCCCGGAGCGAGCCCGGCGGCGGGCGCAAGCGCGATGCGGATGATGGCGAAAATGCCGTAGGCGGCGCCGCCGATCGCGTAGAAATTCAACAGGACGAGCGACAGTATCCGCGTCGCCTCGCCGTGGACATAGTCCTCGATCATCACCTGCAGCCCGAGCCGGAGGTGCCAGAAGACGCTGGCGACCATCAGGATCAGCGCGACCGCGACCGTCGGGTTCGACGCCCAGCGCAGCACCGCGGCGTGATCGCCGAGCGGCAGGCGGAACATCGAGACGACGAACCATGTGACAAGGAGGACGTTGCCGAGCGCGGTCAGGCGCTGCTGGATCCAGTGGGCCGAGCCATGGTGCGACGAGCCGAGCCCGCGCACGCGGCCGAGACGCGTTCCGTTACCCATTGAACGCCTCCGCAAAAACAGTGAGCCAGACGGCAGCGGTCGCCGTCACCGATCCGACAAAAACGAGGAGTGACCAGAGCTTGTTGGTCTTGAGCTCATAGCCCGCGCCGGTGTCGAGCACGAAATGGCGGAGGCCCGAGAAGAGATGCTGGAAAAAGGCCCAGGTCAGCCCGATCAGCACGATCTTGCCGAGGAAGTTCGTGATCTGGTGGAAGGTGCCGATCTCGGGGCTGGGATCGTGCCAAACGCAGGCGAGGAACGCCGCATAGGCGTCGGGTCCCGCGGCAAGTGCGCCGAGCCACCAGAGAAACAAGAGGCCGCCGATGATCGCAAGACCGTCACCACTGACGCGGTGGAAGATCGAGACCGCCATCGCGGGGGTCCATTTATACACCTGCAGATGCGGTGAGCGCGGACGCGCGCCCGGTTGATTGCCAGCCATATCAGCCCTGTCCTGACTCTAAACGGTCGATGCGGAGCCGGTAAGCCCTCCCGCCGCGATATGCAATTGCTTAGGGAGGATAGGCAAAAAAATCGCCCGCCCGACGAATAGTCAGCGCGTGACGAGCCCGCCCAGCGCAAGCCAGCTCGCAAGGAGGGTCATATATTCGGGCGAATCCGGCCGCTCGGTGCCGTCGTGCTTTGGATCGAGCGAGACTGCCCGATCCACCGACATCGCCATCGCATGATCGGCGCCGGCGATGCTGTGCACCTCCATCTTCGGCATTCGCGCCGCAATGGCCTGCAGGCGCTCGACCGAGACGGCCACCGGCACCACCGCATCGTCGGCACCGTAGAGGACGAGCGTCGGGACGGTGACCGCCGTCAGATTCTTCAGCGGATCATTCTCGATCTCGCGGCGCCAGCCCGAAACCGCACGGTCACGAACCGTTTCGCCCATATAGGTATATTTGAACCACGGCTGCGTCTTTGCCGCGTCGATCATTCTCTGCGCCGCTTCGTGGCTTCCGGTTCCGCGCATATACGCGTCGACAGCCTTGCGCGTCGCGATCATCTGATCGATCTCGGCCTTCGAGTGGCCATTCGCCCTGAGGTGGTTGGTCGAGGAGAACAGCATCTGCACGTCCGCCGTGACGACGGGTGCTGACACGGCAATCACGAACGCGATATCGGGACTGCGAGACGCTGCGAGCGGCCCGATCCAGCCGCCCTGACTGAGCCCCCAGATGCCGATACGCTTCGGATCGATGCGTGGGTCGGCCTTCAGGCTCCGTGCCGCGGCAATGGCGTCGTCGGCGAGTATCGTGAAGTCGCCCCCGGCCGTTTTCGTGCCCGACTGACCCGATCCGCGCCGGTCGTAGACGAAAACCGCGATCCCGAGCGCCGGCAGCGCCGTCTTGAGATGATCGTAAAGCGATGCATTGCGGAGCGGCGACGATGCGCTGTGCGTGACGACCACCGCCGCCACCGGCTTGCGGCCCGCCGGCATATAAAGCGTTCCTGCGAGTTCGGTATCGCCGCTCGTGAAGCGGCGCTCCCAGGTCGTCACCTGTGTCGTCGCGGGCGCACTCCAGGGCAAAGGTGCCGCGCGCGGGTCCGCAAGGGCGGGCTGGAAGGCGGCAAACCCGGCCACAACGGCCCAAAGACGAGCAACGTTTCGCATCAGGCCACCCGCACGCCCGAAGGCGCCGGGAACGGTCTCACTTGATCTTGCCGCGGTTCGCGTAAAGCAGCGCCGCGATCACCGCCGCCGAACCGATGCCGAGCCCGGCCGCCGCCGCGGTCTTCCAGCCGCGCTTGGCCTTCGCAGCGTCCTTGTCGGCCGCCTCGGCCCGATCGGCCGCCTCGCGCTGCTGCTGCCGCTCGCGCGCGGCACGCAGCACTTCATTTTCTTCCTCTTCGGGCGGGGGAGGCGGCACTTGGTCGGTCATCTTCTCTTGTCCTTGTCGTCAGGCGAGCGCCTGATCAACAGGCACATAATCGGTTCCGACCGCTTCGGCTACGGCCTCGAACGTCACCTTACCATTCCAAACGTTCAAACCCTGCGCAAGATGCACGTCGCGTTTCAGAGCCTCTTTCCAGCCGAGGTCGGCGATGCGCAGCGCATGCGGCAGGGTGACATTGTTGAGCGCATAGGTGCTGGTGCGCGCGACCGCGCCGGGCATGTTCGCGACCGCATAATGGACAATGCCGTCGACCACATAGGTCGGATCGGCGTGCGTCGTCGCATGGCTCGTCTCGAAACAGCCGCCCTGGTCGATCGCGACGTCAACGAGCACCGAACCCGGACGCATCGTGCCGAGCATGTCGCGCGTCACGAGCTTCGGCGCCTCGGCGCCGGGGATCAGCACCGCGCCGATCACGAGGTCGGCCTCGGCGACGCATTCGGCAAGGTTCGCGCGGTTCGAGAAGCGCGTCTTCGCACGCGCCTCGAAGAAGGTGCCGACGCGTTCGAGCACTTCGGGATCGCGGTCGAGGATGGTGACGTCGGCGCCGAGGCCGGCCGCCATCTGCGCCGCGTTGAAGCCGACGACGCCGCCGCCGATCACGCAGACCTTGCCCGGCGCGACGCCGGGGACGCCGCCGAGGAGCACGCCGCGGCCGCCATGCGCCTTTTCAAGCGCGGTCGCGCCGGCCTGGATCGACATGCGACCCGCGACCTGGCTCATCGGTTTCAGGAGCGGCAGGCCGCCATGCGGGCTGGTGACCGTTTCATAGGCGATGCACACCGCGCCCGATGCCATCAGGTCGCGCGTCTGGTCGGGATCGGGCGCGAGGTGGAGATAGGTGTAGAGGATCTGCCCGGGGCGCAGCATCGCGCGCTCGACGGGCTGGGGTTCCTTCACCTTCACGACCATGTCGCAGGTCGCGAAGATTTCTTCGGCACTCTGGACGATCTCGGCGCCCGCCTCGACATAGAAGCGGTCGTGCGCGCCGATGCCTTCGCCCGCGCCGGTCTGGACCAGCACGCGGTGGCCGTGGACGACGAGTTCGCGGGCGCTTTCGGGGGTCAGGCCGACGCGATATTCGTGGTTCTTGATTTCCTTGGGGGTGCCGATGATCATGGTCGCTCTCCGGATATGGATGTCATCGGCGATCGACTGGGGCCGCCGAAAACTTGTCGGCGCTTTTAGCAGAAAAGCATTGCGAGGTGCTTGCATATGCATCGCGGTTTCGCGAGTGTGGCGCACGATTTTTGCGCGAATTTGACCAAGGACGCACAATGATGGACCGGATTGACGCAAAGCTGCTCGACTTGCTGCAACGCACCGGCCCGCGCCCCGCGGCCGAACTGGGCGACATCGTCGGGCTTTCGGCATCGGCGTGCCATCGCCGCATCCGCGCGCTCGAGGCGGCGGGGATCATCACCGGCTATACCGCTCGGCTCGATCCCGAACGCATCGGGCTGGGACTCGATGTCTTCGTCGATATCAGCCTGACGTCGCAGAGCGAGGAGGCGCTGACCGCGTTCGAGAGCGCGGTGAAGAGTTTCGACGAGATTCTCGAGTGCCAGCTGCTTTCGGGGGCGTCGGATTACCGGCTGCGCGTCGCGGCGCGCAGCGTCGCCGATTTCGACCGGCTGCACCGCCACTGCCTGTCGCGCCTGCCCGGCGTCGCAGCGATGCACAGCGCCTTTGCGCTGCGCACGATCAAGGCGTTCGAGGGCTATCCCCTGCCGCACCCGTCAGCGGGCGCCGACGGCAGGGCTTCGGCGCTGTCGGCGGGCGCCGGGGGCAAGACCCCGGCTTGAGGTTAACGACGCCTTTACTATTTCCACCGCATATCCCGTTCACCAGTTTCGCCGGATGTATGCGGGCGGCAGACCCGCACGTCCATGGGATCGATCAGGGAAGCAGGATCATGGTGAAGGAAAATCCGATTCACAAGCAACAGATCGATCCGGTGCCGATGGCCGATCGCTTTCCCTATTACGACCTCGACGGCAGCCTTGTCGCGCAGGGTGCCGAGATTCACGCGATCATCGCGGGGCGCGAGGAAGCGATCGCCGCCGCTTACTGGACCGCGTTCAACAGGCTTCCCAGCGTCGATCGCCACGTCGAGGGCGAATTGCTCGAATCCTATATTCGCGGAAGCGCGCGCCATACCACGGTCAAATATGCCGACGCCGCCGGTCAGGAAGTCGCGACGATCGCGTGCCAGAACACGCACATGGCGCGGCGCGTGAAGCTGCCGCTCGCCTCGGTCATGTCGTGCATCGCCGAAAGCCAGCGCCTCACGATCGAATATGTCGTCGAGGCGTGCATCGGCGATCCCGAGCGGCTCGCGCGGCTGACAAGCGCGATCAACCGGCTCGCGCTGCTCGAGTTCGACATCATGCAGCGCTATGCGGCCAAGCTCGACCGCGCGGTATTTTCGAGCGAGCGGCAGACGCTCGCGGGTGATTTCGACCGCTCGATCGCCTCGCTCGTGCAGGATACCGACGGCGTGCGCGAACAGCTCGCGAGGCAGGCCGCCTCGGCCGATCAGGCGGCGAAGGGCATGATCGCCAAGACGAGCGAAGTCGCCGCCGCGTCCGAGCAATCGGCGATGGCGATGCGCGAGGCCGCATCGACCGCCGCCGGCCTGATCCGCGCGATCGAGGATGCACGGAGCGAGGTCGAGGCATCGGCCAGCGTCGCGACGCGCGCGTCCGAACAGGCAGGCGAAGCCGTGGCGATGTCGGAGACGCTGTCGCATCACGCCGAATCGATCGAGTCGATCCTCGGGCTGATCCGCGAGATCGCGGGACAGACCAACCTTCTCGCCCTCAACGCCACCATCGAGGCGGCGCGCGCGGGCGAATCGGGCCGCGGCTTTGCCGTCGTCGCACAGGAAGTGAAGAGCCTGGCCAACGAGACAGCGCGCGCGACCGACGATATCGCGGGCAAGATCACGGCGATCCAGCAGGCGACGCGCGGGTCGGTTTCGGCCAACCAGTCGATCCGGCAGACGATCGTCGAGGTCCAGAATTCGGCGCAGCGCATCCGCGACGCGATGGACGCGCAGGCGCAGACGGTTACCTCGATCACCGCCGCCGTCGACGAGACCGCGCTTGCCGCCGATTCGATGTCATCGACGATCGCGAGCATCCGCAACGATTCGGGGATGGTCGCAAGCGAGATCAGCGTGCTGAGCCAGGAATTCGCCAAGATGGGCGGCCGGCTGCAGCAGCTCGAACAGGCCGCGAGCGAATTCAGCCGCCGCGTGGCGTAAGACCGTCCATCTCGCATACGTCGTCATCCCGGCGAAGGCCGGGATGACGGGTGAGGACAGCGACTACCCCCTCCCCGCTTGGCAAGCCCCGCCCCGCTGCCTAAGGCGGGGCGATGAGCACGCATATCCTGATCACCGGCGCAAGCCGCGGCATCGGCGCCGCGATCGCCGATGCGCTGACCACCGGTGAGACCCGGGTCGTCGCGCTGTCGAGCGCCGACGGCGACCTCGCCGACCCGGCGACACCCGACCGGCTTTGGCAGGCAAGCCTCGACCGGCTCGATGGCCGCATCGATGTGCTCATCAACAATGCCGGGGTGTTCGAGGCGAACCCGCTCGACGACGAAGACGCCGACTGGCTAATGGGCTGGAACCGCACGATGCAGGTCAATCTGACCGCGAGCGCGCTGCTGTGCCGCCATGCGGTGCTGCACTGGCAGAAACGCAAGTCCGCAGGCCGCATCGTCAATATCGCGAGCCGCGCCGCATACCGCGGTGACAGCCCCGCGCACTGGCATTATGCCGCGTCGAAATCGGGTATGGTCGCGATGACCAAGACGATCGCGCGCGCCTATGCGAAGGACGGCATTCTTGCCTTTGCGATCTGCCCCGGTTTCACGATGACGGGCATGGCCGAGGATTATCTGGCGAGCCGCGACGGCGACAAATTGCTCGCCGACATTCCGCTCGGCCGCGTCGCGATGCCCGATGAGGTCGGCGAAATGGCGCGCTGGTGCGCGACGGATGCGCCCGCATCGATGACGGGGGCGGTGCTTGACGTCAACGGCGCGAGCCATGTTCGCTGAGATGAGCTGGATCGTCTCCCTTCCCTGCACCCGCGATGAGGCCGAAGCGCTGTCGGGCGAGATCCCCGAACTCGACGCCTTGCCCGAAGCACCGGTCGTGGTGACGCGCGAGATCGACGAGGATGCCGGCGAGTGGCAGCTCGATGCCTATATGGACGACAAGCCCGGTGCGGCGCTGCTGAAACTTCTGCAGTCGTTCGTGCCCAGCGCGAAAGGCAAAAAGCCCGTCGTCGCGGAGCTGCCCGAAGAGGATTGGGTCACGCTGTCGCAGCAGGGCCTCGAACCCGTGCAGGCAGGACGCTTTTTCGTCCACACGAGCAGCTACGCCGACCGCGTGCCTGCGGGCAGCACGCCGTTCCTGATCGACGCGAGTCAGGCGTTCGGGACCGGTGGGCATGATACGACCGCAGGCTGCCTGTCGATGCTCGACCGGCTGGCGCGGCAGGGCGCGAGCCCGCGCAATATTGCCGACATCGGCACGGGCACGGGCCTGCTCGCCTTTGCCGCGATGGCGCTGTGGCCGCGTGCGAAGACGATCGCGTCGGACATCGACCCTGCGAGCATTTTCGTGACGCGCGACAATGCCGGGATCAACAATGTGCCGCTCGGACGCGGCGGCGGGCGGCTGGCGCTTGCGGTCGCGCCGGGGACCAATCACCCTTCGATCAAACACCGTGCGCCCTATGATCTGGTTATCGCGAACATCCTCGCGGGGCCGCTGATTACGCTGGCCCCCGACATTGCCGCCGCAACCGCGCCGGGCGGTCATGCGATCCTCGCGGGGTTGATCGCGCGTCAGATGGAACCGGTGCTCGCCGCCTGGCGCGCGCAGGGCTTCCGCCTCGCAGCGCGCGGTGGCAGCGCCGAATGGCCGTGCCTGCTGCTGATCAAGCGCCGCCGCTACGGCTGGCGCCGCAAGGAGCGCGCGTTCCATCGCGCGAGCCCGTCGGATGCCAGTTTCGGGAGCTGGTAGGCCTACGCCTTCGCCGTCGCATAATCCTGCGTGCCGCGCGTGATCACCACATCTTCCGGCAGGATGTCGGCGATCGGGATCGGCGGCAGCGCGGCGTTTTTCGCATAGAGCGGCGCAAAGTCGGTGTTCACCGTCGTGTCGAGCAGCTGGCCGAGGCTGTCGATGACGAAATAATTCTGCTGGAAATCGTCGATCCGGTAATCGGTACGCATGACGCGCGCGAGGTCGAAGCCGATGCGGTTCGGGCTGTCCGAATCGAGTGCGAAGACGCTTTCGGCAAAGGAGGAGACGATGCCCGCGCCATAGATGCGCAGCTCCCCCGCCTCGCGGATCAGGCCGAATTCGACCGTGTACCAGTAAAGCCGCGCGAGCTGTTTGAGCGCGTCGAACTTCAGGCTGCGCAGCCCGCCTTCGCCATATGCCACCATATAGTCGGCGAACACCGGGTCGGCGAGCATCGGGACATGGCCGAAGACGTCATGAAAAACGTCGGGTTCCTGCAGATAATCGAGCTGCTGCGGCGTACGGATGAAATTGCCTGCGGGGAAGCGCCGGTTCGCGAGATGGTCGAAAAAGACATCGTCGGGAACAAGGCCGGGCACGGCGATCACCTGCCACCCCGTCGCCGCCATCAGCCGCGCGTTGAGCTCGCGATAGTCGGGAATGCCGGGCTTTTCGAGGCGGAGCACGTCGATCCCGCGCAGGAAAGCATCCGACGCGCGGCCGGGAAGCATGTCCGACTGGCGCGCGAACAGCCGATCCCACATCGCATGCTCGTCGGCGGTGAAGGCGTCCCAATTTTGCGAAATCGTCCAGTCGGCCGCGGCGCCCGGCGGCGGCGCATCATGGACATGGGTAAACTGGCTTTCCATAGGCATGCTTCTATCATCAAAATGGTTTCAAGTGAAACTTTATTCGCCAATCTCGACGACCTGCGTCGCGAGCCGATCGACCTCCGCGCGGTCGTGACTGACATAGAGGATCGGCAGCTTGAGTTCGTCGCGAATCCGCTCGATCACCGTCATGATATCGCCGCGCCGCGCCGCGTCGAGCGACGACAAGGGTTCGTCCATCAACAGGAATTCGGGGCCGCGAAGCAGCGCGCGGCCGATCGCGACCCGCTGCGCCTCGCCGCCCGACAGCGTGCGCGGCCAGCGGTCGAGCAGATCGCCGATGCCGAGGAAAGCGACGGCCTCGTCGAGCGCCATCCAGCGATCGGCGGGATCGGCGAGATGGAGACCGTAGACGAGGTTGGCACGGACGCGGCGATGCGGGAAGAGCCGGCCGTCCTGAAAGATATAGCCGGTGCGGCGCGCCTCGGGCGGCAGGTCGACACCGCCGCCGAACAGCGTCCGCGCGCCGACGCGAATATGGCCGCGATCGGGCCGCAGCAGCCCCGCGACCATGTTGAGGATGCTCGTCTTGCCGGCGCCCGACGGCCCGAAAAGCGCGGTCAGCCCCGGCCCCGCGGTGAAGCGCGCCGCGATCACGCGCTCGCCGAGGCGGCGCTCGATGTCGATATCAATCGCCACGCTGCGTCCTTCCCGCACCGGTGCGCCGTACGAGCCATTCGGACAGGATCAGCGCGCCGAGCGAAAGCGCGACCGACAGCAGCGCGAGCCGCGTCACCATCATCTCGCCACCCGGAACCTGCAGCGCCGAATAGATGGCGAGCGGCAGCGTGCGCGTCTCGCCCGGAATGTTCGAGACGAAGGTGATCGTCGCACCGAACTCGCCGATCGAGCGGGCGAAGCCGAGGACAAGAGCGGCGAGGATTCCGGGCAGCGCGAGCGGCAGGCTGATCGTGCGAAACGCGTGCCAGCGCCCGGCACCCAGCGTGCGCGCCGCTCCCTCGAACCGCCGGTCAATCCCTTCGATCGACAGCCGCATCGCACGCACCATCAGCGGGAGCGCCATGATCGCGGCGGCGAGCGCGGCGCCGGTCCAGCGGAACATCAAACTCACCCCGAACCAGCTTTCGAGGGAGCGCCCCACGGGGCCGAACGGACCGAAGGCAATGAGCAGCAGCCAGCCGGTGACGACGGGAGGCAGAACGAGCGGCAGGTGGACGAGCGCATCAAGGACGACGCGCCCGGGGAAGCGGTAGCGCGCGAGCAGCCACGCCAGCGCAAAGGCGACGGGCAGCGTGGCGAGCACCGCGACGCCGCCGACCTTCAGCGACAGCGCAACGATGCCCCACTCCTCGGCTGACAGCATCAGGGCGCCGGGAAGCCGTGGCGGGCGAAGATCGCGCGGCCCTGTTGCGACAGCAGGAAGGCGCGAAAGCCGGCGGCGTCCTTGTGCCGCGACGCCTTCAGCACCGCGACCGGATAACGGATCGGCGGATGGCTCGATGCGGGAAAGGTGCCGACGATGCGCACCGCCTTCGACGCGCGCGCGTCGGTCGCATAGACGATACCGAGCGGCGCGGCGCCGCGCTCGACGAGCGCCATCGCGGCGCGGACGTTTTCGGCGGGGGCAATCTTCGCGGCAACGCCGGCCCAGACGCCGAGACGGGTGAGCGCGGCCTTGGCATATTTGCCCGCGGGCACCGCGCCGGGATCGGCGAGCGCCAGGCGACCCGAGCCGAGCGCCTTGGCGAGCGGAAAACCGCGCACCGGAGTCAGGCGGACCTTGCTCGCCGCAGGCGCGATCAGCACGAGCCGGTTGCCGAGCAGCACCGTGCGCGTGCCCGCACGCAGCAGTCCGGCCTTCGCCACCGCGTCCATCCACTCCTCGTCGGCGGAGAGGAAGAGATCGGCGGGAGCGCCCGCGATCACCTGCCGCGCCAGCGCCGACGAAGCGGCGAAGGACAGCACGGGCCTGGCGTGGCCCTTCGCCGCCCATGCGTTGGCGGCCTCGGTCAGCGATTCCTGCAGGCTCGCCGCCGCGAGCACCACCGGGCCGCGTTCCTGCGCCATCGCGGCCGGAGTCAGCAGCAGCGCAAAGAGCATGACGAGCAGGTGGAGGGTGCGGTTCATCCGCCGACCATAAGCGGAGCGGGACGGCAGGGAAAGCCGTCCCGCTCGCGGCAGTCAGAAGCGCGCGCGGATGCCCGCGGAAATCGCGCGCCGCTCGACGGGGTAATAGATCGCCGACGCCGGCGTCACCGCGATCGCCGCGCTGATGTCGCCGATCGCCCTCTTGCCCGTGATGTTGCGGATATCGACGAAGGCGTCGATGCCCTTCATGATCGTCGCACCGCCCGTGACGCCGATCAGCGCATAGCCGGGGGTGCGCACCCGACCCCGATAATCGGCGAAGGGACCGTCGGGGACCCATTCGAGATTCGGCGCGACATGCAGCGCGTCGATACCGAGACGGAGTTCGGCGCGATAGACATGCTTCGGGACGACCGGCAGGCGGTTGTCGCCGAATTGCGCATCGCCGCGGAAGCGGAAGTCGCTGTAGGTGTAGACCTGTCGCAGCCGCAGCCAGCCGGTCGGCGCGAGATCCAACCCCGCTTCGACGCCCCGATGCAGCGTGCGGCCGGCGTTGAACGTTGCCGCAGGAATGCTCGGGTTGGTCGTGAACTGGAGCAACTCGCCTTTGATCGTCGAGCGGTAAAAAGCGATATCCCAGCTCGCGAAACCGAGCTTTCCGCGCGTGCCGATCTCGGCGGTCCAGGCGCGCTGCGGCCGGATGTCCGAAACGACCGTACTGACGGGCGGGGTACCGATCGTCTGGAACACCTCGCCGAAGCCCGGGAATTCGGCCGAGCGGCTGTAATTGGCGAAGAGCTGGATATCGGCGGCGGGTTCGAGCAGCAGGCCGACCTTGGGCGAGAAGGCATCGAAGTCGATCCGGCCGTCGGTCGCGGGGGCGACCGAGAAATTGACCTGCCGCTTGCGCCAGCCGTCGGCGTAAACGCCGCCCGCGATCAGCGTCAGCGTCTCGACCGGCCGCACGCGCACCTCGCCGTAGAGCGTCGCCGTCTGCGCCTTCTGGTCGGCGTCGAGGGTCAGCGCGCCGCGCCGCCCGCCGGCATTGACGAACTGGCGCGCATCGGTGCTGCCACGGCGTATCTCGCCGCCCAAGGTCAGTTCGACCGGACCCGCGGCATAATCGGCGCGGAAGAACCCGCCGACGTCGGTCGATTTCTGGTCGATGAGCTGGAAGATCGGGTGGTGGAGCGACTTGACGTTGACGAAGCCGCCGACATCGAGTGTCAGGGCGCCCCAGTCGAAGCGGGTGCGGTTCTGGAGGCGCAGCGAGTCGATGTCGCGTCCCTGATCGCCCGCTACCGCGCCGGCGTTGGCCTTGCGCGGCGTCGACAAGGCCTCCGCCATCGTCAACGCGCCGGGGAGCTGCTGATCGATATTGTTGATGCTGGCGTAAAAGCGCGTGCTCACCACTTCGCTCAGCTTCAACCCGATATTGCCCTGAAAGCGAAGGCTGCGGCGTTTGGCATGATCGCGATCGCCATCCGATGTGTCGGCACTGATTGCTCCCCAGGCATCGACGTTGTCGCCTGCAACGCCCGCCGAGACGAGGCCGCGCACGCTGTCGAAGCTGCCGACGTCGCCGCGGAGGTAAATCCCCTGCGCGGTGCGACCCGTCGGGGTCACGCCGTTGATCGCCCCGCCGAGCGTGCCCGAACCGAAGCGCAGCGCGTTCGATCCGCGATACACTTCGAGATGGTCGAAGAAGATCGGTTCGAGTTCCTGGAAATCGCCATTATCGTCGGCGAGGTTGATCGGCACGCCGTCCTGCAGGAGCGTAAGCCCGCGCATGTGGAAGCCGCGCGACAGGCCCGAGCCGCGGATCGCAATGCGTATCTCCTGCCCGTAGCGCGGCTGGAGATAGACGCCGGGCGAGAAGGCCAGCGTGTCGCGCAGGGATACGACCGATTTGTCGGCATAATCGTCATAGGAAACGACGTCGGTGCCGCCGGGCGTCTGCGCCGCGCGTTCCCCGGCGGCGTCGGTGGCGGTCGGTGCGGTGACGATGATGGTGCTGTCCGCTTCATCGGCATGGGCGGGAATCGCGGCGATACAGGTGGCGAGTGCCAGCAGGGGCGCCGCGCCATGGATATGGGTCTTCATTCTGGTGTCTTTCGCTGAATAGAGTCACGCGCCGCGCCGCGCGAAAGCGCGGGCAGCCGGTCGATCCGGGTCAGGCGAAGACGGGTGGTCCGGTACTTGGCGGAAGCGGCGAGGCGATGCCCGGCGCGAAGCCGAGCAAGCGGGCCGCGACGGGCGCGGGTTCCGCGGCCAACGGAGCCGCGGCGAGGACCGGCAGGTCGGGTCCGATCGGTGCATTGGCGAGCGCGCCCCACGGGCAATGCTGCTGCGCTTCGCCCTTGTCGTGGCTGTCCGCCTTGTCGAACGGGATCGTCATCGTCCCGCCGGGGTTGGCGGGGTCCGAACAGATGCGCACCGTGATCGAGCCGCCGGCATCGCTCTCGATCATCCAGCCCGGCGCGACGACCATCCGCGCAGCGAGCGCGAGGAATAGCGGCAAAAGCAGCAATATGCCGGGACGGCGAAAGGCGGCGAGCAGGCCCACGCCGCGCGCCTTATGGCGCGCTCGTGCGAGTGGCAAGCGGACAAAGCGTCCTAACAATCATCGTCACGCCGGGCTCGCCCCGGGGTCCTGCTTCTTTCCGTCGCAGAGCGGGACCCCGGATCAAGTCCGGGGTGACGATGATTGGGAGGCGATGGCAAACGACTATTCCGCCGGCGTCTCGTCGGTCTTCTTGCCGGTGCGCGTCCACGGATAGAGAAACTGGCCCCAATAGCTGCGCGGCACATCTTCGGGGATGCCGTAATTTTCGGGCCAGCGATCCTTGGGCAGATGGAAGGTGCCGAACAATTTGTCGATCCACGGGAAATGGATCGCGAAATTGACGTCGAACGCCTCGCGCTCGAGCCCATGATGCCAGTGGTGGAAACGCGGGGTCGCGATCCAGTGGCCCAGCCGGTTGAAATTGCCGCCGACATTGGCGTGGAGCAGCGACGACCAGACATAGACGAAGCCGATATAGGCCTGCATCACCGAGGGCGCGAAGCCGAGCGTGAAGAGCGGCAGCGAGGTGATCGAGCGCAGCAGGATGATCTCGACAAAATGCATTCGCGACCCCGCGAGCCAGTCCATCGATTTCGCGCTGTGGTGCACCGCGTGGAAACCCCAGAGGAAGGGGTAGCGATGGAAAGTGCGGTGGAAGAAATATTGCGCCATGTCCGACGCGACGAGCACGATGGCGAATTGCACGATCCACGGCAGCGACGCGACCCCGGCGCGGAACGCCTCCCAGTTCGACGTATTCTCGTTGATGATCGTCGAGGGCGCGAGCGCGAGGAAGCCCAGAACCTGCACGAACATCGTGCTGACGAGATAGTAGAAAAGATCCTCGCGCCATTCGGTACGGAACAGGCGCTGGGTGCGTCGATGCGGGAAAGCGCGCTCCAATGGCGCGAACATGAAACCGGTGACGAGCAGGTTCACCACGAAGAAGTCGAGCCCGAAGAAAATGCCCCAGTCGCGCGTCTCCTGCGGCTGGACGTTCGACCCGCCGACGAGGATCGCGGCGAGCCCGATCATCAGCGCGGTGAGGCCGAGCACTTTCCGGGAGCGCAGCAGCAGGCTGAGCAGCGAGAGGCCGTAGCTGACGAGCAAGGTCGCGTGGACGAGCCCACGGAAACCGCCCCAATTCTTGACGATCGCAAGCTCGGGAGTCGCGAACCAGTCGGGGAAGCGCAGCGCGATCACCATGAAGAAACCCGCGATCGCGAAGAGCAGGCCGAAAAAGCCCGACAGCCAGCCGCTGCCGAACCGCCGCACCTCGGTGTGCGATTCGAGGTCGCGCATCAGATTCTGAAGATAGTCACGCTTTGCCATGTCGCCCCTTCACAGCATTTTGCCCGCACCGTCTGTGATGGCGCGCACCGATTGATATCGCCCTAACCCGCCGCCGCAACGATTGCCGCCCATTCGGCCTCGTCGATCACGCGGATCCCGAGCGCGCTCGCCTGCTTGAGCTTCGAACCCGCGCCGGGGCCCGCGACGACGAGGTCGGTCTTGGCGCTGACGCTGCCCGCCGCCTTGGCGCCGAGCGCTTCGGCCTGCGCCTTCGCCTCGTCGCGGCTCATCGTCTCGAGCTTGCCGGTGAAGACGACCGTCATCCCCGACACCTCGCTCTCGCGCGTCTCGACGATGTAGAGCGGCGGCGAGACTTCGGAGAGCAGATCGTCCCACAGCTCGCGGTTGTGCGGTTCGTGGAAGAAATCGGCGAGCGCCTCGCCGACCGCGATCCCGATGCCGTCGGCGCGGACCTCGAGGATCGCCTTGAACGCCTCGACGCGGCGCGCCGTATATTTGCCGTCGGACTCGCCCTCGCCGCGCGGGTTGGCGTCCAGATACACATGGATTTCGGCGGCCTTTTCGGGGAGCCGGGCGATATCGCCGAGCCCCTTGAGGAGATCGCGCGCGGTCACCGCGCCGATATGGCGGATGCCGAGCCCGAAGAGCAGGCGCGCGGCGTCAGGCGCGCGCTTCGCCTCGATCGCGGCGAAAAGATTGTCGACCGACTTTTCCTTCCAGCCCTCGCGCCCGAGCAGCTCGGCGCGGTGCCTCCCGAGGCGGAAGATATCCGCCGGCCCCTTGTCGAGCCAGCCCAGTTCCAGAAACTCCGCGATGCTCTTTTCGCCCAGCCCCTCTATATCGAGCGCGCCGCGACTGACGAAATGGCGCAGACGCTCGAACTTCTGCGCGTTGCAGATGAGGCCGCCGGTGCAGCGGACGTCGACCTCGCTCTCCTCGGCCACCGCCTCGCTGTTGCAGACAGGGCAATGGTCGGGGAAGATGTAAGGCGCGCGGTCCTCGTCGCGGGTGAGGTTTTCGACGACCTGCGGGATTACATCGCCCGCGCGCTGGATGACGACGCGGTCGCCGGGGCGCACCCCGAGCCGGCCGATCTCGTCGCGGTTGTGGAGCGTGACGTTCGAGACGACGACGCCACCGACGGTGACGGGGACGAGCCGCCCGACAGGGGTGAGCTTGCCGGTGCGCCCGACCTGGATATCGATGGCTTCCAGTGTCGTCTGCGCGCGTTCGGCCGGGAATTTATGCGCGATCGCCCAGCGCGGCGCCTTGGCGACAAAGCCGAGCCGCTGTTGCCATGCGAGGCTGTCGACCTTGTAGACGACGCCGTCGATGTCATAATCCATCTCGGCGCGGCGGCGCTCGATTTCGGTATAATGGGCGAGGACTTCAGCTACCGATTCAAAACGTTTTAGCTCCGGCGATACCGGTATTCCTGCCCTCATAATCGCATTCATTACGCCAAACTGCGTGTCTGCCGGCAACATGCTTACCTCGCCCCAGCCATGGGCCAGGAAGCGCAGCGGACGCGAAGCCGTTACGTTGGCGTCCTTCTGACGAAGCGATCCTGCTGCAGCGTTACGAGGGTTGGCGAATTGACGTGCCGTCGCTGGGTCGAACTCCTGTCCCCGCTGGTCAGCCAACGCCCTACCCTCGTTGAGCAGTCGCTCATTGAGTGCAGTGAAGTCCTCTTTCGCCATATAGACTTCGCCACGGACCTCAAAGACCTCGGGAAATCCGAAAGCTTCTTCTCGCAACTCCTGGGGAATATCGGCGATGTGGCGGACATTCGCAGTGACATCCTCGCCGACGCTGCCGTCGCCGCGCGTCGCCGCCTGCACCAGCCTGCCCTTCTCGTAACGCAGCGAGCAGGACAGGCCGTCGATCTTGTCCTCGGCGGTCATCGCAACGACGGCGTCAGCGCCCAGATTGAGGAAGCGCCGCACGCGCGCGGCGAACTCCTCGACATCCTCGCCCGAAAAGGCGTTGTCGAGGCTCATCATCCGCTGCCGGTGCGTGACCTTGGCGAGCGGCGAGCCCTCGACCGCGGCGCCGACCTGGTTGTTCGGGCTGTCGGCGCGGATCAGCTGCGGGAACGCGCTTTCGAGCGCGTTGTTGCGGCGGACGAGCGCGTCGTAATCGGCGTCCGAAATCTCGGGAGCGTCCTCTACATGATAGCGCTTGCTGTGATAGGCGATCTGTTTCGCGAGCCGCATCAGTTCATTGGCGGCATCGGCCTCGGACAGGGATTCGATTTCGGTCATGCACCGGTCTTTGCCACCGGCTTGAACTCGGCGCGAGTACCAAATCCTGCGATAAGCGGGCGACCCTTTCTGATCGCGTCCTGCACGACGGGGAGCTTTAGCGACGCCGCGTGCGCCTCCTTACTGCCCCAGAGTTCGACGATCCAGATCGCGTCGGCGTTCGCGCTGTCCTCGCCGATCATATAGGCAATATTGCCGGGCATCTGCCCTGTTCCTTCGGCGAGGATCGCTACCAGTTCGGCGCGTTTGCCGGGTTGCGCCATCATCTGGCCGAGCAGGCCATATTGCGGATCGGCGTCTTCCATCTTCGTCTCCAGTGCGCGGAGTTTCGTCGCGGGGAGCAGCGCTGCGGCCATCGCGAGCAACGTCGCGAGATGTTCGCGCCGGTTCATTTCGCGATCACCAGCACATGCATCTCGCGGCGCTCGCCCGCATCGGCCGCGACTCCGAATACGCCATAGCTGCGGTCGATCCGCAACGCGCGCGCACCGCCTTCAGCCAGATGCGCCCGGCGACCGGTGAGCATCGACCGGATCGGACGATCGAGCGGATGCGTCGCCGCCATGCGTCAGGCCCGCTCCATCGCCAGTGCTTCGGTCGGAAGAATCCGGATTCCTTCGAACGCATTGTCGGCATAGGGGCCAGCGGGATCGACCCAGTGCAGGAAGAGGTGCGCCGACCAGCGATTGGGATTGGGCGTCATCCGGCCATGCGCGCGGTGGACGCCCTGATAGAGCACCGCGTCGCCGGGACGCATCGGAACCGAGCCATAGGTCTCGTCGCCGAAATCGGCGTCGGCGCGCTGGCGCGGGGTTTCGATGTGCCGCGATCCCACTTCGAGCGGCCACGCCGCGCCGTCGCTTGCCGCAAGAAGCAGCGACAGGCTGTGCTCGCAGGCGTAGCGATCCGAATGAACGCGACAGATATCGCCCTGACGATACAGACGGAAATAGCAATAGGTCGGGCTGACGTCGTGACCGACGAGTGCCCGGATCGCCGGTGTCATTCCCCACAGGAAGGTCGAGAGCGGAATATAGTGCGTGCCATAAACCTCGACCGCCGGCGCGGCGAGCAGGTCGTGCTTGCGCTTCAGCTGGTCGAACGACACGCCGCCCTGGATCAGGTCGGATTTCAGCATACCGAGCAGCGCGTGCGTCACATCGGTCGGCACGAAGCCCGGAAGCGCGAGGTAACCCTGCTCGCGATAAAGTTGCGCCTGACCCGTCATATCGTCTCCAGCAATCTTTCGGCCTGCGCGCGCGCTTCGGCGGTCACTTCGGCACCCGACAGCATGCGCGCGATTTCCTCGCGCCGGCCGGCCGCATCGAGCGCATGGACGCTGGTCCGTGTGACCGTACCCTCGCTCGATTTGGCGATGATGAAATGCGCGGCGCCTTTCGCCGCGACCTGGGGGCTGTGCGTTACTGCGAGCAACTGCTTGCCAGCGCCGGCAAGCCGTGCCAGCCGCTCGCCGATCGCGCTCGCCACCGCGCCGCCGACGCCACGATCGATTTCGTCGAAGATGATCGTGCCGGCGCCGCCCTCCTCGGCGAGCGCCACCTTCAGCGCGAGAATGAAGCGCGAGAGTTCGCCCCCCGACGCGATCTTCGCAAGCGGGGCAAAGGGCGCGCCGGGGTTGGTCGAGATCAGATATTCGACGCGGTCCATGCCTTCGGGCCCCCAGCGGTCGGCTGGCAGCCGCTCGACGAGGGTCCGGAAGCGCGCGGCGTCGAGTTTGAGCGGAACGAGTTCGCCCGCGACCGCGGCGTCGAGGCGGGTTGCCGCCTTGGCGCGCTGGTCGGAAAGCGCGGTTGCGGCGTGGGTATAGGCGGCGGCGGTTTCGGCGACCGCGGTTTCGAGTTTGGCGAGCCCCGCGCTGCCTCCCTCGATCGCGTCGAGCCGCGCGGCAAGCGTGCCGGTGAGTTCGGCGAGTTCGTCGGGCTGGACATTATGTTTTCGCGCCATCGCGCGCAGCTCGAACAGCCGCGTCTCGGTCGCCTCGAGCCGCTCGGGGTCATATTCCATCGCGCGCGCGGCTTCGTGGAGCTTGCTCTCGGCCTCGTCGGCCTCGATGATCGCGCGGTCGAGAGCGGCCAGCGCCTCGGCGAGCAGCGGATGATCGCCCGCAAGCCGGTCGAGGCGGCGGGCGGCGCCGCGGAGTTTCGCGGGTCCGCTGTCGCTCCCCTCGAACGCCTCCATGATCGCGCCAAGGTCTCCCGCGACCTTCTCGCCCTTTTGCATTGTGGCGCGGGCTTCGAAGAGTTCGGCGTCCTCGCCGGGCTGCGGCGCGAGCGCCTGCAGTTCGGCGACGCAATGCTCCAGCCATTCGCGGTCGCGTTCGGCTTCCGAAATGGCGGCGCGCGCAGCGGCAAGTTTCTCCCCGGCGGCGCGCCACGCGGCATAGGCCGCGTCAACCGTCGCCGTATCGGCGCGGGCGTAAGCATCGAGAAGCGCGCGATGCCCGGTAGTTGCGAGCAATCCGCGGTCATCATGCTGGCCATGGATTTCGACGAGATACCCGCCCACCTCGCGCAGCAACGCCGCCGAACAGGGCTGGTCATTGAGGAAAGCGCGGCTGCCGCCGTCGGCCTTCAGCGTGCGGCGGATCAGGAGCGGTTCGCCCGCCTCCACCGCGATTTCGTTCTCGGCGAGCAGCGCTGCGAGCGGGGTGCCGGCTACGGGCGGGGCGAAGCTCGCCGTCACCTGCGCCTTGTCGGTCCCTTGGCGCACCAACGCACTGTCGGCGCGCGCGCCCAGCGCCAGCCCCAACGCGTCGAGCAGGATCGACTTGCCCGCCCCCGTCTCGCCCGTCAGCACGCCCAGCCCGGCCTCGAAATCGAGGTCGAGCCGTTCGATCAGGACGATATTGGCGATGGACAGGGCGGTGAGCACGGGCCGTCCTTACCGCAGAACAAAGGCAGAATCTATTCCCGGCGCGATCAGGCGCTCGGAGCGTTCTTCTGCATCAGCTTGTACGCGCGCTCATACCATTCGTTGCCCGGATAGTTGGCGCCGAGCACCGCCGCCGACTTCTTTGCTTCCGCCGGGATACCGAGCGCGAGATAGCATTCGGTCAGGCGGTAGAGCGCCTCGGGCGCGTGGCTGGTCGTCTGGAACTTGTCGACGACCTCGCGGAAGCGGATCGACGCCGCGAGCCAATTCGAGCTGCGCTGGTAGAAGCGGCCGATTTCCATTTCCTTGCCCGCAAGATGATCCTGCACCAGATCGATCTTGAGGCGCGCGTCCGACGCGTAACGGCTGTCGGGATAGCGGCGGATCACCTCGCCGAGCGCGGCCTGCGCCTGCTGCGTGATCTTCTGGTCGCGGGTGACGTCGCTGATCTGCTCATAATAGCTGAGGCCGATCAGATAATAGGCGTAGGGCGCGTCCTTGTTGCCCGGGTGGATCGCGAGGAAGCGCTGCGCTGCCTCGATCGCCGGGGTATATTCGCGGTCCATATAATAGCTGAACGAACTCATCAGCTGCGCGCGGCGCGCCCAGGGCGAATAGGGGTGCTGGCGCTCGACCTCGTCGAACAGCGCCGCGGCGAGGCCATATTGCTTGCGATCGAGCCGGTCCTGCGCCGCGCGGTACAGCGTGTTGACGTCGCGCGCGACGTAACGCGTGTCCTTCTTCACATTGCCGCCCCCGGCACAGGCCGCCAGCATGGGGGTGATCACAAGTGCGGCGGCGAGCAGGCGCATGATCGCGCGCGAGGGGGCAAATCGAGTCATGCGCGCGGTATAGCCACAGCGCGCATGAACGCAAAATAAATGATACGGGACCGGCGCAGCTTTACGGCGCCTTGACGACGCATCCTTGCGGCACGCTGGCCGGTGCGGGGACGCGGCGCGCGGTCCTGATCGTCACTTGGGGTTCAAGCATCTGGCCGACCATCACGCCCTCGCCCGCGGTTGGCGAGATGGGGGCGTTGAAGATCGCTTCGACGACATCAGCCCCGCCGACGATTTCCCCGAACACCGCAAAGCCCGCACCGTCGCCGCCCGGCGCGTCGCTGTCGAACCCCTTGATGTCGGACAGCAGCAGGAAGAAATCGCTCGTCGCATCGCCGGGGTTGAGCCGCGCCATCGACAGCGCGCCCTTGCAATTGGTGAGCCCGGTCACCTTGGTCGGCTCGTGCGCGATGGCTGCGAAATTCTTGCGTGCGTCGCCGCGGTTGCCCGCCTGAACCAGCTGATTGGCCGGGCCCCAGCTCTTCGTCGAGCGATAGAATTTGAACCCGTCCATCCGCTTCGTATCGACATAGCGCAGGAAGTTCGCGGCCGTGACCGGCGCACGCCTGTTCTCGATCCGCACGGTGATCGTGCCGAGATCGGTGACGAGTGCGACATGGGGCCGCGCGTCGGCCTCGACCACCGGGGCGACGGGCGCGGGGACCGGCGGCACCGGCGGCGGCAATTGCGTGGCCTGCGGCGGAACGGGGATCGATTGGGCGGCGAGCGCCAACGCGGAAAGAAGCATGATCGGCATGGCATGGATCATAAGCGCAATGCGCCGATCGATGCGAGTGGTTTCAGAGCGATTGGAAAATCCCGAAAGCCCGTCTAGGCATGCCCACCGAACGAGCGAAAGAGGAACGTGATGAGCGAAGCGCCGAACCGTGACGCCGCGCCCGAGCCTGCCATGTCCGCGCCGGGCGCCGTGGCGATCGGGACGCGCCTGCTGCGTTACCTGCCGCTGATCACGATCGCGCATTTCCTGATCGGCCTGCCCGCGCTGATCGCTTCGCTCGCACTCGCTTATTTCGCCTTCGTCCAGGCCGACGCGACGCAGAAGATGCAGACGGGCGGCGTAATGCCCTTCGTGACCTTCGGGACAAGCAATGGGGACAAGGACGGCAATCAGGATATTGCGCTGACGCTGACGAACAATGGCGTCGGCCCTGCGATTCTCGGCCCCATGGAAATCCGCTATGAAGGCAAGCCGATGGCCACCCCGATCGAACTGCTCAGGACGTGCTGCACGGGTACCGACGCACGCGCCCTGACCTTTTCCACCTCGCCTTCGACCGGGATCGCGGCGCGGCCCGGTGAAACCATCGAGTTCGTCAGCTTTCCGCGCACCCCCGCGTCCGAGAAGGTCTGGCAGACGTTCAACCGCGAACGGTGGAAGCTCAAGGTCCGTGCCTGCTATTGTTCGATCTTCAACGATTGCTGGATCACCGAAGGCATGCAGGGACTGCCGAAGGCCGTGAACAAATGTCCGGCCGACTGGACGCTCTATCGCGAGGATGCCGGAAACCGGATTGCGGGGATCGATACGAAATAATTCAACCAATCGGTTGACAATTAAATCGGGCACGTCATATTCAACCATATGGTTGAACATGATTCGCACACCCTCGACACGATCTTCCACGCGCTCGGCGATACGACGCGACGCGCAATGCTCGGCGAGCTCGCCGACGGCGAACGCACGGTTGGCGAGCTCGCCGAACCCTTCGTCATGTCGCTTGCCGCGGCGTCGAAGCACATCAAGGTGCTCGAAGCCGCAGGGCTCGTCCGCCGCGACATTCGCGGGCGCACGCATGTCTGCAGTCTCGATCCCGTCCCGCTGATGCGCGCCGACCAGTGGCTCGGCATCTATCGCCGCTTCTGGAGCGGCCGTCTCGACGCGCTCGAGAAAATCCTGCGCGCCGAGGATGCCGCGCCGCCCCCGCCCCCCAGGAAACCCCTCCCCGGGAAAGAAGGAGAATGACGATGACGACGATGCTTGATCAGGGCCGTTACGGGTTGCTCACCGAACCCGCAACGCTGACGATTACCCGCCTGCTCCCCGGTCCGGTCGACCGGATCTGGGCCTATCTCACCGACGGCGAGTTGCGCCGCCAATGGCTTGCGGCGGGCGCGATGGAAGAAAGGGTCGGTGCGCCGGTCGAGCTGGTGTGGCGCAACGACGAACTCACAGACCCGCCGGGCACGCGTCCCGACGGTTTCGGCGAAGAGCACCGGATGCTGTGCGAGATCGTTGCGGTCGACGCGCCGCACCTTCTGTCGATCAGCTGGGGCAGCACCGGCGGCGTGACCTTCACGCTCGAGGAAAAGGGCGACGAGGTGTTGCTAACGATCGTCCATAAACGGATCGAGGACCCCGAGGTGCGGCTTAACGTCAGCGCGGGCTGGCACGCGCATCTCGATGTGCTCGAGGCGCGGACGCGCGGTTCGGAGGCGGCACCGCACTGGGACAACTGGACCCGGCTGCGCACCGAATATGCCGAGCGGCTGTTCGGCTGACGCCCGGCATGCCTGTTAAAGGGCGCGCGGGACACCGTCGCGCGCGCCCTTTAACATGTCTTGCACATGCCCGAACTGTTATATATGAATAATACAGTCGGGCAGCAGGGAGGGCGGCCATGAAGCGCAGGTGGAAAATAGCTTTGGGGGTGCTCGGCGCGCTCGTCGTGATCGGCGGCGGCGGCTTTGCCTGGATGCTGACCCAGCCACCCCCGCCTGCGAAGCTCGCCGACGCCGGCCCGACGGGACAGCGGATCGCGGGCGACGGCATTCTTGCCAATTACTATCCGGCCGCCGGCACCGGCCCGCATCCGGCGATCCTGCTCCTCGGCGGGTCCGAGGGCGGGCTCGGCAAGGACATGCGCGCGCTGGCGCTGCTGTTGCAGGCCGAGGGCTACAGTACGCTCCAGCTCGCCTATCATAATGCGCCGGGCAAATCGGCGAAGCTCAAGAATATCCCGCTCGAAGATTTCACCAAGGGTCTCGACTGGCTCAAGGCGCGATCCGGCGTCGATCCCGCGCGCCTCGGCATCGTCGGCTATTCGAAAGGCGCCGAGGCGGGGCTGGTCGTTGCGACGCGCTATCCGGGTATCCGGGCAGCAGTGCTCGGTATGCCGTCAAGCGTCGTGTGGGATGGCATGACCGGCGAAAATTACATGTTCGGATCGTTCAGCTCGTCGTGGAGCGAAGGCGGCAAGCCCTTGCCGCACTTGGCCTATAAAGGGCAACCGGGCGGCGACGGGCTGATGCCGGTATTCGTGAACGGGCTGAAGGCGTTGGATAAGAACCCAGCGGCAATCATCCCGGTCGAGAAGTTTAAGGGCAAGCTGCTGCTCGTCTGCGGCGAGGCCGAGAAGCTATGGCCGAGTTGCCCGATGACCGACCAGATCGTTGCGCGCGCGGTGAAGGCAGGTTCGGCGGCACCGGTCGTGCTTCGTTACAAGAATGCGGGCCACGCCGGAATGGGCGTGCCTTTCACCGATGCGACCGCCGCGAAGAAATGGAGCAAGCTCGGGGGCACGGCGGAAGGCAATGCCGCCGCGCGTATCGACAGTTGGCCGAAGATCGTGGCATTCCTGAACGCCGAACTCGGACCGGAGCAAATGGCGGATGGTGGACGACGGTGAAACATTTCTGCGCGAGGCGCTCGCGCTCGCCTATGCCAATGCCGAGACAGGCGGCCGCCCGTTCGGGGCGGTGATCGTGCGCGACGGAAAGATCGTCGCAAGGGCAGTGAACGAGATACTGGCGACCGGCGATCCGACGTCGCACGCCGAACTCAATGCGATCCGGCTTGCGAGCAAGAAACTGGGGCCCGACCTTGACGGCTGTTCGGTCTTCGCGAGCGGCCATCCCTGCCCGATGTGCATGGCCGCGATGCGCCTCTCGGGTATCGGTGCGGTGACTTATGCCTATTCGAACGAGGACGGGGCGCCTTACGGGCTGTCGACCGCGGCGGTCTATGAGGATCTCGCCAGACCCTTTGCCGAGCAGGCAATGGATATCCGTCACCTGCCCGTTCGTCTCGATGACAGGCCCGATCTTTACGCGGACTGGCGGCAGCACCAACGCTGATGCCTCGCCGGGGATATCGGCCACGACAGGTTCCGACCGGTTGCGGACGTTCGCCAAAGGGGGCATGATCGCCTCATAATGACCGCTCAACCATCCCTTATCGTCCTCGGTGTAGCAGCCTTGATGACAAGTGGATGCGACGATTCCTCTGATCGCAAGGCAGATGCTCAAGCCTCAAGTTCGGCTGCAGGTGTCGATGGCGCCTCGCCCTTTGACATTTCTCCCGCCGAACGCCTTGCGCTCCAACAGCAAGCACGCGCAGGCGATGGGGAGGCCGCATATCGGCTTGCTCGCTTTTATGGGATGGCAGGAGGAGAATCTCGCCGTGCCGCCGACCCGAGAAATTTGCTGGAAGAAGAGAAGTGGCTGCGGCTTTCGGTAGAGGCCGGATTCGAACCCGGTAAGCATTCATTAGCTGTAAAAATTGGCCCCAAAGATTGCTCTACGGCGCGGCAAATGATGACTGAGATTGCCGAGACGAGTGGCGATCCTGAACTGCGTAAAAATGCTCGGTATTGGCTCGAGGACGACGCCCTTTGCAAATGACCGCTATCGACCGCTTGCGGACATTCTCGCGCCTGCGTAGCATGCCGTCATGCCAGCTGTGGAAGCCTTTGACCGCAAAGATGCCTTAGAGCCGCTATTCACAGCGGAGTTCGAGTTTCTACCCCGCATTGGTGAATATCTCTCGATCGACACTATGCCGGGCTACTTTAAATACTTCAATGTAGTCGAAGTCTGGCATCGGCAGGACACAGAGGGTGGCGTTTTCCGCGCTTGCATACGCGTTGAAGAGACAGACTAGATGCCGTCCGCTCTCCACCCCATATTGGTCGTTTATCGTGAATCTGGATCGAATGGCAGGAAACGACCGGAAGCGGCCGATAGGGATGTGCACCCCGGCGAAAGCCGGGGCCCAGAATTCTAACGCGAACTTAGCGTGTTACCGCATGGGCCCCGGCTTTCGCCGGGGTGCACAAAAGGGGCAGCTCTCCACCCCAAAGCCGACCTTCCTCAGACCAGCCCCGCCATCCGCATCCGTGCCTTCATCGCCTCGACGAACAGCCGCACCGCGGGCAGGCGCGCGCGCGACGGTTCGAACAGCAGGTGCACCGGCAGCGCCGGCGGCTGCTCGTCGGCCAGCAGCGAAATCAGCCGCCCCGCATCGACCGCCTCGGCGAGCTGGTAGGAGAGCAGGTTCGCGATCCCCAGCCCTGCCTCGGCCGCGGCGAGCACCCCGTCGACCGTGTTGACGACGAGGCGCGGCGGCGTCCCCAGCCGCCAGCGCCCGCTCGCAAACTGCCACTCGTTCGTCGAGCGCGGCCCCATCGTGCCGATCAGGTCATGCCCCGCGAGATCGGCGACCGCCGCCGGCGCCCCGCGCCGCGCCAGATAGGCGGGGCTCGCGACGAGCATCTGGCGCACCCGGCCGACGCGCACCGCCTTCAGCCCCGAATCGGCGAGCGGCCCGATCCGCACCGCGACGTCGATCCCCTCCTCGACGATGCGCACATTGCGGTCGATCAGCATCATCCGCGCCGAAAGCTCGCGATGCTCCGCCATCAGCGCGCCGACGACCGGCAGCACGTGGAGCCGCCCGAACATCACCGGCGCGGTCAGATGAAGCTGTCCGCGCGGCACCGCCCCGGCGCCGCGAATCTCGCGCTCGGCACCCGCGAGATCGGCAAGGATACGCCGCGCCTGATCGAGAAACCCCGCCCCGGCGTCGGTCAGCACGACCGCACGCGTCGAACGGTGGAACAGGCGCGCGCCCAGCCGCGCCTCGAGCGCCGCGATCCCGCGTGTCACCGCAGGCGGCGAGCTGCCGAGCCTGCGCGCCGCCGCGGCAAAGCCCCCCTCGCTCGCCACCGCGACGAACATCTCCAGCGTCAGCAACCGATCCATGATTATTCCAATAATCGGAATTAACTTGTTACAAGTTCCCTTATTATCTCCTCACACGCAATAACCTAAATCGCTCCCCGAAAGGGAAACGCCATGGCGCAAAATTACCGGCACATATTGTTCAGCGACGCAGTGAAGGCGCTGCAGGAACGGCATGGCTCGCGCGCCGCCTATCTGAAGATGGACGCCGGCGCCGACGGCACGCCCGACCGGCTGACCGACAAGGAAATCGCCTTCATCGAGGACCGCGACAGCTTCTACATGGCGAGCGTCAACGCCGATGGCTGGCCCTATATGCAGCATCGCGGTGGCCCCGCGGGCTTCCTGCGCCATATCGCGGGCACCCGCATCGGTTTCGCCGACTATCGCGGCAACAGGCAATATATCAGCACCGCCAATCTCAAGGGCAATGACCGCGTCTCGCTCTTCCTGATGGACTATCCCAATCGCGAGAGGCTGAAACTCGTCGGCCACGCCCACAGCGTCGAACTCGCCGACGATCCCGCCGCGGTCACCGCGCTGATGCCCGACGGCTATCGCGCGACCCCCGAGCGCGCCTTTTTCATCGATGTGATCGGCTGGGAGTGGAATTGCTCGCAGCACATTACCCCGCGCTTTACGGAGGCCGAGATTTCGGCCGCGGTCCGCCCCATGGCGGCCGAGATCAACCAGCTGCGTGCCGAAATCGCTGCCCTGCGCGCCGCATCGCCCGGAGACCCCTCATGATCATTCTCTATGGCTCGCCGCTGTCGGGCAACACGCACAAGGTGCGCATGGCGCTCGCCTTTCTCGGCCTGCCGCGGGACGAACGGCTGACCGACGCCGCCGCGCGCCAGTCCGGTGCTTTCGCGGCGCTCACCCCGATGCGCCAGATCCCGCTGTTCGTCGACGACGGTTTCGCCTTGCGCGACAGCCAGGCCATTCTCGCCCTGCTCGCGGCGCGGCATCGCCCCGGCGAATGGGATGGTCACACACCCGAAGAGCGCGGCGCGATCATGCTCTGGCTCTCGCACGCCGCAAACGAGATCGCGAACGGCCCCGCCACGCTCCGCCTCGCGCGCAAATTCGGTCTCGCCATACCGGAAGATCATGCCGCCGCCGTCACCGCACGCATCCTGCCGGTCGTCGAGGCGCATCTCGAACGGCGCGACTGGCTCGCGGGCGACCGGCTCACCATCGCCGACCTTGCCGCGAGCCCGTATCTGGCGCTGATCGGCGATGCCGGGATCGACCTTGCCGGCTGGCCGGCGATCCATGCCTGGACCCGCCGTATCGCGGCGCTGCCCGCTTTCCCCGAAATGCCGGGCTGGCCGGCCGAAGGAGTCATATGATGCCTTACGTCAACATCCGCATCACCCGCGAGGGCGCAACCCCTGCGCAAAAGGCCGAGCTGATCGCCGGCGTCACCGGACTGCTCCAGCAGGTGCTCGGCAAGAATCCGGCGACCACCGTCGTCACCATCGACGAGATCGATTTCGAGAATTGGGGGATCGGCGGGCTACCCGTTCTCGACTATCGCGCGGCGCAGGCATCAAAGGAGCAAAAGCCATGACCGCGAACAACGCCGCCCCCGCCTTCGCCACGATCATGTTCCTCACCGGGGTCGGCATTCCGGTCCTCGCGGCCCTGAACGGCGGGCTCGGCGCGCGGCTGGGCAGCCCGATGGCGGCGTCGATGATCCTCTTCGGCCTCGCCTTCCTGATCGCCACGACCGGCGCGCTGATGACCGGGTCGGTCGGCCAGATTCGCTTCACGCCGGACATCCCCGCCCATTTCTATTTCGGCGGGCTGTTCGTCGCCTTCTATGTGATCGCGGTGACCTTCATCGCGCCCAGATTCGGGGTCGGCAACGCGATCTTCTTCGTGCTCGTCGGCCAGCTGATCAGCGCGGCGACGATCGACCATTTCGGCCTGTTCGGCGCGCTGCGCTCGGCGATCGACATCAAGCGCGTCGCCGGCATCGCGCTGATGATCGCCGGCGTGTATCTGGCGCGCCGCACCGGCTAAAGGCGGTTTCGGGCGGTAGTTCGCGACAAAAGGTGCACCCCGCTTCGAAACCGCCAGCTCGCAAACCAGCGGCCCCTCACATATGCGACGTGATTTCGGGCGGGTTCCACCAGTTGTTGCCCGCGCCGTCCATATGGGTCACGGGCAGCGCCGCCATTTCGGCCGGGGTCAGATCGTCGAGGCACGCGATCGACACCGAATAATAGGCGCCGCCGATCTCCTCGACATAGCCGTGACCGAACGGCGCGACGCCGCACGTCTTGCAGAAAACATGATGCGCGCTGTTCGAACCGAACTGATAGTCGGAAAAGGCGGCGGGATCGGTCAGCAGGCGAAAGGCGTCGGGCTTGATCTGCGCGCTCCAGTTCCTTTTCTTGGTGCAGATCGAGCAGTTGCATTTGCCCGTCCCCGCTTCGAGATCGAGGTCGGCCTCGAACTTGACGGCGCCGCAGTGGCACGAACCATGATGGGTCTTGAGCATCTTTTCATCCTCCGGTCTGGCAGGCACCGCGGGGCGGCGCCGCTCACCCGAAGAGCATTAGCCCACCCCCCTGACAGATCGTGTCAGGAGGCCGCATCATATCCGCTTTGCCGCCACCAGTCGGCCATCAGTACCGCGCGGCGGCGCCCGAAACCCTCGTCGCCGATCCGCGCCGCGCCGATCCGGTCGATCCGGAAACTCCGGAAATCCTGCCGCAGCAGGCACCAGGCCGCGATGATCTGCCGATCCTCGAAATAGGCGAGCGCCGCGGGCCAGATCGCGCGTGTCGTCGCCTTGCCGCTTTCGTCGGCATAATCGATGTGCAGCGTCTTTTCCGCCCGCATCGCCTCGCGCACCGTCGCGAGCAGTGGCGCATTGGTCTCGCGCCAGCGGCTGTTCACCGGCCACAGCCCCGCCTCGTCGATCCGCCGCCTGAGTTCGTCGGGGCTCGCCGCCGCGATCTTCGCGAGCGCCAGCCCCGCCGCGCGCGACAGCGCCCCGTCCTGTCGCCCCTCGACCCAGCGCGCGCCGAGCACCAGCGCCTCCAGTTCGTCGGCGGTGAACATCAGCGGCGGCAGGAAAAATCCGGGGCGCAGCACATAGCCGACCCCCGCCTCGCCATCGATCGGCGCGCCCAATGCGATCAGCGCCCGGATGTCGCGATAGAGCGTGCGCACCGACACGCCTTGCTCCCCGGCCAGTATCTCGGCGGTCACCGGCCGGCGGCGGCGGCGCAGGCTGTCGATGATCGCAAACAACCGTCCCGTCTTGGCCACTGTCGCTCCTCTTCGCCGCCCTGCAAGGCCGGGACCCTACCGGCGCGTCAGCGGCGGCGATAGGTCCAGCCGACCGCCTTCGACCCGTCGATCGCCGAAATCGTCGCGATCATCGTCTCGCCATCGCGGGCGTAATGGATGCGCTGCGGATAATCATGCGCGGGATTCTCGAAGGTCGCGCTCGCCCCCTCCCGCCGCACCAGCCGGAAAACGACCGGCGGCCCTCCGCCCGGCTGCGCGATATAGGCGGGAGCGCCATCCGCTCCGCGCGCGATGCGCAGAAACTCGAACTCGCGCATGGCGTCGCCGCGCCCCGACCGGCTGTACCCGAGCATCACCCCGCCGCGCGGCGGTGTCCAGCCCTCCTCGGTCCAGCGCCCGCCGTCCTCGCGGCTCCACTGCCCCGCCATCCACGCCAGATCGTCGACCGTCGCCGCGGGGCTCGCCCCCGCGAGCACGGCCGCCGCGGCCATCGCAAGAAATGCCTTCATACCCGCCTCCTGTCGCGCACGCTCTGGCAGTTCCCGCGCGCGCCGTCTTGAACCGATGCGACAATCATCGTCTAATGCCTGTGATGGACTATCGCGAGACCCCGCCGCCGCCGCATCTCGCCGGGCTGGTCAAGGCGCGCTGGGCGCTCGAGGCCGACGGCGCCGCGAACGGCTGGCTGCCGCAACAGGCGACCCCCGATGGCTGCGTCGAGATCATCCGGCGCACGCGCGGGCGCTCGCGCTGGGGCGGCGACCAGCCGGCAAGCTTCGTCGTCGGCCTCGTCGACCGCCCGCAGCCGTTCGAGATCAGCGGCGACGCGGCGTTCGAAGCGCTCCGCCTCTGGCCGTGGGCGTGGAGCGCGATCGGCGCCATTCCCCTCGGCGATCTCCGCGGCCGCTGGGCGGCATGGGATGCCCCCGCCTTCGACCTTGTCGAGACGCGGCTCGCCGCCGAACCCGCGCTCGCCGCCATCGGCACCGCGATCCTCGCCGCTTCCACGGTCGCCGCGATGGGCGAGGCGACCGCCATGCCGCCGCGCACGCTCCAGCGCTGGTTCGCGCGCCACGTCGGCCTGCCCCCGCGTGCATGGCTTCGCCTTCGCCGCTTCCAGACCGCGTTCGAGACCCTTCCCGGCGAGCCGAGCCTCGCGGGTCATGCCGCCGCGCAGGGCTATGCCGATCAGGCGCATATGGCACGCGACTTCCGCGCTCTCGCGGGCGTCCCCGCCACCGCCGCGCGCGCCCGCGCTCGCGGCCCCTTTCTCGACTAGGCCGCCTCGCGCCCGGCAAAGGCCGCGCGCGCCGCGACCACGGCGTCGAACTCGCGCTCGATCCATTCGAACAGCGGGGTCAGCGAATGCGCCAGCGACACGCCGAGCGGGGTCAGACGATATTCGACATGCGGCGGCACCGTCCCGAAATCGCGCCGCTCGACCAGCCCGTTCGCCTCGAGCGCGCGCAGCGTCTGCGTCAGCATCTTCTGGCTGATTCCGCCGACGCGGCGCTTGAGCTCGCCGTTGCGGTGATGGCCCTGCGCGATCACGAGCAGCAGCAGAAGGCTCCAGCGGTCGCCGATCAGGTCGAGAATGTCGCGCGACGGGCAATTCGCGTCGCACGGATCAACCTTGCCTATCCAGTCGGGAGCCTTTTCTTTCATAGTTACCTCAAGGTGCGTACTTCACTTATGGTGCCTACCCCATCATCTTGCCTTTCGCAAGCCGGGCTCTCCCCTTTCTCTCTCCCCGTTCCCGGCTGCACAGGTCCAGGAAGGAAACGCAGATGACCCAAATTGCCATCGTCTATCATTCGGGTTTCGGCCATACGGATGTCCTCGCCGCCGATGTCGCGCGCGGCGTCGAGGAAGCCGGCGCGCACCCGGCCCTGCTCAGGATCGAGGCGGGACAAACCGACTTCGACGCCTTTTTCGCGGCAATCGCCGAATCCGACGCGATTATCTTCGGTTCGCCCACCTATATGGGCAATGTCTCGGCGCCGATGAAGGCGTTCATGGATGCGAGCGCCGCCGTCTATTTCACCAGGCAGTGGAAGGACAAATTGGGCGCCGCCTTCACCGTCTCGGGCTCGCCGTCGGGCGACAAGCTGAACACGCTGACCAGCCTCGCGATCTTCGCGGCGCAGCACGGCATGCTGTGGATCAGCACCGGGCAGAACCCGGGCAACAACGACGACACCAGCGCCGCGACCGATATCGAGAACCGCCTCGGCAGCTTCATCGGCGCGATGGCGCAGGCGGCCAATGATTCGCCGGAGGTGACGCCCAAGGCCGGCGACCGCGCCACCGCCCGTTCGCTGGGCGCGCGCGTCGCCCGGGCCGCCGCGCGCTGGCGCCGGGGCGCCGATGCGCCCTTGCCGGAGGCCGCGCTTGTAGGCTAAGGACCAAGGCTATCCCCGGGGGACCGCTCACAGGCGGTTGAGAGGCGGCTGATGTGGCTGCGACCCGCTGAACCTGATCCGGATAAGACCGGCGGAGGGAGGGACGGCTTGTCATCCGCAATCCGCCCGCCTTCCGCCCATTGAGGCGAAAGGAGGACGAGCGGACATATGGATACGATTTCCGTCCTGACCCTGCGCCTCGCCGAGGCGATCGGCCTCTACCTGATCGTGATCGGCATTTCCGGCCTTGCCGGGCCGCAGCGCTGGCGCGCGGTGATGGACGATCTGGAACGCTTGCCCGGGCTCGTCATGGCGCTGGGCCTTCCGGTGTTCCTGGTCGGCGCCGCGC
>JAGHZY010000041.1 GCA_017745175.1 Sphingopyxis sp. | reverse complement strand
TTCGCCGGGGTACACATCTCCATCGGCAGCCTTCGGTCGAAACCGGATATCGCTCAGTAAATCCCGCTGGTTCCCGGCGTCGTCGCGCGCGCGGTGGTCGTCACGGTCGGGACGACCGGCGGCGCCTGCGGGGCGATGATCGTCGCGGTCGGACGGCCGGGCTGAGCGAAGCTCGCAACCACGGGCGCGTCGCGACCGTAAATATCGGCGAGTTTCTTCACGCTGCCCTTGCCGTCGGGAACGACGGTCCAGTAGGCGACATAGACGGGGAAGGGATTGTCGAAACCGAAGCGCGTCGTCTTGCCGCTCGCGATTGCCTCGCCGAATTCCTCGGGGCTTTTGCCCGCGAACATCACCGCCATCAGGCCCGAGAAATGCAGCGCGCGCTCGGTGCGGATGCAGCCGTGGCTGAAGGCGCGCGCCGCGGCGTTGAACGCGCCCTTCGACGGGGTGTCGTGGAGGTAGATGGCGTGCGGGTTCAGCATCTCCATCTTCATCACGCCAAGCGCGTTGTTCGCACCCGGCTGCTGCACGACCGACAGCGTCTTGCCGCTGCCGGTCCAGGTATAGCCCTGCGCGCGTGCCGCAGACGGATTACGCGCGATGGTGCCGCCGATGCCTTCGTTGATGATGCTGCGCGGCAGCGTCCACGTCGGGTTGACGATGATCCCGGTCGCCATCGGATTGAGCTGCGGCGTCGGGGTCGCCGACTTGCCGACCACGGCCTTGTGCGTCGCGATGATCGTGCCGCCGTGGACAACGCGGGTCAGATATTCGGGAACATTGCTGACGACATAGCGCTCGCCGAGGCTGCGCGGCATCCAGCGCCAGCGTTCCATGTTGACGCGGATCGCATTGGCGTCGGCGGTGGTCTTCGCCTTTTTGAGCGAGGCCTTGAGCGCGACGAAATCGGGATGGACGGGATCGAGGCTCGCCAGCGTCTCGCGCACCGTTCCCGCGCCGAGCGCAGCGGTGAGCAGCGAAAGCAAGGGTTCGCTGTCGCCGTCGCTGTCGACCATGAACCACTGCTTGCGCGCGGCATTGGGCGTGCGCCCGTCGCGCAGGTGCGTCGCGAGCAGCAGGAAGCTGTCGGTCGCGGTCTTGTCGAGCTTTGCCTGATCATTGCCGAGGATCGCGGCGGCGAGCCCGTCGGGGTTGTAGTCCTTTGCGAACAGGCCCTCGTCGCCGACCTTCTCGATGAAGCTCAGCAGCGCGGTCGCATTGTCCTCGGACCAGCTCGGCATGTCGATCTGCACCGCGACGACGGGGGCGTCGTCCTTCACCTTGTCGGGTTGCAGGATCACCGAGTCTTCCTTGACCTCCTGCGCGATCGCGGGGGACGCGAGCAAGGTCAGCGGAAGAAGGAGCGTCGCAGCGGGACGCACGGAAAAGGGAGCGTTTTTGGCCATGGTTGAAGGCCATAGCCAAAAACCATCTTCAGTTAAAGTGAGCTACGGCACAGCCTGTCGCATCTGCAACCTCGTCCCCCCCGAACGAGACACGCGGCTCGTTCGACTTGATCCGGGGGCCATCACGACAGCGCCGAATGGATGCCGGATCAAGTCCGGCATGACGAAAACGGGAAAGGACGAAGCTTAAGCCTTCGCCTCTTCATCCTGCCGCGCGAGCCATTCCTCGAGCCACTTGATCGTATAGTCGCCGTGGATGACGTCGGGGTCGGCGAGCAGCGCCTGATGGAGCGGGATGTTCGTCTTGACGCCGCCGATCACCATTTCCTCGAGCGCGCGGCGCATCCGCATCATGCAGCTTTCGCGGCTGCGGCCATAGACGATCAGCTTGCCGATCATGCTGTCATAATAGGGCGGGATCGAATAGCCGGCGTAGAGCCCGCTATCGACGCGGACATGCATGCCGCCCGCGGCGTGATAGCTCGTCACCTTGCCCGGCGAGGGGAGGAAGGTGCGCGGATCCTCGGCATTGATGCGGCATTCGATCGAATGGCCGCGAAACTCGAGGTCTTCCTGTTTGACCGAGAGGCCCGCACCGCCCGCGATGCGGATCTGTTCGCGGACGAGGTCGAAGCCGGTGATCATCTCGGTCACCGGATGCTCGACCTGGATGCGGGTGTTCATCTCGATGAAGAAGAATTCGCCATTTTCCCACAGGAACTCGATCGTACCCGCGCCGCGATAGGCCATCGCGGCCATCGCGTCGGCGCAGACCTTGCCCATGCGCGCGCGTTCCTCGGCCGAGATGATCGGCGAGGGGGCTTCCTCGAGCACTTTCTGGTGGCGGCGCTGGAGCGAGCAGTCGCGCTCGCCCAGATGAATCGCGTTGCCGTTGCCGTCGCCGAAGACCTGAAACTCGATGTGGCGCGGGTTGCCGAGATATTTTTCCATGTAAACGGTCGGATCGCCGAACGCCGCCGCCGCTTCGGACGAGGCCTGACCCATCAGGCTTTCGAGGCTGTCCTCGTCGGGAACGACCTTCATGCCGCGCCCGCCGCCGCCCGAGGCGGCCTTGATCAGCACCGGATAGCCGATTTCCTTCGCGAGCTTCTTCGTTTCCTCGCTGAAGGTCACCGCGCCGGGCGAACCGGGGACGACCGGCAGGCCCAGCGCGACCGCGGTGCGCTTCGCCTCGACCTTGTCGCCCATCGTGCGGATATGCTCGGGCTTCGGCCCGACGAAGATCATGTCATGCGCTTCGATGATCTCGGCGAAACGCTCATTCTCGGAGAGGAAGCCGTAGCCCGGGTGGATCGCGTCGGCGCCGGTGATTTCGGCCGCCGAGATGATCGCGGGGATGTTGAGATAGCTGTCCTTCGCCGCGGGCGGGCCGATGCACACGGCCTCGTCGGCGAGGCGGACGTGCATCGCGTCGGTGTCGGCGGTCGAGTGGACCGCGACCGTCTTGATGCCCATTTCGTGGCACGCGCGATGGATACGCAGCGCGATCTCGCCGCGGTTGGCGATCAGCAGTTTCTCGATAGCCATGGGGTGGCTCAGCCGATGGTGAACAGCGGCTGGTCGAACTCGACCGGCTGGCTGTTCTCGACATGCACGGCCTTCAGCGTGCCCGCGGCGGGCGCGACGATCGGGTTCATGACCTTCATCGCCTCGATGATCAGGATCGTGTCGCCGGCCTTCACCGCCGAGCCGACGGCGGCGAAATTGGGCGCCGCGGGTTCGGGCGCGAGATAGACGGTGCCGACCATCGGCGATTTCACGGCGTCGGCGAAATTGTCGGTTGCAGGCGTCGCCGCGACGGGAGCCGCCGCCGGAGCGGCAGGGGCTGCGGCTGCAGGCGCCGCGACCGGTGCGGGCGCGTAGGCGACGGGCGCAGCGGCGGCGGTCAGCGTCCGTGCGACGCGTACCTTGCGCTCTCCGTCCTCGACCTCGATTTCCGAAAGCTGCGTATCGTCGAGCAGTTCGGCGAGCGCGCGGACAAACGCCGGATCGATGTTGATGCCATTGTCTTTATGGTCACCCATGAGAATTTTTCCTGTTGTTGCGGCGTCGTGGTCGCGACGCCCTGACCCCGTTTTTTGATGCGCCCCCTTTGTCAGAGACGGGCGGCGGCGTCCAGCGCCAGCGTATAGCTGTTCGCGCCGTGCCCGGCAAAATGGGCCGCGGCCGCCATGCCGACATAGCTCAGATGCCGAAATTCTTCGCGCTTCATCGGGTCCGACAGATGGACCTCGATCACCGGAACCCTGATCGACTTGATCGCGTCGTGGATCGCGATCGAGGTGTGGGTATAGCCGCCGGCGTTGAGCAGCACCGCCTTTGCGCCCGATACATAAGCCTCGTGCAGCCAGTCGATCAGTACGCCTTCATGGTTCGTTTGGCGGCATTCGACGCGGAGGCCGAGCCCGGCTGCCTGCGCCTCGAGCCGCGCGTGGATGTCGTTCAGCGTGTCGTGCCCGTAAATCTCCGGTTCGCGCGTGCCGAGCAGGTTCAGATTGGGGCCGCTCAGGACATAAACTGTTTGCAGATCGGGCAAGGGGCGGGCTTTCGGTTGCTACGTTGCTCGCTCCCCCTATATGGGCTGCTCGACAAAAGGCAAAGCGAGGCGGATTTTTCCATGATTTCGGTGATCCTCAACGGCGAACCCCGGCAGGTGCGCGAAGGCAGCATCGCCGATCTGGTCGCGTCGCTGGGGCTCGATGTGAAGAAGGTCGCAGTCGAGCGCAACCGCGATATCGTGCCGCGATCGACGCTCGCCGACGTGGCGCTTGCCGAGGGCGATGCCCTCGAAATCGTTCATTTCGTGGGCGGCGGCTGATGGCGGTCGCACGAATAGTCGCCAATCGTTATTCGGACGATCCGGGAACGGGCCGAGCCTTTTTCAACGATGTGCTGGGGCTGGAAACGGCGATGGCGCTGGATTTCATCACCACCTATCGCTCGGGGACGCAGCCGATGGCGCAGATCAGCGTCCTGAGCAGCGATCCTTCGGGATTGCGGCCCGCCTATTCGATCGGCGTCGACGATGTCGATGCGGTGCATGCGCGCGCGGTCGAGGCGGGACACGAGATCCTCTATGCCCTGCGCGACGAGCCGTGGGGCGTCCGCAGGTTTTTCGTTCGCGATCCGCTCGGCGACATCGCGAATATCGTACAGAACAAGGATTGAGTGTGAGCAATATCGACAGTTGGACCGTTGCCGGACGGACGTTCACATCGCGGCTGATCGTGGGCACCGGCAAGTACAGGGATTTCGAACAGAATGCGGCCGCGGTCGCGGCGTCAGGGGCCGAGATCGTTACCGTCGCGGTGCGCCGCGTCAATGTTTCGGACCCGACGGCGCCGATGCTGACCGACTTTATCGACCCGAAGAAGATTACCTATCTGCCGAACACCGCAGGCTGCTTCAACGCCGACGATGCGATCCGCACTTTGCGCCTCGCGCGCGAGGCGGGGGGATGGGACCTTGTGAAGCTCGAGGTGCTCGGCGAGGCGAAGACGCTCTATCCGAACATGCGCGAGACGATCGAGGCGACCGAGGTGCTCGCGAAAGAAGGCTTCTTGCCAATGGTCTATTGCGTCGACGATCCGATTGCCGCGAAGCAGCTCGAGGATGCCGGTGCGGTCGCGATCATGCCGCTCGGCGCCCCGATCGGGTCGGGGCTGGGCATCCAGAACCGCGTGACGGTCCGCCTGATCGTCGAGGGCGCATCGGTGCCGGTACTCGTCGATGCAGGTGTCGGTACGGCGAGCGATGCGGCGGTCGCGATGGAACTCGGCTGCGACGGCGTCCTCATGAACACCGCGATCGCCGAAGCGAAGGATCCCGTTCGCATGGCCAGGGCGATGAAGCTGGCGGTCGAGGCGGGGCGCGATGCCTATCTGGCGGGGCGCATGGGGCAGCGCAAATATGCCGATCCGTCGAGCCCGCTGGCGGGGCTGATCTAGGTGTTCAGCCGCTTCAGCCCGGATAGATTTCCAGCCCCATCGCGGCGAGCAGATGTGGCTGCTGGTCGGCCGACACGATCAGGCCTTCGAGGGTCGCCAGTTCCCTGAGGTTCAGGTCGGCCACGTCCGCGCCGCGAAGATCGGCGCGTGCGAGTTTCGCGCCCGCGGTCAGCGCGAGGACAAGATCGCTTCCACGCAGGTCGGCACCCTCCAGATCGGAATCGAAAAGCACCGCTTCGCGAAAATTGGAATTCGAGAGATCGCAATCGGGCATCCGGACACCGTTCAGGTCGGCGAATTCGAGGTTGCAGCCATGCAATCTGGCCGCTGTCTTGACGAGATTGCGGCCGAAAGTCCGGCTGAAGTCTGCCTTGTGGAACTCGGCGCCGCGCATATTGCAGGCATCGAATTCGACGCCGAACAGCGTCGAGCGATCGATCTTGGCAAAGGAGAGGTCGCAGCGCCGGAAACGCGACTGATCGAGACGTGAGAAGGCGAATTGCGCGCCGACATGGCCAGCGTCGTCGATGAAGGAGCAATCCTCGAAAATTGCGTCGCGCAGGTCGGCATTCGCAAATCGGCAACGGATCAGGCGAGCCTGCGCCATGCGGGCATCCTGCAGGCAGGCTCCCGTAAACCGGACGTCACGCAACACGCATCCCGTCAGTGTCGCTCCTGCTAGGTCGATCTCCGCGAAGTCGAGGCCCGAAAGATCCGCGTTCTCGATAATGCAGCCGGGTTCCAGTTTCACCGCGATCTCCTCCTCTCGGGCGCGCGACAAGGTACGGAGCAAGTGGGAACGTTTCAAGAACGATTGTTGCGATCGGCTAAATATCCCTTATCGTGAACGCCTTGCCCCGCACTCCGGAACATTCGTCCCGGACCTGCCGTCGATCTGGCAAGAGGCGAACCCCTCCCGCCTCTGCAACGCAAGGAGAAACCCCATGGGTGAACTGACCGAAAAAGCGAAAGGCCTTGCCAACGAGGCCGTCGGCAATGTGAAGCAGGCTGCCGGAAAGGCGACGGGCAATCAGCGCCTGCGCGCCGAAGGCGAAGCGCAGGAACGCAAGGGCGAAGCCCAGAATCTGAAGGGCAAGGTCCAGGGCGCGCTCGGCGACAGGATCTGACCGTCTGCTCGTCGTGCAAGCCGGAAAAGGGCTCCGGGTTCCCTCTCCCGGAGCCTTTTTCTTGTCCGGCAACAGGCCCTATTTGCCGCCCGACGCCACCAGGTCGACGTCGGTCATCCCACCGTCGCGGCGCATCATCAGCACATAGGCGAGATCGCCCTTCGTCCCGCCGAGCATATGTTCGTTGCCGTTGACGCGGTGGTCGCTCGTGTAGCCCGCGCGGATCGCCATCGTGTGATAATAGTCGAGCACCGCCTGCATCGATGCGGCGGTCTGGAAATTGACGACGCGGATGTTGCATTTGCCGCCGGCGATCCCCGCCGCCTCGCGCAGCGTCGCGCGCGGGTAGACCCGGAATGTGGCGGGCAGACGATCGGCCCACGCATTGCCATAGGTCAGCTTGGCGTCGCAGCTGCCCTTTTGCTGGTCGCGCGCGAGCGCGCCGATGGTCACGGGGCGTTGTTTCGCCTCGCAGCCGTCGCAGCCGGCTTCGAACGGAAGCGCCTTGGGCGCCGGAAGCAGCTTGCCCGCGGCGAGCGCGGCGGTCGCCTCGGCAACGGTCGCGGCCTTCCCGCCAGCAATGCCGGGGACGCCTCCGTCGACGGGCCGGTTGCCCGGGCCGGCGGCATTGCGGTTCGACTGCCCCGCAAGCTTGGGGTCGACCATGATCTTGTCTTCGAGCGAGCCGCGGATCGCGGGATCGCTGTTCGTCAGGCCATCGTCGAGCGGCGCGAGATCGGCCTTGGCTTCGGGATTGTCCCGGCAACCCGCGAGCGGCGCCGCGGCCATCAGCAAGCCGGCAACCAGCCATTTTCCGCGCAACATCATCGCTAACACTCCCTTAATGCTCTATGGGGAATGCCCGATCCCGGTCAAAAAGGCCCAAATAAAATGCGTTAACGGGCGCGGCTTTGTTGGCCGAAAACTGTCTCGGAGCGAGACGCTTTTGCCCGTTTGCGTGCGCTCAGGGCAGAAATTCCTTGCGCTTGACGCGCCACGCGTCGGCGCTTTGCGTCCAGGCGTCGACGGGCGCGGTCTCGAAGGGGGCGGGAAGGCGGGTTGGCCCGCTGTTGGTCGCGCCAAGCCGTTTCGCGAGCGCCTGCGAGCGCGTGTTGGCAGGATCGATGCTGTGCATCAGTTCGGGCCATTTCAGGAATTCGACCGCGAAATCGCACGCCGCGACGGCACCCTCGAACGCATAGCCCTTGCCGGCAAATCTGGTGCTGACGCCATAGCCGATCTCGGGCGCGGGCCAGCCGTCGGGCTCCCACGGGCCGAGCCGTCCGACCCATTCGCCTGTCGCGCGCTCGATGACCGAGAACATGGAGAAGCCGCGAATGTGCCAGGCGCCTGCAAGCGTGCACCAACTGCGCCACGCCTGCGAGCGCGGGCAGGTGCCGCCGATGAAGCGCATCGTCTCCTCTTCGGAGCACATCGCCGCAAAGGCGTCGAAATCCTCGGTCGCGGGGGGACGAAGGATGAGCCGTTCGGTGACGAGCAGGGGGCCGTTCAGCATATTTTCTCTCTCTTCCGCGGCGATGGCCGATGCTTCTGCGGCAAGAGGAGGTTTTGGGCAAGCTATTGGACGGGATACGCTTGAGGGCACCGGGGTTAACCGGTGCCCTCTCCATCTGGTCTACGGGCAGAGGGGTCTCGAGCCCATATCCCAAATGGCTAGCGATGATCCCTTAGCGGCAGCGATATTTGTCGCGGTCGATTTCGCGGCCGAGGAGTGCGCCGCCCGCGGCGCCGAGCACGGTGCCGAGCAGCTTGTCGCCGCCGCCGGCGATTTCGTGGCCGGCGAGGCCGCCGACCGCGCCGCCGATCAGCAGGCCGGTCGTGCCGTTATCCTTCTTGCAGCGATAGCGGCCGTCGCGATCGCGCCAGATGCGGGTGTCGTTACCGATGCGTTCGTCGCGCGCATAATAGCGGCGGTCCTTGCGCTTGCGGTAGAAGTCCGACGACTGCTCCGCCGTGTGATAGCCCGGTGCCTTGGCGGGGGTGGTGACGCCCGCGTGGAGCGGCGTCGTGCCAAGGACGCTGGCGGCGACGAAGGCGCCCATCAGGCCTTTGGTGAGAATATTCATGTCAAATCCTTTCCTGGTCTCGACGCCTCATTCCCGTGACGGGATCCGGCGCTTCGTCGTGGAGAACGAGCCGCGTCTGCACGCCGTTGCATGAACGTAAGGCAACGCGACGAAGCGAGCCTGTCCATCGACGAACCGAAAGGGCCTTGCCGCACCGGCGGCGGCGTGCGACACTCGTCGCCATGCTCAATATCGGATCGCTCGTCATTGGCGCTATCGCGCTGGTTCTGGCCGTTTTTGCCTTCATTCCACTGCTCGGCTGGGCGAATTGGGTGATCGTGCCTTTTGCGGTCGTCGGTCTCGCGCTGGGCGCGATGTCCGACAAGACGAGCGGCCGCAACCTCAATATCGTCGTCATCGTCATCGGCGTCATCCGCCTGATGCTCGGCGGCGGCATCATCTGACCTTTCAGACAGTCCGGAAACATCATGGCACAGACACCGGCCCCCGCGGGGAGCAACCAGGGCGGGCTGCCCTATGCGCTGGCGGCCTATGGCATGTGGGGCTTCGTCCCGCTCTTCTTCAAGCTGCTGAGCAGCGTCCCGCCGGTCGAGGTGCTGGCGCAGCGGATCATCTGGTCGCTGCCGCTCTGTTTCGTGATCATGCTATTTCGGCGCCAGATCGGCGATTATCTGGCGGCGCTCAGGGATTGGCGGACGCTACGGTTGTTGCTCGCGAGCGCGCTGCTGATCGCGGTCAACTGGCTCGTCTATATCTATTCGATCTTCACCGACCATGTGCTCGCCGCGAGCCTCGGCTATTATCTGAACCCGCTCGTCAATGTGATGCTTGGCATGATCTTCCTTGGCGAGCGACTGTCGCGGTTGCAACTGGCGGCGGTGGTCATCGCGGGGATCGGCGTCGCGATCCTGCTCGCCGGCGCGCTCGATACGCTGTGGATCAGTCTGACGCTGGCTTTCTCGTTCGGCATCTATGGCCTCATTCGCAAGGTGGTGCCGGTAGGGTCGCTGCCCGGGCTTGCGATCGAGACAACCGTCCTGCTCGTGCCGTCGCTGGGGATCGCCGCCTTTTATCTGTGGGCCGGTGACGGGCGCGGGTTCGGATCGGATGGAGCGATCAGCGCGCTGTTGATGGCGGGCGGGATCGTCACGGCCGTGCCGCTTCTGCTCTTCGCGACCGCAGCGCGGCGCATGAGCTATGCCGCGCTCGGCTTTGTCCAGTATCTGGCGCCGACAGTGCAGTTTTTTTTGAGCCTGTTCGTCTTTCACGAACCGCTCAAGCCGGTGCAACTCGCCTGCTTCCTGCTGATCTGGGCGAGTATCGCGGTGTTCAGCTTCGACATGCTTCGCAAGATGCGCGCCGAGCGGATCGTTCAGGCCTAGGCGGCCAGCCGCCAGCCGATCGTCTCGCCTGCATGGAACGGGACGACGTCGCCGATGCGGTCGGGGACGACCACCTCGGCGCGTTCGAGCGTGACGGTGCCTTCATTGAGGGGCAGGCCGTAAAAGCGCGGCCCATGCTCGCTTGCAAAACCCTCGAGCCGGTCGAGCGCGCCGTCCTCGTCGAACGCGATCGCATAGCTTTCGAGCGCATAGGGGGCATTGAAGATACCCGCGCAGCCGCAGGACGCCTCTTTCGTATGGACCGCGTGCGGTGCGCTGTCGGTGCCGAGGAAAAATTTGGGCGAGCCCGAGGTGGCGGCGGCGCGTACCGCGAGCCGGTGATGCTCGCGCTTCGCAACGGGCAAGCAATAGGCGTGAGGGCGGATGCCGCCGACGAGCATCGCATTGCGGTTGATGTGAAGATGTTGCGGGGTGATCGTCGCGGCGACGTTCGCGGGTGCGTCGGCGACGAACTGCGCCGCCTCGGCGGTCGTGATATGCTCGAAGACGATCTTGAGGCCGGGGAGGGCGCGGACGAGCGGTGCGAGCGTGCGGTCGATGAACACCGCCTCGCGGTCGAAGATGTCGACGTCAGGGTCGGTGACCTCGCCATGGATGAGGAGCGGCATGCCGATATCCTGCATCCGTTCGAGCACGCCCATGATGTTCGCGACGTCGGTGACGCCGTGCGCGCTGCCGGTAGTGGCGTGCGCCGGATAGAGCTTGGCCGCGGCGAATACGCCCTCGGCATGGCCGCGCGCCATCTCGTCGGGGCTGCTGTGATCGGTGAGGTAGGCGACGATCAGCGGGGTGAAGTCGAGCGTGGCGGGAACCGCGGCGTTGATGCGATCGCGGTACGCGCGGCCTTCCCCGGCGGTCGTCACCGGCGGCGACAGGTTCGGCATGACGATCGCGCGCGCGAACTGGCGCGCGGTATATTGCGCGACATGGTCCAGCATCGCGCCGTCGCGCAGATGGACGTGCCAGTCGTCGGGGCGGCGGATCGTCAGGCGGTCGGTCATCGTCGGGACTCGTCAACTTGTGGGTTGGTTTTGGCTGCCGCGTCCTTAGGGGCAGAACCCGCATATTGCACGCTCAAGGTTTGAAGCGATTTTGTTCAGCGTGAGGAGGCAAGGCGCAGCACCATGTCGATGGTTCAAGGCTTGCTGACGAAGCAATGGACAAAATCGGTCAAATCCCGAAGGGACGCCGAAATGGCTTCAATCTCGGGCTCGTGCGGCCTTGCGGGTGGCGATGCTACCCGCGGCGACCACCCGAGCCCAATATTTTCGCCATTTCGACGCCTTGAGCGTGCAATATGCGGGTTCTGCCCCTAAATTATCGCCATGGCCAATACCACCCTGATCGATCGCGCCCTTATTCGTCTGTCGGGGGAGGACGTCCGCGGTTTCCTGCAGGGACTCGTCACGAATGACACGTCGGGCAATTTGCCGGTGTGGGCGGCGCTGCTGACCGCGCAGGGCAAGGCGCTGTTCGACTTCCTGATCTGGGGTGACGGCGACGATGTGCTCATCGATTGCGAGCGCGACGCGGCGGGCGACCTAGCCAAGAGGCTGACACTCTATCGTCTGCGCCGCGCGATTACGATCGAGCGCGAACCCGATCTTTGCGTCCACTGGGCGCCGGGTGGTGATCTCGGCGTGGTCGATCCGCGACTCCCCGAACTCGGACAGCGCTGGCTGGCGCCCGCTGAAGGCGAGGGGGGAGCGGATAGTGCGTGGCTTGCGCATCGGCTCGCGCTTGGCGTGACCGAAGGGCGCGCGGAACTGGGCGACGGGACGACGCTGTGGCTCGAATGCAATGCCGCCGAGCTGAACGGCGTCAGCTTCGCCAAGGGCTGTTACGTCGGCCAGGAAAATACGGCGCGGATGAACTGGCGGCAGAAGGTCAACCGGCGGCTCGTCGTCGTGCCGCTGGGCGAAGCGGACGAAAAGCGGCAGGTCGTCGCCTATCCGGAGCTTGGCTGGTCGGTCGAGCATCGCCGGACCGAGGCGATCGACGCCGCCGCTGCGCCCGCGTGGCTGCGCGAGGGGCTGGCCGCCGGTTCATGACAGATGCAGGCTTTGCTGCTAGACTGCCGACCATGCGTGCAAAGCTGATTTCGTCGGCGCTTGTCGCCACTTTCGCCCTGACGGTGCCCGCGATTGCCGCGCCGACCTCGCTGCTGCCGGCCGGACCCGAGGCCGCTGCGCCTGCGTCGAGGCTAGCGCCGCTGGCCGCCGACTCGGCGTGGAAGCCACGCTTCGAGGCGGCGGCGGCCGAACTGGTCGCGGCGCTGCAATCGCGTGACGAGGCCCGGTGGGCCCCGATGCTGGGCGGGCCATGGCTCGCCGCGGCCGACCGTGATCGCGTGAAGACGATGCTTGTCGATCCGCGCAGCCCCTTCCTTCATGCCCTGTTTTCGCGCGGCGATACGCATCGTGCGATTTTCGGCTGGAGCGCGCCCGCGTCGCTCGGTGTCGACGAGCGCGCGGCGATCGAGGCAGGGAAGGAGGCCGAGGCGCTCGTGTGCTGGTCGGCGGGCGGTAATGGCGACGGGCCGTGGCCGGCGACCGCGCGCGAGGCCGACAACGGGCCGGGGAGGCCCTATGCCTGCGCGCGGATTGCCTATAGCATTCGCGGCGAGGCGCCGGTCTGGCGGGCGTTCATCGAGCAGGGCGACGCCGCCGTCGCCGCGAGTGCGAGTGCGGACGGACCCGCTTAACCAATCTCCAACGCAAATTTGCGACAAGGCCGCCCATGATAGGGCGTTTTCTTGGCTTGGCCGCCGGAATCACGGTGGTGTCGGTCGGCGTTGCAGGCGTTGCCGGCCGTTCGGCGCGCGACGCCGCCGGCGCGCCGACCGCCGAAACGCGGGATGATGGCAACTGGACGACCGAGCCGCGCAAGAGCGGGTGGTCTTCGGGGTCAGGCAGCAAGCCATCGGGCGGCGAAGTCCGGCTCGATCGTTCCGGCGACTCGCATTTCTATGCCGATACCGAGGTCGGGGGCACCAATATCCGCATGATGGTCGACAGTGGCGCGTCGATCGTCGCGCTGACGCGCCGCGATGCCGAAGCGATCGGGATCGACGTCGACGGGCTTCCGGTCAGCGGCATGGCACAGACCGCGGGCGGCGACGTGCCGATGCGGACCGTGATGCTCGATAGCGTCGAGGTCGGGGGGATCGAGGTGCGCGGGGTGCAGGCAGCGGTGGTCGACGCCGACATGGGCGTGTCGCTGCTCGGCCAGAGCTTCCTGTCGAAACTCGATGCCGTGAATGTCGAAGGCGATACGATGACGCTGCGCTGAGCGGCGATCACCGGGCCGGGGCGGCGGCCTTCACCGGCTGACGCAGGATGGTCCTGAGCCTGGATGGTTCGGTCCTGCGCGGATCGCCCAGATAGATTTCATGGTGTGGGCCGTTGAAGTCCATGTTTTCCCGCGGCATCACGATGTCGTGAAGACGGGCGAGGACCGGTCCTTCATCATCATAGCTGCCGATGTGCAGAATCTGGAACGAAGGCCCCTCGTGATAATCCTCAAGCCGCAGCGTTTCGGGGGGCCAGCCCGATTTCCTGCCGGTCTTTGCGATCGCCTCTTCGAACATGGCGTGCGTCACGAATTCGGGAACGAGGATCATCATCGTCCAGCGCCATCGGTCCTTGTCGCGCGAGACGAAGCTCCGGGGATCGTCGGCGGACCACAGGCCTTCAAGCGGCGGGACGACATAATCCCTGCCCAGCGCCGATCTGGCGGCGAATTTCATCGCATAGCTGACGCCGTAGAGCCATTCGACCGCGGTGCGATAGGCAGGGGCCGTGTTGGGGTCGCCTTCGCCGTCGACCTTGACGAACTGCATCGGCGGCACGTCGACCGCGGCGAACTCGTCCGACGGGGCGTTATACAGCCGCCAGAGCGTCTTTTTGAAGTCGACCTTGTCCATAACGAGCGGTCTATCACAAGCGGGCGGTTGCGGGCAGTGCAGGGCGCATCGCGCCCTTGCCAACCGGACGCATTTTCCCCACATCGACGGCCATGAATGCTCCCAATCCTCCCATGCGCGCGGCGATCGTGCCCGTGACCGCCTTTCAGCAGAATTGCACCTTGCTATGGTGCACCGCAACGAACAAGGCGGCCTTCGTCGATCCCGGCGGCGACCTTCCCAAGCTGAAGGAAGCGGTCAGGCAAACGGGGGTCGAGGTCGAGAAAATCCTCGTCACCCATGGCCATATGGACCATTGCGGGCAGGCGGGAATGCTCGCGAAGGAGCTGGGCGTGCCGATCGAGGGGCCGCATGAGGATGACCGCTTCTGGATCGAGGCCTTTGCCGAGGATGGCGCGCGCTTCGGCATGGTCGGCGAATCGTTCGAACCCGACCGATGGCTGGTCGACGGCGACACCGTCACCGTCGGCAATCTCGAGATCGACGTCATCCATTGCCCGGGACACACGCCGGGACATGTCGTCTTTCACCATGCACCGTCGAAGCTTGCGATCGTCGGCGACGTGATCTTTCAGGGATCGATCGGCCGCACCGACTTTCCGCGCGGCAATCATCAGCAGCTGCTCGATTCGATCACGCAGAAATTGTGGCCGCTCGGCGGCGACACGACCTTTCTGCCGGGGCACGGCGCGCACAGCAATTTCGCCCACGAACGGCGGACGAACCCGTTCGTGGGCGATATGGCGCTGGACGGCTAGGGGTTACCGCGGCGCGGCGGCCGCCGTTTCCTCGATTTCGGTCGTCGTGATGCTCGTCGGCGTCAGATAGACGATCGCGAGCGCGCCGATCGCGAGGCCGAGCTGGGTGAGCATCGTGATGGCCGTGCCGGCCATGCGGCCCCACATCATCCCGTCCATGCCGAGCGCGTGCAGGATACGGCCGACGAGATAGAGCGCGCCGACGCCCCAGAGCCACATCGACGAGCCGAGCCCGAGTTCGACGAGCGCGAGCAGGATCAGCACGAAGGCGGTGTTTTCGACGAAATTGCTGTGTGCGCGCATCCGCCGCGTCAGCAAATCGTTGCCGCCGTCGCCGATGAAGACCTTTTCCTTCGTCCGTACCCGACCCACGCGTACGCTCAGCCACAGGTTGAGCAGCGCCGCACCGGCGGCGATGGTCAGGCTGATCGGCAAGATTATCATATCGCTTCCCCCATGTTGGCCGGTGCATATCGCTGGCCGGCAGCGGCGAGGGTGTGGCATTGCCGCGCCGCCGCCGCAAGCTGGGAGCATGTCGCCCGTCAGGGGTTGCCTTTGCGGGCAAAAACGCTATAGCCGCGCCCGATCCGGCACCCGACACCATCTGGCGTTGAGGCACCTTCCGGCGGAAGATTTTTCCTCGCTTATATGGCCGGGAACAAGCCTTCGGCACGGCGGGCGGGCCAGTCATTCCCGGCGACGGGGTGACAAATCCGGGTAGCCGATTCGTGACACACTATTTAGAATGCAGGAAATATCATGGCCGTTCCCAAGCGAAAAACCTCGCCCTCGAAGCGCGGCATGCGTCGCAGCCACGACAGCCTGAAGGTCGAAGCCTTCCAGGAATGCCCGAATTGCGGCGAGCTGAAGCGCCCGCACAACCTCTGCAACGCCTGCGGCCACTATAATGGTCGCGAAGTGGTGTCGGTCGGCGCGTAAAAATTCAGCCGGAGGGCATTAGATGGCACTGACACCGCGAATCGCAATCGATGCGATGGGCGGTGACGTCGGCGTGCGCATGATGCTCGCCGGCGCCGCTATGGCGCGCCATCGGCACGATGGCCTCCGCTTCCTCCTCGTCGGCGACGAGGTGCAGATCAAGGCGGCGCTCGAAAACCACCCGAACCTGCGCGCGGCGTCGGACATCATCCATACCGATGGCGTCGTGACCGGTGAGGACAAGCCGAGCCAGGCGCTGCGCAAGGCGAAGAGCACCTCGATGGGGCTTGCGATCGACGCGGTGAAGCGCGGCGATGCCGGCGGCGCTGTGTCGGCGGGCAATACCGGCGCGCTGATGGCGATGGCCAAGCTCGCGCTGCGCACGATGCCGGGGATCGACCGCCCCGCGCTCGCGGCGCTGCTGCCGACGCTCGGCGACAATGACGTCGTCATGCTCGACCTCGGCGCCAACACCGATTGCGACGCCAATAATCTGATCCAGTTCGCGGTCATGGGCGCGGCCTATGCGCGCACTGCGATGGGCCTCGAAAAGCCGCGCGTCGCGTTGCTCAACATCGGCACCGAGGAACTGAAGGGCACCGACGAGATCCGCGATGCCGCCGCCCGGCTGCGCGAGGCACACGGGCTGCCGATGGAATTCACCGGTTTCATCGAGGGCGACAAATTGTCGCGCGGTAACGTCGATGTGATCGTCCATGACGGCTTCTCGGGCAATATCGCGCTCAAGACGATCGAGGGCACGGCGCGTTTCGTGACCGACCTGCTCCGCCGCGCCTTCACCAGCTCGACGCGTTCGAAGATTGGCTTCCTGATCTCGCGCCCGGCGACCGAGCTGTTGCGGCATCATCTCGACCCCAACAACCATAATGGCGCGGTGTTCCTCGGCCTCAACGGCGTGGTGCTCAAGAGCCATGGCAGCGCCGATGCCAAGGGGGTCGCGAACTGCGTCCACCTGTGCGCCGAGCTGATCGAAAAGGACATTACGCGTCAGGTGACCGAGGATCTCGCGAATTTCCGTAGCGGCGACGCGGCATGACGCTGCGCGCGATATTGGCCGGCACCGGCTCGGCATTGCCGCGCACGCGCGTCTCGAACGAGGAACTCGCCCGGCGCGTCGACACGAGCGACGAATGGATCGTCGAACGCACCGGCATCCGCTTCCGCCACATTGCCGAGCCCGACGAGACGACGGCCACGCTCGGCGCCGATGCGGCGACGCAGGCGCTCGCTGCCGCGGGGCTTGAGCCGTCCGATATCGGCCTCATCATCGTCGCGACCGCGACGCCCGACAACACTTTCCCCGCCAGCGCGACCAAGGTGCAGGCGCTGCTCGGTACGCCCGATTGTATCGCGTTCGATGTCGCGGCGGTCTGCTCGGGCTTCCTCTATGCCGTGTCGGTCGCCGACTCGATGCTGCGCACGGGCGCGGCGAAGCACGCGCTGGTGATCGGCAGCGAAACCTTCAGCCGCATCCTCGACTGGGAAGACCGGACGACCTGTGTGTTGTTCGGCGACGGCGCGGGCGCGATCATCCTGTCGGCCGAAGAGGTCGCCGATGACCGCGGCATTCTCGCGACCCGGCTGCACGCCGAGGGAAAATACGCAGATATGCTCTATGTCGACGGCGGTCCGTCGACCACCGGCACTGTCGGCCACGTTCGCATGCAGGGCCGTGAGGTCTTCCGTCACGCGGTGACCAACCTTGCGTCGGTACTGGGCGAGGTGATGGCCGATGTCGGCCTGTCGGCGGAGCAGATCGATTGGGTCGTGCCGCATCAGGCAAACAAGCGAATCATCGACGCAACCGCGAAAAAGCTGGGTTTGCCGGCGGAACGCGTCGTGCTGACCGTCGATCAGCACGCCAATACGTCGGCCGCCTCGGTGCCGCTGGCGCTCGACCTTGCGGTGCGCGACGGGCGCATCAGGCGCGGCGATCTGGTCGTGCTCGAGGCCATGGGCGGCGGCTTCACCTGGGGCGCTGCGGTCCTGCGCGTCTGACCATTCGTTCCGGCGCGTCAACTTCTCCTTCCATCCGTTTCAGTTTGGCGGATTAATTCGCATTTGTTACATATTGTAACGGGACTCGTGACGGTGGGGGCTGTCAGGGACTCGACCGGTATTTTCGCTTCAGGAGGGGGAAGGGATTAACATGACCGCAGGGACGCTTACGCGAGCCGATATCGCCAGCCGCATCAACCAGCAGATCGGTCTGTCGCGCAATGAATCGGCGGCAATCGTCGAATCGATTCTCGATCACATGTCCGACGCGCTTGCGATCGGCCAGAATGTGAAAATCTCGGGCTTCGGCACGTTCGTTCTGCGCGACAAGGCGCAGCGTATCGGCCGCAATCCCAAGACGGGTATCGAGGTGCCGATCCTGCCGCGACGCGTGATGACCTTTCGCGCCAGTCAGACGATGCGCGCGCGCGTCGCGGGCAAATAAGGCCGCGCATGTCGGCTTTTGACGGCTCTCCCGATGGCGGCAAGGCGTCCGGCGCCATGCTTGCCATCGGTGAGCTGGCCGAACGTATCGGCGTGCCGACCCATGTCCTGCGCTATTGGGAAACGCGCTTTCCGCAGCTGAAACCGCTCCAGCGGTCGGGCCGCCGGCGCTATTACCGCGCCGAGGATGTCGCGCTGGCCGAACGCATCCACCATCTGCTGCATGTGCAGGGCTTTACCGTGGAGGGGGCGCGCAAGGCGCTGTCCGAAGCGGGCAGGACATCCGTCGCCGAACCTCGCGCGCCGCTGGTCCGTGAGGGCCCCGGTCATGACCGGTCGCCATCGCGGGCTGCGGGAATTCCGGTCGAGGCGCTGGTTGCGCTTCGCCGTCGGCTGGCGGCCGCGCTCGGCTGAGCCTGTCAGGCGGCAGCGCGGCCGGTATCGCCGCCCGCGATCCGCCTGCCTATCCGGCACGCTTCCGCCAGCAATTCGTCGGTCGTCCGGGTCTCCGGGATCAGCAACAGATCCGACGACAGCAATTGCGCACCGCAATAATCGAAGATTCCGTGGTCGATCTGGGCGGCCATTGCTTTCGAATATCCCCGGCGATCGTAAGTCGCCCGGGTTGCGCCGCCGATCGCAACCAGATGGACGTGCAGCCGGCCGAGTCTTTTCTCGAGTTTGCCGTCGGGGCTTTCGTCATAAGCCCAGCCGCTGGCAAAAACACGATCGATCCACCCCTTCAGCAGGGCGGGCATCGACCACCAATAGACGGGATAGGTGATGATCAGCCTGTCGGCGCTGTCGATTCGCGCCTGCTCGGTGCGGACTGCGCCGGAAGCCGGCGCGGTCCGGTTGATGACGCCGATATCGTCCAGCGTGAAGCGCGGATCGAAACCCTCCCGGGCGAGGTCGGCGATCTCGACGCTGTTCGCCGTTGATGCGGCTGTAATCGCTCGTCCGATTCCGGTGGCGACGGCGTGCGTCAACGAGGCAGGGTCGGGGTGCGAAACGACGATCAGGCTGTGCATCGGGTTTGCCTTTCATGGCAGCTTGTGCAGGGGAGGGGGACGCTATATACTTTTAGTAAGTTACTAAAGGTATATAATATGTCAAGTCCGCCGCCATCCGATCGGGAACCACTAGGACGCCAGCGCCTGACGCGCGACGAGCGGCGTCACCAGCTGCTCGCGACCGCGTGGCGAATGATCGGCGAGGTCGGTCCCGACGCGCTGTCGCTTGCCCGCCTTGCCGAACAAGCGGGCATCACCAAGCCGCTCGTCTATGGCCATTTCGGGACGCGCGAGGGGCTGCTCGCCGCGCTCTACCGCGACTTCGACGAACGCCAGACCGCCACCATGGATTCGGCGATCGCGTCGGGCGATGCGACGCTCGAAGCCAGGGCATCGGTGATCGCCGACTCCTATGTCGAATGCGTGCTGCGACAGGGGCGGGAAATTCCGGGCATTCTTGCCGCGCTGGCCGGATCGCCCGAGATGGAACGGCTCAAGCGAGACTATCAGCTCGCCTTCATCGCCAAATGTCGCGCCATCCTTGCGCCCTTTGCCGGGCCGGCAGGTATCGGAACCGCGGCGCTGTGGGCGATGCTGGGAAGCGCCAACGCGCTGTCGCACGCGGCTGCCGCAGGCGACATCGGCGACGACGAGGCGCGTGCCGAACTGCGCACGATCCTTATCGCCTTGGTTGGGCGAAGCGCCGCCTAGTCGTCCATTGCGGGCGCGAGCGCCGGATCGAGGTCGCGTGGGCGGATGAAGCCGGTGAAGCGCGCGATACCGGTGTCGAGGCCGTGCCAGTCGGCGATGTCGAGCTCGAGCCGCGCAAGCGCCGATGTCGGCAGCTTTTCCTCGACTTTCGCCCGGAGTTCATCGGCCGGCGATTCGGGGACGAGCATCAGGATGAGGTCCTCGAGTCCCGGATTATGTCCCGAGATTAGCAGATTCTGCGCATCGCGGCCGGTGTCGCGGATCACGTCGATCAGCGTCGCCGCCGAGGCGAGATAGATGCGCCGGTCCCAGTGCGGCTCGAGGCTGTCGAGGCCGGCGGCGGGCTGGAAGATGTCGAGCGTTTCGGTCACGCGCACCGCGGGCGATGCGATGATGCGGTCGACGGGCAGCTTCTGTCGTTTCAGCCATTGCCCGATCAGTTCGGCGCCCCGCGCCCCGCGCTTGTTGATCGGCCGGTCGAAATCGCGCTCGACCTGTACGTCCCACCCCGATTTGGCGTGGCGCAGGATGGTCAAAGTCTTCAAAATCTCTCCCCGCGTTCCGGCGCTCTTGCCTCGTTCGCGGGCCTTGTGCCGGAAACTTATGACGGTGAAAAGGCTGGAAAGGCGGTTTTTCGCCTTTCGACATTCGCTGCGGCGACATGGTTGACCGCTTCGTCGAGCGGCAGGCGGCGGATCGGGGTACCCTCGGGAAAGGCTTCGAGCAGCCGCGAGGGAAAGCTGGGCGAAAGCATCACGAACTGGCCGAAATCGTCGGCGCGGCGAATCAGACGGCCGAAGGCCTGCCCGATGCGCGCGCGGATGACCATATCGTCATAGGCACTGCCGCCCTGCGCCGCGCGCCGCGCCGCGTGGAGGATCGTCGGGCGCGGCCAGGGCACGCCTTCCATTACGACAAGGCGCAGCGAGTCGCCGGGCACATCGACACCGTCGCGCAGCGCATCGGTGCCGAGCAGCGAGGCGTGCGGGTCGGCGCGAAAGATGTCGACCAGCGTGCCGGTGTCGAGCGGATCGACATGCTGCGCGAAGAGCGGCAGCCCCGCCCGCGCCAACCGATCGGCGATGCGCGAATGGACGATGCGCAGGCGCCGGATCGCGCTGAACAGGCCAAGCGCGCCGCCGCCCGAGGCCTCGATCAGGCGGCTATACGCGCCGGCGAGGGCGGGAAGATCGCCGCGCGCAAGGTCGGTGACGATCAGCACTTCGGACTGGCGCGCGTAATCGAACGGGCTCGGCACCGCGAAATGCCGGACCCCGCCATCCATGTGGCGCGCGCCGGTGCGGATATCGGCGTCGGTCCAGCTCCCAATTCCGTTGGCGCCGCCGCGCCCGCCCCCCCGCAAGGTCGCGGAAGTGACGAGCACGCCCTGCGCCGGGCGATAGACGACCTCGGCGATCGGGCGCGCGGGATCGAGCCAGTGGCGGTGGAGGCCGCAGTCGAATTCGCGCCCGTCGTAGCGGTTGACCGCGAGCCAGTCGACGAAATCGGGATCGGCGGGCCCGCCGACGCGGCCGAGCAGCGACAGCCAGCCGCCGAGCGTATCGATCCGCGTGCCGAGGCTGTGCCGCGCGCCGTCGACACGCGCACGCGCCTGCCCGTCGAGCCAGTCGGGCGGATCCTCGATCAGGGCTTCGAGCCTTTTGCCGAGCGCCATCAGGGGGCGCAGCAGCGCCTCGATGGCGTCGCTCGCGCTTGCCGCGGCCGTGACGAGTTCGGGGTCGGGGTCGGCGAGCTCGGTTTCGAGGCCGTAGCCGGTGTCGGCGGTGCGCGTGTCGATGCTGCGCGCATAGGTCATCGCGCGGACCGCGACGAGCAGCCGCTCGATTGCGCCCCACGGTTCATTTTCCGACAAGCGGCCGAGCCAGCCGTCGCCGGGGAACTCGGCGGCGGCGGCGATCGCGGCCTGGATCGCGCGGTCGCCCGCCTCGTCATAACTCGCGACGTCGGCAAGCCGTGCCGCGAGCCCGCGCCGCCGCCCGCGCGACTTGCCCTCGGGGCCGAGCACCCAGCGGCGGATTTCGACGGCTTCCTGTCCCGTCAGCGCTGCGGCGAACATCGAATCGGCGGCATCCCACAGATGATGGCCCTCGTCGAAGATCAGCCGCGTCGCCGGTGCGCCGCCGTCGCGTGGGCGCGCGGCCTGCACCATCGTCAGCGCGTGGTTGGCAATGACGATATCGGCCTGCGTCGCCGCGCGCGCTGAATGTTCGATGAAGCATTTGCGGAAATGCGGGCAGCCCGCATAGATGCACTCGCCGCGCCGGTCGGTGAGCGCGGTGGTGCCGTTGCGGCGGAAGAGCGCGGGGAGCCAGCCGGGCAGGTCGCCGCCGATCATGTCGCCGTCGCGCGAATAGGCGGCCCAGCGCGCGACAAGCTGCGCGAGGATCGCCGCGCGGCCCGAAAAGCCGCCTTGCAACGCATCCTCGAGATTGAGGAGGCAGAGGTAATTTTCGCGCCCCTTGCGCACGACGACCTTCTCGCGGTGCGTTTCGGCGTCGGGATAGAGCTTCTCGGTCTCGCGCGACAACTGGCGCTGCAGCGCCTTGGTGAAGGTCGAGATGCACACGCTGCCCGCCGACTGGTCGATCCATTGCTTGGCGGGCGCGAGATAGCCGAGCGTCTTGCCGATGCCGGTGCCGGCCTCGGCGACGAGCATCTGCGGCGCATCCTTGCGCTCGCGCGGGCTGAAGATCGTGGCGGCGGCGCGGGCATAATCCTGCTGCCCCGGGCGGCGCTCGGCGCCGTCGCCGGTCAGGCGATCGAGGCGGGCCGACACATCGTCTTCGTTAATCGTCACCTGGCGCGGCGTCCCGCGCGGCGGCTGTTCCTCCCATTCGGGCAGGCGCGCGAACAGCCAGCGTTCGTTCGCGTTGGGTTGCGACAGCCGCGGCTGGACGAGCGGGCTCCACGGCCAGCGCTGGCGCGCCAGCGCCTGTACGCCGTGCCATGCGCCCTCGCGCTCGGGCCAGCGGGGATCGTCGAGGCTCGCCAGCATCGCTGCGGCCGCCTTGGGCAGAAAGGCGGCGATATCCTCTTCGTTTTCGGGCGGCGTCAGCCCTACGGCAGCGGCGATCCCCGCCGGCGTCGGCACGGCAAAGCGCGCGGGGTAGAGGAAGGCGAAGAGTTCGAGAAGGTCGAGTCCCGACAACTCGGGATAGCCGAGCCGGTCGCCCGCAAGCGTCGCATTGAGGAGCAAATGCGGGGTCGCCGCTACCGCCGCGATCGCTTCGCCGCGCCCGACCTGCTGTACGCGGCCGTGCTCGTCGGCGATCCAGATGCCGATATGGCTCGCATGGATCGCGGGCAGGGTAAGCGGGTCGGGCGCCATCGTCCCTAGCTAGGGACAAAAGGCGAACGCGACAAGGCGCGCTGCGCGCTCCATCTTTCTTCTTGTGATGTCGGGGAAATCGGGGATGGTTCGATTGGCGAGGACGAAGGGAGGCTGCGAATGAGCGACGAACAGGCGATCGGTGCGGTGATCGACGAGATGTATGCGATGATTTCCGGACCGAAAGGCCCGCGTGACTGGTCGCGACAGGCCAATTGCTTCCATCCGGATGCGCGGCAGATTCGCACATGGATCGGCGAGGACGGACGCGCGACGTTCCGGAACATGAGCCTCGACGACTATGCGCGGGACACGACGCCCTTCTTTGCCGGGAATGATTTTTTCGAGATCGAGACCGGACGGCGGATCGATATATTGGGGAATATCGCGCATGTCTGGAGCGCCTATGAAGCGCGGGCTTCGCTCGAAGATGCCCTGCCCGAGCGGCGCGGCATCAACTCGATCCAGTTGTTCAGGGACCCGGCTGATGGCTGGCGAATCATGACGATGATCTGGGACAATGAGCGCGAGGGCGTGGCAATCGCGCCCTTTTGAGAAGCGGCGCCGGGACCTCAGCTGAGTCCGCGACGTCCGAAGGTGAGGGGACGCGCCGTCTGGAAAATCCGCGCGGGCTCGATCATCGGCGCGTTCCGGGCAAGCTTCAGCGCGTTGTAGAGCGGCCCATGCGTCAGTTCATAGGGGAAGCGCACACCCATGCGGTCGAACTCCGACCACATGACGACCGCGTAGATCACCTGTCCGCCATAATGGATTTCGCAGCGCGATCGCGCCGGCATGCTCGCGCCGTCGATCCGCGCTCCGCCTTCCGACAGATCGGTGATCCGGCCGTCGACGAAGTTGAGGACACCGTTGACGGTGACGTCGATCGACACCGGAGTGCGCTTGTGGCCGCGAGCCGCGGGAGTGCAAAAATTGTCCATATCCGGGACGCTACGCCCGCATGGTAAATTTTCCGGTAACGATATCGCCCCGCGTCGGGACAAGCTTGCATGCGATGGCCGGCGATGGTTTATGCGGGCGATGGTCCGCCCGATCATCCTCTACGGCACCGGTCTCGCCGCCGCGGCGTTCCTGCTCGAGTGGCTGAACTACAAACATCTTGTGCATCGCTGGTCGACCGAATTCTACGTCGTCTGCATTGCGGTAATCTGCGTCGCGCTCGGCATTTGGGTCGGTAACCGGCTGACTGCGCGCCCGCGTCAGCCCTTCGCGCGCAATGATGCGGTGATCGCGGCGCTGGGTCTCAGCGCGCGCGAATGCGAGGTGCTGGAAATGCTCGCGGCAGGGCACGCCAACAAGATGATCGCGCGCGAGCTCGATATATCGCCGAATACCGTGAAGACCCATGTCGCGCGGGTGTATGAAAAGCTGGCCGTCGCGAGCCGGACGCAGGCGATTCAAAAGGCGCGAACGCTCGACATCCTGCCGTAAAATTTGGCGGCACCCGCCAAATCACCCGTTTGGGCGATAGATTTCGGCCGTTGTTCCGGTTCATCCCGGATGGCATTCACCATTTGGGGAGACAGGATCATGGGCAGGATCATTGCAGTCTATGGCGCCATCGCGGGCGTCATTGTCGCCATCGGCATGTTCATCAACATCACCTTCGTCACCGATCATGGCGCGATGGGGATGGTCGCCGGTTATCTGTCGATGCTGGTCGCGCTGGCCTTTGTCTTCATCGGCGTGAAGCGTTACCGCGACGTCAATCTGGGCGGGGTGATCACCTTCCGGAAAGCGTTCGGGGTCGGCCTTGGCATCGGGCTTGTCGCGTCGCTTTTCTACATCCTCGGCTGGGAACTCTATATGTGGCAGACCGGTGGGACCTTCATGGCCGATTATATCGCGAAGAGCATCGAGGATATGCGCGCGGCCGGCAGGCCCGCGGCCGAAATCGCGAAATTTTCGGCCGAGATGGGCGCGATGGCGGAGCAATATAAAAATCCGCTCTTCCGCATGGCGCTGACGCTGACCGAGATACTGCCCGTCGCGCTGCTGGTGTCGATCGTGTCGGCGGCGCTGCTGCGCAGGAGCAGCTTCCTGCCCGCGACGCAGCCGCGCGGATGATCGCACGGGAAGAAGGCCCGTCTTCTTCCCATCCCCGCTTCTTGCCGCTATGGGCGCGGCATGACTGACCTGCACCTTCACCCTTCGCTGCGCGAACCCGCGCAAACGTCCAAGGCCTGGCCGTTCGAGGAAGCGCGCAGGCTGGTCAAACGCTATCCGGACGGCAAGCCGGGCGGTGAGGCGGTGATCTTCGAGACCGGTTACGGCCCCTCGGGCCTGCCGCATATCGGTACCTTCAACGAAGTCTTGCGCACGACGATGGTCCGCCGCGCCTATGAGGCGCTCACCGGCGGCGCGCCGACGCGGTTGATCGCGTTCAGCGACGACATGGACGGGCTGCGCAAGGTTCCCGACAATGTGCCGAACGGCGACATGCTTCGCGAATATCTCGGCAAGCCGCTGACCGCGATCCCCGATCCGTTCGGAAAATATGAAAGTTTTGCGCATCATAACAATGCGATGCTGCGCGAATTTCTCGACCGTTTCGGCTTCGAATATGAATTCGTCAGCTCGACCGAACGCTACCGGTCGGGCGCCTTCGACGACGCGCTGAAGAATGTCCTGCGCCACAATCAGGACATTCTCGATATCATGCTGCCGACGCTGCGCGCCGAGCGTGCGGCGACCTATTCGCCGATCCTGCCGGTCAGCCCGAAGTCGGGCATCGTCCTTCAGGTGCCGGTGACCGTTGTCGATGCCGACGCGGGCCTCGTTGCTTTCGAGGATGAGGGCGAGACGATCACGCATTCGATCCTCGGCGGCGGCGCGAAGTTGCAGTGGAAGGTCGACTGGGCGATGCGCTGGGTCGCGCTCGGCGTCGATTACGAGATGTACGGCAAGGATCTGACCGATAGCGGCGTCCAGTCGGGCAAGATCGCGAAGGCGCTCGGCGGGCGCAAGCCCGAGGGGCTGATCTACGAGATGTTCCTCGACGAAAAGGGCGAGAAGATTTCGAAGTCGAAGGGCAATGGCCTCTCGATCGAGGAATGGCTGAGCTACGGCAGCGAGGAAAGCCTCGCTTTCTTCGCCTTCCGCGAGCCGAAGGCGGCGAAGCAGCTGCATATTGGTGTGGTGCCCAAGGCGGTCGATGAATATCTGCAGATGCGCGGCAATTATCCGGCGCAGGACGGCGACAAGAAGCTCGGCAACCCCGTGCATCATGTCCATGTCGCACGCGGGCAGGGCGTACCGACGTCCGAATTGCCGGTGACCTTCGGGTTGCTCCTCAACCTTGTCGGGGTGATGGGCGCCGACGCGTCGAAGGAGCAGATCTGGCGCTACCTCGGCCAGTATGTTGCGGGCGCGGATGCGGAAAGCTACCCCGAACTCGACCGGCTGATCGACAATGCGATGGCGTATAACCGCGACTTCGTCGCACCGACGCTGCAGCGGCGCAAACCGCAGGGCGGCGAAGGCGCGGCATTGAAGGAACTCGACGACAAGCTCGCTGCATTGCCCGCCGATGCCTCGGCCGACGATATCCAGAATATCGTGTACGAGATCGGCAAGAATGAGGTGTACGGGTTCGAAAGCCTCCGCGACTGGTTCAAGGCGCTTTACGAGACCCTGCTCGGATCGGGCGCGGGGCCGCGGATGGGCAGCTTCATTGCCTTGTTCGGCATCGACAATACGCGTCGGTTGATCGCCGAGGCTTTGGCCTGAAACGATATTGAAAACCCGTTCGTGTCGAGCGAAGTCGAGACACCCATCGGGATAGCGCAAGGTCGAGGGGCGTCTCGACTTCGCTCGATGCGAACGGGAAACTGAGGAGCATGGCATGGCGGCTTACGAACTGGCGCAGATCAACATAAGCCGCTTTCGCCTGCCGGCCGACCATGTCGCCAACCGCGATTTCATGGACGCGCTCGACCATGTGAACGCCGTCGCCGAGGCGGCCGACGGCTTTGTCTGGCGGTTGGTGGGGGACGGCAATAATGCGACCGACGTGGCGGTGACCGACGATCCGCATGTCATTGCCAATATGTCGGTGTGGCGCGATATCGATGCGCTCGCCGCCTATGTCTACCGGACGCCCGACCACCTCGCGATCATGCGGCGGCGCAAGGAGTGGTTCGACCACGGGCAGTCGCACGTGGCGCTGTGGTGGGTCGCGGCGGGGCATCGTCCGACCCTTGCCGAAGGGCTGGCGCGAATCGCGGCGCTCGAGGAAAATGGCCCGACGGCCGAGGCCTTTTCGTTCAGACGTCCGTTCGCCGCGCCTGACGGCACGCCGGCGCTGCCTGTCCGGGATGAATGCGCGTGAACCATATCATCGACATCTTCACGACCGGCGGAACGATCGACAAGGTCTATTTCGACGCGCTGTCAGAGTTCCAGATCGGTCCCGCGGCGATCCCTGATATGCTGCGCGAGAACAATGTCCATGTTCCGCACCGCGTCACGCAGCTGATGCGCAAGGACAGCCTCGAACTGGACGACGCCGACCGCGAGACGATCCGCGCCGCGGTCGCCGCGAGCGACGCATCGCGCATTCTCGTCACGCACGGCACCGACACGATGGTCGTCACCGGCCGCGTGCTGGCGGGGATCGCGGGCAAGACGATCGTGATGACGGGGGCGATGCAGCCTGCGTCGGTGCGCGCGAGCGATGCCGAATTCAACGTCGGCTTCGCGCTCGCCGCGGTGCAGACGCTGCCGCCCGGGGTCTATGTCGCGATGAACGGGATGATTTTCGATCCCGAAAAGACGGTCAAGGACCGCGCCGGCGCGCGCTTCGTGCAGGAAGGCTGATCAGCCCGCCGCGGTAACCCGACGCAGAACCGCGGCGTAGCCGGGCGCGATCGTCATCTCGCCATGCCGTCCGGCGCGACCGAGCGCGGCATGGACCTGCGGCAGGCGATAGCAGGGCACGCCCATGAACAGGTGATGCTCGGCGTGATAATTCACCCAATATGGAGCGACCGTCGCGCGCGCGAGCCAGCCGGCATGCGTGGTCCGGGCGTGGGTGAAGGGATCCTCGCTGCCCGTCGTCGTGCAGGCATGTTCGGCGATGTTGCGGATGCGCAGATAGAGCTGGAAGGTCGTCGCGAGCCCGGCGAGCCAGAGCAGGTAAGGCGTCCAGCCGTAGAGCGCGAGCGACAGGCCGAGCAATACCGCCTGCACCACGAGGAAGCGGCCGACCGCGCGGGTCACCGCCATTGCACCCGCAAGGTCGATCGTCGGTGACGTCATGCCGTCGTCGGACTGCTTGTTGAACGGGGTTCCGGCCTTGGTGCTCCCGCCCTTCTGCGCCTTTTCGCCGCGCAGCACCGCCTTCAGGCCGACGAAGGCGAAACCGAATTGCGCCATCCGCTGCTTGAAGAAGGTCTGCCCGGTCAGGTCGCGCACGACCTTGCGCCACAGGCTGGCGCGCGTCGTGGGAAAGGGTTTGGACAGCGCGAGATCGGGATCCTCGGGCTGCTGGGTGAATTTGTGATGCTGGAGATGATAGGTGCGATAGGCGATCAGGTCCGACCCGACCGCGGCGCCGGTCAGCCATTGGCCGAGGAAATTGTTGAGTTTCCGGTTCGGGTGGAGCGCGCCATGCGCCGCGTCGTGCATCAGGATGGCAAGCCCGAGCTGGCGTCCGCCGACGAGGACGATCGCGAGCAGCCATGCGGCGGGATTTTGCGACCAGACGGCGAGACCGACGAGCGCGATGCTGACGATCCATGCGTGCGCGACGAGCCAGATGCCGCGCCACGACGAGGCACGCGTGATGGCCGACCATTCGGCGCGGTCGAAAAAGCGGTCGGGCGGGAACAGGCGGACGGCGGGCATGGCCCACTATAACAGTTGCGAACCGAAACGTAACCCCTTCCGTTATGGCACAATATCGGCGGAAATCAGAGCGTCGCGGTAAGGATTTGGAAACCCCTTTTTGGCCACTGACACCCGTTACCGGAGAAGCGGGGAAGATCGGGAAATTGTGGGTTCGGCGTAACATGATCCGGCCGGGAATCGGCGATCCGCCTGCGGGTGAATCGCCGTTCGATTCACCCGAATTCGTCGCGCAGATGATGCGCGTGGCGAAGCTCTGGCATTATGTGCTGATCGGCCGCACCCTCGCATTTCTGGCCCTTGCCTTCCTGCCCGGGGTGGCGGGCTTTCTCGATCGTCCGTCGCATTGGCTGGTGATGGCGGCGGGCCTGCCGTGCGATGTGGTGCTGACGGTGATCGGGCAGGCGATGCGCAGCTCGCGGCCGATCGCCAACGAGCGCGTCCGGCTGATGGCGATGCTCTGCATGGCGCTGATTGTTCTCGGTACGCTGCTCAACGCGGCTGCGATTTTTGCCGCGATCGCGATTCCCGACGGCAGTCGCTATTTCGATGCGTTCACGGCGATCGAGATCGGATCGCTTCTTGTCGCCGCGTCGGCGGTGGCGATCGCGCGCCCGGCCTTTTTTGCCTTTGCCGGGGCAACCGCGCTTGGCGGCGCGATCGGCGTGGCTTCCTGGCCGTTCGCGATCGCGGGTTTCGTTTTCCTCGGTCTGTTGATCGTCATGATGCGCGAGGACGTCCGGCATCAGCGCCGCGCGACACGCGCCGCGCGGCTGGACGTCAGCGAACAGCAGCGCGCGCTGAACCTGATGCGCGATTTCGAGCGCGCGGGGCGCGGCTGGTTCTGGGAAACCGACCGCAACGGTCAGCTCGTCTATATCTCGCCGACGGTCGCGGCGCGGCTCGATCGGCCCCTGTCGGCGCTGCTCGGCCATCCCTTCACCGATATCATCCGCAAACGGATCGGACGCGACGAAAATGAGGAGCGCACGCTGGGGTTCAGCCTGTCGTCGCGCACACCCTTCAAGGAGTTGACGGTGCAGGCCGCGGTGCCGGGCGAGGAGCGCTGGTGGTCGATTTCGGGCCAGCCGATCAGCAACGAGTTCGGCAATTTTCAGGGGTTTCGCGGCAGCGGCACCGACCTGACCGACAAGAAGAGGTCGGAGCGCGAAATCAACCAGCTCGCGCGTTACGATACGCTGACGGGCCTCGCCAACCGGCGCCATATCACCGACCTGCTCGAACGCGCGCTCAAAAGCCATGGCGGCCAGTCGCAGCCCTGCGCCTTGCTGCTCATGGACCTCGACCGGTTCAAGGCGGTGAACGATACACTCGGTCACCCGATCGGCGACCAGCTGTTGCAGCAGGTCGCGGGACGGCTGACGCAGATCATCGGCGACAAGGGGCAGGTCGGGCGGCTCGGCGGCGACGAGTTCCAGATCGTGGTGCCGCAAATAAGCCAGCCCGAAAAGCTGGCGGGCATCGCCAACGCGATCATCCTGAGCCTTGCAAAACCCTTTGCGATCGAGGGCGAGCAGGTTCGTATCGGATCGTCGATCGGGATCGCGGTGTCGGACGGGGAGGGGACGACCGCATCGGCGCTCGTCCGCAATGCCGACCTTGCGCTCTACGCGGCGAAGGATGCGGGGCGCGGCGTCTATCGTTTCTATGCCGATGCGATGCACAATCAGGCAAGCGAGCGCAAGGCGATCGAGGATGCGCTGCGCGACGCGCTGGCAAAGGACGAGCTGAAGCTGCTGTACCAGCCGATCGTCGACGTGGCGAGCGAGCGGATCACCGGGTTCGAAGCGCTGATCCGCTGGCATCACGCGACCGGGGGGCTGATCAGCCCCTCGAAGTTTATCCCGATCGCCGAAGAGTCGAACCTGATCGTTCCGATCGGCGAATGGATCATCCGGTCGGCCTGCTCGGCGATCGCGCATCTTGGTCCCGGCTATCGTGTCGCGGTCAATGTTTCGCCGCGCCAGTTCGCCAACGAAAAGCTGCCCGCGACGATCATGAGCGCCGTCTCGGCGGCCGGCATTCGCCCGGAGCAGATCGAGCTCGAGATCACCGAGGGGGTTTTCCTCGACGAGAGTCCCGAGAATCTCGCCATGTTCCAGAAGCTCAAACGAACCGGCGTGCGGCTGGCGCTCGACGATTTCGGGACCGGCTATTCGGCGCTCGGCTATCTGAAGAAGGCGCCGTTCGACAAGATCAAGATCGACCAGAGTTTCGTCCTCGGTGCCGGCGACCCCAGCAGCATGAACGCGGCGATCATTTCCTCGATCGTCGGGCTTGCGACGGCGCTCGACATGGAAACGACGGCCGAGGGTGTCGAGACGCACGACGATCTGGCGCTCGTTCGCGGGCTCGGATGCAGCCACGTCCAGGGCTATATCTATGGCAAGCCGATGGATCTGGTCGAAGTGCTGGCATTGCTCCGCGAGGGGGGCGGGCGCGTCGAGGCCAAGGGATACAAGAGCGCGCGCGAACCGCGGCTGACGACCTTCCGGACGATTCAGGTCGACAGTGGCGGTTACCGGTACGAGGCGATCGTCCGCAACATGTCGTCGCGCGGGGCGCTGATCGAGGGCCTCTGGAATGTCCCGGTCGGCACGCTTGTAACCCTCGAGTTCAGAGCCGGACAGGCGTTCCGTGCCGAAGCGCGCTGGTCGGCGGGAAACCGCGTCGGCGTCCAGTTCGCGGAGGCCATCGATATCGATACGCTGATCGGGCCGAAGATCGCGAGCCCGGCGCGGGGACGCACACGCCGCGCCGCCTGACCGTCCGTCAGCCGGCGATCCGGCCGCGCACCATCACCCAGTCGACCTGTTCGAGCGCGGTGATATCGCTGAGCGGATCGCCGCCGACCGCGATCATGTCGGCCGACATGCCGGGCGCGATCCGGCCGATCTCGTTTTCGAGCGACAACAGCTTCGCGGCGACGGTCGTCGCGCTCGCCAGTGCCTCGCGCGGAGTCAGGCCATATTTGACGAGCAGCGCGAATTCGCCGCCATTGCGGCCATGCTCGAACACCCCGGCGTCGGTGCCGAAGGCGACCGGCACGCCGAGCGCCCTGGCCCTGGTAACGGCCTTGCCGACGTCGTTCAGCGTCATGCGCACCTTCGCCTCGACCGTCGGGGTGTAGATTCCCTTGCCGAGCCGTTCGCGAATACCCTCGAACGCCATCAGCGTCGGCACGAGATAGGTGCCCTTGGCCTTCATGATCTTCAGCGTCGCATCGTCGGCGAAAGTGCCATGCTCGATACTGTCAATGCCCGCGGCGGCCGAGGAGGCGATCCCGCCGGCGCCGTGCGCATGGGCCATTACCTTCAGGCCGAGCGAGTGGGCGGTGTCGGCAATGCTTTGCAACTCGGCGCTGGTGAAGTGACCTTCGAGCCCGCGCGCCTGTTGCGACAGGACGCCGCCGGTCGCGGTGATCTTGATGACGTCGGCGCCGGCGCGCGACGCCTTGCGGACCTTTTCGGCGCATTCGAGCGCGCCGGTGCAGGTGTAGCCCTGATCGAGCACGTCGTGGACGTCCTCGCGGAAACCCGTCACATCGCCGTGGCCGCCGATGATCGACAGCGCGGGGCCCGCCGCGACGATGCGCGGTCCCTCGATGAAGCCGGCGGCGGTGCCGCGCCGGAGCGCAAAGGCCGTATATTGCGCCGATCCCGCCTCGCGCACGGTCGTGAAGCCTGCACGGAGCGTGATCGCGGCATTCTTTGCGCCCACGACGACGCCCCATTCGTCGGGATCGACGGCTTCGCTGCGATAGTCGCCGCCGGGGTCACCGGTCAGATGGACGTGAAGGTCGACGAGGCCGGGGAGGAGCGTCTTGTCGCCAAGGTCGACGATTTCGGCGCCGGCCGGGGCGTCGGCGCGGCCGGCTACGATCGAGGTGATGCGGTCGTCGGTGATCGTGACGGTCGAGGGACCCTGCGCCGGCTTGCTCGCGTCGGTGATCACGCGGCCGGCATAGACCACGGTGGTTTTTGCGTGCGCCGTCGTTCCGAGCAGCGCCAGCGTCGCTGCCGCGACCATTCCGAATTTACGCATGAAATCTCCCCTGTCCGGTTGCGCCATCGTGGCGCGCCGGACGGGGGAGGGCAAGGGCATAAAAAGAGGGGCCGGCGAACCGGCCCCTCAGTTTGTCATCTGATAACCGAAAGGAATATTACCAGAAGAAGTCGTAGATCACGTCGACCACTTCGCCCGAATAGGTATCGACCAGAAGCGCGTCGTCATAATAGCGGATCCAGCGATAGCCCCCATAGGCGGGCGGCAGGCGGTAGTAGCCCGGATCGTTGATCCAGTAGCGCTGGCCGTAGAAGAGCGAGCCGAGCGTGAAGCCGATGCTGAACCGCGTATAGCCATAGCCGCGATACGGATTGTAATAGCGCGGCATGCGGTAATAGCTGCGGTTCCGCTCGCGATAGCTGCGCCAGTCGTAACGGCGGTCGCTGCGCCAGTCGCGGCTCCAGCGATTACGATCGTTGCGATCCCACCGGCCCCGGTCGTTGCGGTCCCAACGGTCGTTGCGGCCGTCGCGATAGCGGCGGTCGACATAGCCATTACGATCATTGTCCCAGCGGCGGTCGACGCGGTTGTTGTCGTTCCGGTCCCAGCGGCGATCGAGATCGCCGTTGCGGTTCCGGTCGTAACGCCGGTCGACGCGACCGTCGCGGTTGCGATCCCACTGGCGATCGACCTGGCCATTGCGGTTGCGGTCCCACTGGCGGTCGACGCGGCCGTCGCGATCGCGGTCATAGGTGCCGCGCTGGCGCTGCTCGGCCTGGCGCTGCTGCCATTGCTGGCGCTGCGCCTGCCGCTGCTGGCCATTGTCGCGCTGCTGCCATTGCTGCTGGCGCGCCTCGCTTCGCTCCTGGCGCTGCGGGCGAGCCTCGCCGCCCCAATTGCCGCCGCCACGCCGTACTTCGGGACCGCGCGGTCCGCGGTCCCCGCGGTCGCCGCGCTGCGCGACCTGCACCCGCTCGCCCGACGCCTGTGCGGCGGCCGGGGCGATCGGGGTCAGGATCGTCGCTGCGATCAGCAACCCTCCGAACATCTTCTTCATCTCGCCATTCTCCGACTCATGTCCCGTATGCTGGAGACGCCAGCCGGGATGATGAATCGATTCTTACCAGTGGCAAGATGATCGATCGCTGACCGCGCTGTTGCCTGCGGTTCAGCTAGATGAACGGGCGCGTTCAGCGTCCCGGCGGCAGGCGTAACGCGGGAACGGCCTGCGCTGCGTCCTCGGGCCGGATGCCGGGCGGCGGGGCGGCGGCGATGCGTTCCTCGCCGCGGATCACGCGCCCGGCGAGGCGGATCGCGTCGCGGATGCGCGGATAGGTGCCGCAGCGGCAGATATTGGTCATCGCCGCGTCGATCTCGGCATCGCTCGGGTTGCTGTTGGATCGCAGCAGTGCCGCGGCGGCCATGATCATTCCCGACTGGCAGAAGCCGCATTGCGGTACCTGCTGCGCGACCCACGCCTGCTGGACGGGATGGCTGCGGTCGCGCGACAGCGCCTCGATCGTCGTGACGAAGCGGCCCTCGCACTCGGCAATGGTGACGAGGCAGCTGCGAATCGCCTCGCCGTCGATGTCGACCGTGCACGCGCCGCAGTCGCCCGTGCCGCAGCCATATTTGGTCCCCGTCAGGTTCGATGCGTCGCGCAGCGCCCAGAGGAGGGGCGTTTCGGGATCCATGCGATATTCGACCGGGCGGTCGTTGACCGAGAATCGTGTCATGCCGCCCCTGTTACGCGAATGGCGGGATTAGTCACGCCAGCTCGTGTCGATCCTGTCGACCTTGCGCACCATCGCATCGAATTCGGCCTTGCCCGCCTGTCCGGGAATCTGCGCCATGAACAGGTCGCGCTGATGAACCGCGATCACCTCTTGCGGAACGACAATCGGCTTGCCCATGCTCATCGTCGCCAGCTGGATCTCGCACGCGCGCTGCAGCGACCAATATTTGATGAAGGCTTCGGTCAGCGTCTTGCCCATCACGACAGGACCGTGGTTCCGAAGCATCAGGATGCGCTTGTCGCCAAGGTTCCGGACCAGCCGCTCGCCCTCTTCCTCGCGCACCGTCACCCCTTCGAAGTCGTGATAGGCGAGCTGGCCGGCAAAATTGCAACCATAGAAATTGACCGGCTGCAGTCCGCCCTCGAGCGCGCAGACCGCCACCGTCGCGGTGGTGTGCGTGTGGATGATCGCATGCGCGTCGGGCAGCACGCGATGGAACAGGCTGTGCTGGACAAAGCCCGCCTTGTTGACGTGCCACGGATTGTCTTCGTCCAGCTTGTTGCCGTCGATATCGATCTTGATCAGGCTCGACGCGGTGACCTCGCTGAAATGCATGCCATAGGGATTGATCAGGAAGGCACCGTCCTCGTCGGGCACCTTGACCGTGATATGGTTGAAGATCATCTCGTCCCAGCCCATCATCGCGAAGATGCGATAGCAGGCGGCAAGTTCCTGCCGCGCCGTCCATTCGGCTTCGCTATATTTGCTGTTGCGCTTGAGCTGGGTCGCCATTGCCTGTCCCTTGATGTTGATTGGTTTCGTCCCGCTACCTATGCCACAAGGGGCAGGGCGGGCACAATCCCGCGAGCGGACGGGGCAGGGTTTGTGGCGCGGCCGCCGCGGTTCGCCGCGTTGGGGCTTGCATTTCGGCGCGAATCCCTTTAGTGGCGCTCCATCGGAACGTCGCGCTTTCGCGGCGCTCTTCTTATTGCCCGAATATCGGCGATCTATGATGAACCGGAATCAAGCCGGGGATATAGGTCGTTTGACGAACAGGAGACGACACGGCGTATGC
>JAGHZY010000040.1 GCA_017745175.1 Sphingopyxis sp. | reverse complement strand
ACCATAGGCGCCCCAGCGATCGTCCTTCGGGTTGAGGCCGATGCGGCGACCCGAATCATTCAATCGCCAATCGCCGCCGACGGTACGCGTCACCGCGGCGGCACCGCCCAGCGCGGGCGAGTTGAAAGAACCGTAGTTGAACGGAATGACCTGGCCGTTGTTGCCGAAATAGAGGCCGCGCAATGTGTTCGCGACGGTGCCTGCCGACCCCGTGATGAAGCCGCCCGGCGCCTGGTTCGTCTGGCCGGCATTGCGTCGCACCGTGATGAATTGCGGAAGGCCGTTCCCCGCAACATAGGCCGGATTCTGGAAAGCCAGATAGCCGCGGTGGTTCCACGGCCGGTCGTTCGGATCGATTTCGTAGATGCCGTCCTGATGCGCGATCTCGGCGTTGAAGATAGCGTGGCCGCGGCCATCGGCGAACGACATCCCGCCCGCGACGCTGCCCGAATAGTTGAACCCGTCGCCCTTGTCGGTCAGGCCGATGTCGCCCGAGATGCGCAGCCCTTCCATCTTCTTGTTGAGAATGAAGTTGACCACACCGGTGACGGCGTCCGAGCCATAGGCCGACGACGCACCGCCGGTAACCACCTCGACGCGATCGACCAGCGCTTGCGGGATCGTGTTGATGTCGACCCAGCCGTAGATCGTCGAACCGACCGAACGGCGGCCATCGAGGAGGACCAGCACGCGGCTTTCACCGAGGTTGCGCATGTTGAGCGCGTTGATGCCCGCCGAACCGTTCGAGATGTTGAGGCGCGAGTTGGCCGGCCTGGTCGAGCCCGCGAGCTGCGGCAGCTGGTTGACGAAATCGGCGATATTGTTCGTCGGCGAGGTGTTCTGGATATCCTGTTGCGTCAGCACGACCAGCGGGGTCGGGGCCTGGAAGCCGTCGCGCGCGACGCGCGAGCCGGTGACGATGATCTGGTCGCCTGGCGCCGCTTCGGTGGTGTCGGCGGGAGCTGTTTCCTCCTGCGCGAGCGCCGGTGCCGTCTGCACCAGCGCGAGGGCGGTCATGGCCGCGCCGAAACGGCCCAGTGGTCGGCGAATTCGTTCAACTTCACGCATGTTAGCAGTCCCCTTTTTATACCCAGGGCCCGAGCCTCACGCCGCCCGGGGCGTGTTCCGGCCTGTCGCCGGCTTGGCTTGCCCTATTGTCCCACCTGACGTCCGGCGGATGCCTTGCCCCGCCTTTTTATTTTTGTGATATGCGTTGTACCGGTCCGGCCATCGCTACGCCCGAAGCGCGCGGACAGCCGGTTCCATGACAGCGAGGTTACAGGGTGGTGGCGACAGGTCAACAGCTAGGCTAATAACCTGAATATATGGATATATAGCCCGATGGAATGAACGGTCCGAGGCAGCGGAGCCCGGGCCCGATAGCTTGCAGTTATAGGGCTTGGCGTGCTTGTTATGGCTCCGCCCCGCCGCCGTGCGATAGGGTCGGTCGCTCCCGTCTTCAATCATTTCGGAGGAAACCCGTTGATCCAGCGCCGTGCGTTCCTGCTGGCTTCCGTCGCGCTTGCCGCGATGCCGGGAAGCCTGATGGCAAAACCCCGGATCAGGGGCGCGGCGCGCACGATCAGGCTGTCCGGCGCCCGCGCGCCGATCGAGGTCGTCGAGGACGAGCTGGGCGTACCGCATGTCCGCGCCGCTTCGCCGCACGACGCTTTCTTCGGCCAAGGCTATCTGGTCGCGCGCGACCGGCTCTTCCAGATCGACATGGAGCATCGCCGCGACATGGGGCGGATGGCCGAAGCCTTCGGGCTGCGCTTCGTCGCCGCCGACAAGGCCGCGCGGCTGTTTCTCTATCGCGGCGATATCGATGCCGAGCTCGCGGCGATACCACCGGACGTGCTCGACTGCGCGCGCGGCTATGTCGCCGGGGTGAACGCGCGGATCGACGAACTCGCGGCCGATCCGTCGCTGCTGCCGCTCGAATATGGCATCCTCGGGATCAGCCCGCTGCGCTGGGACGTGCGCGATCTCGTCCGCGACCGCGGTATCGGCATGGGCGACGCCGACGACGAGATACGCCGTGCGCAGTTGCAGGCGCGCGGACTGCTCGACGTCGACCAGCTGATGATGCCGCTCCGCCCCGCCTGGTCCTTCACCGTTCCCCAAGGACTCGATTGTGCGGCGGTGAGCGAGGCCGACCTTGGCGTGCTCGATCCGGCCAACCGGCCGCTCGACTTCGATCCGGTGCAGGAGGCGCGATTCGACCCCGAGCAGCGCTGGGCGGACCGCTTCGCGCTCGGTAGCAATGCCTGGACCGTCGCGCCGTCACGCAGCGCGACCGGGCGGCCGATTCTCGCCAACGACCCCCACCTTGGCATCGGCAGGGCCAGCCCGCGCCACATGTGCCATCTGTCGGCACCGGGGCTCGACGTGATCGGCGCCGGCGCGCCGGGATTGCCCGGCATCATGCAGGGACACACCGAGCGCTTCGCCTTCGGCCGCACCAATTTCCACATCGACCAGACCGACCTGTTCGTCCTGCGCACGCGCGAAGGCGATCCCGGCCGATACTGGCACAAGGGCGAGTGGAAGGCGTTCGAAACCTTCGAGGACGAGATCGCGATCAAGGGTGCTCCGCCCGAACGTGTGACGCTGCGCTATGCATCCGGGCGTCCGATCGTGTCCGACGACGCCGCGCGCAATCGCGCGATTGCGTTCGCGACGGTCAGCATGCTTCCGGGTGCCAACCAGCGTTTCGCGATGATCGCGATCAACCTGTCGAAAGACTGGGCTTCGCTGCGCAAGGCGTTCAAGCTCCATGTATCGCCGACCAATTTCCATTATGCCGATATCGACGGCAACACCGGTTGGCAGACGATCGGCTTCGCCCCGCGCCGGCCGAAACACGATGGTCTGTTCCCCGCGCCGGGCGACGGCGATTTCGACTGGGCGGGCATATTGCCGGTCGAGGATATGCCGCACGTCTATAATCCGCCCGAAGGCTGGTTTGCTTCGGCGAACCAGATGAACCTGCCGGCCGGCTATCCGTATCGCGAGCGGATCATCAGCTTCAGCTGGAGCGACCCGTTTCGTTACGACCGGTGCGCCGAAGTGCTGCGCGCGCAGCCGAAGCACCGGATCGAGGACAGCATCGCGCTCCAGCACGACGTCCGGTCGCTACCGGCGCGCGCGCTGCTCAAGCTGCTCCCCGCCGTGCCGTCGGCCGGAGCCGCGAGCGCCGCTGCGCTGCTTCGACGCTGGGATTGCGGGATCGAGGCCGACAGCGCCGCCGCGCTGCTGTACGAAATGGTGATGCCGGCGCTGTCGGCCGCCGTTTACGACCGGATCGTGCCCGCGGCGGCGCGCGACCTGATCCCTTCGGTCAACCTGTCCGAAATGCTGCGGCTTCTCGCGGCGCCCGACAAGCGACTGGGCGACGATCCCGCCGCAGCGCGCGACGCGCTGATCGACGGCGCGCTGGCGGCGGGCTGGAAAAGGGCGGTCGAACTCGGCGGGGCCGACCCGGCGGGTTGGCGGTGGGGAGACCTGCACCGCGTCACGATCGCGCATCCGATGGCGTCGAATCCCGCGATCGCGGCCGCCTTTCCGAAAATCGAGGGTGCCCGGTCGGGAGGCGACTGGAACACGCCGATGGCGCGCGGTTTCAACGCCCGGCGCGGTTTCGATGTCTCGCATGGTGCGAGCTATCTGTTCGTCGCCGACGTCGGCGCGTGGGATAACAGCCGTTTCCTGCTGCTCCCCGGCCAGTCCGCCGATCCCCGATCGCCGCGCTATCGCGACTTTTATCCCAAATGGGTCGCGGGCGAGATGCAGCCGCTGTGGTTCAGCGAGGCAGCGGTCGAGCAGCACGCGGTGGCGCGTTTGCTCATCGCGCCCGGTGCTAGAGCGCCTCGGCGATAGCGACGAGCGCGCGATCGACCGCGGCGGTCGCCTCGCTGTCGGTGTCCTCGGGCATGTCGTTCGCCAGCGCCGAAAAGATGAGCGTCTTGCCGTTGCGCGTTACGAGATAGCCGGACAGCGCACGCGACGCGTTGAGCGATCCGGTCTTGGCGAAGAGCTTGCCCTCGAGGATCGTGCCCTTGAAGCGGCTCTGCAGCGTGCCGTCGCGCCCGGCGACCGGCAGCGTCGCCCGCCAATCTGCGCTCCACGGCTGGCGTGCGATCCAGCCGAGCAGCGCGACTGCGGCGCGGGGGCTGATGCGGTTGTAGCTCGACATGCCCGACCCGTCGGCGAAGTGATAGCCGGCCGCGGGCAACCCCGCCGCGCTCATCACCTTGTGCATCACCGCCTGTCCGTCGGCGATCGAGCCGCTGCCCGCCTGCCGTGATACGCGCCGCAGCATCAGCTCGGTGTGGAGATTCTGGCTCTCCTTGTTGATCCGCACCATATTTTCGGCGAGCGACGGCGCGGGCAGTTCGGCGAGCATCGGGGGGTCGGCGGGCAGGCTGACGGGTGCATCCTTGCGCTTTTCGGGATCGTCGGCGGCGGCCAGCGGGCGGTGGCGGACCTCGATAGTGCCGTCGACCCGTACTCCGCGCGCGCGCAGCATTTCGCCGAGGCGCCACGCCGCATAATGCGCGGGATCGTCGATGCCATAGCGCAGCGTCATCGGCGCGACCTCCGCGCCGACGGTGCCGGTCAGGCGAAGGACACGGCTGTTCGGCATCCGGTCGGCTTCGATTGCCTCTTCCTTGCCCGCGACGGTCACGACCCGGTTTTCGATGGCATGGTAACCGGACGTCCGCACGGCGGGTACGGCGCCGACCTTTCCGGGCGTCAGCTTCACCACCAGCTCATTGTCGTCGAGCGTCAGTGCCGACACGCCGGTGCCATAGCGCGACGCGATATTGTTCCAGCTCATCCCGGGGCTCCAGCGCTCGTCGGGGAACCAGCTGTCGTCACCGACGATGTTGCGGATATGGCGCGTCTTCGCCGCGACCGCGTCGGCGAGCGTTTGCAGGCAGTCGGTCCTGCAATCGTCGGCGCTCGACAACAGCGCGTCGCCGCGCCCATGGAGGATGACGTCGGCGACCCCGTCGGCGCCCGGTTCGAGCCGCACGCCGGTACCTTTCGCGGTTCGCTGGAGCAAGGGCAATTCGGCATAGGCGATGGCGGTCGTGAACATCTTGGTGTTCGAAGCGGGGATGAAGCGCTGGTCGGGGGCGATCGACACCAGCACGTCGCCGTCGAGCGTCGTGACCAGCAAGCCGAAACGCGAGCCTGCCGGTCCTTCGGCCAGCTTCTGTTCGACCGTCGCCTGCAAAGTACCGGGCGCCGGGCGCGCCTGTGCACCGGCCGGCGTAAGCGAAAGCGACAGGGTGAGCGCGGAGGCAAGAGCGAGGCGTCCAATCGATGTCGTCATATCAAGTCCGTTCGTCCCAGGCTGCGATGACCCCGTCGCCCACGGCGGGGCGCAGGGTCGTGATGCCGCTGTCGGCGTGGCGGGTCGGATGGACCCGGTTGGTGAGCAGCGTCCAGGCAAGGCCGCGCTCGAAATCGATCCAGAGACCGGTGCCGGTGAAGCCCGTATGCCCGATGGTGTCGGCCGAGCAGGCATCTCCGCCGTGCCATCCGGCAAAGGCGCGTTCCCAGCCGCAGGTGCGATGGCGTTCGTTCGCGGTCCGCACTTCGGTCATCATCATGGGCGACAGCATCGAACCATCGAGCATCGCGTGAGCAAAACCCAATACGCCATCGATGGTGCCGAACAGGCCCGCATGGCCCGGCGCGCCGCCGAGCGCGAAGGCGTTCTCGTCATGGACCTCGCCCTTCATGACGCGCCCGCGCCAGCTGCAATTCTCGGTCGCGACCGCCGGGCCGGGCGGCGGGCCGAAACTGAGCCCCTCACCGAGCGGCCAATCGGAGAGCGGGGCGCCGGTCAGGCGCTCGACCGCGATTCCGAGCAGGATGAAGTTGATGTCCGAATAGACGGGCGGGCCGTGCCGCCATTCGCGCTGCAGGACGAACGCACGCAGCCGTGCGGGATCGTTGCCATAGGTGTAGACGGGCTCGACCGCGGGCAGGAAGCTGCGGTGCATCAGGCAGTCGCGGAAGGTCAGCTTGCGTTCGGCGGCGCCCGCCACATCATATTGACGCAGATCGGGGATCGCGTCGGTCAGCGGCCGGTCGAGGTCGAGCCGTCCCTGCCCGGCGAGCCTCAGGATCATTACGGTCGTTGCAATGACCTTGCTGAGCGACGCGAGATCGAACCAGTGCTCGCGCGTGAGCGCTTCGCGTTCGGGAACGAGCGCGGCCATGCCGGCGAAGCGCACCGCGCTCCGGCCGTCTGCACCGATCACTCCGAGCGCGGCGCCGGGAATGCGTCCGCGCTCGACCGCTTCGCGCGCGGGGGAAAAAGCGGCTTCGCAAACAGCCTCGATCGTCATGCCACGCGACCCTTCACGCAGACGATGACGGGGAGCAGGAAGATCGCGGCGAAGCTCAGCGCGCCGGACAGCAGAAAGAAGCCGTCGTAGCCGATCTGCGTCTGCATCGACCCCGACGCGCCCGCGAGCAGGCGCGGCAGCAGGAATGCGAAGCCCGAGAGCAGCGCATATTGCGCCCCCGGATAGGTCGGGCTCACGAGCATCGAGAGATAGACGACGAAGACCGCGCCCGCGAACCCGTTGCCGAACTGGTCGACAGCGACCGAGGTATAGAGGACGAATGCCGACGGGGCGGCATGCCATAGCCAGACATAGATCCAGTTGCCCGCTGCGGCTGTGACCGCGCCGATGCCGAGCGTCCAGCCGAGCGGTAGCCGCGTCGACAAGAAGCCGCCAAGCGCGACCCCCGCCATGCTCGCCGAGAGCGCGACGACGCCATCGGCGACGCCGATTTGCCGGAGGCTATAGCCCGCCTCGTTCCACAACGGATGCGACAGCGTCAGCGCGAGCACGTCGCCCATCCGGTAGAGCGAGACGAAGGCGAGCACAGCGAGCACGGTATAGCCGTAGCGCCAGAACAGCTCGACATAGGGTGCGACAAAGCCCGGCATGGTCGCTGCCGCGCCAGCGGGCAGGCGGTTGATGCGGGGCAGGGCAAACGCCAGCGCGACGAAGGGGAGGAGCGCGATCGCGAGGACGACGGGCGTGACATTGGTCTTTGCCGACAGGCCCGCGCCCTGTGCCGCCGACAGCAGCATCCAGCCAAGCGCCACGGTGACGAGCGTGGCCGTGAACAGGATAAACAGGCTCGCCAGCGTGCCCGCGAGCAGCGCTCGCGTGCGGCCCCGGGCGCCCTCCTGCTCGGGTCGCATCGCCGCGAGGACCGGAAAGGGCAGGAAGGCGGCGAGCGCAATGACCAGATAGGCCCATGTCCAGTCGGCCCAGGCCGCGACAAGAATGGCGCCGCTGCCGGCGGCGACCATTGCGCTGCGATAGCCCCAGAGGTTCGCGGCGACGATCGGCGCCTGCTCGGTCTGCGTCGGCGCCAGTTCGATACGCCAGCCGTCGGCCGCGACCTCGAGCGTCGTCGTCCAGAATGCGAGCAGGATCGCGAACAGCGCCGTCAGCGGCAGACTCTTGTCGCTCGACGTGAACGCCATCGCGACCATCGACAGGAAAATGCCGAGTTGCGACAACATGATCCATCCGCGTCGCCGTCCCCAGAAGCGCGCGAAACCGGGAATATCGTAACGCTCGATCAGCGGCGCCCAGGCGAATTTGAAGGTCGGCAGCAGCGCGATCCATGCAAAAAAGCCGATGATGACGATGTCGACCCCGTGCCGGGCGAGGCGCAGTGTGAGCACCGCGTTGAACATGTAGAAGGGCAGCCCGGCCGAAAAACCGAGCAGCAGATAGAGGCCGAGCAGGCGCCGCGCCGACGGCTTGGCGCGCGTGCCGTGCGTGACCGCCGGCGTATCGGGGCCAAGCGCCGCGACTGCTGCGTTCGCTTCGATTGCCGATGTGGTCAAGCGCCGGCCTCGCGCGCGATCGGTATTTTGCCGTGCGTCGGCGGTTGCCCCCCCCGGCGCCGCGCATCCGCGGCGAAATAGACCTTTCATCGACCCCCGTGCCCCGTTCCCGCTCATGCCATCTCAGGCGTGCGATCCTCCGCGAGCCGGGGCGGCCCGTCAAGTTCGGCGAAGGCATGAGGCGATCCTGTATAACCGTCAGTTATGGACCCGCCTCGTCTTTGAAGGCGCATCGATCGGCAATTTCACCCATGATGGCGCCGATCCACCACCTGAGAGGCATTTCATGATCGCCAGCCCCTATCTCCTCTACCTTGGCCATGTGAACGACGAAGCCGGCATCAAGACGTCGCGCGGTCTGGCGGTGTTTCGCCCCGGCGAATGCGTCGGCGAGTTCCGCCACGATGATTGCAAACTGACGCTCGACCTGCCGCGCATGGGCTTTGCCGAAGCCGTGGCGGCGGGAGCGAGGACGCTCGTCCTCGGAATTGCCAATCCGGGCGGGCAAATGGGCGACGATCTGGTGCGCGATGCGTTGGCGGCGATCGAAGCCGGGCTCGATGTTGCGTCGGGTCTGCACAACCGGCTGCGCGACGAACCCGCGCTCGTCGAGGCGGCGGCGCGCCACGGCCGCCGGCTGCACGACGTGCGCGATCCGCGTCCGGATATCCCGATCGGCAACGGAAAGCCCCGTGCGGGCAAGCGGCTGCTGACCGTCGGCACCGATTGTTCGGTGGGCAAGATGTACGCGACTCTGTGCCTCGAAAATGGCATGCGCGCGCGCGGTATGAAGGCCGATTTCCGGGCGACCGGCCAGACCGGCATCCTGATCGCGGGCAGCGGCGTGCCGCTCGACGCGGTGATCGCCGATTTCATTTCGGGCGCGATCGAACAGGTTTCGCCTGCGCGCGATGATGATGGCTGGGACCTGATCGAAGGGCAGGGTTCGCTTTTCCATCCCTCCTTTGCGGGCGTCTCGACCGGCCTGCTGCACGGCGCGCAACCCGACGCGCTGCTTCTGTGCCACGATCCGGTGCGCCCGCACATGCGCGGCCTGCCGCATTATCCGATGCCGGGACTCAGGGAGACGCTGGAGGCCAATCTGCAGGTCGCACGGCTGACCAGCCCGCATGTGCAGGCGGTGGGCGTCGCGCTCAACACCTCGAAGCTTTCGCCCGAAGCGGCCGTACGGCTGTGCGCCGAAACGTCCGATCTGCTCGGACTGCCGTGCACCGATCCCTTCGCCCACGGCGTGGACCCCATCATCGACAGGATCAATACATGCTTCGAACCCTCGTCGCGCGAAGCGACGCTTTCCCGCTAGCGCAGCCCTTCCGCATCTCGCGCGGCGTGAAAACGGTGGCCGAGGTGGTCACCGTCGAGATCATGGCGAACGGTGCTACCGGGCGCGGCGAAGCGGTGCCCTATCCCCGTTATGGCGAAAGCATCGCCGGCACGCTCGATGACATCGCGAATGCGCGCGGCGCGATTGTCGACGGCGCGACGCGCGACGATCTGCTCGCGCTCATGCACGCGGGGGCGGCGCGTAACGCCGTCGATTGCGCCCTGTGGGATCTCGAAACGAAATTGTCGGGATGCAGCGTCACCGACCGTCTCGGCCAGCCCGATATCGCTCCCACCCCCACCGCGATGACCGTGAGCCTCGACGCGCTGCCGGCGATGGCGGCAGCAGCACATGCTCTCGCCGATGTGCCGCTGATCAAGATCAAGGTCGATCGCACCGATCCCGAAGCGCAAATTCGTGTCGTGCGCGATGCAGCGCCGAACCCGCGGATCATCGTCGACCCCAACGAGAGCTGGACGATCGCCGAGGTCGAGCGGTTGCAACCGCTGCTTGCCGAACTGCGCATCGACCTGCTCGAGCAGCCGCTTCCCGTAGGCGAGGATGAGGCCCTTGAAGGCTTCGGATCGCTCATCCCGATCGCTGCCGATGAATCGGCGCATGTCGCAGGGGATGTGGCGGCGCTCGCGGGCAAATATCAGGTCATCAATATCAAGCTCGACAAGACGGGCGGCCTGACCGGCGCGCTTGCGCTCGCCGATGCCGCCGCGGCTGCAGGCCTCGGCGTGATGACGGGCTGCATGATCTCCTCCTCCCTGTCGATCGCACCGGCGCTGGTCGTGGCGGCGCGATCGGCTTTCGTGGATCTTGACGGGCCGCTCTGGCTGTCCGCAGACCGCGAAGGCGGGGTCAAGGGTATGCGCGGCGTCTTGACCCCGCCCGCTGCAGGCTTTTGGGGAACGGTCTAGCGTCTTTGCAAAATAACGAAAAACGGGGTGTCGCAATGATCCGGTATATCAAGTTCACGACAGCAACGATCGCGCTTCTGACTGCGACAAGTCTCGCGGCATCGCAAGGGTCGGCCGAACGGCAGGGCAGCGCCGACCTCGTGATCCGCGGCGGGACGATCTACACCGGCGATGCGGCGCCGTTCCGCGGCGATATTGCGATCCGCGGTGACCGGATCGTCTATGTTGGACCGAAAGCGCCCGCCGGCGCGACCAAGACGATCGATGCGACCGGCCTGATCGTCACGCCCGGCTTCATCGATCCGCACGCGCACGTGAATGACGCGCTTGCGGCGAAGGATCCGGCAACGCGGCTTGTCCTGCCGTTCCTGACACAGGGCGTGACCACGGCGTTTATCGGGGTGGATGGCGGCGGCAATCCCGATATCGCGCGCGCCTTCGGTATCGCCGATGCCGGTGCGGACGGCGAGGACGAGGCGGGGCTTGACCAGTCGTCGCGCGACTATGGCATCAATTTTGCCGCCTATGTCGGCTTTGGCGCGGTGCGGGCAAAAGTGATCGGCGACGCTGATCGCGCGCCGACACCGGCCGAATTCGCGCAGATGAGCGCGCTGGTCGACAGGGCGATGTGCGACGGTGCGCTCGGCCTCTCGACAGGCCTTTTCTACGCGCCGCAAAGTTTCGCGAAGCGCGATGAAGTCGTGGCGCTGGCGAAGGTCGCCGCGGCGCGGGGCGGCGTCTACGACAGTCATATTCGCGACGAATCCTCCTACACCATCGGGCTGAAGGGCGCGGTCGAGGAGGCGCTGTCGGTCGGGCGCGACGCTGCGATCCCCGTCCATATCGCGCATATCAAGGCGCTCGGTGTCGACGTCCACGGGCAGGCGCCGGCGATCATCGCGCAGATCGAGGCTGCACAGAAGGCGGGCCAGATCGTCCACGCCGACCAATATCCCTGGTCGGCGTCGGGGACGGGGCTGTCGGCGGCGCTGCTGCCGCGCTGGGCGCAGGATGGCGGCCGCGCGGCGATGCTCAAACGCTTTGACGACAGCGCCGCCATGGCAAGAATGCGGCCCGAGATCGTGGAAAATCTTCGCCGCCGCGGCGGCTCTGCATCGCTGCTCATCACGTCGGGTCCCGCCGCGTTCGAGGGCAAGACGCTCGAACAGGTCGCAAAGGATCGCGGCATCGATCCGGTCGACGCGGCGATCCTGATCCTGAAGCAGCGTGAGGCGGGCGTTGCCTCCTTCAACCAGGATGAAGCCGATATCGCCGCCTTCATGAAGCGTTCCTGGGTGGTGACCAGCTCGGACGCTTCGCAGGGGCATCCGCGCTATTACGCATCCTACGCACGAAAATACGCGACCTATGTCCGGGAAAAGGGCGTCCTCGACCTCCAGACCTTCATCAGGCAGAGCAGCTTCGCAACCGCGCGGATGTTCAATCTCGAAGGGCGTGGCGAGCTCAAGGCCGGCGCCTTCGCCGACGTGATTGCATTCGATCCTGCGGCGTTTGCGCCGCGGGCCGATTATGCCCGCCCTGCGCTCTTCTCGACGGGCATGCGCTTCGTAGTCGTCAACGGATCGGTTGCCATCGAAAATGGTACGGCAACGGGGCTGGCGGGCGGGCACCCGCTGCCGCGCAAAGCGAGCGGAACGGGCTGCAAATAGCCAGCGCAGGAATCAGGGGGAAGCCGGACACGGTCTCGGCCGGATATCGCGACGCGGCGACCCGTCGCGTGCCGTGCGACGCAAATTGACTTGCCGCGCGGCGGCGTGCCGGTCACGATGGCCGGCATGAACCTGCGCCACATCGAGATATTCTACGCCGTCTATACCAATGGGTCGGTCAGCGCGGCCGCGCGTGCGCTCAATATTTCGCAGCCTTCGGTGTCGAAGACGCTGCGCCATGCCGAATCGATCCTGGGCTTTCCGCTGTTCGAACGCGCGAACGGCCGCCTCGTCGCGACCGACGACGCGCACGCATTGTTCGCAGAGGTCAGCGAAATTCAGGATCGTGTCCACGCGCTTCGCGAAGGCGCGCGCAACCTGCGGCGCGGGTCAGGGATGATGCTCCGCATCTCGGCGCTGCCATCGCTCGCGCTGGGGGTCTTGCCCGAGGCGGTGGCGCGCTTCCTGCGCGATCACCCCAGCGTGAATTTCGACCTGCAAACCGTCCATCACGACGACCTCGTCCGCAAGCTGCACGAGCGCGAAACCGATGTCGCGATCGCGGTCGAGGTGCCGCAGAATGCACCGATCGGCAGCCGCTGGCTGGGCGAGGGCGAGCTCGTCGTCCTGTATCGCGAGGCCGACATTCCCGACGCGCCGCCGCGGCTCGCGCTCGCGGATCTGCGCGAGCATCATTTCATCAGCGTCGCCGCGAGCGGCCCGATCGGCCAGATGTTCATCGAGGAGCAGCGCCGGCTGGGGCTCGAGTTCGACCATGCGATGTCGGCGCGGACCTTCTATATCGCGACCGCGTTGGTGCGCGCGGGCGTCGGCCTTACCGTGGTCGACAGCTTTACCGCGCAGGCGGCGCTTGCGCCGGGGCTCGCGATCCGCCCGCTGACGCCGCCCGTCACCTTCGATCTTTATGCGATGTACCTGCACAACCGGCCGCCGACGGCGCTGGCGACCGATTTCCTGAAGGTCGTGGCGCAGGTCATCGACGATATATAGCATGGGGTTATGGGAGAGCGCTCAATCGATATGCGGGAAGGGGCTGCAGCTCGCCTAGGCTTGCCGGCGATGATGAGAGGGCAGGTTTTCACGCAGATGACTTCACCGCAGAGAGGCTTTCGCCATGCTGCGTAAATGGTTTGCCATTCCGCTCTGGAAACGCGTGCTTGGCGGGCTGGTCGCGGGGCTGGCGCTTGCGTTGATATGGCCCGAAGCCGCGCCGAAGGTCGCCGTTCTCGGCGACCTGTTCGTCCGCGCGATCCGGATGCTCGTCGCGCCGATCGTGCTGGTCACGATCGCGGCAGGCATCACGTCGCTCGCAGACCCCAAACGCCTCGGGCCGCTCGGCGGGCGGACGGTCGGCCTGTTCGCGCTGACCACGGCCATCGCGGTGTCGGTCGGCATGGCAGTCGCAATGCTCATCAAGCCCGGAGTGGGCGTCCCCGTCGGCGCCGCGGTGCCGAAGGCGCTCGGCGATCCGGTGCCGCTCCACGACCAGCTTGTCGGCATCATCCCGCTCAACATCGTAGAGGCGCTGGCGAAGGGCGACATGCTCGCGCTGATCTTCGTCGCGATCCTCGCCGGCGTCGGCACCGTGCTCGCGGGCGAGCCGGGCAAGTCCTTTGCCGGACTGCTGCAATCGCTGTCGGCGGTATTGCTCAGGATCGTCGGGCTGGTGATGGAAGCGACGCCGATCGGTGTCTTCGCGCTGATCGCCAATGCGGTCGCTGCCAATGGCGGCGCGGTCTTCGTCAATATCGGCTGGCTGGCGCTCGCGGTCGTCGCGGGGTCGCTGATCCAGATCGTCCTCGTCCACAGCCTGATCCTGCGATTCCTCGCCCGGCTTCCGGTGATCCCTTTTTTCCGCGGCATCATCGACGCGCTCGTCGTTGCCTTCTCGACCGCCTCCTCGTCGGCGACATTGCCCGTCGCGATGACCGTTGCGGGCAAGAATCTGGGCGTGTCGCCCGGCGTCTATTCGACCGTGCTGCCGCTCGGCGCCAGCATCGGCAAGGACGGCACCGCCATGTATGTCGGCCTGCTCAGCATTTTCAGCCTGCAGGCGTTCGGTGTGCCGATCGACGCCGGGGTTCTCGCGATCGTCCTGTTGACGGGCGCGCTTGCCGCATTCGGCACCGCGCCGGTCCCATCGGCGTCGCTCTTCATGCTCGCCGCGGTGCTTTCGGCGGTGGGGATCGCCCCCGAACAGACCGCGCTGATCGTCGGCTTCGTCCTGCCGTTCGACCGCCTGCTCGACATGACGCGCACCGTCCCCAGCGCCAGCGCGAACCTCACGGTCGCGACGACGGTCGCGCGGTGGGAAGGCGAACTCGACCGGTCGGTCTATCTGGCGCCGCCCGTCCGCTGAGTGCCGCCGTCGCCGATAGCCGGTGATAAGCAGGCGTGGTCAGGCCAGCTTCGGCAACGGTTCGGGAATTGCGGAAGCTATTGATGATCGGACGCATGTTCCGCATTGTCGTGGCATGAACAGGAAGCCGGATCAGGCCGCCAAGGGGCTGCGTCAATTTCTGGATCGCGACGAACAGCACGCGTGGCTGGAAGGAGGCGCGGAATTGCCCGATGCAGGGGAGCGGCAGGATTCGATCGAGCAGCGGATAAGATATGCGCCGCGCTTCCAGAAGCTGCTGCGCCGGCCGCAGGCGCACGCGCTGTTCGCGATTCTTGAGCTGTACGGCCGGACCTGCATCCCCGTACCGCGTGCGACCGAGCGCTATTACTGGTCGGTCTCCTGCCTGCCATCGACGTCCGACAAGCCTTTGGTCCGCGTCAATGCGAGCTGGATGGAACTGTTCACACTCTACGCCGACGGCGACGATCTGCGTGCGCGGGCCATCGTTCACCTGTCGGATTTCACGACCGACGGGTCGCTTGCGCGGGACGCGATCGACGAGGCGTTTCTCGAGCGGAGCGTGCGGGCTCCCGGGGATCTGGACTATTCGTTTTCGGGCGGCTCCGACCTCTTCGTTATCCGGATACGAGGAACTGCCTCGATCCGCGACTTTCTAACCGTCCCGCGTGCGCTGCGCGCCGTCCGGCGATTCAACCTCACCCACATGAATCGCGGCAGGAACGCCTATTAGGCGAGCCACTCCTACAGCGTGGCCGACTATATACTGGGGGAGGGCGCTCCCTGAGGCGCGCGATCTCCCGATTCTGACCGCGACAAGCTGGCGCCGCGCGGCGGCGGGGGCGGCAGCTCAATCCTGACCCAGCGGCAGTTCGGTCGTTGCCTTGATTTCAGACAGCGCGACGGTCGAGTTGATTTCCTGCACGCCGGGCAATTTGCTCAGCTGGTCGAAGAAGAAGCGTTCATAGGCGTCGATATCCCTTGCTACGACGCGAAGCATGAAATCGGTCGTTCCCATCAGGACATAGGCGTCGAGTACCTCCGGAAAGCCGCGGATCGCGGCGCTGAATTCGTCGAGATTGGCGCGGCCATGGGCGTTGAGCTTCACCTGTGCAAAGACATGCGCGTTGAGCCCGACCTTGCGCCGGTCGATGATCGCGACGCGTTTCCTGATGAACCCGTCGCGTTCGAGCCGGTCGATCCGGCGCCAGCACGGCGAGACCGATAGCCCCACGCGCTCGGCGATCTCCGCCGTCGTCTGATTCGCGTCGCGCTGCAATTCGCGGAGAATCCTTATCTCGAATGGATCAAGATCGGTCATCTATTTCCCATATCAGGTAATAGCGGATCATAATATCCGAAAATTGGCTGGAGCGGCCGATAAGCGAGCAAGATCGCCCCGGACGAAAATGCGACAAGCGCTGCTTCATCGAAGGGAGTGTTGTCATGGTTGTCCGTCTTGCCCGTCTGGCTCCGCCGCTCGAATGCGTGCGCCTTTATGACCTTGAAGCGGGGCTCGACGGTTTCATTGCGATTCACTCGACCGCGCTCGGTCCCGGGGCCGGGGGGTGTCGCCTGTGGTCCTATCCCGACATGAAGCACGCGCTCGGCGATGCTGTCCGGCTTGCCGAAGGCATGAGCTACAAGAATGCGCTCGCCGGCCTGCCGCTCGGCGGGGCCAAGGCGGTGCTGCGCAGGCCCGAGGGCGCGTTCGATCGTGTCGCGCTGTTTCGCGCGTTCGGCCGTGCGGTCGAGGGGCTCGGCGGTATGTATGTGACTGCCGAGGATGTGGGTACGTCGGTCGAGGACATGCAGGAGGTGGCCGCGGTTTCGCGCCACGTCGCAGGGCTACCCGCCGCGGCGGGGCGCGCGGGTGGCGACCCGTCGCCATGGACCGCGAAAGGCGTGTTCGAATCGATGCGGGTCGCCGCGGATCTTGCACTGGGACGCGACCTTGCGGGGCTGACGGTGGCGGTGCAGGGCACTGGTAACGTCGGCGCCGATCTCTGCCGCCGGCTTGCCGACGCGGGGGTGCGGCTGGTCATCGCCGACGTCAATCCGGCGCGCCGCGACAGGCTGAAGGCGGTACACGGCGCTGAAGTCGTTGACGTCTCCGAAATCGCCTCGGTGGAAGCCGACATCTTCGCGCCGTGCGCGCTCGGCGGCGCGCTCGACCGTGACACGGTCGCGGGGCTGAAGGCAAAGCTCGTGTGCGGCGCCGCGAACAATCAGCTTGCGACGCCCGACGTCGCGGCGCTGCTGCTCGATCGCGGCATCACCTATGCGCCCGATTATGTCGTCAATGCCGGCGGCATCATCAACGTCTCGGCCGAATATCTGGGCGAGGACGAGCGCGATGTCGAGGCGCGCGTCGCCGAAATCGCGCCGCGCGTCGGCGCGCTGCTCGAACGTGCGGCGCGTGAAGGGCGCTCGCCCGCGCTCGTCGCCGACGAGATGGCCGAGGAGGTCATCGCCGGCGCGCAGCGCGAGGCCGCCTGATGCATCGCTTCTGTGTCGATGCGATCCTCGATCCGCAATCGCTGCCGCGCGTCGCCAATTATTTCGCGCAGCGCGCGATCGTGCCCGACGCGATGACGATGCAGGTCCTGTCGACGCATATGCGGATCGAGGTGACGGTTGCGGGGCTGGCGACCGGTCAGGCCACGACCATCGCGGCAAAGCTTGGCGAGGTGGTCGCGGTTACGGCTTCGGTACTCGAAGAGCCGCCTGCCGAACTGGTGGCCGCGGAGTGAGGCGGCCCGCAGCGAACGGAGCCAAGCTCAGCTACGGGCCGCAACAGTATCTCTACTGCTTTGGTAGAGTGACAGAGAGGCCGTTGTCTGGCTAGACAGGGGTTGTTCGAAACAGCGCGGCAACCACTCGATTCATCGCCCGAAATGACCAGCCCGACGACCCGAAAGAAAGGCCTCATCATCCGCCATGTCCCCCACGAAGGGATTGCGGGATATCGCGCGCCGATCGAGGCGGCCGGCTACGAGCTCGATCGTGTCGATGTCGGCGACGCCGGTTTTGGCGCGGTCGACCTCGTCGAGCCCGACCTGCTCATCATGATGGGCGGGCCGATGGGGGTCTATGAGCAGGACGAGCATCCATGGATCGCCTGCCAGATGCGGCGGCTCGCACGCCGGATCGACGAGGGGCGGCCGACGCTGGGGGTCTGTTTCGGCGCGCAGATGATGGCGGCGGCGATGGGTGCGCGCGTCTATCGGGGGCCGGCGAAAGAGGTCGGCTTTCACCCGCTCGATTTCGTCGACCGGTCGTCGCCGTTGCGCCACCTCGCCGGGGTGCCTGTGTTGCACTGGCACGGCGATACCTTCGACCTGCCGGACGATGTCGAATTGCTGGCATCCACTACCGCCTATCGCCATCAGGCCTTTCGTCGCGGCGACAATATCCTTGCCCTGCAATTTCACGGCGAAATGGGGCTCGACCCGCGCTTCGACGAATGGCTGCGCCAATGGCCCGACGCGCTGGCCGAAACGGGCGGCAGCGTCGAAGGCATGCGCGCTCTGCACCGCCGTCTTGGCGCGTCGGCCGTTGCCGCGGGGCGCGCGATGATCGCCGAATGGCTCGCCGGTCTTTCCTGATCCGCAGCTTTTCTTTCATCCCGGCAACGAAGCACCTGCTTGCCTCTCCAGGAACCCCGTGCGAGGGGCGCGCTGCGGGAGGCGAGAGGAGACGAAGGCAATGCAGTTCGACGTGGTGATCGTGGGCGCGGGGCATGGCGGTGCGCAGGTGGCGGTGATGCTGCGCACGCAGAAGTTCGAAGGCACAATCGCGATCGTCGGCGAAGAGCCCGAACTTCCCTATGAACGCCCGCCGCTGTCGAAGGAATATTTCGCCGGCGAGAAGGAATTCGAACGCATCCAGCTCCGCCCCGCCAGATATTGGGACGAGCGCGAGGTGACGATGCTGCTCGGCAAGCGCGTCGTTTCGGTGGACCCGGCGGCGCATAACATAACCACCGACAGCGGCGAGACGATCGGCTATGGCAAGCTGGTATGGGCGACCGGCGGACATCCCCGGATGTTGCCGATCCCCGGCGGCGATCTGCCCGGCGTGCAGGGTGTGCGCACGCGCGCCGATGCCGACGCGATGAAAGCCGCGTCCGAAACCGCGAAGCAGATCGTGGTGATCGGCGGAGGCTATATCGGGCTCGAGGCGGCCGCGGTGCTCAACAAGGCGGGCAAGAAGGTCGTGCTGCTCGAGGCGCTCGACAGGGTGCTCGCGCGCGTCGCCGGCGAGGAGCTGTCGCGCTTCTATGAAAAGGAGCATCGCGACCATGGCGTCGATCTCCGGCTCGGCGTGTGCGTCGACGCGATCGAGGGAGCGGACCATGCCACCGGCGTGCGCCTGTCCGACGGCGAAGTCATCCCCGCCGACCTCGTCATCGTCGGGATCGGCATCGTGCCCGCGATCGAACCGCTGGTCGCCGCTGGCGCCGATTGCGCCAACGGCGTGCGCGTCGACCGCCTCTGCAAGACGAGCCTGCCTGACATCTATGCGATCGGCGACTGCGCGGCGCATGTGAACGATTTTGCCGAAGGCGCCGAAATCCGGCTCGAATCGGTGCAGAATGCCAATGATCAGGCGAACGTCGTGGCGAAGGGCATCGTCGGCGACGAGGCGCCCTATCATGCGATCCCGTGGTTCTGGTCGAACCAGTATGACCTCAAGCTCCAGACCGCGGGGCTGTCGACCGGGCACGATCAGGCGGTGCTGCGCGGCGACCCCGCGACGCGCAGCTTCTCGGTCGTCTACCTCAAGGCGGGCCGCGTGATCGCGCTCGACTGCGTCAATGCGACCAGGGACTATGTCCAGGGCCGCATGATCGTCACCGCCGGGCTCGCCGCGACGGCGGAGCAGCTCGCCGACACCGAAACGCCGCTGAAGGCGCTGCTCCCCGCCTGAGGCCTACCAGCGGATCGTGACGCCGACCGTGCCGCCATAGCGCCGGCTGCGCGGCCCGTCGGCGTCGAACGCATAGTCGCCCTTCACATGTACCGCGACGCTCTCGCCGAAGCGCGCGATCAGTCCGGCGCCGACCTCGGCCTCGGTCCGGCCGAGATCGGTGCTGATCGGGTCGGTGCCGAAGCGCGTCGACTGATCGCCCGAAAAGCCGTGCCACAGGCTGGCGTGGAGATAGGGCTGGAAGCCGCCATATTTGCCCTGCAGCCGTAGCCCCGCGCGTCCGGTGAGCACATCGCCGGTAGCGAAATCGATCGTCGAAAACGCGTCGGCGCGGTCGTCGAGCCTGACCTGTTGCCACAGGATCTGCGCTTGCGGTTCGAGTGTCCAGCGGCTCGACAGGGCGAGCGGATAGCCGGCCTCGAGCGAGGCGGTCCAGCCGTTGCCGTCGATGTCGATCGCCTCGCCCGAACTCGCCGAACTCTCGCCGTCGAACCAGCTGTGCATGACGACGGCATCGACATACCAGCCGCTTGTCCCCACGAGCGTCGCATAGCCGGCAAGGCTCGTCGCCCTGACGTCGATCTGACCGACGGTCAGGTCGTTCCAGCCGAGCGCGCCGCCGCGAACGGTACCGTCGGTCGACGAGCGCCCGACGAAGGCGCCGAGGCGGATGCTCGTCCCCCCCTCTTCGCCGAAACCGGCAAAATCCTGTCCGATCTGGAAACCCGAAAGGTCGCCGTCGAGCGAGGGGGCGACGTCGCCGTCCCATTTGATCTCGCTGTTCTCGGCAAAGATGCGGCCCCATGTCGCGGGCAGCACGCCGCCGCCGCGCAGCAGCGCCTGCTCGCCGCGGCGCTCGTGGAAAGTGCCGAGCGTCGCGCTGGCAAGGTGATGTGCGACCGGTACCGAGGCGACGAAGGCCGCGACCTCGGGGCGATAGAGCGGCACCACCTCGCCGGCTTCGGCGACCACCGGCGTCGCGCCGGGCGTCGGGGGTTCGGGTGCGACCTCGGGTTCGGGCGGCGGCAGGGGTGCAGGCTCGGCCGGCGGTTCGGGCGGCGGCGGCGGCGCCTCGGGTTCCGGCGCCGGCTGAGGAGCCGGGGTCTGTGTTGGCGGCGGGTCGGTCACGGTCACCGGCGGCGCGGGATCGACCGGATCGGGATTGACCGGCGTAGGCTCGGGCGGCGGCGGCGGCGGATCGGGCACCGGGGCAGGCGGTGGCGCCGGCGGTTCGGGCGGTGCCGGCTCGGGCGCTGGCGCGGGGGGAGGCGTCAGGACCGGCGGCGCGGGCGCCGGCTGGGGAGGCGGGGGCGTTTCGGGCGCGGGCACGGCTGGTGGCGGGGGCGGCAGTGTCGATCGCAGATACCAGTTCTGCCCCGTTCCCGCGGTCGTGCCGCCGCGGAAGAGAAAATATTCATAGGCGCCGACCGCGACGCGATGGTTGAGCGCGAAGGCGCCGCTCGCGGTCGTCGCGCCATTGATCGCCTCGATGACGAGGATGCCGTTCTGCGCGGTGACCGCCCCCGTGCCGCCCGCATTGAGCACCGTGACGCCCGTCGTACCCGACGCGCTGCCGCCGTCGATCACCAGCTTGTCGGAGGACGAGGCGTCGTTGCCGAGCACGGTGTCGATGAGCAGCAGGCCGTCGTTGCCGATATAGTCGCCGCGCACGGTAAAACTGTCGCCCGGCATGTTGCCGCCGTTGGTCAGGTCGATCCGCCCCGCGTTGACCAGCGTCGCGCGCTGGCCCGCGGTAAAGGCGGCGATCCCGCCGTCAAGGCCGCCGCCGAAGATGGTGCTCGACGCGTCGAGTTCGAAACGCCCCGTGCCCGTCCCGGCATCGCCGAGGGTCAGGAAGCCGTCGAAAGTGAGCTCGCTGTCGTTCGTTGCCCGGATGCTTTCCCAGCCGTCGAACCGCGCGATGCCGGCGCTCGTCACATTGTCGAAGACGAGCGTGTCGCTGCCTTCGCCGCCGGTGATCCGCGGCGACCGGCCGAGGTGCGCGGCAGTCAGGTCGACGAGCCGCGCGCTGTCGTTGTCGCCGCCGAGATCGATCGTGCCGTGCACGACGCCGCCGCCATCCCAGACGAAGCTGTCGGTCCCGACGCTGAGCAACACGTCGCCGCCGACCGACCCGCCGGTGATCGTCACGCTGTCGGTGCCGCCCGACACGCTGATATTGCCGCCGATTGTCCCGCCGGAAAGGATGATCGTATCGTTTCCGAAGCCCGCGACGAGGTTGCGGTCGATCGTGCCGCCCGACATGTCGAACAGATTGTCAGCGAGTTTCATGTTGACGCGTCCGATGCGCCCGCCGGTCATTCGCGCGGTATCGCCATCGTCGAAGGCATCGACGATGCGGCCGCCGGTCATCAGGAAGGTATCCATCGACCCGCCCTGGTTGAGCGTGCCCACCTCGCCCCCGGTCATGACGAAATCGTCGACCCCTTCGCCCTGCTGGACCTGCCCGGTGACGGTTCCGGTGCTGATCTCGAACCGGTCGTCGCCATTGCCCTGGTCGACCGAGCCGTTGATCCGGCCCGAGTTCATGATGACGATGTCGGTCCCGTTTCCGAAAAGGACATTGCCGGCGACGGTTCCGGTTCCGCCCGTCGGGAGGGTGAGCGGGTTGTTGCCATCGGGATCATTGAGTCCGGCGGGCGAGGTGCCGCTGCTGCAGACGTGCGCGTCGTCGCCTGCCGTCGGCGTAAAAACGCATTGGGCAAGGGCGGGCGCAGTCGGGCCCAGCGCGATGACGATGGCGGTCGAGAGGAGAAGATATTTCCCGCGGCGGGGAAGGGCGGTTGCGTCCGGAATTGCGCGCACGGGCATGGGACTTCACTTCCTTTCGGATCAGCGAGCCCCCCCTGTTCGGCCAGACTATAAAGCGAGTATTGCCAAATCCCTAAGCATCCAGAGTGGTTTGCGGTTCGTCGCCCAGCGCGCGCTTCAGCGTCGCCTTGATATTGCGCAGCAGACGGCGCAGCGCGATGATGACAACGACCGCGGCGACCGCGAGCAGGATCGCGATCACGATCGCGAGCGGCGGATAGGCGATGGCGAGTGCGAGCAGCCCGCCGGTCGCGAGATCCTCGCCTGTCGAGACTGCGGCGTTGCTGAACGGCTCGGGGCTGACATTGACGACCGCGCGCGTCGTCGCCTTGGCGCCATGACTGAGCAGCGCGCCGCCGCCGCCGAGCAGGAAAGCGATCACCTGCCACGCCGGATCCGATGAATCGACGAGCGCGAGCGCAAGAAGCGCGCCGCCAAGGGGCCGGATGATGCTGTGGACCGTATCCCATGCCGAGTCGACCCAAGCGATCTTGTCGGCAAGAAATTCGGCGAGCGTCCCGACCGCGGCGACGCCGAGCACCCACGGGTTGGCGAGTATCTGCAGTGCGGCAAGATGCTCGGGGAGCGGAAGCCAGCCGAAGTGCATCGCGATGCCGGTGACCAATATGGTCAGGTAGAGCCGCCATCCGGCAAGAAGGCTCAGGCTGCCGGCGACGCCCAGAATTTCGACGATTCCCAATGTCCTGCTCCCCGTCTGCAATCCGTTGGCCGCCCGTCATCTTGCACCGGTCGGCGCGCGCCCGCAATGCCGGGATGACAAGGCGGTATCGCGGGGTTATCGCCTTCATCATGACCGATACGCCGCCGACCCCGCTGCCCGAAACCCTGCCCGATGGTGCCATTCCCGCGGCGACGCTGGTCATCATGCGTCCGTCGGAGGGCGGTCGCCCCGACGAGATACTGATGGTCAAGCGCTCCGAAAAAATGGCCTTTGCTGCCGGCGCCGTCGTGTTCCCGGGCGGTCGCGTCGATCCCGACGACTATCGGGTGGCGCGCCTGTACGGGACCGGCATCGACGAGGCCGATGGCGCCGCGCGGGTGGCGGCGCTGCGCGAAACGCTCGAGGAAACCGGGCTTGCGGTGGGCTGGCCGGGGCTGGCTGAGCACGATGTCGCCGAGGTGCGGCAGGCCTTGCTCGCGGGGACGCTGCTTTCCGATATATTGATGGCGCGGGGCGACCGGATTGCGCTCGAATCCTTCATTCCGTTCGCGCGCTGGTGCCCGAATTTCAAGGAAGCGCGAACCTTCGACACGCGTTTCTATGTCGTCGCCGCGCCCCCGCACGGGCACGAGCTTACCGTCGAGGAAGCCGAGCACAGCCATATTTTCTGGGCAAGCGCGGCAGAGACGCTCGCGATGGCCGACCGCGGCGAGGTGTCGGTGATCTTCCCGACCCGCCGCAATCTTGAACGCCTGGCGCAGTCCGCCGATTTCGCCGGATTTGCCGCGCATTCCGGCCGGTTTCCGGTCGAGCTGATCACGCCCTGGATCGAGGATCGCGACGGACAAAGTTTCCTGTGCATTCCCGGGCATCTCGGATATCCCGTCACAAGCGAATCTTTCGATCGCGTCCGGCGGGGTTGAAACGCGCGCGTTTCAACAAGTTTTTCCCATATTTATTATTTACTAACATTTGTCGGGCTAGGGCAAAACGTCGTTGCAATTGCTGAATGCCGTGCCTAAGAAGGCGCTGCAGAAGCAGACCGGGGGGAAATCGCCGGTGTGATTCGACAAGAGTAATCCAGTGGACGGAGAATATGATGAACCTGCTTAAGAAGGCTGCGATCTCTCTCGCAGCGACCTCGATGATTGCGGCGCCGGTTGCCGCGTCGGCTGCTCCCGCAGCCAGCGCAGTCTCGGCTGTTGACGGCCAGAGCGAACTCGAAGGCAGCACGAGCTGGATCATCGCTGTCCTCGCTCTCGTTGCTGTCGTTGGCGGCATCATCATCGCGTCGGACAACGACGACGATTCGCCGACCAGCCCGTAATATCGGCTGATCGCTACCAATACCAAAGGGCTCCGAGCTTCGCTCGGGGCCCTTTGTGCATTGGGCATTCGCATCTGTGCGGGGCGCAGGGCCCGCGTTGCGCAGTGCGAGTGCGGATTCAAAAGATCTAGAGCGTCACGTTCCGGATTTCGCGCGACCGCGCCAGCGGAATGGCCTGGCGCGCGCGATCGACGGCGTCTTCGGCGATCGGCGCGATGGTCAGCACATAGTCCTTTTCGCCGGTATCGCCGTTCAGACGGGCGTCGGCGAGGATTGTGCCCCATGGATCGACCGCGATGCTGTGGCCATATGTCTGCCGTCCGTCGGCATGCGTTCCGCCTTGCGCCGCCGCTATGACATGGCATCCCGTTTCGATCGCCCGCGCGCGCATCAGCACGTGCCAATGTGCCTCGCCCGTCGATACGGTGAACGCGGCAGGGATTGCGACCGCGATCGCTCCCCGGTCGACCAGCGCCCGATAGAGTTCGGGAAAGCGCAGGTCGTAACAGACGCTGAGTCCGAGGCGCCCCAGCGGGGTATCGACCACGGTCAGGGCATTCCCGCCGGCATAGGCTGCCGATTCCTGCCAGTTCTCGCCCGACGGCAGGGTCACGTCGAACATGTGGATCTTGTCGTAGCGCGCGCGGATGCTGCCGTCGGCCGCGATGACATGGCTGCGGTTCACGCGCCGCGCACCATCGTCGGTGAGCAGCGGCATCGAGCCCGAATGGAGCCACAGACCGTGCCGCTGCGCCATTTCCTGCAAGGCGGCGGGCCATGGGCTGTCGGCCTCCCGCGCAATATGTGCGGCCGAACGCGCGCGGTCGCGGTCGAGCAGCAGCGACATTTCGGGAAGGAAGGCCATGGTCGCGCCATGGGCCGCTGCTTCGCCCATTGCGCGGTCGATCGTGCGAAGGTTCCCGGCGGGGTCGATCCCGCTCGTCATCTGGATCAGCGCGGCGAGCGGGATGGGGGAGGGCTGGTTATCCATTACCCCTGGCTAGGCCTGCGAGGATGCGAGGACAAGCGTGACAGTTCAGTGGCCAGCAAGGTTCGAACGCGATAAGATGGCTCAATGTCCTATTCTCCCGCGCGCCAGCCGCTTCGTTTCGCCCGTTCTCTCCTCCTCGCCGGTGCCGCCGCCCTACTCCTGACGCCGCTTGCGGCCGGTGCACAGGGCAGCGCTTCGACCGCCACCGCGCAAAGCCAGGCAAAGAACAGCGACTGGCTCTATGCAGGCAGCGACATTCCGCGCGATACGGCGTGGCAGTTCGGCGTGCTTCCCAACGGCGTGCGCTATGCGGTGCGCAACAATGGCGTGCCCCCGGGACAGGTGTCGATCCGTGTTCGCATGGACGTTGGCTCGATGTTCGAAACCGAAGACGAGCGCGGCTATGCGCATCTGCTCGAACATCTCACCTTCCGCGGATCGGAGCATATCCCCGACGGCGAGGCGAAGCGCATCTGGCAGCGGTTCGGCGTGACCTTCGGCAGCGATTCGAACGCGCAGACGACGCCGACGCAGACGGTATACCAGCTCGATTTGCCGAGCGTCACGCCGGCGAACCTCGACGAAAGCATGAAATTGCTCGCCGGCATGGTGCGCGAGCCGCGCATTTCCGAACTCGCGGTCGCGGCCGAACGCGGCGTCGTGATGTCGGAGCTCCGCGAATCCGACGGTCCGCAAAAACGCATTGCCGACGCGACCAATGCACATCTGTTCGCCGGCCAGCTGCTCGGCGACCGCTCGCCGATCGGCACCACCGCCTCGCTCGGCAAGGCGAGCGCGACCTCGGTCGCCGCCTTCCACAATCGCTGGTACCGCCCCGACCGCGCCGTCGTGGTCATCGTGGGCGATGCCGATCCGGCAGTCCTCGCCGGGCTGGTCGCCAAATATTACGGCGACTGGAAAGCCGAAGGGGCGAACCCGGCCGATCCCGATTTCGGCAAACCCGATCCCGGGGAACCCGCCGCGCGCGAGATCGTCGAGGCGAACCAGCCGCTCGCGCTGACGCTGGCGATGGTGCGCCCATGGAAAAAACGCATCGACACGGTCGAGAACACGCGGCGGCTCTACCTCGAATTCATCGCGCAGGCGCTTGTCAACCGCCGGCTCGAAAATCGCGCGCGCAGCGGCGGCAGCTATCTCGTCGCGACCGTCGAGCAGCAATATGTCAGCCGCAGCGCCGACGTGACGATGGCGTCGATTGTACCGCTGAGCGACTGGAAAGCCGCGCTCGCCGACGTGCGCGGTGTGATCGCCGACGCCGTGAAAAATCCGCCATCGCAGGCCGACATCGACCGCGAGGCGAACGAGATCCAGGCCTTTCTGGTGAAAGAGCTCGAAAATGCGCGCAACGAGCCCGGCGCGCGGCTGGCCGACGACATGGTGCGCGCGGTTGACATCAACGAGACGGTGACGAGCCCGCAGGGGCAGGTCGACATGTTCAAGGCGATCCGCGCCTCGGCAACGCCGAAGGTGATGCTCGACATCAGCAAGGCGATCTTTGCAGCGCCGGTCACGCGCGTCGTGCTGACGACCCCGGCGGCGGCGGGCGGCGATGCCGCGGTGCTTGCGGCGCTGAAGGCGCCGGTGACGGCGCGCGATGACCGTCTGACCGCGGTCAAGGCCGATTTCCGGCAATTGCCCGCCTTCGGACCGCCGGGTGCGATCACCTCGACCAATCCCATCCTTGGCCTGCGCGCCGAACGGATCGAGTTCGCCAATGGCGTGACTGCGCTGATATCGAACAACAAGGTCGAGCCGGGCAAGGTCCGCGTCAACGTGCGCTTCGGCACCGGCAACCGCAGCGTCGCGGCGGATGCGCCGAACCTGCTCTGGACCGGCGACTATGCGCTGGTCGCGAGCGGGATCGGCCCGTGGGGGCAGAACGAGATCGACCAGCTGACCAATGGCCGGCAGATCCAGATGAACTTCGCGATCGACGATGACGCGTTCGAGCTGTCGGCCGAAAGCAGGCCCGCCGATCTGGCCGACCAGTTGCGGCTGATCGCCGCGAAGCTCCAGCGGCCGCGCTGGGATCCTGCGCCGGTCGAGCGGCTGCGGATCGGTTTTCTCACCGGATACGACCTCAACGACGCGACGCCCAACGCCGTGCTCGACCGCAATCTGCGCGGCTGGCTCACGAACAATGATGCGCGCTGGGCGGCGCCCGACAAGGCGCAGATCGAGGCGCTGACGCCCGCTGCCTTCCGCGCCTTCTGGGAACCGCGGCTTGCGAGCGGGCCGATCGAGGTGCAAATTTTCGGCGATCTCGAAACGGTCGATTACAGGAAAATCCTCGCCGAGACGCTGGGCGCGCTGCCGTCCCGTCAGACGCTCGCGCCGCCTGCAGGCCAGCGCGTCGATTTTGCGAAGCATGTCACCGTCCCCGAAATCGCCTATCATCGCGGCGAACAGGGGCAGGCCGCGGCGATGACGGCGTGGCCGACCGGCGGCGGCCTCGCCAGCCCGCGCGACGCGCGCGGGCTCGAGGTGCTCGCGGCGATCTTCAACGACCGGCTGTTTGACCGGCTGCGCGCCGAGCAGGGGGCAAGCTATGGTCCCGTCGTCGACAGCCATTGGCCGACGGGCTTCGACAGCGGCGGCTATCTGCTCGTCGGCAGTTTGCTCGCGCCGAAGGATCTCGACCGTTTCTACGGCATTGCAAAGGACATTGCGGCCGATCTCGTTGCGCGGCCGGTGACTGCCGACGAGCTGGCGCGCAATGCCGGGCCGATCCGCGAACAGGTCGCGCGCGCCTCGACGGGCAATGTCTACTGGATGTTCCTGCTCGAGGGCGCGACGCGCGACCCGCGCGTCGCCGCAGCGGCGCTGTCGATCCAGGACGACATCTCGGCGGTCACCGCCGCCGACGTGCAGCGGCTCGCGCGGCAGTATCTGACGCCCGAGCGTCAATGGTCGCTGGCGATCCTGCCCAAGGGGATGACGCTCGCCGACGCGTCGGCGCTGGGCGCGGCGCCCGCGCCTGCGGCAGGCGGGCGTTAGTCCGTTTCGCCGCCGGCCAAGGGCCGCCGCGTCCGCCGGATCCGCGGCTCTTGCTCCAGCTTGCCCTTCGCCATGATGTCGTGGCGCATCTTGGCGCGCACGTCGTGGATCGACGCGATCACCGGACCCATCGCGACGCCGAGGTCGATCAGCACCGCCTCGGCGAGCTGCAGCGAGCTTTCGAGCGTTTCGGGCACCGCGTCGCTGGCTCCCGCCTGGTAAAGCGCGCCGGCATGGTCGGCGTCGCGCGCGCGGCTGATGATCGGCAGCCCGGGATATTTCTGGCGCAACTGGCGCGTCATGCGGAGCTGCTGGACCGGGTCGTCCATCGTCAGCACGATCGCCTTCGCATTCTCGATCCCGAGCTTGTCGAGGCTGCCGGGCCGCGCGACGTCGGCAAAGCGCACGACGAAGCCGTCGCGCCGCGCGGCGGCGACGGTGTCGATGTCGGCATCGACCGCGATATAGGGGCGGTCATGCTGCCGCAGCAGTTCGGCGACGGTGTGGCCGACGCGGCCGAAGCCGACGATCACCGTCCGTCCCTCGGGCGTATCCTCTTCCTGGCCGTCGCCCGTCCGCATCTCGATCCGCCGTGCGATGTCGTGGCCGATGCGTGCAAGCAGCGGCGTGATCGTCAGGCCGATCGCGGTGACGAGCTGCCAGAATTCGGCGGTGCTGCGGCTGATGAGCTGTGCCTGCAGCGCGGTCGTCAGCACGATCAGCGTCGTTTCGGACGGGCTCGCCATCAACAGGCCGACCTCGGCCGCCGTGCCGCGTCGCACCGCGCCCGAAAAGCGGAGCAGCGCCGCGGTCACGAACGCCTTGACGAGCACGACGCCGACGACCGCCATGACGAGTGCCGGCCATTGGCCGGCGATCGTCTTGAGGTTGAGGCCCATGCCGACGCTGATCAGGAACACCCCGAGCGCGAGCCCCTTGAACGGTGCAGTGATCGCCTCGACCTCGCCATGATATTCGGTCTCGGCGATCATCAGGCCGGCGAGCAGCGCGCCGACGATGGGGGAGAGGCCGACGGCGGCGGTGGCGAGTGCGGCGACGATGACGACGAGCAGGCTCGCGGCAAGGAATAGCTCGGGGTCCTTGGCGCGTGCCGCCTGCGCGAAGATGCGCGGGAGAAGGAACCAGCCGGCGATCGCGAGCGCCGCGACGACGAGCGCGCCCTGCCACAGCGTCGTCAGCAGCAGTTCGGCGCTGTCGCCCGATGCGGCCGGCGACAGGGCGGCAAGGACGAAGATGATCGGGACGAGCGCCAGATCCTCGAACAGCAGCATCGAGAAGGAGGCGCGTCCGACCGCCGTCTTGGTCCCCGCGATCGGCAGCACGAGCGCCGTCGAGGAGAGGGCGAGCGCGATGCCGAGGCCGTACGCGGCGGCAGTCGAAAGATTGCCGAGCAGCAGCAGGGCGGTGCCAAGGATCGCGCCCGCGATGAACAGTTCGGCGGCGCCGATCCCGAACACGAGTTTCCTGAGCTGCCACAGCCGGCGGAACGACAGTTCGAGCCCGATCGAGAAAAGAAGCAATATGATCCCGAACTCGCCGAACAGCGCGATATCTTCGGTCGAGGCGATGGTGACATGTTTGAGCCACGGATAATCGGCCGCGAGCGCGCCGAGCCCCGACGGACCGACAAGCAGCCCGACGAGGATGAAGCCGATCACGGGCGAAATCCTGAAGCGCGCGAAGGCGGGGATCACGATGCCCGCGGCGCCGAGCACCACCAGCGCGTTGCCGATGGCGGAGGTTTCTGTTTCGGATACCATAAGGGCCGACCTTATGCAGGCCGGCCCCGATTGGCTAGATAGCTAACTCAAGCTTTTTGGTTGCTTTCAGCTACCCATCTTCTTGTCGAGATTTTCGACGATCGCCTCGAAGAAGCCTTCGGTCGTCAGCCAGTTCTGGTCGGGCCCGATCAGCAGCGCGAGATCCTTGGTCATCTTGCCGCTTTCGACCGTCGCGACGCACACCTTTTCGAGGTCGTCGGCGAACTTCACCAGCGCGGCATTGTCGTCGAGCTTGCCGCGATGCTTGAGGCCGCCGGTCCACGCGAAGATCGACGCGATCGGGTTGGTCGAGGTCGCCTTGCCCTGCTGGTGCATGCGATAGTGGCGGGTGACGGTGCCGTGTGCGGCTTCCGATTCCACCGTCTTGCCGTCGGGGGTCATCAGCACACTGGTCATCAGGCCGAGCGAACCGAAGCCCTGCGCGACGGTGTCCGACTGGACGTCGCCGTCGTAATTCTTGCAGGCCCAGACGAACTTGCCGCTCCACTTGAGCGCCGAGGCGACCATGTCGTCGATCAGACGGTGCTCATAGGTGATGCCCAGTTCATCGAACTTCGGCTTGAACTCGTCGATGTAGATTTCCTCGAACAGGTCCTTGAAGCGGCCGTCATAGGCCTTGAGGATCGTGTTCTTGGTCGACAGATACACCGGCCACTGGCGCGCGAGGCCGTAGTTCAGGCTGGCACGCGCGAAGTCGCGGATCGAATCGTCGAGATTGTACATGCCCATCGCCACGCCCGACGAGGGGAACTGGAAAACCTCCTCGTCGATCAGCGTGCCGTCCTCGCCTTCGAACACGAGGCGGAGCTTGCCGGGACCGGGGACGCGGAAGTCGGTCGCCTTGTACTGGTCGCCGAAAGCGTGACGGCCGACGACGATCGGATCGGTCCAGCCGGGGACGAGGCGCGGGACATTCTTCATCACGATCGGCTCGCGGAAGACGACGCCGCCAAGGATATTGCGGATCGTGCCATTCGGCGACTTCCACATCTTCTTGAGACCGAATTCCTCGACGCGGGCCTCGTCGGGGGTGATCGTCGCGCATTTCACGCCGACACCATATTTCTTGATCGCGTTCGCGGCCTCGACGGTGATCTTGTCGTCGGTGCGGTCGCGCTCCTCGATGCCGAGGTCGTAATAGTGGAGGTCAACGTCGAGGTAGGGGAGGATCAGCCGCTCGCGGATCCACTGCCAGATGATCCGGGTCATTTCGTCGCCGTCGAGTTCGACGACCGGGTTGGCTACCTTGATCTTGCCCATGCTTACAGCCTTTTTCCTTGGGGAGTCGGAGTTGCAGCGGGCCTTAGGCAAAGCGGGGCGATTGATCAACCGCCCCGTCGCCGCCGGCGGCGCGCCGGGGCGGCAACAAAGGCCGTGCCTTATCCATTGTCAGTATGAAAGCTGCACCCTAGAAGACTGGACATGTCCAATATCATATCCTCGAACCGGCCCGGCGGCGGCATCAAATGGCACTGGCCCTCGGTTCACCCCGAAGGCCGCAAGTTCCTGTTAATCGCGGGAATCGTGACGCTCTGCTTCTGGCTGCTCGGCTGGGAGATCGTCGGCTGGCTGATGCTCGGCGTCACGGTCTGGGTCGGCGCCTTCTTCCGCGATCCGGTGCGTGTGACCCCGGCGAGCAGCGACCTTGTCATCGCACCCGCCGACGGGCTGATCACGCAGATCGCCGAAGTTCCGCCGCCGCCCGAAATTTCCGGCTCCGACGGACTCGGCGCGGCGCCGATGCTGCGCGTGTCGATTTTCATGAGTGTTTTCGACGTCCACATCAACCGCACGCCGGTCGCGGGGACGCTGCGCAAGCTCGTCTATATCCCGGGCAAGTTCGTGAATGCCGACCTCGACAAGGCGAGCGAGGAGAATGAGCGCCAGCATTTCGTCGTCGAGCGTGCCGACGGCGTGCGGGTCGGCTTCACCCAGATTGCCGGCCTCGTCGCGCGGCGTATCATGCCGTTCGTAACGATGGGCAACGAACTGGCGACCGGCCAGCGCGTCGGCCTCATCCGCTTCGGCAGCCGCGTCGACGTCTATCTGCCTGCGGGCACGGCGCCGCAGGTGCTGCTCGGCCAGCGCACGCTGGCGGGGGAGACCGTGATCGCGCGGATCGGCACTGCCGAAACGATCGAAGGCATCGGTCAATAGGATGACCGGGGACGAGCAGGTCATTCCCGACGCCGCGGGACGCCGCATCGCCGGGGTCAGCCTGCGCGCCTTTGCGCCCAATGCGATCACCATACTCGCGCTCTGTTCGGGGCTGACCGGCGTTCGCTTCGCGATCGGTGGCGAATGGGCCGCGGCAGTGACGATGATCATCGTCGCGGGGGTGCTCGATGGCATGGACGGGCGTATCGCCCGCCTGCTGCGTGCCCAGAGCAAATTCGGCGCCGAACTCGATTCGCTGTCCGACGTCATCGCGTTCGGCGTCGCGCCGGCGATGATCCTGTTCCTCTGGTCGCTGGCCAATGCTCCCAAATTCGGCTGGACCGCGGCGCTGGCGCTCGCCGTGTGCTGCGCGCTGCGCCTCGCGCGCTTCAATTCGCGCCTCGATGCCGAATTCCAGCCGCACAAGTCGGCGGGCTTCATGACGGGCATTCCGGCACCCGCCGGCGCGGGGCTGGCGTTCGTTCCCGTCTATCTGTGGCTGGTGACCGGCAACGACCTGTTCCGCGAATGGTATGTCGTGATGCCCTGGGCGCTCGCGATCGCGATGCTGATGATCTCGGCGATCCCGACCTACAGCTGGTCGTCGATCCGGCTTCGCCGCTCGTGGCGCCTATTCGCGCTGGCAGGTGTCGGCCTGCTTGGCGCTGCGCTCGTCACCGCGCCCTGGCATACGCTGCTCGCGGTGTGCGCGCTTTATCTGGTGATGCTGCCCTTCGGGCTCGCGAGTTACGCGAAGGTCAGGCGGCGCGGCTGAGCGCCGGCTGCAAGCGGGCTGCGGCGCGTACCGGACGCGGCGCATCGCGGCGCGCCGGCGAACGGCGCAGCGTTATCCTTTGCGGAAGCGGGCCCGACTGCGGTGCGGCTTCGACCGGGAAGGCGCCTTCGCCGAGCAGCGCCGAGAGAATCGCATTCTCGTTATTCTTGAGCATGGCCAGGATCACCGTCACGCCGATGCCGGCGGCGAGGGCGAAGAGAAGAGCGGCTGCGACCTGAACCATGATCTTGTCCTTCCGGCTTTCTTGTGCGAAACCTTCCGTCAACCAGCGACGGTTTCCATGGTCTTTTCGTTCCATGTTCCCGTTTTGTTCTCAAGTCATTTGCGACGAACGGAGTCGCTTTGTCGTCGAATTGAGTCCGGCTTTGGGTCCGGCTGATTCCGGAAACCGGCCCGGGGCCCTTGCTTTTGGCGGCCAACCCCGCTAACGGGCCGCCCATTCCACATGGAAGGCGCACATACCGGTGCCGGGATATCCCTTGAGCGGAAACCCCGGTTCTTGCCTTCCAGAGGACTAACCGGAAGGAGAAAGACTATGGCGGCACCTGTCGTCACGATGCAGAATCTTATCGAAGCTGGCGCCCACTTCGGCCACCAGACCCATCGTTGGAACCCGCGCATGAAGCCGTATATTTTCGGCGCGCGCAACGGCATCCACATTCTCGACCTGTCGCAGACCGTGCCGCTCTTCGCGCGCGCGCTCGACTTCATCGCCTCGACCTCGGCCGCCGGCGGCAAGGTGCTGTTCGTCGGCACCAAGCG
>JAGHZY010000003.1 GCA_017745175.1 Sphingopyxis sp. | reverse complement strand
GCCGCCGCGACCGCCAAGGAAAAGGAAATCCTGGGCTAGTGCTTTTGGGCACCATTCTCTCTTCCGCTCGTGTCGAGCGAAGTCGAGACACCCGTCGGACTGGAGCACGGCCGAGGGGCATCTCGACTTCGCTCGATGCGAACGGATTTTGAGGTTTTTTCGGTGACTGTTTCTCATCACGGCGCACGCCATGTCGCCATCATCATGGACGGCAATGGCCGCTGGGCGAAGAAACGCCTGCTACCGCGCCTCGCCGGCCACAAGGCGGGGGTCGAGGCGGTGCGCAACATCGTGCGCGCCGCGGGCGACCTCGGCATCGAGGCGATGACGCTCTATGCTTTCAGTTCCGAAAACTGGAAGCGGCCCGAGGAAGAGGTCAGCGACCTGATGGGGCTGATGAAGCGCTTCATCCTGTCCGACCTCGACGAATTCGCCGCGAACGACGTGAAGCTGAAGGTCATCGGCAACTGGCGCGCGCTTGCGCCCGACGTCGTCGCGCTGATCGACAATGCGATCGAACGCACTGCGGGGAACAAGCGCACGACGCTGGCCGTCGCGCTCAACTATGGCGCGCAGGACGAGCTGGTGCGCGCGGCGACCGCTGCCGCGGCGGCGGGCGAAATCACCGTCGAGGCAATCGAGGCGAACCTCGATACCGCCGACATGCCGCCGCTCGACCTGCTCATCCGTACGTCGGGCGAGGTGCGGCTGTCGAACTTCCTGCTGTGGCAGTCGGCCTATGCCGAACTGTATTTCACTGACAAGCTGTGGCCGGATTTCAAGCCCGCCGACCTGAAGGCGGCGCTGGATCAATTTGCACGGCGCGATCGCCGCTACGGAGGGCTGTGAACATGGCGGCGGGCAAATCGGACCTGTGGGTGCGGATCGGATCGGCGATCATCCTGTTCGCGATTGCGGGCACCGCGCTCTGGTTCGGCGGCCTCGCTTTCGGGCTGTTGCTGCTCGTCGGCGGCGCGCTCGTGCTTGTCGAGTGGTTTGCGCTCGTGCGCGCGATGCCGCTCGGGAGCGGCGCAAAACTCGCATTCAACATCCTCGGTTCCATCCTTGTCCTCGGTGCCATGGCGGGTCTGTGGTTCGTCCGCGATCATCTGGGCATGACGGCGGCGCTCTGGGTGTTCGGCATGGTCTGGGCGACCGACATCGGTGCCTATTTCGCGGGTCGCGCTTTCGGCGGCGCGCGCCTCGCGCCGAAAATCAGCCCGTCGAAGACCTGGTCGGGGCTGATCGGCGGCATGGTCGCCGCGCTGATCGCCAGCGCGACGATCGGCGACCGCGCAGGCATCACCGGCGTGCCCTTGTGGATCGGCCTCTTCATGGGTCTGCTCGCGCAGCTTGGCGACCTTGGCCAAAGCTGGATGAAGCGCCGCGCCGGGGTGAAGGATTCGGGCAAGCTCATTCCCGGCCACGGCGGGCTCTTCGACCGCGTCGATGGCGTGCTGCCGGTGGCCTTGCTGCTCGGCGCGCTGGCCTTCGCCGGTCAGATCGCCGTGCGGGCGGCGGGCTGAGATGACACGCCGCCTCTCGCTGTTCGGCGCTACGGGATCGGTCGGGCAATCGACCCTCGATCTCGTCCGCCGCGACGGCGGGGCATGGCGCGTGACGGTGCTCACCGCCAATTGCGACGTCGGGGAGCTGGGGAGGCTCGCGAGGGAATTCCGTCCCGATATCGCGGTTGTCGCCGACGAAAGCCGCCATGGCGCGCTGAAGGAAGCGCTCGCCGGCACAGGCATCGAAACCGCGGCGGGCGCTGCTGCGCTCGTCGAGGCGGCGCAGCGGCCGACCGACCTTGTGATGGCGGCGATCGTCGGGACGGCGGGGCTGGCTCCGACGATGGCGGCTTTGGCGGCGGGCTATGACGTTGCGCTCGCGAACAAGGAAGCGCTGGTGTCCGCGGGCGAGCTGATGACCGCGGTCGCGCGCACGTCGGGCGCGACGATCCTGCCGGTCGACAGCGAGCATAATGCGATCTTCCAGTGCCTCGCGGGCGGGCGGATCGATCAGGTGCGCCGCATCATCCTGACCGCGAGCGGCGGTCCGTTCCGCACGATGAGCGCCGCCGACATGGCCGTGGTGACCCCTGCACAGGCGGTTGCGCATCCGAACTGGTCGATGGGCGCGAAGATCAGCGTCGATTCGGCGACGATGATGAACAAGGGCCTCGAGCTGATCGAGGCGCACCACCTGTTTCCCGTCGGGCTCGACCGGATCGAGATCCTTGTCCATCCGCAGTCGGTGATCCACAGCCTCGTCGAATATATCGATTGCTCGACCCTCGCGCAGCTCGGTTCGCCTGACATGCGCATCCCGATCGCGAGCGCGCTGGCATGGCCGCAGCGGATGGCGACGCCGTGCGCGCCGCTCGACCTCGCAGCGATTTCGCGGCTCGATTTCGAGGCGCCCGACGAGGTTCGCTTTCCCGCGACCGCGCTCTGCCGTGCCGCGATCGCCGAAGGCGGCGCACGCCCCGCGCAGCTCAACGCTGCGAACGAGGTGGCGGTTGCCGCCTTCCTCGCCGGTCGCATTTCTTTCCCTGCGATCGTCGATACGGTACGCCGCGTGATCGATGCGGAGGCGCCCGCGGTGCCCGCGTCGCTTCAGGACATATTCAGCGTCGATGCCGCATCCCGCGCGGCTGCGCAGCGCTTTGTGGACCAATATGAACATGCTTGACGTACCGCTCTGGCTTTATCCGATCGCGTTTCTGGCCGTGCTCGGCCCGCTCGTCTTCGTGCACGAATATGGCCATTATATCGTCGGCCGCTGGTGCGGGGTGAAGGCCGACACCTTCTCGATCGGTTTCGGGCGCAAGATCCTCGGCTGGACCGACAGACGCGGCACCGAATGGAAGATCGGCTGGCTCCCGCTGGGTGGCTATGTCCAGTTTGCGGGCGATCGCGACGCGGTGAGCCAGCCCGATGCCGACTGGCAGACGCTTCCCGCCGAGGAACGCTCGCATACTTTCCCGGCGCAGCCGGTGTGGAAACGCGCGCTGATCGTCGTCGCGGGGCCGGTGACAAATTTCCTGTTCGCGATCCTGATCCTCGCCGGCTTTGCGTGGATCGGCGGCCAAGCGGTGACCCCGCCGGTGATCGGCGGGATCGAAGCGGGATCGTCGGCGGCAGCCGCGGGACTGAGGGCCGGCGACCGGATCGTGTCGATCAACGGCCGCGAGATCGAGGCGTTCGGCGATCTCCGCATGGCGGTCGAACATCGTCCCGGCGAGCGGCTCGAGGTCCGTGTTGCGCGCGACGGGCAGGATCGACTGGTCGAACTGACCCCGCGCCTGGTGCGCGAGAGGGACCCCTTCGGCAAGGAATATACGCGCGCCATCGTTGGCATCGCTCCCCCGCCGCCGCAGGTGCAATCGGTGCCGCTATGGGAGGCGCCGCTGGTCGGAGCCAGCCAGACATGGCACATCGTTCGCCAGACGGGCGAGGTGCTGAGTCAGTTCGTCACCGGACGCCGGTCGATCAAGGATATGAACGGGCCGGTCAAGATCGCGGAATTCTCGGGCAAAGCGGCTACACTGGGGTTCGCGACGCTGATTGGCTTCATCGCCCTCATTTCCATCAATCTGGGGTTCATCAACCTCTTGCCATTGCCGATGCTCGATGGCGGCCATCTGGTCTTTTACGCCTATGAGGCGATCCGGCGGCGTCCTGCACCTCCGCAGGCGCAGGAATGGGCGTTCCGATTCGGCTTTGCGGCGATCGTGACCCTCATGCTGGTCGTGACTTTCAATGATTTGGGCTCAATTGGCGTGTGGGACGGGATCGCCCGCTTGATTGGCTAGCGAGTCTGGGGCAGGGAGTGGCGCGCAATCCTGCGGTCAGGCGGGTTTGTCGCATTTGAGTTATTTTTTCGGGATGAACAGCGTGGCTTCACACAAATTCTCGGCGCGGACGCAGCTGTCGGTGATTCTTCTGGCCGGCACGATGCTTGCGACGCCGGTGATGGCGCAGCAGGTCGCACCGCCGACCGTCCCCGCGCCGGCTCCCGAAGCGGCTCCGGCCGCTACGACGGTCCAGTCGATCACGGTCGTCGGCAACCAGCGGCTCGAGGCGCAGACGATCCTGTCGTACCTGCGTCTGCGTGTCGGGCAGCCATATGATCGCTCGGTGCTCGACCAGGCGCTGAAGGATCTCGCTGCGACGGAATTGTTCAAGGATTTCCAGATCACCGACAATTCGGGTGCGCTGACGATCCAGGTCACCGAAAACCCGGTGATCAACCGCGTCATCCTCGAGGGCAACAAGCGCCTGAAGGAAGACAAGATCCGTCCCGAGATCAAGCTGGCGCCGCGCCAGATCTTCACGCGCTCGAAAGTCCGCGCCGACGTCGCGCGCATCATCGAGCTCTACAAGCGGCAGGGCCGCTTCGCCGCGACGGTCGAGCCCAAGATGGTGTCGCTCGACCAGAACCGCGTCGACGTCGTCTTCGAGATCAACGAAGGGCCGAAGTCGAAGGTCCGCCAGATCAACATCATCGGCAACGAGAAGTTCAGCGATGGTGAGCTCAAGGGCGAGATGGCGACGAAGCAGTCGAGCCTGATGACGATCCTGTCGTCGAACACCAGCTACGACCCCGACCGTCTCGCCTATGACCAGCAGAAGCTGCGCCTTTTCTATCTGACCAACGGCTACGCCGATTTCCGCGTGATCTCGGCGGTCGCGGAACTGACGAGCAACAAACAGGACTTCATCATCACCTATGTCGTCGAGGAAGGCGAACGCTACAAGTTCGGCGACGTCGACGTGAAGAGTGAAATCCGCGACTTCCAGCCCGAAATGCTGAAGAAGCTGCTGCCGATGCACACCGGCGACTGGTATGATGCCAAGCTGGTCGAGGACACGGTCGAAAGCCTCAGCGAAACGGCGGGCCTCTTCGGTTATGCCTTTGCCGATATCAATCCCGAATTCCGCCGCGATCCCGAAACGCGGACGATGGCGATCACCTTCAACGTCGGCGAAAGCCCGCGGACCTATGTCGAGCGGATCGACGTCAACGGCAACACGCTGACCCACGACAAGGTCGTGCGCCGCGAGTTCCGCCTCAACGAAGGCGATGCGTTCAACAGCTTCGGTATCAAGCGCACCGAGAACCGCATCAACAGCCTTGGCTATTTCCAGGAAAATCTGGAAATCGAGCGCAAGGAAGGCACCACGCCTGACCGCATCATTCTCGAAACCAATGTCGAGGAAAAGCCGACCGGCGAACTGTCGCTCTCGGCCGGCTTCTCGTCGATCGAGAATTTCCTGCTCCAGGCGTCGATCCGCCAGCGCAACTTCCGCGGTCTTGGTCAGCAGCTCCAGGCATCGGTCAACTATTCGAGCTATTCGAAGTCGGTCGAACTCGGCTTTACCGAACCCTATCTGTTCGACCGCAACATCTCGGTAGGCGGCAGCATCTATCGCCGCGATTTGAACTCGTTCAACTTCATCAATAATGACCGCCGCACGACGTTCCAGCAGGTCACCACCGGCCTGCAGCTCAACGCCGGCGTGCCGCTGACCGAATTCATGTCCTTCTTCGCGCGTTACAGCATCAATTTCGACGATGTGACGCTCGACAAGAGCCTCTATTATTTCGGCGACGAATGCGACCCGCTCGTCGCCGGCCGCTATCTGTGCGACGCGATCGGCAACCGCACGACCTCGCTGCTCGGCTATACGCTCGCTTATGACGACCGCGACAATCGCCTGCGCCCGACGCGCGGCCAGTCGCTGTCGCTGAGCCAGGATTTCGCCGGCCTCGGCGGCAGCGTCAAATATGTTCGTACCCGCCTTTCGGGAAGCAAGCATTTCAACCTCGGCAGCCGCTTCATCCTCAATCTGTCGGCCGAAGGCGGTTATATCTATCCGTTCGGCGGGCGTCCGACCCCGACGAGCGACAAGGTCCGCCTGACCGATCGCTTCTTCCTCGGCGAGCCGCAGATGCGCGGCTTCGATATCCGCGGCGTCGGTCCGCGCGTCATTCGCTATGCCGCGACCTACGATCCGCTCAATCCGGTCATCGACACCAGCAACGACAATCGCGGGCAGATCGACGACGCGCTCGGCGGTCGCGCCTATTATCAGGGCCGGCTCGAGCTCGATATCCCGCTCGGCACGGGCGCCAAGGAAATGGGGCTTCGCCCGTCGATCTTCCTCGACGTCGGTTCGGTGTTCAGCGTGCGCAGGCCCGAATTGACGACGCTGGCGAACTTCCGCGATCCGGCCGACGGGTTCACCAAATATCTGTGCCGGAACGCCACGACCGGTCAGCAGAATTTCGCGACCAATACGCCGAACCCTGATGGCACGCCGTCGGGCCAGTATACGACCTGCGCCACGGGCTTTACGCAGCTCGCGCCGTTCGAGGAGCGCTTCTTCGGCGACACGTGGATGCCGCGCGTCGCGATCGGTGCTGGGGTGAACTGGAACTCTCCTTTCGGTCCTTTCCGGATCGACTTCGCTTACGCCCTTCGCAAAGAAGAGGGCGATGATACCAAACGCTTCTCATTCAACGTAGGAACCCAATTCTGATGAAGAAAATTCTCGTCGCTTCGGCGCTGGCGATCGCCACGCTGTCGGTTTCGCCCATCCTGTCGGCCCCGGCCATTGCACAGGCAAAGGGGGTCGGCGTCGCCGACGTTCGCGTCGCCGCAGCGCGCTCGAACGCCTTCCAGACCGCCTCGACCCAGATCGAAACCACCTACAAGGCACAGATCGACCAGCAGCAGTCGCGCGGCCAGACGCTGCAGGCCGAAATCAACGTCCTGATCGCGAAATATAACGAGGAGGCGAAAAAGACGCCGCAGAACCAGGCTGCGCTCCAGGCTGCGGCCAAGGCCGTTCAGGACAAGCGCCAGTCGGCGCAGACCGAACTCGGCCGCATCGGCGCGCCCGTCGACCTCGCCATCGCCTATGTCGAAGACCAGATCAGTGTCCGCATGAACGAGGCGATCAAGGCCGCGATGACCGCGAAAAAGGTCGACCTGCTGCTCAACCCTGACGCGGTGCTGGCGCGTGAGAATAATGTCGACATCACCGATGCGGTGGTCGCCGAACTCAACCGTATCCTGCCCAACGTCTCGACCGCGGTTCCCGCTGGTTACCAGCCGGGCCAGCTTGTTCAGCAGCGCAACCAGCAGCTGATGGATCAGGCACGCGCCGCGCAGGGCACGCCGCCGACCGCTCCGGCGCCCACCGGCACCGCGCCGACCACGCGCTAAGCATCATGGCGGAAGGGGAAAACGGGGCAGGGGCATCGGGTCCGGTGGATATCCGCCGGATACTGACGCTGCTGCCGCATCGTTATCCGATGCTGCTCGTCGACCGGGTGGTTGCGATGGTGAAGGACACCTCGATCCACGCGGTCAAGGCGGTGACGATGAACGAGCCCTTTTTCCAGGGGCATTTTCCCGGCCGGCCGATCATGCCCGGTGTCCTCATCGTCGAGGCGCTGGCGCAGGCAGGCGGCATTCTCGCCGTCGAATCGCTCGGCCTCGGCGGCTCGGGCAAGCTCGTCTATTTCATGGCGATCGACGGGGTGAAATTTCGCAAGCCCGTCGAACCCGGCGTGCTGCTCGACCTCCACGTCACGATCGTCCAGGCAAAGCGGAACATCTGCAAGTTCGAGGGCCGGGCGATGCTGGGCGATGGCCTTGCGGCGGAATGCCAGTTCACCGCGATGATCGCCGATCCGCCGGGCGACTAAGCTTTGCTTGCAAAATCCGGTATTCGCCGTTAGGGGCGTCCGCTTCGCGGGCCCCGTAGCGGGGATTGCACAGACTCAGCCGCTGGTCGGTAACCAGTGGCACAGGAGCTTGAAATGAAAAAAGACGTTCACCCCGACTATCACATGATCACGGTCAAGATGACCGATGGCACCGAATATCAGACGCGCTCGACCTGGGGCAAAGAGGGCGACGTGATGACGCTCGAAATCGACCCGACCGCGCACCCGGCATGGACCGGCGGCACGGGCCGTATGCTCGACGCGGGCGGCCAGGTCGCGAAATTCAACAAGCGCTTCGGCGGTCTCACCCTCAAGCGTTAATGGCGCGGTTCCCCCGAGCGGGGATCAGCCCAGAACCTTTGCAAGCGCGCTTTGCCAGCCGGCAAGGCGCGTTTTGCGTTTTCCGGCATCGAGCGCCGGGGTGAAGCGCGTCGCGGTGCCGCGCATCGTCGCGGCGGCGCGGGCAAGGTCCGGATAGAGTCCGGCGCCCGTGGCCGCGAGCATCGCGGCGCCGAGCGCGGTGCTTTCGACGAACCCCGGGCGTTCGACCGCGAGGCCCAGCATGTCGGCCAGATCCTGCGCCATCCAGTCGTTCGCGGCCATGCCGCCGTCGATGCGCAGTTCGGCCCAGTCGACCCCGTCGGCCGCAAACGCCGATTTCAGGTCGTGCGCCTGATAGGCCTGCGCTTCCAGCGCCGCGCGCGCGACATGCGCCTTCGTGCTTGCAAAACTCAGTCCCGATAGCGCTGCGAGCGCATCGGGGCGCCAGTGCGGTGCGCCCAGCCCGGTGAGGGCAGGGATCAGATAAACGCCGCCATTGTCGGCGACGGAGCGCGCCAGCCCCTCGCTCTCGCCCGCGCTTGCGAGCAGGCCAAGCCCATCGCGCAGCCATTTGATCAGGCTGCCTGCGACGAACACCGACCCTTCGAGCGCATAGGCGCGGGCGTCGCCTTCCTGGACGAGGATGGTCGCGAGCAGCCGGTTTTTCGATTGCGGGCGCGTTGCGCCGCTTGCCGACAGGATGAAGGCGCCGGTGCCGAAAGTCGCCTTGGTCTGCCCCGGCGACAGGCACGCCTGACCGATCGTCGCCGCCTGCTGGTCGCCCGCCATGCCGCAGATCGGGATCGGGCTCCCGAACAATGCGGGTTCGGTTACGCCGACGCCGGTCGTGCAGCCGGTGATTTCGGGGAGCAGCGCCGCGGGCACGCCGAGCAGGTCGCACAATTGCCCGTCCCATCCGCCGGTGCCGTTGATATCCATCAGCAGCGTGCGCGACGCGTTGGTCGCGTCGGTGACGTGGACGCCGCCGGTCAGGCGGTAGACCAGATAGGATTCGATCGTCCCGACCGCGAGCCGGTCGCCCGCCTCGCGAAGCTGCGGCCAGCGCTTCAGCGCCCAGCCGATCTTGCTCCCAGAGAAATAGGGGTCGAGCAGCAGGCCGCTGCGCGCCTGAACCATCGTTTCGTGCCCTGCCTCCTTCAGCGCCGCGCAATCGGCGGCGGTGCGGCGGTCCTGCCAGACGATCGCGGGGGCCAGCGGCTCGCCCGTCCTGCGGTCCCAGAACACCACCGTTTCGCGCTGGTTGGTGATACCGATCGCGGTGACCTGATGTGCGCCGCCCGCCTGTTCGACCATTTCGCGCGTACAGGCGAGGGTGGCGGTCCAGATTTCGGCGGCGTCATGTTCGACCAGCCCCGGTCCCGGATAATATTGCCGGAACTCGCGCTGCGCGCTGCCGAGCGGGGTGCCGTCGGCGGCGAAAAGCATCGTGCGGGTCGACGTTGTTCCTTCGTCGATGACGATGATCTTTTCGGTCATGTATCCCCCGCCTTTTTCTTGTTCGCCGCCCCCGCCTTCGCCGGGGCGACGCGCATTTGACCGGATATAGATGCAGAAAGAACGGCCCTTCGACAAGCTCGGGGCGAACGGAATAGACAGGCGCGCAATGATCTTGCAATTTCGCGCAACCCGTGCCATATATTGTGCGGCGCAGCATGGCGGGGTCACCCGCCGCAACCACCGGCAGCGTGATTTCCCGCCCATTTTCAGGCGCGGGCGAGCCGGACCAGCGCCTTGTCCCCAGAGGCACCCTTTCACGCGGGTCGTTTCGAACCCGCGGCCGTGCGCCGTCCGTTCGATGCGAACGGATGCGCCTGCGCGTCGCCCCATGTGAGTATCTTATGACGACTTTCAACGACTTTGGCCTGCACGCCGACATCAATCGCGCGCTTGCCGCCAAGGATTATACCCAGCCAACCCCGATCCAGACGCAGGCGATCCCGCCGCTGATGAAGGGCCGCGACCTGTGCGGTATCGCGCAGACGGGCACCGGCAAGACCGCCGGCTTCTCGCTGCCCTCGATCCATCACCTGCTGACCTACCCGCACCAGGCCAACCCGCGCAGCTGCCGGATGCTCGTGCTCGCGCCGACGCGCGAACTCGCCGCGCAGATCGCGCAGAGCTGCCGCGACTATGGCCGCTTCACCAGGCTCCGCGTCTCGACCGTCTTCGGCGGCGTGCCGATCAACAAGCAGATCCGCGACCTCGCGCAGGGCGTCGATATCCTCGTCGCGACGCCTGGCCGCCTGCTCGACCTGATCGACCAGCGCGCGCTGCGCATGGACGATGTCGAAATCTTCGTCCTCGACGAAGCCGACCAGATGATGGACATGGGCTTCATCCACTCGCTGCGCCGCATCGCCAAGCTGCTGCCGTCGCGGCGCCAGAACCTCTTCTTCTCGGCGACGATGCCGAAGGAAATCGCGCACCTCGCCGAACAGTTCCTCGAAGATCCGGTGACGGTGTCGGTGACCCCGGCGGCGACCACGGTCGAAAAGATCAGCCAATATTCGACCTTCGTCGAACAGAAGGAAAAGCAGGCGCTGCTTCACTCGGTCATCGCGAGCGAAGACATCGATCGCGCGCTGATCTTCACCCGCACCAAGCATGGCGCCGATCGCGTGGTCCGTCACCTCGCGGGTGCCGGCATCAAGGCGATGGCGATCCATGGCAACAAGAGCCAGTCGCAACGCACCCACGCGCTGCAGGCGTTCCGCTCGGGCGACATCAAGCTGCTCGTCGCGACCGACATTGCCGCGCGCGGCATCGACGTGTCGGGCGTCAGCCATGTGATCAACTTCGAAATCCCGAACGTTCCCGAACAATATGTCCACCGCATCGGCCGCACCGCGCGCGCCGGCGCCGAGGGCAAGGCGATCAGCTTCATCGCGCCCGATGAGCGTCCGTACATGCGCGACATCGAACGCGTCACGCGGTCGAAGTCCGAACCGATGCCGCTGCCCGAGAATTTCAACGAGCTGGTGCGCAACCTGCCGAAGCCGGCGCAGCCGCCGCGCGACACCGGCAGCCAGGGCCGCGATCCGAACCGCCAGCGTCAGGACGCCCATCGCCAGCGCGGCGGTGGTAACGGCAAGCCGCAAGGCGAGCGCGGCCCCCGCCGTGACGGTGCCGCCGGCGAAGGCGCCGAAGGCCAGCGCAAGCGCCGTTTCCGCCCGCGCAACAAGAGTGTCGGCGCGCACAAGGGCGCAGTGAAGCGCGTCGGTTGACGTAGCTCTCCGCGCCGCTACGTTCCCCTCATCTTCGGATGAGGGGACGCGAAAGCTCGGTGCAAGCCAAGTTTTGTTAACCCCATCTCGTTCCGGCGAGGTGGGGTTTTTCATGCTCCCATCAAAGGACGGAAAAACACAAGAGGGGTGAGCGATGGCCGAAGGCGAAGCAGCAGTTGCGGTCGATACCCGGCAGAGCGAACGCAAGGTCATCCTCGCCTCTTCGCTCGGCACGGTGTTCGAATGGTATGATTTCTACCTCTACGGCCTGCTCGCGACGATCATCTCGGCGCAATTCTTTTCAGGCGTCAACGAAACCACCGGCTTCATCTTCGCGCTCGCAGCCTTTGCCGCGGGCTTTGCGGTAAGACCCTTCGGCGCGCTCGTCTTCGGGCGCATCGGCGACCTTGTCGGGCGCAAGAACACCTTTCTCGTCACCATGGGCCTGATGGGCGCGTCGACCTTCCTCGTCGGGATTCTGCCCAGCTATGCGTCGATCGGCGTCGCGGCGCCGATCATGCTGGTGGTGCTGCGTCTCGTTCAGGGGCTCGCGCTCGGCGGCGAATATGGCGGCGCCGCGACCTACGTCGCCGAACATGTCCCCGACGGCAAACGCGGCCTCTTCACCAGCTTCATCCAGACCACCGCGACGCTCGGGCTGTTCGCGGCGCTTGGCGTCGTCATCGTCATCCGTTCGGCGATGGGCGAGGCGGCCTTCGCCGACTGGGGCTGGCGCATTCCCTTCCTGATTTCGATCATCCTGCTCGGCGTCTCGCTCTGGATTCGCCTCCAGCTCGAGGAAAGCCCGGTCTTCAAGCAGATGAAGGAGGAGGGCACGACCTCGAAGGCGCCGCTCACCGAAGCCTTCGGGCGCTGGGAAAACCTGAAATGGGTGATCGTCGCGCTGTTCGGAGCGGTCGCGGGGCAGGCGGTCGTCTGGTACTCGGGGCAATTCTACGCGCTCTTCTTCCTCGAAAAGACGCTGAAGGTGGACGGCGCGACCGCGAACATCCTGATCGCCATCGCGCTGGCGCTCGGTACACCCTTCTTCATCTTCTTCGGGTGGCTCAGCGACAAGGTGGGACGCAAGCCGATCATCCTCGCGGGCTGCGCGCTCGCGGCGCTTACCTATTTCCCGGCGTTCCACATGCTGACCGACGCCGCCAACCCCGCAATGGCCAAGGCGCAGCAGAATGCCGCGGTGATCATGGCGGCCGATCCCGGCGCCTGCTCGGTCCAGTTCGACCCGATCGGGCGCAACAAGTTCGAAAGCACCGGCTGCGACATCATCAAATCGACGCTGGCCAAGGCGGGTGCGAGCTACACGGCCTTCACGCGCGAACGCATGACGGGCGAGCCCGCGCGTGTACGGATCGGCTCGCGCGTCCTCGCCGCGCCCGACCCCTGGCGCTTGGCCGAGGAGGATCGCGCCGGCGCGGCCAAGGCTTTCCGTGCGGACCTTGAACGCGCGCTGACCGATGCGGGCTATCCGGCCACGGCCGACCCCGACGCGATCGACAAGCCGCTCGTCGTCGCGATCCTCTTCTACCTCGTGCTGCTCGTGACGATGGTCTACGGCCCGATCGCGGCTCTCCTCGTCGAGCTGTTTCCGAGCCGCATCCGCTACACCGCGATGTCGCTGCCCTATCATATCGGCAACGGCTGGTTCGGCGGTTTCCTGCCCACGACAGCGTTCGCGATGGTCGCGGCGACGGGCAATATCTATTATGGTCTCTGGTATCCGGTGATCGTCGCGGTGATGACGCTGGTGATCGGGCTCCTGTTCCTGCCCGAGACCTTCCGGCGGCCGCTTCATCCCCGGGCATAGATTGACGCTGCCTCCTCGCGCGCTAGGGTCTACTCCAGCCTTGAGGGGGGCAGAGATGATTGCCGACGTCGATTTCGATCCACCGCCGCCGCCGCGGCGTCCGTTGTTCCGGCGCAAGCGGGTACTGATCCCGCTCGGCATCCTGCTCGCCATCGTCGCCGGTTTCCTGCTGCTCCTGACTCCCGACACCGACCGCGAGGAGATGATCGCCAAATATGGCGGGCCGGACGCGGCGTTCGTTGCGGGGCCGGCGGGGCAGCGTATCCATTATCGCGATCAGGGCAGGGCGGACGGCCCTGCAATCATCCTGATCCATGGCGCCAACGCCAGCCTGCACACCTGGGAACCGCTCGTGAAGCGTCTCGGAACCGGCTACCGGATCGTCACACTCGATCTTCCCGGTCACGGCCTGACCGGGGCGACGCCCGATACCGATTATTCGGCCGAGGGCATGATGGACGCGGTCGACGTCGTCGCGGCGAAGCTCGGGCTCGATCATTTCGTTCTCGGGGGCAATTCGATGGGCGGCTGGGTCGCGTGGCGCTATGCGCTGGCTCAACCGGCGCGCGTCGATGCATTGCTGCTGATCGACGCAGCGGGCATGCCGCTGCGCAAGGGCGAGAAGCGCCCCGAATCGAACGTCGGTTTCCGGGTGCTCGAATATCCGGTCGGGCGCTGGCTCGCGACGCGTGTCACGCCGCGGATGCTTGTCGAGCAGTCGCTGCGCGGTTCGGTCGAGCGGCAGGAGATCGTCGATGACGCGATGATCGACCGCTATTGGGAATTGCTGCGCTTCCCGGGCAACCGTCCGGCAACCGTGCTGCGTGCGCGGATGGACCGCGAGCCCGCGATGGCGGCGCGTGTGGGCGAAATCAGGGTGCCGACGCTGATATTGTTCGGCGACAGGGACCGGCTGATCAACCCGACCGCAGCGAAGACCTTCAATGAAAGGATCGCGGGGTCGGAGGTCGTTCTGCTTCCCGGCATCGGCCATCTGCCGATGGAGGAGGCACCCGACGCAACCGCAGACGCAATTGCCGGCTTTCTCAGGCGGCGGCTTGTCGTGCCGCCGCCGGCTGATCCAGAAACGCGCTGATCCGCGCCGAAATCGCTGCCGCGTTGGTGAAGGGGAAGAGGTGCGATCCCGGCACCACTTCCAATACGGCGCCATCGACCAGATCGGCGATCGCCTGTCCGTGGCACGCGGGGACGACCCCGTCGCGCTCGCCCATCAGGATCAGCACCGGCACATTCTTCAGTTGCGGCAACATCGCCGCGCTGGTCCATCCCGCCATCGCCGTCGTCTGCCAGGCGAGGCCAAGCGGAGTTGCGGTCGGCAGTTTGAGGCCGCTGGCGAGCATGTCGTCGTCGAGCAACGCCGCCCAGCCGATCCCCGGCGCCCCGACGCTCGGCGTTGTTGCCATCAGCACCAGCCGGCGCACGCGTCCCGGGAACTGGATCGCCACCTGCTGCGCCAGCGCGCCGCCCCAGCTGAAGCCGGCGACATCGATGAGTTTGTGGCCGAGCCGGTCGGCGATCTCCATCACGACCGCCGCGATCGTAGGCGCGCTATAGGGCAGCAGCGCGTCGGGCGAACCACCGACGCCCGGCATGTCGAGCGTCCACACCTCGCGGCCATGAATTTGCGCGAGGAGCGGCGCCGCGGCGGCGATATCGGCGCCGATGCCGTTGAGGAACAGGAGCGGCGTGCCGGGCGCACCCTCACGCCAGCGCGCGACGCGCAGGCTGAGGCCGTAAACATGCTCGGTACTGATGGCCGGCCGGCCGCTGATCCTGCTCATGGCCTCCGCCATCGCATATCCTGATGACCGGCGAAAGACCGGTGCGCTACTCCGATTGTCGTGCGGCTTCGGCGGCCTGTTCGTAGCGCAGGCAGTCGAAAATCTTTGCGCCGGCGAGGAAGACCGAACCCGTGCAGGCGAGAAGCAGCAGCTTGCCGCCCGTTCCCGGAAATTCGTGCAGATAGGCGGCACCGCGCGCCATCGCGCCGACCGCGAGTGCATAGATGATGAGGCACGCTTCGAAGCGGGTCTTGATTACGAACAGGCGTCCGATCTTTTGCAGCATCGCCATGGTACCTAGCAAGCGCCGTGCCAGTGGCGCGAATCCGCGATTCGCCGCGTCGGCCTTATGGTAAACTGTAAGTTAATCCGACAGGGGAAGGAAGCGCGGGTGCCTAGAAGTAGCGCGGGATCGGCCCGATCTGTCGCGTCCGGTCGGGAAGCGCGACGACGACATCGTCGACATAGCACCAGCCCCAGCCCTCGGGTGGATCATAGCCCTCGATAATGGGATGTCCGGTCTCGTGAAAATGCGCTCGCGCATGGCGGGCGGGCGAATCGTCGCAGCAGCCGACATGGCCGCAGGTGCGGCAGAGGCGGAGATGCACCCAGATGCCGCCCGTCCGCAGGCACTCCTCGCATCCCCTGGTGCCCGGAACGACTTCGTGGATCGCAGCTTCGTGCGAGCAGTTCGTCATGCATCCTCCCTTGCCTCGCGTACCCGCGCCGGAACGCCCATCGTGCATTCGAGCGCGGCGCGGTCCCAGTCTGCTGCATCGGCTGCCGCGCCATAACTAGCCTCAAGGAAATCGAGCAGCAATGCGTCGGGCGACGCCGCTTTCCGCACCGCTTCATAGGGCAGGACATATTCGCCGAGGCCCGTATCGAACGGGCGGGCGGCTGCATCGGCGCGTCGCGAAAGCCCGGCGGCTCGGGATAGGCATAGGAATAGAAGGCCGGCTCGGGAAAGCTGTCGCCGCCGGGCCAGAAACCCGCGCTGCTCACTTCGTGCGAATAGGCCTCGCGCGTCACCGGGTCGGGCAGGCCCGGTACTCCGCCGGGGTGCGGCGGCGCGGCGCGGCCCGAGAAGTGCGTGACCGCGAGGTCGAAGCTGCCCCAGAAGAAATGCACCGGGCTCGCCTTGCCGAGAAAGCCGCTGCGGAACAGCTTGAAGACGCGGTCGACCTGCACGAGCGCGCGCCAGAAACGATGGATGGCGTCGGCATCATAGCTCGCGTGGCTTTCGTCGCGCGCGAAGGGAATCGGATCGGGTACCTCGTTGGGCACGCCATGGATGCGTACAGCGATTCCCATATCGGCGAGCAGCCCGAGCAGCCGGCTGTGGAAATCGGCGACGCTGCGCGGTTCGAGCACCAGCTCGCGTACCTGACCTGCGCTGGAGCGACAGACCAGCCGATGCGCGATGAAGTCGAATTCGATCTCGAGCAGTTCGTGCCCCGTCGGGATCGGCGAGGTGGTGAGGCCCCGCGCGCTGACATAGAGCGGCACCTGCCAGCCGTGGTTGAGCCATGGCGTCAGTGACAGCCGGATCTTGCCGACGATCTGCGTCCAGAGTTGCAGGGTGATTACGGTGTCGCGCCAGTCGGCCCAGCGCAGCTCCGGCCAGATCGTCGCTTGCCTGTCCGGTGACATTTCGCCTCTCCTCATCGAAGGAGTGAGTCCCGCCCCGCTACAGTCCGTAGCGGATCGGCGTGCAATCGGCCAGCCGCGGGTTTGCCGGTGTCAGCTTGGAGGGGAGCCGATGTTCAATCCTCGTCATGCTGAACTTGTTTCAGCATCCATGGCCGGAGTTCCGGTTCAACGCTGTGTCAAAGGAAAGGGCAGGCCATGGACCCTGAAACAAGTTCAGGGTTACGAAAGGAAAATGTCCGCAACCGGCCGAAACGCGCCAAAACCTATACTCGCGCAAACCAGATGACGTGACGCGCGCCCTTGCCGCCTGCTCGCGCACGCACTGCGACTTCCTCGACCCTGAAGCCCGACGCGATCAGGCGCCGGGTGAATTGCGCGTCGGGCGCCGCAGACCAGATCGCGAGGATGCCGCCGGGGCGGAGCGCCGCCTTCGCCGACGCCAGCCCCGCCGCCGAATAGATGCCGTCGTTCGCCTGCCGGACGAGCCCGTCGGGTCCATTGTCGACGTCCAGCAGGATCGCGTCGTAGCGGCCGCGTCGCGCCGCGATCATAGCGGCAACGTCGCCGACGACCAGCTCGACGCGCGGATCGTCGAGGCAGCCCGCGGCGAGTTCCGACATCGGCCCATGTGCCCAGTCGATGATCGCGGGGACGAGTTCGGCGAGGGTGATCTTCGCGTCGGGCCCAAGCACGGCCAATGCGGCGCGCAGCGTGAAACCCATGCCATAGCCGCCGATCAGCAGATGCGCCGTATCGGGACTCCGCAGCCGCTCGCAGCTCATCACGGCGAGCGCCTCTTCGGAACCACTCATCCGGCTGTTCATCAGTTCATTGCCGCCGATCGCGATGATGAAATCGTCGCCGCGCCTGTACAGGCGCAGCGCATCACCGCCCGGAATCTGCGCGGTGTCGATCAGTTCGCGTATCTTCAAGCGATATCAGCCGAGTTCGCTCAGGTCGAGTTCGGCGAGCAGCGCCGCGCGGGCCTTGCGCACGTCACCTGCAAGCGAGGCCGACGCGAGGTCGCCGGCCGCAATCGCCTCGGGCCAATATTTCGCGACGACATCAGCGATCCGGTCGAGCTTCGCTTCGTCGGCGATGAAACGCGGATCGACCGTCGCCGGATCGGCGACGACGCGCAACCGCAGGCAGGCCGGGCCGCCACCGTTCGCCATCGACTGGCGGACGTTGACGGGCAGCAGCCGGCGGATCGGGCCGTTGCCGGCGACATGCGCCTCGAGCCAGTTCCATACGGCGGGCGTATCCTGCGCCTCGGTCGGCAGCACCAGCCCCATGCCGCCGCTGTCGGGCAGGGTCACGAGCTGGGCGTTGAACAGATAGGATCGGATCGCGTCGGGCAGGCTCACCGCGCTTGCGGGCACCTCGACGATCTCGACCGCGGGGAAGGCGGCGCGGATTTCGGCATGCGCCGCCTCGCGGTCCTCGAACGCCGTTTCGTGCGTGAACAGCACATGCTCGTTCGCGACGGCGACCACATCGTTATGAAAGGCGCCGCCCTGGATTGCGGTGTCCGACTGGCGGATGAAAAGCGTCCGCGCGGGATCGAGCCGGTGCCGCCGCGCGATCGCCTTCGACGCGTCGAGATGCTGGCGCGCGGGAAAGCGTCCGCCGCCGACACCATAGACAAAGATTTCGACCCCCTCGCCGTCGTGTCCGCTGCACAGTCGCATGTGGTTTGCGGCGCCTTCGTCGCCGAAGGGGGCGAGGACGGGCGCGTGCACGGCAAAGGCGGGGTTCGCGAAGGCGAGGCGAAGCTGCGCCAGCGTTCCGGGCCATTCATGGCTGCGGTGCGGCATGGTAACGAGGTTGGCGACGGTGAGATGGCATTTGCCGTCGGCGCTATCGGGCGCGGGCGAGACGGTTGCGGCGTTCGCCGCCCACATCGACGAGGCCGACCAGGCCTGCGCACGCAGATGGCCTTCGGCGCTTTCGAGCGTCGTGCCGAGCGTTTCGAGCCACGGCGCGTCGGGACGGTCGAGCGGCATGAAGAAACCCTGCGGTAGACCGAGCGCGAGGTTGTGGCGCATCTTGTCGATGCCCTGCAGCGCCGCGGCGCGCGGCTGCGACACGTCGCCCGCGTGGCTTGCCGACGCGATATTGCCGCGGCTGAGCCCGGCATAATTGTGGCTCGGGCCGATGATCCCGTCGAAGTTGATTTCGGTGAGCATGGCCTAGCGTCCGATCCAGCTGATTTCATCGCCCTTGCCGACGCCGAGGATGCGCGCGGTTTCGGCATCGACCGTCCCGTCGGCTCCGACCTTGCCGAAACAGCAACGGAAATCGGCGAGCCGCCCCGTTGCGATGAGCGCGTCGCTGCCGCCCTCGGCGATGCCGGTCACCTCGACATGCTTCGCATCGCGAATGCTCGCGACCTGATCGGTGCGCGCGGTCATCGTCGGGCCGCCGTCGAAGATGTCGACATAATTTTCGAAGGCGAAGCCCTCATTTTCGAGCATTCGCATCGCCGCGCGTCCCGTGGGGTGGGGCACGCCGATGACGCTCCGCGCATGTTCGCCGAGCATCGCGATATAGACCGGATGCTTGGGCATCAGGTCGGCGATGAACTGGTTGCCGTGCACGGCGTTGAACTGGTCGGCTTCCTGGAAATTCATCCCGAAAAATTTGCCCGCGACCCCGTCCCAGAAGGGCGAACCGCCCGCCTCGTCGATCACGCCGCGCAGCTCGGCAAGAATGCGGTCGCCGAAGCGCGCACGGTGGCGCGCGATGAACAGGTAGCGCGAGCGGGCGAGGAGCAGTCCGAGCCCGCCGGCGCGCGCCGCGGGGTGCAGGAACAGCCCGCCGACTTCGGATGCGCCGTTGAGGTCGTTGCTCAGCATCAGCACCTGCGCGTGGAAGGTGCGCCCCAATTGCTCGCTATGCTTGCTGTCGGTGCCGATGCGGTACGAATAGAAGGGCCAGCGCTGGCCGACCTGCCCGAAGATCTGGCAGGTGCCGCGGACTTCGCCGCTGTCGAGATCCTCGAGCACCATCAGATAGAGTTCGTCGGCCGGATATTCCTTTTCGGAGGCGAAGCCGGCCTCGGCGCGTTCGAGTTTGGCGCGCAGCGCCTGCCTGTCGGGGGGCAGGTTGGTGAAGCCGCCACCGGTCAGCTTCGCCATTTCGTAAATGCTCTGAAGATCGCCCGGCTTGGCCGCCCGGATCACATAATTCACACAGTCCCCCGTTCCGCTATTCTGGTTATGGTGAGTGCCGACAACATCGCGCGTTCGGCGAGGCTGTCGACGATCAGAAATTCGTCCGGCGAATGGATCGCGCCGCCGCGCGGCCCCATCGTGTCGACCACGGGAATCCCGCACGCGGCGATATTGTTGCCATCGCAGACGCCGCCCGTCGCGTGCCAGCTGATCGGCGGCAGCCCGAGCGCGGCGCCGCAGTCGCGCACCAGCTCGAACAGGCGCGTCGCGGCGGCGTCGAGCGGTTTCGGCGGACGATTGAAATTGCCGTGAATATGGCAATGGACGTCATGCTCGCGCGACACCGCGGCGACCGCCGCGCGCAGCGCCGCCTCGGCCTCGATCATCGCCTCGGGGGTCGACGGGCGCAGGTTGACGCGCAGGATCGCGCTGTCGGGCACGACATTGTTCGGGCCGCCGCCATCGATCTTCGCGGGATTGACCTTCAGCGCCGGCGATTTGAGCGCGGCGAGCCGCAGCGCGAGGTCGGCCGCGGCGAGCAGGGCGTTGCGGCCATCGTCGGGATTGCGCCCCGCATGCGCCGACAGGCCGTGGACGATCACCGAGAAATTGCCGCTCCCCGGCCGCGCGCCCGCGAGCGTGCCGTCGGGCAGCGCGGGTTCGTAGGTGAGCGCGGCGGTCTTGCCTTGCGCCAGTTCGGCGATCAGCGCGGCGGAGGCGTGGCTGCCCGTTTCCTCGTCGCTGTTGATCATCACGTCATAGCCGACGCGGCCAGCGAGCGGCGAGGCTTCGAGTGCTTTCAGCGCGGCGAGAATCACCGCGATGCCGGCCTTCATGTCGGCGGTGCCGGGGCCGTTGAGGATGCCGGGCTCGAGCCATGTGAGCGTCTGGAACGGATGGTCGGCCGGAAACACCGTGTCCATATGTCCGGTCAGCAGCAATTGCACCGGCGCTTCGGGCCGCACGCGCAGATGCAGATGGTCGCCCCGCTGCGTCGTCCTGATATTGCCCGCGGCATCGACGCTCTCGACCGGATCGGGGGTCACGAGCCGCATCTCACCGGGCAGCGCGGCGAAGGCGTCGGCAAGCTGTCCCGCGACGATCCTGAGTCCGGCGAGATTGCCGGTGCCGCTGTTCACCGCAGCCCATTGTTCGACCTCGCGCAGCATCGGCGCGTCGGCGGCACGCTCGATCGTAGCATTTTCGGTCGTGGTCAGACTGGCCATCGGGCGGCTATAGCGAGCGGTGCGGGGCTTTTGCACCCCCGCGGTGGCTATTTTGTCTTCGCGGTGCGGCAAATCACTGCCGCGGGCCGTATCCTCCGGCTAATGAAGCGGCCGAATCGCACCGGATCGCAAACTATTAACCGAAAGTTCGGGACCGTCCGGTTACGCTGAACGGACCGATGATGAGTGGGTCGATGACTGCAGCCTTTGTCCTTGGCATCAACATGTCCGTGGCCGGCATTTTTGCCGTCGCGTTTGCCGTGGTCGCCGCGACCAACCGGACCGCGCGCGGCGCGCGGTGGCTTGCGGCCGGCTATGGCATGGGAATCGTCAACGTCGGTCTCGAATTCCTCCTGACGCGGCAGGTCGACCCGACCCCCGTCGGCATCGGTATCTTTCTCGTCTTCCTGCTGGCGCTCAGCTTTGCGCTGATCGGTGTTGCGCAACATTATCGCGTTCCGCCGCCGTGGAAGACGATGGCGGGCATCTGGGTTCTGACCATCCTCGCGGTGCCGGCGATCTTCAGCATGACCTATGGTTCGATACCGCGGCTGATGCTCTACCAGCTTCCCTATTTCGCGATGCAGGCCTCGTTCGGCGTCGTGATCTGGCGGTCGGGTCGTCGTCAGGCGCTCGACCTGCTCCTGATCGCGTTGCAGCTGGTCGCCGCGGTGATCTATGTTGCCAAGCCGTTCATCGCGGCGCTGGTGGGAACCGCAAGCGCACCGCAAGGCTATATGGCCACGACCTATGCCGCGATTTCGCAAAGCGGGAGCGTTGTTACTCTCATGGCGATCGCGCTCGTCCTGCTGCTCGTGATGATGCGCGACACGACGGCGGAGATGGTCGCGCGATCGGAAACCGACCCGCTGTCAAGCGTGCTCAACCGGCGCGGTTTCGAACATCACGCCGAACTTGCGCTGCTGCGCGGCGGCGAGGCGGCGGTGCTGATCGCAGCCGACCTCGACGATTTCAAGAAGATCAACGACAGTTTCGGCCATGCGGCGGGCGATGGCGTGATCGCGCATTTCGCGGCCATGCTGGCGGACGCGGCACCGGCGGGCGCGGTCGTGGGACGGATCGGCGGCGAGGAGTTCGCTGTATTGCTGCCCGATGCCCTGCTGTCCGACGGCCGCCTTTATGCGGAAGGCGTCCGTACCGCCTTTGCTTCGGCGCGTTTGCCGGTGCTGGGCGTCGATCGCAAATTCACCGCCTCGTTCGGCGTTGCCCAGCACAATCCGGGCGATTCGCTTTTCGAGCTGTCGCGCCGCGCCGACGCCGCGCTGTATCGCGCGAAGGCCGGCGGGCGGAACCTGGTGCGCGTCGCGCTCGGCGAACTGCCGTCGGTTCCGGCCGCCGGGGTCGCCTGACGTCAGACCGCCAGCAGCGGCGTATCTTCCTCGCGCGGCGGTGCCGCCTCGAAGCCGGGCAGGGGATCGAAGCCTTCCTCGCTGAGTTCGATCGCGGCAAGGCCGCCGAGCTTGAAATGGCCGAGGCGGGGCTCTTCGTCCGACCGCCAGCTTTTGTTGAGGTTGAGCGCGCTGATGAACAGGTCGCCGCGCCGCTCGAACAGGAGGTGCGGTGCCAGCGTCAGGGTCTGGCCATTATATTGGGCCGTCACCAGCCGTTTGCGGGCGATGGCCTCCATCAGTTTCAGTCGCGTGTCGTCCATGATTCCGGGTCGTTCGGGGAGAGGGATGTTTTCGTTGTGCGTTGCAACGTAACCTACGGGCACGCGCTTGAAAAGCGCCCATTGCCAATCGAATCCAATCGCGGCATAGGGCACCGGCCCTTTCCTCCCCGGGTCCATTGGCGCAGCCGCGCCGTCCAGAGGGTGCTTGCATGACCGAATTTCTCGATCGCTCCGGCCTGTCCGTCGATTCACGACTGGCCGATTTCATCGAACAGCGCGCGCTACCCGGGACGGGGCTCGATGCCGCCGGATTCTGGAGCGATTTTGCGACGTTGCTCGGCAAGTTTGCGCTCGACAATGCGGCGTTGCTGGCGAAGCGCAAGGATTTGCAGGCGCAGATCGATGCTTGGCACGAAGGGCGCGCCGGACAGGCGCACGACCCGCAAGCCTATCAGGCGTTCCTCCGCGACATCGGCTATCTCGTTCCCGAACCCGCGCCATTTCAGGTCGGCACGCAAAATGTCGATCCGGAAATTGCAACGATGGCGGGACCGCAACTTGTCGTGCCCGCGCTTAACGCGCGCTTCGCGCTCAACGCTGCCAATGCACGCTGGGGAAGCCTCTACGATGCGCTCTACGGAACCGACGCGCTCGACGCGCCGGCTGCGAAACCCGGCGGCTATGACGCGGAGCGCGGCGCCGCGGTCATCGCGCGGGCGAAGGCATTTCTCGACGAAGCCGTGCCGCTCGCCTCGGGCAGCTGGGCCGGTTGGCGGGGCGGGCAGCTCACGCTCGCGGATCCGTCGCAATGGGCCGGCGGCAAGCCCGGCGGCATATTGCTCCGCCATAACGGCCTCCACATCGAGCTCGTGATCGATCGCGACAGCGCGATCGGCAAGACCGATCCTGCGGGCATCGCTGACGTCATCCTCGAAGCGGCGCTGACGACGATTATCGATCTCGAGGACAGCGTCGCTGCGGTCGATGGCGAGGACAAGGTGCTCGGTTATTCGAACTGGCTCGGGCTGATGCGCGGCGACCTCGTCGAACGCTTCGACAAGGGCGGCCGGATCGTGACGCGCGCGATGGAGGCCGACCGCGAATGGACGTCGCCGTCGGGCGAGGCTTTCACCCTCCACGGCCGCAGCGTGATGTTCGTTCGCAACGTCGGTCATCTGATGACGACGCCGATGATCCGCCTGCCGAACGGTGCCGAAGCCCCCGAGGGCCTCTGCGACGCGGTCATCACCAGTCTCTGCGCGCTGCATGACCTGAAGGGCCTCGGCAGCCTCGCCAACAGCCGCGCCGGCAGCATCTACATCGTGAAGCCCAAGCAGCACGGGCCCGAGGAATGCGGCTTCACCGACCGGCTGTTCGATGCGGTCGAGGATATGCTCGGCCTCGCGCGCCATACGATCAAGGTCGGCGTAATGGACGAGGAACGCCGCACGTCGGCGAACCTTGCGGCGTGCATCGCGGCGGTGAAGGATCGCATCGTTTTCATCAACACCGGCTTCCTCGACCGCACCGGCGACGAAATCCACACGTCGATGCGCGCGGGGCCGATGATCCCCAAGGGCGAGATGAAGGCGTCGGACTGGATCGCCAGCTATGAGGACCGCAACGTCCGCATCGGGCTCGCCTGCGGGCTCAGCGGCAAGGCGCAGATCGGCAAGGGCATGTGGGCGATGCCCGACCTCATGAAGGCGATGCTCGATGCGAAGATCGGTCACCCGAAGTCGGGCGCGAACACCGCCTGGGTGCCGTCGCCGACCGCCGCGACGCTGCACGCGCTGCACTATCATCAGGTCGACGTCTTCGCGCGGCAGAAGGAAATCGCGGGCGAGGCCGTGCCGTCGCTCGACCGGCTGCTCAACATTCCGGTCGCGACCGGGCGCAACTGGAGCGAAGCCGAAATCACGCGCGAGCTCGACAATAATTGCCAGGGCATCCTTGGCTATGTCGTGCGCTGGATCGATCAGGGCGTCGGCTGTTCGAAGGTGCCCGACATCGACGACGTCGGCCTGATGGAGGATCGTGCAACGCTGCGCATCTCGTCGCAGGCGCTCGCCAACTGGCTGCTCCATGGCGTCTGCAGCGAAGACCAGGTCGACGCCGCGCTGGCGCGGATGGCCGTCAAGGTCGATGCGCAAAATGCCGGCGACCCGCTCTATGAAAAGCTGACGCCCGACGGGATCGCCCTCCAAGCCGCCCGCGCGCTGATCTTCGAGGGCGTGATGCAGCCGTCGGGCTACACCGAACCGCTGCTGCACAAATACCGGCAGATGAAAAAGGCGGCCTGACCGACAGGTTCCGAGCGTAAGCTGACCCATCCCTCATCGTCACCCCGGACTTGATCCGGGGCCCCGCTTGAGATCGAAGGCAATCAGCGCGTCAAAAAGCGGGATCCCGGGTCGAGCCCGGGATGACGGGAGTGGGTAACCGAACGTCCGCTCTCCACCCCGAAGCTGCCGTTCGTGAATTGACAGCGCAAACCGGCGCGCGCATAGCGCCGCCCGCCGGAGCGCGACTCCGGCATCAACCCGAGGACAGAAAAATGGACCCCGACAGTAGACGTCGCACCATATGTCCGGCAGCCACGGCGGTCCGCCCGGGTTAATCTCCGGCGCATCTCCCGACGCTGGCGGACGCCAGCATACAGGAGAAAAGCCGTGTTCCACGCTTTCGTTCGCGAGGCCGATCGCCTCGTCCGCGCCGATATCGGCGCCGCCAATCCGCCCGCAATCCTGTGGGCCGACATCGTCCATCCGACGGCGGACGATACCGCACAAGTCGCGGCGCTGCTCGGCATCGACATTCCGACCCTGCCCGAAATGCAGGAGATCGAACCCTCGGCGCGCCTTTACGAGGAGGCCGGAGCGCAGTTTATGACGGTGCCCATCGTCGTCGGGCTCGACGGCGACGCCCCGCGTCTCGCGCCGGTTACCTTCATCCTCGGCACGGCCAGTCTCGTCACCGTGCGGCATGCCGATGCCGCGCCGTTCGAGCAGGTGATCGCGCGTCGGCTGCGTATCAATGGCGGGGCGACCGCCGAAGCGCTGATGCTCGATCTCGTCGATGCGATCGTCGACCGCGTTGCCGATGTGCTCGAACGCAGCGCGCTCCACTGCGACGCGGTGTCGCGCGAGGTCTTCGCGCGAAAGGCGGCCGGCGGGGGCGCCGACGGGCCGCCGCGCGATCTCGAAGCGATGCTCGGCCGGATCGGGCGCGAGGGCGACCTGCTCACCCAGCTTCGCGAATGCCTCGTCGGTCTCGCGCGGATGCTGTCCTATCACGGCACGCGCGGCCGGCGCGATTCGGGCGAGGCCCGCGCGCGGCTCAAGACGATCCAGCGCGACGTGCAGGCGCTGACCGACCATGCGAGCTTCCTGTCGGGAAAGATCAATTTCCTGCTCGACGCGACGCTGGGGCTGATCAACCTCGAGCAGAACCAGATCATCAAGATCTTCACCGTTGCGGCGGTCGCCTTTCTGCCGCCGACGCTGATCGCGTCGATCTATGGCATGAATTTCGATGCGATGCCCGAACTGCGCTGGCAGTACGGATATCCCTTTGCGATCGGGCTGATGATCCTCTCGTCGATCCTGCCCTTCGCCTATTTCCGCAAGCGCGGGTGGCTGTGATGACGGCGGGGGACGGACGAGGTCGATGCGACGATAGCGGAAGCAGCGCCGGGCGTCCGGAGGCATTGCACGATACGATGATATAGGATAGGGGGGTATGATATGGCCCACCTTTCCTCCCGCCCGGATCTCGTCGCGCGCGTCCACCGTATCGCGGGCCAGGTCGCTGCGGTCGAGAAGGCGCTGGCCGCCGACGAACCCTGCGCGACGGTGCTCCACCGCGTCGCTGCGGTACGCGGCGCGGTGAACGGCCTGCTCGACGAAGTGATCGCCGAGCATCTCAAGGAACATGTCGCCTTGCCCGGTCTCGGCGACGACGAGCGCGCGGCGGGTGCCGAAGAGTTGCTTGCGGTCATCCGCCGCTACGCGAAATAAGGCAGATCATGTCCGAATCGACGCCCACGCAGCATCTGCACGATTTCCTCGGCGCCTCGCACGACGAGAATGCGAAACGCACCTTGTGGGTCGTCGCGCTGACCGCGGTGATGATGGTGGCCGAGATCGCGGCGGGATACTGGACCGGATCGATGGCGCTGCTCGCCGACGGCTTCCACATGGCGACGCACGCGGGCGCGCTCGGCCTTGCCGCGCTGGCCTATCGCTATGCGAAAAAGCATCGCCATAATCCGCGCTACAGCTTCGGCACCGGCAAGGTCGGCGATCTCACCGGCTTCGCCTCGGCGCTGATCCTCGGCATCTTCGCAATCGGGATCGCGGCCGAATCCTTCCTGCGCCTGATCGACCCCGTGCGCGTCGATTTCGCGAGCGCGACGCTCGTCGCGGTGCTCGGGCTTGCGGTCAATATCGTCAGCGCGCTGCTGCTGATGGGCGGGCATCATCATGGCCACGACCATGGACATGCGCACGATCATCACGGGCACGATCACCGCCACCACGGTCACGACAATAATCTCCGCTCGGCCTATTTCCATGTCCTCGCCGACGCGCTGACCTCGCTGCTCGCGATCGGCGCGCTGCTCGCGGGGCGCTATCTCGGGCTCCACTGGATGGATCCCGCGATGGGTATTGTCGGCGCGCTCGTGATCGCGCGCTGGTCGTGGGGATTGATGCGCGACACCGCCGCGATCCTGCTCGACACGAACGATGACGAGGCGGCGGCCACGATCCGCACGCGTGTCGAGGCCGCTGGGGCAGTAGTTACCGACCTTCATGTCTGGCGCGTCGGCCCGGAAGCGCGCGCGGCGATCGTCGAGGTCAGGGGCGACGTGTCGTGCGAGGAGCTGCGCGACCGCCTGAAGGATATTGTGACGGTCGCGCACCTGACAATCGCGCTTCGCTGAGTGACGGCCGGGTTGCCAAGCCCGAAGAAATGTCTAGAACATAGAGGGAACAATCCGGAGTTCCCGCCATGCCCGCCGCCGTCGATCCCGCCTATCGCCACTATCCGAAAGAGGCGCGATTCGAGGCGCGCGTCGAAGCGGGCGGGGCGATGGTCAAACTTTACCACCTGACGGCCGCCGACGCGCCGGTTCCCGATGACGTCGCGGCGCTGTGCCGCGGCTGGTTCGACGAACAGGCAGACGCGATACTCCAGCCGGACGACTGCGGTTTCGTCATTCTCCATCGCTGCGGCGCCGATTTCCATTTCCTGCTCGTCTCGGTGTGGCGCGGTTCGAACGAGCTGTGGGAAGCGGTGTGGTACCGGCACGGCGACATGCCCGCCTTTGCGCGCTTCGATCCGGCCTATCCCGGCGAGGCGGGCGTGGTACGCCCGACCTTCTGCGTGTGGGAACTCGGCATCGTCGCGCACGAAAGCGGCGCCTGGGGACGCTATCTCGCATCGCCGCGCGACGGCACGGCGCGCGCGTGCTGGGTTGAGGATATCTTCGAAGGCGCTGTATAGGGGCGCTCCTTTTCGCAGGAGTTTTGACGTGCAGATCGCGGTGCTCACCTTCGACGGCTTCAACGAACTCGATTCGTTTGTCGCCGCCGCCATCCTGAACCGCCTGCGCGGGCAGGGCTGGGAGGCGCATATCACGTCGCCGACGCCGCAGGTGACCTCGATGAACGGTGTGACAGTCGAGCGCCAGCAGCCGCTCGACTTCGCGGCCAAGGCCGACGCGGTGATCATCGGCAGCGGGATCAGGACGCGCGAGATCGCCGCCGACCCGCTGATGCTCGGCCGCATCCGGCTCGACCCCGCGCGGCAATTGATCGGGGCGCAATGTTCGGGAACGCTGTTGCTCGCGAAACTCGGGCTGATCGGCAACCTTCCGGCCTGTACCGACCTCACGACCAAGCCGTGGGTGATCGAGGCGGGGGTCGAGGTTCTCGACGCGCCATTCGTTGCGCACGGCAATGTCGCGACCGCGGGCGGCTGTCTCGCCTCGCAATATCTCGCTGCATGGATCATCGCGCGCCTCGCCGGGACGACGGCTGCCGAAGAGGCGCTGCACTATGTCGCGCCGGTCGGCGAGAAGCAGCGCTATATCGATCAGGCGATGGGGGCGGTGCGGCCGTTCCTGCCGGTGGAGGCGATGGCGCGGAGCGCATAACTGGCGGTCCGGTACAATACATCTTGCCTTCGCCGTCTATGACCCGGCATTTGCGATGCGGGGTAGACAGGGGCAGGCAAGATGACGGCACCGTTCAATTTCGGGCAACTCAAATTTCTGAAGGCACTGACCGAGGCGCTGTTTCACGGCGCCGAAATGGCGATCACGCCCGATCAGGTCGTCGCCAACATTGCCGAACTGTTCGGCAAGGTCGGCGGCACCAAGCTCGGCGAAATCCAGCTGTCGCTGACGCTGACCGAACCCGTGCTCGGTCCGATGTTCGCCGAGGCCGATGTCGAGACGCGCGTCGAGCGCATCGAGGACCGGATGAAGAACAGCCAGATCGACCTGTTCCAGGACATGGGCCGGCTACGCGGGATCATCTACGCCTGCTATTATGGCCATTGGCAGCCGGGGATCGAACCCGGCGATCAGGACGCGAACGTCGCCAATCCGGTTCATCGCCAGATCGGCTTCACGCTGCCCAAATTCCGCGCGCGCGGCGCGGGGGAGATGCCGCTCGGGCCCGTCACGGGGCGCGAGATCGATCCCGCGCACATCCTCGATGCAGGCGGCCTTGAGGACGAATATGACGTGATCGTCGTCGGGTCGGGCGCCGGCGGCGCGGTCGCAGCCTATAATATCGCGGGCTGGGGCTACAAGGTCCTGATCGTCGAGGCGGGTCCCTTCTACCCCTCGCACCATATCACCCATCACGAACTGGACATGGTCGCGAACCTCTACAAGCACGGCGCGGTGCAGACGACGACCAATCGCGATTTCGTGGTGTTCCAGGGGCGATGCGTCGGCGGCTCGTCGACGATCAACAACGGGATATGCCTTCGCGTCAACGAGCCCGGGCGCACGCACCCCGACGCCAGGGACGTGCTCGCGAAATGGGCGAGCATCGGCGCGCCGGTCGATGCGGCAGCCTTTCATGCGAGCTATGACGCGGTGAAGGACATGCTCGGCATCGGCCGCATCGAACCGCGCAGCGGGCGGCACAACGGCCCGCACCTGATTAATGGCTGGCACGCCTATGCCGACGCCTCGCCGGATCCGAAGGACAAGCGCGCGGTCACCGACTGGTTCGACAAGAATTTCGGCCCGCCGGGCACCCCCAATGCCTGCGCCTATTGCGGCTATTGCAATTCGGGCTGCGCCTATGGGCGCCGCATGGGGGTCGCGCAAACCTATCTGCCCAAGGCGTGCCGCGATCGCCACGCGCGCATCCTGCCCGGCACGAAGGTCCAGCAGATCATGTGGCAGACCGCCGCCGACGGCCGGCGCGAGGCGGAGGCGGTGAAGCTGATCCTGCCCGACGGCTCGAACCGCCTCGTCCGCGCACGCGTCGGTGTGGTCGTCGCGGCGGGAACGATCGCGTCGTCGAAGCTGCTCGACCGCAGCGACATCGACGGCACCGGCTATCAGGTCTCATTGAACGTCGCCTCGCCCGTGGTCGCGCTGATGCCGGCGGGAGCGGGCGGCGACGCATGGGACGAGGACCAGATGTCGAGCTATGTCGACTGCGGCGACTTCCTGCTCGAAAGCCATTTCCAGCCGCCGATGTCGATGGCCTCGCTGATGCCCGGCTGGTTCGCCGACCATTCGGCGCGGATGAGGAATTTCGGTCGCGTCCATTCGGCGGGCATCCTCTTTCCCGCCGACCGGCGCGGGCAGATCGTCGACGGCAAGCTCAAATTCCGCCTCGACGTCGACGACGATCTGCCGATGCTGCGCCGCGCCATGGCGACGCTGACCAAGGTGCATTTCGCCGCCGGCGCGCTTGAATGCTATCCGGCGCTCGCCAAGGGGCAGAAGGTGACCCCCGACATGGACGTCGACGCCTTCTTCAAGACGGCGATCCGCGAGCAGGACGACGTGACCCTGTCGAGCAGCCATCCGCACGGCGGCAATGCGATCAACGAGGATCCGCAATATGGCGTCGTCGATCCCGAATGCCGCGTTCACGGCACGACCAACGTCTTCGTCACCGACGCGAGCGTCTTCCCGAGCTGCATCCGCGTCAACGCGCAATGGACGACAATGGCGATGGCGCATTATGCGACCGGGCGGCACGATCCGTTCGGGTGATCGCTCGATGCTATCCTTGTCGTCATCCCGGCGAAGGCCGGAATCCCGGAGGTTCACTATAACGCGAGGGCGAGATCCCGGCCTTCGCCGGGATGACCGACCGAGAGATGTACCAGGCTTCGACAAGCCCGGGGCAAACGGGTAAGGGGCCTCGGCCATGACCTTCACCGTTGCCGCCCTTTATCGTTTCGCGTCGTTCGACGATCCCGCCGCCTTGCGTCCGCCGCTGATCGAGCTGTGCGTGGCCGAAGGCGTCAAGGGGACGCTGCTGCTTGCGCGCGAAGGGGTCAACGGCACGATCGCGGGAACCGACGCGGGCATCGCGGCGGTTCTCGACCATATCCGCACCATGCCCGACTGTACCGCGCTCGACGTCAAATATTCGACCGCCGCCGACATGCCGTTCGGGCGAATGAAAGTGCGGCTGAAGAAAGAGATCGTCACGATGAAGGTGCCGGGGCTAGACCCCGCGCGCGACGCGGCGCCCTATGTCGACCCCGCCGACTGGAACGCGCTCGTCGATGATCCCGATACGGTGCTCATCGACACCCGCAACGGGTTCGAGGTCGGCTATGGCAGCTTCGCGGGCGCGATCGATCCCGAAACGAAAAGCTTCGGCGACTTCCCTGGCTGGTGGCGCGCCAACGCCGGACGTTTCGCGGGCAAGCGCGTCGCAATGTTCTGCACTGGCGGCATCCGCTGCGAAAAATCCACCGCCTTCCTCCGCCACGAAGGCATCGAGGACGTCGTTCATCTGAAAGGCGGCATTCTCGCCTATCTCGAACAGGTGCCCGAAGCCGAAAGCCGCTGGCACGGCAGCTGCTTCGTGTTCGACGAGCGGGTGAGCGTGGGGCACGGGCTGGTCGAGGTCGGCGAGAAGGAATAGGTCTGTGGCGGCCTTGGGGTGGGAAGCGGTCGTTTGTTTACTCTTTTTCGTCATCCCGGACTTGATCCGGGATCCATCGCAGCGCTGAAGTCATGGATCCCGGATCAAGTCCGGGATGACGATGAAGGAAAGGTCCGTTCCCGGCCGTCAGCTGACCGTCAGCGTATAGGTCACCTTGTAATCACTCGCATCGCCGTCGAGCGTCTTCGTGAACATCCCCGGCGCATCGCCGATATCGATCGTGCCGATATTGTCGCTCCCGCCGATATCGTCGAACTCGCGGAGCTGGAAACTCACCGGCTGGTCGAATTCGAAACGCTCGGGAACGACCCAGCTCTCCCCTTTCCTGATCGAATAAATCTCGCTCTTGCCTTCGGGAAAGCGCTGCCCGGTGTTGAAGCGCAGGAACAGCTGGTCGGGCAGCCCGAGACCGAGGCGTCCGGTCAGCTTCACGCATTCGATGCGTATGTTCGACAGCGCGAATTTCCGTGTCGGCGGCCGCGCCGCGGGGGGCGGCTCCTTCATGGCGACCATCGTCACCGGCGGGATGACCGTCCCGGGTTCCTTCGACAGGCGGCTGATATTCTCGTTCGCCTGTACGGCATATTTGCCCGCCGGGAATTCGGCGAGATAGGCGCTGAAGGCGCGGACGTCGTTTTCGGCCAATGCGCCCTTCCACAACAGTTCCTCCAGCCCGCTGCGGTCTCCGAGCGCCGGCGCATTCGCCGGTGCCGTGCGCGGTACCAGATAGACGGGCGTCCCGGTGATGCTTGCGCTGACGAACGGACGCTGGCTGCCGCCCGTCGCCTTGAGTACATCGTCGCGGATGAGGCCGCCGAGCAGTTGCACCGGCATGTCGGGCTGCGGCAACCGCTTTGCCAGCGATACCGCAAAGGGTGAGTTTCCGCTCGTCCCGTCGGCGGCGGTCTGCCCCGGCGCGGCGGCAAAGATCACGAGCACGTCGTCTGCCTCGACCCCCGCAAGGCCATTCACCACCGCGCGCGTCCCCGACCGCCACGAGCGACCGAAGGGATTGTTGCGGCACGAATCGAGCACGACCATGCGGATCTGCGCCCCCGACACCGATTCCATCAGCCGGTCGAGGTTGATCGCCTCATAGGGCAGGTCGAGGTCGGATTTGAGCTGCGCGTCGGTCGGGATCAGCCAGTTCTTGCCCTGCGCCTCGATCCCGTGGCCGGCATAATAGACCATCGCGACCTCGGCCCCGTCGGCCTTCGCGCGGAAATCGCGCATCGCTTTCTGGAAGTCGTTGACGGCGAGGTCGGCGGCGACCGTCACATCGTCGAACCCCGCCTGCTTCGCCGACGCGGCGATGATCCTGATGTCGTTCGCGGGGTTGTTCAGCCGGCTGGTGTTCGCATAATCGCCGTTGCCGATCACCAGCGCGACCTTGCGCGCCTCGGCCCCGGTTGGTGCCAGCAGGGAGAGGGCGGTGAGCATGATAAGCCAGTATCTCGTCATCTCGGTAACCTCTGGTCAGGAAAGCGGGCGGGCGGCTCCATATTCGTACCAGCCGAACGGGCGGGGCGTCTTGGGAATATAGGCGGCCGCCTGCCGGTCGACGGCAAAGCCCGCCTTTCCATAGGCGTCGCCGATCGGCCGGGTGAGGTGACAATTGCCGCCGATGCGCTTCCACACCGGCTCGATCCGCCGCTGCCATTTCGCGACGCCGGCATCGGGCGCGGCGCCATGTTCGAGGAACAGCGCGGTCCCGCCGGGCTTCAGCACGCGGCGGATTTCGCTGAGCACCGCCGCCTGATCGCCAACCGAACACAGCGTGAATGTCGTGACGACCGTATCGAACTTCGCGCTTTCGAACGGCATCGCTTCGCCGACGCCTTCGCGGATGTCGGCCTCAATCCCGCGCGCGGCCGCGGCCGCGACGCTCATTGCGAGCAGTTCGGGCGAGGGATCGAGCCCGCTGAAGCTCTCGATCTGTCCCGGCCGGTAGAATTCCATGTTGATCCCGCCGCCGCAGCCGAGCTCGAGCACATGCCCGCGCGCATGCGGCACGACCTTGCTGCGCAGCTTCATGATCTGTCCCTGCGAACAGGCGCATTTTATGAGGCGCGGTACCCCGTGACGTTCCCACCAGCTTGCCATTCGCCAGTCTCCCCTTGGCGCGGAAGGTGACCCTTGCTAGCGCTGTTGGCAACACCCATCTGTGCTTGCCCGCACAGCCAATGAAAGATCGCCATGCCCGCCGTCCACCACACCAAGATGCTCATTCTCGGCTCCGGCCCCGCCGGCCTGTCGGCTGCCATTTACGCGGCGCGTGCCGGCATGATGCCGATCGTGGTGCAGGGGCTGCAACCCGGCGGCCAGCTGACGATCACCACCGACGTCGAAAATTATCCGGGCTTTGCCGAAGTCGTGCAGGGTCCGTGGCTGATGGAACAGATGACCGCGCAGGCGATGCATGTGGGCACCAGCATGATCTGGGACACGATCGTCGACGTCGACCTGTCACGCCGCCCGTTCAGGCTGACCGGTGACGGCGGTGACGTCTATGTGGCCGAAACGCTCGTCATCGCGACCGGAGCGCAGGCAAAATGGCTGGGCGTTCCGGGCGAGCAGGAACTCGGCGGCAAGGGCGTCTCGGCCTGTGCGACCTGCGACGGCTTCTTCTATCGCGGCAAGAAGGTCGTCGTGATCGGCGGCGGCAACACCGCGGTCGAGGAGGCGCTGTACCTCACCAACCATAGCGACGATGTCACGCTGATCCACCGCCGCGATCACCTCCGCGCCGAAAAGATCCTGCAGGACCGGTTGCTGGTCAATCCGAAGATCAAGATACTGTGGAACAAGCGCGTCGAGCGTTTCGTTGCGGGCGAGGGCGTTTCGGGGCTCGTCGGCGTCGACCTGATCGACACCGTCAGCGGCGAGGCGAGTCACGAGCCCACCGATGGCGGCTTCGTCGCGATCGGTCACAGCCCGTCGACCGAATTGTTCAAGGGCAAGCTGCCGCTCGACGACGATGGCTATCTGCAGATCACGCCGGGCACGTCGCTGACCACGATCCCCGGCGTGTTCGCGGCGGGCGACGTCGCCGACAAGGTGTATCGCCAGGCGGTGACCGCGGCGGGCATGGGCTGCATGGCCGCGCTCGACGCCGAGCGCTTCCTGGCCGAGGCCGAATATCACGCGATGGCAACGGCCTGAGGCGGCGCGGCGACCGCTAACGACCGGAAGTTGCCCTCTCTTTTATCGTCACCCCGGACTTGATCCGGGGTCCATGACTTCAGCGCTGCGATGGATCCCGGATCAAGTCCGGGATGACGAATGTCCGGAATCCACCCCGAACCTGACATGGGCATCGGGGCGGGGCGTTATCGGCCCCAATATATCCAAAATCCGTTCAGCCAACCACGCGCCATCATCCCCCATAAAGCTGTGCGACGGGCTGGCGAGGCGCTCGACCGGAACGCGTTTCAATGCCGACGGGCAGTTTTCGATGAACGCCTGCGCGGTCCGGTCGCCGGTCGCGAGCAGGATCTTCGCGGGGATGTCGAGCCCCGCGATCGCGCGGTCGACTTGCGCCGCGAGACTGTCGGGCGCAGCGCTGCCGGCCGGCACCTTGAGCGCTGACAGACCGCGGACCAATTTGCGGAAATCGACCTCGCCCCTGATCAGTCTGAGCAGGCTTTTCGGATCCTTCAGCCGCGCCAGATAACGTGCGCGGATGGCGGAAGCCGGGGGGAGCGCGGGCTCGTCGGCTTCCTCTGGCTCGCCGTCGTATGTCCACGGATTGGCGACGATCAGCGCATCGAGCGCAAGCGGCTGGTGGAGCAGCAGCGCGCTCGCCGCATCGCAATTGCCGAAGGCGATAATGCGCGTGATCTGCGGCGCCGCTGCGCGAAACGCCGCAATCGCTGCGGCAATATCGGGTCCGCTGCTCTCGAAGCCGCCATTCGCGCCCTCGCTGTCACCGATCCCGCGCCGGTCGAAACGAAACACCGGATGGCCCGCTTCAGCAATCCGCGCCGCCAGCATCGCCATTCCGCGATGTGCGCCGCTGCGGATTTCATTGCCGCCCGACACGATCAGCAGGCCCGTGCTGCCCGGCGCCTCGTCGAGGCTCGCGGCGAGCGTGACGTCTTCGCATTCGAAGCTCAGCTGATGCCGCATGTCTTGCTCCATACGGAAATATCGGCGGCGATCGCTTCCGCCATTGCCGCGTCCTCGCCGGGTTCGGCGCGCAGCCACAGCGGCGTGCCGGCGATGCCATCGGCGCCGAGGCCGGCGCTGCGCAAAGGCTCGACCACTTGCGCCTCGCTCGCGCCAAGCTGCGCGATCATGGCGGACGACAGACGATTGCCGGCGAGCAACAGTGGCGCGGTTTTCGCTTCATCCTGAAGACCTTCGAGCGACGACATGACTCCGGCCTCACGGTCGGCGCTCACGCGCGCGCGCATCAGCGTGCGGAGCAGCGACGCGCCGCCGACGGGCGCAAGGCGCCACCACGCTTTAGCTTTCGCCTTTTGATCGATCAGCGCGCCACCGCGAAACGAAGCGATGATCGTCGGGCCATCGATTCCGGATACCAATTCGGCCAGCGCATCCTGCCAGCACACCAGATCGACTTGTTCCAGCGGAACAACGCTCTCATTCTGCCCAGGCAGGTCGGGCAGCACCGCCGCAAACCTCTCGGCCGCCAGCGCGCGCATCGCGAGCACCAATGTGCGGCGCGTCCGGTTCGCTTCCTCGAACAGCGGCGGGACGATCAGGATCGTGGCGCGGGGCAAGCCCGCGGGGGCGATGCGCAGGACATGTTCCGGGTTCGGCGTAGTCATCCGCATTCCCCATGCTGTCATCCCGGCGAAGGCCGGGATCTCGTCGCTGCTGAAAACGCGATGGCGAGATCCCGGCCTCCGCCGGGATGACGGTAAGGAAGGGAAGGCAACACCTTCAACCGGTCACTTTACGCTGCGAAAAGGCGAGCAAATTGCCATAGGTTTCAAAGATCTCGCCGTCGATCTCGTCATCGTCGATCAGGATGCCCAGCCGGTCTTCCATCTCGGTCAGCACCGTGGCGACCGCCATCGAATCGAACTCGGGGAGTTCGCCGAACAGGCCGCTATCCCCGGTCAGCGCGGCGGCGCGGGCTTCGCCGAGGCCAAGCACGTCGGCGAGCAGGGCGCGAAGAGTGGCGTCGACGGTGTTGGCTTCGGTCATGAGTCTTTCCTGAGCAGCGAACGGGCGAATGTCTTCAATGCCGGACCCCATGCCGCGACGCGCGACGGATTGAAAGCCTCGATGCGCCACAACGGGTCGTGCCGGTTCATCCAGTCGCGCTTGTAGCCGTCGTTGCCGGTCCCGAAATCGACGCGCTTGACGCCATCGACCTCAATCACATGGCGGAACAATGCGGCCGAAAGCAAGGTGCCCGGCGAGGCTTTCAAACTGTCCTCGACATGCGCGAGCTTGTGGATGAAGGCCGTGCTGCCCTCGACGGTCCAGAACTGCGCGGCGACGGGGATGCCGTCGATGCGCGCGATCCCCATGCGCAGGCGTCCGCCCGTGCCCTCGGTCTCGGCAAAGGCGCGGAGCAGGGCGGGATGCCCCTCTTCGGGTTTCCAGCTCGCGGCATAGATTGTTTCATAGGCGGTCCAGCTTCCCGGATCGAATTCGGTGAGCAGCTGGATATCGACGACGCCTTTCTTCGCCTTGCGCTGGACGGTATTCCGCAACGCGCCGGGGCGGCTTGCCCACCAGGCGTCATGGTCCATCTCGCCAAGGTCGAGCCAGTGGCGATCGCCGGCCGGGGCCGCTTTCACCCACCAGCCTGCGGCGTGCAGCGCGGCGTTAAGTTCCGCGGTTTCGGCGACAGGGTAGAGCGTCAGGCGCGCAGCGTTTCGGCGGAGGTCGGCAAAGAGTGCGCGCAAGGCGTCGCTGCACTTTTCCTCGCCGATGAAGAGCGGACGGATCGAAAAGCTGTACCAGTTGGTCAGCCCCGCGAAGTCGCCCGGCTTCTCGATCCGTAGCGGCAGCCATGCCGTCGTCGGGCCGGCGCTGCCATGAGCATCGAAACGCCCCCGGCCCGCAAAGCCATGTGCCTCCAACAAATCGAACCAGCATCCGCGGTCGAACGGCGACGCAAAGCCGGCCGCGCGCGCCGTGGCGGGCAACCGCATATCATTAGCGTGATGTTCACCGTTCCCTTGCATGGTGCCGCCCTCTATCACTCCACTCCTAACAGCCGATGACCAAAGCCGAAAACCCATCTTCAAGGCCGATCGACCATCTTGCCCGCTGCGGAGCGCCGGATGCGGCTGCGCTGCTGACCGGTGACCGGGTCACGACCTTCGCCGAACTCGATGCCGGCGTCGGACGGCTGGCGTCATGGCTGCTCGATCAGGCGGGCGGCCCCGGCGAGCGCGTTGCGAGCTGGAGCGCCAAGACGCGCCTCGCGTGCCTGATGCCACTCGCCGCGGCGCGCGCGGGGTTGATCCACGTCCCGGTCAATCCGTTGCTCAAGGGGCCTCAGGCCCTGCATATCCTCGCCGACAGCGGCGCGAAGCTGCTCGTCACAAACGGCTCGCGCGCCGACATGCTCGGCGCCGGCCTGCCGGTCGAATGCGCGGTGCAGGATATCAAGATCGGCGAGGAAGTCATTGATTCGGGAGGGCAGGGGTTACCGCCGTCGATCGCCGAACCTGACGATCTGGCGGCCATTCTCTATACCAGCGGCTCGACCGGGCGGCCGAAGGGTGTGATGCTCAGCCACGCAAATCTGTGGCTCGGCGCCGAAAGCGTCGCTTCCTACCTCAAGGTCGTGCCCGGCGACCGGGTGCTCGGCGTGCTGCCGTTGAGCTTCGACTATGGCCAGAACCAGCTGCTTTCGAGCTGGTTCGCCGGCGCCGCGGTCGTGCCGCTCGACTATCTTACCGCGCGCGACGTCGTGAAGGCCGTCGCGCGGCATGGGGTCACGACGCTCGCGGGCGTGCCGCCGCTCTGGGTGCAGCTCGTCGAGGCCGAATGGCCGGCCGAAACGGCGGCGCTCCTCAAGCGGCTGACCAACAGCGGCGGCGCGCTTACCCCCTCGCTGATCGGCGCGATGCGCGCCACCTTCCCGAACGCCGATATCTATCCGATGTACGGGCTGACCGAGGCCTTCCGTTCGACCTTTCTCGACCCGAAACTCGTCGCCGATCATCCGACCTCGATGGGCCGCGCGATCCCGCATGCCGAGATTCTTGTGTGCCGGACCGACGGCACGATCACCGCCGACGAGGAACCGGGCGAACTCGTCCATTGCGGCCCACTCGTCGCCAAGGGCTATTGGCGCGACGAGGAACGCACCGCGCAGCGTTTCAAACCCGCGCCGCGCGCGTCCGAATATGGCGGCATGGCGGTGTGGTCGGGCGACACGGTGCGCCGCGACGCCAATCATCTCCTCTATTTCGTCGGACGTGACGATGCGATGATCAAGACCGCGGGCAACCGTGTCAGTCCGACCGAGGTCGAGGATGTCGCGGTGGCGTCGGGGCTGATCTACGAAGCGGTCGCGTTCGGGGTTCCCGACGAGCGCCTCGGCGCCGCGATCGTACTGATCGTGCGCGGGAAGGGCGGCGCCCGCGACGACGGGGAACTCGCCGCCTATCTCCGCCGGAACCTCCCCAATTTCATGCAGCCGCAGGCGATCGAATGGCGGGACGAACTGCCGCGCAACCCGAACGGCAAGCTCGACCGCGTTGCGATCGCCGCCGAATGGGCAGCGAAGGTAGCGGCATGAAGCCGCACGGCCCGATCCCGCCCGGCTTTCGCGCGGACGCAAGCGGCATGCTGCTGATCGGCGGTGACCGCGCCGAGGCGCTCGCCGATGTCGCCGGCGACACGCCGCTGTTCGTCTATGACAGTGCGATGCTCACCGCGCGCGTCGCCGAATGGCGCGCCGCTATGCCCCGCGAGGTGCAGCTTCACTATGCGATGAAGGCGAACCCCTATGCGCCTTTGCTCGCCTTCATGGCGCGGCTCGTCGACGGGTTCGACGTCGCGTCGGGGGGCGAGCTCAAGGCCGCGCTCGCCAGCGGGATGCCGGCGGGCGACATCAGCTTCGCGGGCCCCGGCAAGCGCGACCGCGAGCTCGAAGCCGCGATCACCGCCGGCACGACGCTCAATCTCGAATCCGCGGGCGAAGCCGAACGCGCGCTGTCGATCGCCGACCATCTCGGTCTCACGCCCAGCCTCGCGGTGCGCGTCAACCCCGACTTCGACCTCAAGGGGTCAGGTATGAAGATGGGCGGCGGCGCCAAGCCCTTCGGCGTCGATGCCGTCGGCGTTCCGGCCCTTGTCCGCCGCCTGATCGAGGCCGGTGCCGACTGGCAGGGCTTCCATATTTTCGCGGGATCGCAGGCGCTCGACGCCGCGGCCATCGCCGAAACGCAGGCGCAGACCGTCGCGCTCGCCGCGCGGCTCGCGAACGAAATCGGGGAGGCCCCGCCGCTCGTCAACCTCGGCGGCGGCATGGGCGTGCCCTATTTTCCCGGCGACAAGCCGGTCGATGTCACCGCCGTCGGCGCGGCTCTCGCCGAAACGCTGGCGGCGCGCGACCCGGTGCTCGGCAAGAGTCATTTCGCAATGGAACTCGGCCGCTGGCTCGTCGCCGAAGCCGGGGTCTATCTGACCCGCATCGTTGACCGGAAGACCAGCCACGGCGAAACCTTCCTCGTCACCGACGGCGGCCTCCATCATCAACTCGCCGCGAGCGGCAATTTCGGCACCGTGATCCGCCGTAACTATCCGATCGCGGTGGCGGGCGCCTTCGGCCGCGAGCCTGTCGAAACGGTATCGGTCGTCGGCTGCCTGTGCACTCCGCTTGACCGGCTTGGCGATCAGGTTGCGCTGCCGCGCGCCGACGTCGGCGACCTCATCGCGATCTTTCAGGCGGGCGCCTATGGCGCAAGTGCGAGCCCGGCGACCTTCCTGGGGCAGGGCGCCGCGCGCGAAATGCTCGTCTGATGCCGTAAAATCTGTTCCTTATCGGGACATGTCGGGAATGCTACGGGCCAAACCTCGTTCAATACTAACATTATGTTCACCCTTTTCGAGCAATGGCTAGGCCGACGCAATGGCTGTTGCCGCGGGTTTCCGCACCGCGGCTCTCCCTGCGGCTCGAAAGGTTGATGGAATTATGGCTTCGTTCCCCTCGCTCCGTATCGCGCGCGCCGCGCTCGCCTCGGGCATCGCCGCGACCGCGCTGACGGGGTGCATGGGCGCCGGCGGCAGCGCGCCGCAGCTCCCCAGCGCGAACTTCGTCGCGAACCAGGAGGGGCCGGGCGAGGAATATATCATCGGCCCGCTCGACGAGCTCCAGATCTTCGTGTGGCGCAACCCCGAACTCGGCGGCAAGGTGCAGGTGCGTCCCGACGGCCGGATCACGACGCCGTTGATCACCGACATGCCCGCGGTGGGGAAAACCCCGACGATGCTGCAGCAGGACATCAAGCTCCAGCTCAGCCAATACATCAACGACCCGATCGTCAGCGTGATCGTCACCAGCTTCAACAGCACCTTTTCGCAGCAGGTGCGCGTCGTCGGTGCGACCGAAAAGCCGGCGTCGATCCCCTTTCGCGCCAACATGACTGTGCTCGATGCAATGATTGCAGTCGGCGGGCTCGGCGAATATGCCGCTGGAAACAAAGCGCGACTCGTCCGTTTCGACAAGGGTAGCGGGAAGCAGCAGGAGTTCGGCCTGCGGCTCAACGACCTGATCAAGCGGGGCGATATCAAGGCGAATGTGCGGCTGCAGCCCGGCGATGTGATCATCATCCCCGAAAGCATGTTCTGACGCCAGCGACGGCCCACCAACCCTTCCCAAGGACTGATTTCGAGCGATGACCAGCCTCTACGACGAATTCCGGGTGGCAGTACACAGCGTCTGGACGCGCCGGTGGCTGGTGCTCGCCGTGGCATGGGGCATCTGCATCCTCGGCTGGCTCGCGATCGCCTCGATCCCGAACCGCTACGACAGCCGCGCGCGTCTGCTCGTCGATATCAACGAGATATTGCCCGACGATGCGCAGGTCGGGGGCGGGCGTCCGCAGATCGACCAGATCCGCGAGACGCTGACCAGCGCGCGCAACATGGAAAAGGTTGCGGCGACCACCGGCCTGCTCCCCGCAGGCGCAGGCGAGCGCGACAAGGCCGGTGCGGTCGCGATGCTGCAAAAGAGCATCAAGGTCGTTCCGCAGCAGGATAATATCTTCGAGATCACCTCGAGCGTCGCGGTCGGCAGCCTGTCGGACGCCGACAATGCCAAGCTCGCCTCGGGCGTGCTCGACAGCCTGATCACAGTGTTCCGCGACGACCAGCTGCGCGGTGGCCGGATGAATGCGCGCGAGGGGCTGAAGTTCCTCGATGCGCAGATCGCCGACCGCGAAAAGGCGCTGCGCGAGGTCGAAGCGCGGCGCGCGGCGTTCGAAGCGCAGAATATCGGACTCATCCCGGGCGGCGCCGGGTCGCCGGCGCAGCGCGTCGACGCCGCGCGCGCCGAACTGAACCAGATCGATTCGCAGCTCGTTTCGGCGCAGGCGCAGCTTGCCGCCGCGAACGGCCAGCTCGCCTCGACCCCGCAGTCGATCCCCGGCGCCGGCGGCGGTGTCGGCGGCGGCGTTGCGCGCCAGCAACTCGCCGGTGCACAGAACGAATTGTCGTCGATGCGCGCGCGCGGCCTGACCGATGCGCACCCCGACGTGATCGCGCTGAAAAGCCAGATCGCCTCGCTGAAGGCCATGGCCGATCGCGAAGGAACGGGCGGCGGCGGCGGGATGCAGAATCCGGCTTATGCCTCGCTCGCCGCGATGCGCGCCGAGCGTCAGGCGACCGTCAGCGCGCTGTCGGCGCGCAAGAGCCAGCTGACGGGCGACATAGCGAAGATCACCACCCAGCAGATCCAGAACCCCGGCATCGCCGCCGAGTACGACCGGATCAACGGTGAATATACCGCGTTCAAGGCGCAGTACGACAAGCTGCTCGCGCAACGCGAGCAGGTTCGCCTGCGCGGCGAGGTGCAGACCGAAACCGACGCGATCAAGATCGAACTGCTCGATCCGCCGTCGAAACCGACGAGCCCCGCGGCGCCCAACCGGCCGCTGTTCCTGACGCTCGTGCTGCTCGCCGGCATCGGCGGCGGCATCGGCGCCGCCTTCGGCCTCGCGCAGGTGCGGACCAGCTATGCCACGGCGGCCAAGCTCGAGCGTGCGAGCGGGCTGCCCGTGATCGGATCGATTACCGAAGTCGTGACGCCCGAACGCCACCTCGACCGCCGCAAGAAGCTCGTATGGCTCGCCGGCGGCGGTGGCGCGCTCGTCGGCCTCTACGCGCTGCTGCTGGTCGCCGAATTCATCCAGCGCGGCATGGTTGCGTGACGGGGGACGATGACATGAACGACCAACGCAAAGTCAAGCGCCCGCCCTCGCTCCTCGAACGCGCTGCCGACATGTTCGGCCTCGATCCCGCCGCCAATGCGCCGACGATCGACGTGTCGAGCCTGCCGCCCGAACCGGAGAAGAAGGCGAAGAAGGTCATGGGCGAGGCGGTCGCGGAAATCCCGCAGCCCGAAATTCTCGATCCCGTCGTCGAAGCGGCGCCCGCGGTCGAACCCGCGGCCGCGCCGAAGGCTTCGCCGCGCAAGGATGTGGCCAAGGCCGCGCCTGCGATCGTGCCGGCGCGGCAGGGAACGATCGACCGCGAACGCCTCGCGGCGCGGGGTATGATCGTGCCCGGCACGCCGGTCACGGGCATTTCCGAAGAATATCGTATCGTGAAGCGCGAGCTGATCCGCAATTTCGGGGGCGTCGGCAACCGCCCGATCCTGCCGCGCGGCCACCGCGTGCTGATCGCCTCGGCCAACCCGGGCGAGGGCAAGACCTTTTCGGCGGTCAATCTCGCCTTGAGCCTCGCGGTCGAGGCCGATCACGACGTGTTGCTGATCGACGCCGACATCGCCAAGCCGAGCGTGCTCGAAGCGCTGGGACTGGAGGATGGACCCGGCCTCATGGACGCGCTCGCCGACCCGCGCCTGCCGCTCGCCGACTGCCTGATCCAGACCGACATTCCGGGTCTGAAGGTCATGCCCGCGGGTACGCAGCATATGCACGACACCGAACTGCTCGCTTCGGCGCGCACCGAGGCGTTGCTGGCGCAGCTCGAAGCCGGCGCGCCCGGCCGCATCGTCATTCTCGATTCGCCGCCGGTGCTCGCGGCATCGCCCGCCGCAGTGCTCGCAGGCCATGTCGGCCAGACGATCATGGTCGTGCGCGCCGATGCGACGCTTGAATCGGCGCTGCGCGATGCGATCGGCCTGATGGGTGCGTGCCCGCATATCCAGCTGCTCCTCAACGGTGTGAAATATTCGCCGGGCGGACGCCGTTTCGGCACCTATTACGGACAGGGAGGCGCGTGATGCGCACCGTTACCACCATGCGTTGCGCGGGCACGCTGGCGGTCCTGCTGCTCGCCGGGACGGCGACGGGCGCGCACGCCCAATTTTCGGGCGATCCCGGCTCGGGCGGCGGCAGCGCGGCTTCGGCCGGTGGCCCCGCGCCGGAACAGGGCCGTTCGGAAAAGCGCTCCGAGCGCCGCCGCACGCAGCGGCAGATCGCCGTCAGCCCCTATCTCGAGGTCGATCAGGTGCTGACCGCCGACCTCAAGAACGGCGGCGATGTCCTCACCTATACAAACCTTGCGGTCGGCGTCGATGCCGCGATCGTGACGAACCGGGCCGAGCTGGCCGGAACCGTGCGTTACGAGCATCGCATCGGCTGGAATCGCGACCTCGGCGATTCGGACACGGTCAGCGGCCTTCTCCGCGGCCGGATCGAGGCTGCGCGCGGGCTCAATCTCGAAGGCGGCGCGCTCGCGACGCGCACGCGCGCCGACAGACAGGGCGCCGCGAGCGGCCTGCTCATCGGCGATGCCAGCAACGTCGCCAACCTCTATTCGGTCTATGCCGGCCCGACTTTCGCGCGGCGTATCGGCGGGCTCGATGTCGGGGCCGGCTATCGTTTCGGCTACACCAAGGTCGATATCGACGAACCCGCGGTCCTGTCGCCGGGCAGCCAGCCGCAGGATATTTTCGACAGCTCGACCAACCATGTCGCCTGGGCCAGCGTCGGCGCACGCCCCGGCGACCTGCCGTTCGGCTGGCAGGTGTCGGGCGGCTATGAGCGCGAGGATGCGAGCCAGCTCGACCAGCGGTATGAAGGCAAATATGCCCGCGCCGATGTGACCGTGCCGATCGGGCCGACCGTCGCACTTTTGGGCGGTGTCGGTTATGAGGATATCGAGATCGGCCAGCGCAATCCGGTCGTCGATGCCAATGGCGTCCCGGTCCGCGACGCGGGCGGGCGCTTCATCACCGACAAATCGAGCCCGCGCCAGCTGTCGTTCGACACCGACGGGCTGATCTGGGACGCCGGCGTGATGTGGCAGCCGAGCCGCCGCACGTCGCTTACAGCACGAGTCGGCCGCCGCTATGGCGACACCATCTATACCGGCAGCTTCACCTATCGCGCCGATCATGCGACGACGATCCAGGTCGGCGTCTACGACGGGCTGTCGAGCCTCGGCCGCGGGTTGTCGGGCGGGCTCGCCGCGCTGCCGACGCAGTTCGATCCGATCCGCAACCCGATCAGCGGCGATATCAACCCCTGCGTCTTCGGGCAGCAGGGAGGCGGCTGTCTCAGCAACCAGCTCGGCAATGCGACCTCGGCGCAATATCGCAGCCGCGGCGTCCAGGCGACCCTGTCGTCGCGTTACGGCCGGTGGAGCTATGGCGTCGGCGTCGGCTACGACCAGCGCAAGCTGCTCGCGCCCCTGCTGTCGCCGATCGGCAATCTCAACGGCATCAAGGACGAGAATTATTATCTCTTCGTCTCGGCGGGGCGCCAGCTCGACGCCGATTCGGACCTGACCGTTTCGGGGTACGTCAACCATTTCGAGAATGGCGCGCCGGGTGCCAGCGACGTCCAGTCGGCAGGCCTGACCACGGCCTATTCGCGCCGCTTCTGGCGCGGTCTGACCGGGACCGCAGCGGCCAGCGTCAACGCTTTCGATCAGGAAGGCTTCAACAGCCAGCTCATAGGTTCAGCTTTGGTGGGACTGCGCTACAACTTCTGAGGGCTGGTCCCTCGGGCAACGGGAATATTGCGATGTACGATCAGTTCTATGGTTTCACCGGCCGTCCGTTCCAGCTGACGCCTGACCCGCATTTCTATTTCGAAAGCGGTACCCACCGGAAGGCGATGTCCTATCTGGGCTACGGCCTTGCGCAGGGCGAAGGGTTCATCGTCATCACCGGCGACGTCGGTGCGGGCAAGACGACGCTCGTCGGCCATCTGATGAACACGATCGACCCCAGCCGGCTGACTGCCGTCAAGCTGGTGTCGACGCAGGTCGAGGGCGATGATCTCCTCCGTCTCGTCGCCGAACAGTTCGGCATCGAGTGGGAAGGGCAGAGCAAGGCCGAACTGCTGCGTTCGATGGAGCAATATCTGCGCGAACAGGCGCGCGCGGGCCGCCGCACGCTGCTGATCGTCGACGAGGGGCAGAATCTCGCCATCTCGGCGCTCGAAGAGCTGCGCATGCTCTCGAACTTCCAGCTTGGCGGCCATTCGCTGCTGCAGATCTTCCTGCTCGGCCAGCCCGAATTCCGCCAGACGCTGTTCCACTCGCCGACGCTCGAGCAACTGCGCCAGCGTGTGATCGCAACGCACCATCTCGACCCGATGGAGCCCGAGGAGGTCGAGCCCTATATCCTCCACCGTCTCGGCAAGGTCGGCTGGACCGGCAGCCCCAGCTTCAGCCCCGACGCGTTCGAGGAAATCTTCGATTACAGCGAAGGCGTGCCGCGCAAATTGAACGTGCTGGTGAGCCGCCTGCTGCTCTACGGTGCGGTCGAGCAGATGCATCGCATCACGGCGCAGAACGTCCGCTCGGTCGTGGCGGAGATCGAGGCCGATCGCGGCATCGACGCCTCGACGCTCGCGCCGCTCCCGGTCGCGGAGGTCGTCGCGGCGGCCGCGACCGCGGTCGCGCCGACCCCCGCGCCCTTCGCCGTCCCGGCACCCGCGAACGAAGCATTGCCCGAATGGCCGCAGCGCGCGGTCGAACCCGTCGTGGACGGGCCTGCCCCCTTCGCCGCGCCGGCCGAACCGGCAGCGACCGCCCTGCCGCCGTCGCCCGAAGCGAATGACGGCGTGTTCGAGCTCGCTCCCGAGGCAATCGCAACGCCGGCGCCGGCCGCTCCGGCGATCGATCCCGAGCATCTCGCCGCGCTCGAAAAGCAGATCGCGTCGCTCGAGGAGCGCCTCGTCGAACAGGATGCGGCGCTGCGCCGCGTACTCGACCTCCTGATCGAGTGGGTCGAGCGCGATCCCGACAATGCACCCAATCCGGCAACGTCGCGGACCTGGGCCGCCTGACAACCCGGCCAAAATCGGCTAGCCCGCTGATGAAGGTGAGGAAAAATGCAGAACGGCCTCTCGGTCGATGTCGAGGACTGGTTCCAGGTCGGCGCGTTTGAGCGCACGATCGACCGCGCCGACTGGGACGGCCTCGAATGCCGGGTCGAGGCGAATTGCGACGCGGTGCTGCAGATTTTCGCCGATGCCGGCGCCAAGGGCACTTTCTTCACCCTCGGCTGGGTCGCCGAACGCTATCCCGCGCTGATCCGGCGCGTCGTCGCGGCGGGGCACGAGCTTGCCAGCCACGGTTACGATCACAAGCGCGTTTTCAACATGACCGCCGGTGAATTCGCAGCCGATCTCAGGAAAGCGCGCACGATCCTCGAGGATATCGGTGGCGTCGCGATCCGGGGTTATCGCGCGCCGAGCTTCTCGGTCGATACGCGCGCACCGTGGGCGCACACGGTGCTCGCCGAACAGGGCTATGTCTATTCATCGAGCGTCGCGCCGGTCGTCCACGATCACTACGGCTGGCCCGAAAGCCCGCGCCATGCGTGGCAGCCGCTTCCCGACAGCGACCTCATCGAATGGCCGGTCACGACCGCGCGGTTTGCCGGACGCACGCTCGCGGCAGGCGGCGGCGGCTTCATGCGGATGCTGCCCTATGGCTTCACGCGCTGGGCGATCGCGCGAATGAACGCCGAGGGGCATCCTGCCATCCTCTATTTCCATCCTTGGGAAATCGATCCCAGCCAGCCGCGCGTCGCCGGCGCGCCGATCAAGTCGAAGATCCGCCACTACAGCGGCTTGTCGGCGATGGCGGACAAACTCCGGAAACTGCTCGCCGATTTCGAATGGACGCGCGCCGACGCGCTGCTCCCCGCGCAGCTGGAACGCGCGCAGCCGTGGCGCGGGGCGGCGTGAACGCGCCGGTGCTTGCCTTGAACGAGGGGTTTTCCGGAACGCCGTTCTCCGATGCGGCCGAATGGGACGCCCATGTCGCCGCGCACCCGCAAGCGACACCGTTCCACAGCCGTGCGTGGTGCGAAGCGATCACGCGGGCAACCGGCCATCGCTGCCATCTCGTCACCGCGCGCGATGCCGCCGGGGCGCTGACCGGCCTTCTCCCGCTCCACCATATCCGTTCGCCGCTCTTCGGGCAGGCGCTCGTCGGGAGCGGCTTTGCGGTCGATGGCGGCATTCTCGCCGACGATCCGGCGATCGCCGCGAGCCTTGCCGAGGGTGCGGCGGCGATGGCGAAATCGCTCGGCGTGCCGTCGGTCGAATTGCGCGGGGGGCCGTTGCCGGAGGGCGAGGGGTGGAACCGCGAGGAGGGGGTCTATGCCGGTTTCGCGCGCGACCTGGCCGCGGACGACGATGCGGAGCTCCTCGCCATCCCGCGCAAGCAGCGCGCCGAGGTGCGCAAGGTCCTCGAAAGCGCGCTGACCGTCACGACCGGCCGCGACGCCACCGAGCGTCGTGATCACTATCGCATCTACGCAACCAGCGTCCGCAATCTCGGGACGCCGGTGTTCCCGAAGGCGTTGTTCGACGCCGTGCTCGACGCGTTCGGCGACGCCGCCGATATCCTGACCGTGCGCGATGCCGGCCGGCCGGTGGCAAGCGTGCTCAGCCTTTACTGGCGCGGCACGGTGATGCCCTATTGGGGCGGCGGTACCGCCGACGCACGACGGTTGCGTGCGAACGAACTCATGTATTTCGCGCTGATGCGCCACGCGCGGGCGAAGGGAGGCACGCGTTTCGACTTCGGTCGCTCGAAGCTCGGCACGGGGCCGTTCGCCTACAAGAAAAACTGGGGTTTCGAGCCGCGGCCGCTCGTCTATGCCCGCTGGCTCGCACCCGGCGAGGCGCCGCGCGACACCAACCCGAACAGCGCCCGGTACCGGCTGCAGGTCGATCTCTGGAAAAAGCTGCCGCTGTGGGCCGCGAACCGGATCGGGCCGCTGATCGCACGCGGGCTCGGATAGGCTCCGAACCAGTGCCGCAAATCCTGTTTCTCGTCCACCGCGCGCCGTGGCCCCCCGACCGCGGCGACCGGATTCGCAGCTGGCATATGTTCGAGGCGCTGGCGAAACTTGCGCCGGTGCATGTCGCGGCGCTCGCCGACAATGAAGCCGATGCCGCGCTCGCTCGCGATAAAATGGCCCCGCTTTGCAAGAGTCTGGTTGTCGAGGTGCGCAACGCGTCGCGCCCGCTGGCACTCGCGCAGGCGATCCTCCATGGCGAGCCGGTGTCGAACCGCCTGTTCCGCAGCACCCCGTTGGCGCGTCAAGTCGATAACCTGCTGCGCGGAGGAAACATCACCCATATCGTCGCTTTTTCCGGCCAGATGGCGCAATATCTGCCGACGCGGTTCGGCGGCCCGGTGCTGATGGACTTCGTCGACGTCGATTCCGCCAAATTTGCGACCTATGCCGAACAGGAAAAAAGTCAGCCGTTGAACTGGGTGCATCAACGCGAAGCGCGCGTGCTGGGCACTTATGAAGCCGAAGTGGCGCGCCGAGTCGACACCAGCCTGTTTGTCAGCGAGGCCGAAGCGGCATTGTTTCGCAGTCGTAGCGGTCTCGATGCCGACAAGGTGCGTGCGATTGAAAACGGCATCGACACCGATCGCTTCGATCCGGCAGTCGCGTTCGAGCCGGTCGGGCAGGGGACGGCGCCGCTTACCGTGTTCACCGGCCAGATGGATTATCGCCCGAACATCGATGCGGTGCGCTGGTTCGCAAGGGACATCCTGCCATTGATCCGCCGGCGCCACAGCCTTGCCCGCTTCGCGATCGTCGGCCGTGCGCCGACCGACGAGGTGCGTGCGCTCGGAACCTTGCCCGGGGTGACGGTCACCGGCGAGGTGCCCGATGTGCGGCCGTGGCTCGCTGCGGCCGACGCGGTCGTCGCGCCGCTGCTGCTCGCGCGCGGGGTCCAGAACAAGCTGCTCGAGGCGATGGCGATGGCGCGGCCGGTCGTCGCGAGCGCCGCCGCCGCGACGGGGATCGACGCAATGCCGGGCGAGCATTTGCTCGTCGCCGACGGGGCGGGCGCGGTGGCCGGGGCGGTTTGCGCGCTCTTCGATGACCCTGCCGCCGCTGCCGCGATGGGGCAGGCCGCGCGCGCGCGGATGATCGCGCGCTATGGCTGGGACGCGCGTATGGCGCCGCTGGGCGAGCTGCTCGGGTTGCCGGCATGACGGTCTGGCAACGCCACCTTGCGGCGCTGGCCCTGCTGTCGGGGGCGATCTTCGCGATCTTCTGGCGCGAAGCGGCCGATGTGGCGGGGATATGGTGGAACAGTTCGACCTTCACCCATTGCCTGCTGATCGTACCGATGATCGGATGGCTGGTGTCGCAGCGCGTGGCGCTGCTGCGGCCGCTGACACCGGTCTATTGGTGGCCGGCGCTGCTATGGGTGACTGGCGCGGGGCTCGTGTGGCTCGTCGGCGAGGCGGCGGGCGTCGGCCTTTTCCGCCAGCTCGGCCTGGTCCTGATGCTACAGGGGGCGGTCGCCGCGACGCTTGGCGAGAAGCTGGTGCGTGCGCTGCTCTTTCCGCTCTTTTATGCGCTGCTGCTCGTGCCGTTCGGCGAGGAACTGGTCCCGCTGCTCCAGACGCTCACAGCGCATATCAGTATGGTCCTGCTCCACCTCTCGGGTATCCCCGCGAAGATGGAGGGGGTGTTCATCACCACGCCCGCGGGCTTCTTCGAGGTCGCCGAAGCCTGTTCGGGGGTCAATTTCCTGATCGCGATGCTCGCCTATTCGGTGTTCGCGGCGCACCTTTGCTTCAGAAGCTGGACGCGGCGGATCGTCTTTGTGGTTGCGGCGCTCGCGACGACGATCCTCGCCAATGCGCTGCGCGCCTGGGGAACGATGGTCGCCGCCGAAATCTGGGGGATAGAGGCAGCGGGCGGGATCGACCATATCTTCTACGGCTGGTTCTTTTTTGGCGCCGTGATCCTGCTCGTCATGCTCGTCGCGCGCCGCTGGTTCGACCGGCCGGCGAACGACGCCGCGGTCGATGTGAGCGGACTGGGCGGCCCGCCGCGCTTCGCCGGGCGCGGTCGCTGGTTGCTGCCGGCGGCGCTCGCGATCCCGCTCGGCTTCGCCGGCTGGGCCATGCTGGTCGGCGGCCGCGCCGCACCGCTCCCCGAATCCATGCCGATTGCCTCGCCTGCGGGCTGGCAAGAGCGCATCGTCGAGCAAGCACCGTGGACGCCGCGTTTCGACGGCGCCGACCGGGTCGAGGTGCGCCATTTCGCCGATGCCGCGGGGCGCGGCGTCACCGTTGCGATCGGCGGTTACAAGCGGCAGGCCGAGGGACGCGAGGTCGTCGCTTTCGGGCAGGGCGCGATCGATCCCGACAGCAAATGGGCGTGGAGCGCCTCGCTGCCGGCCATCGACGGCGCGAAGACCGAACGCCTGCTGCATCCGGGGCCCGTGCTGCGCGACGCGGCGACCTGGTATGTCGTCGGCGGTTCGGTCACGGGCAGTCCGCGCCGCGCCAAACTCGCGGGACTGCGGGCGCGGCTCCTCGGCGGCGACCCGCGCGCACTGTCGATCATCATATCGAGCGAGGAGCGGCAGGGCGGTGTGAATGCGATAGGGGATTTCCTTTCCGCGTCGGGCGGAGTCGCGGCGATGGCTGACCGCGCCGTGAAACTGCGCTAAGCGTCGGATATATGTGCGGCATCGCGGGCATCTATCATCTCGAAACCGCGAAGCCGGTCGACCCGGCGCGCCTGCGTGCGATGCTCCATCCGATGGCGCACCGCGGCCCCGACGGCTCGGGCGAATGGACCGCCCCCGGCGTCGGCCTTGCCCACCTGCGTCTCTCGATCATCGACATCGAGGGCAGCCCGCAGCCGATGGCGAGCGACGACGAGGCGGTGACGCTCACCTATAACGGCGAAATCTACAATTTCCACGAGCTGCGCGCCGAACTCGAGGATCGCGGATATCGCTTCCGCACCTCGGGCGATACCGAGGTGATCGTCGCCGCATGGCGCCAATGGGGTCCCGACTGCCTGTCGCGCCTCAACGGCATGTTCGCCTTCGCGCTCCACGACCACCGGCGCGGCTGCCTCTTTCTCGCACGCGACCGGCTCGGGGTGAAGCCGCTGCACTTCGCGCGCCTTTCCGACGGGTCGGTCGCTTTCGCGTCGGAGCTGAAGGGGCTGCTCCGTAACCCGTTGCTGCGGCAGGAAGCGAACCTCACCGCGATCGAGGATTTCCTCGCCTTCGGTTATGTGCCCGACGACAATTGCATCGTCGCGGGGGTCGAGAAGCTGCCCGCCGGCCATTATCTGATGCTCGAACGCGGCAAGCCGGTGCCCGCACCGACGCGCTGGTGGGCGCCCGATTTCTCGAGGCGCATCCGGGCGTCCGAAGGCGAGGCGGCCGAACATCTCGTCCACCTGATGCGCGCGGCGGTGACCGATCGCATGGTCGCCGACGTGCCGCTCGGTGCCTTTCTCTCGGGGGGCGTCGACAGCAGCGCAGTTGTCGCGCTGATGGCGGAAGCGAGCGCGAAGGCGGTCAGGACCTGTACGATCGGTTTCGATCAGGCGGCGCTCGACGAGACGGCCTATGCGCAGCAGGTTGCCGAACGCTTCGCCACCGATCACCGCACGCGCACCGTCTCTTCGGGCGACTTCGCGCTCGTCGACCGGATCGCCGACATGTTCGACGAGCCTTTCGCCGATGCAAGCGCGCTACCGACATACCGCGTCTGCGAACTCGCGCGCGAAGAGGTGACGGTCGCGCTCTCGGGCGACGGTGCGGACGAGGCCTTTGCCGGCTATCGCCGTCTGGTCTTCCAGCATCAGGAGGAGAAGCTGCGCGCGCTGATCCCGGGCTTCCTCCGTCGCGGCATACTCGGCCCGCTGTCGCATGTCTGGCCGCAAATGGACTGGGCGCCGCGTCCGCTGCGCGCTCGCGCAACGCTTGCCAGCCTGTCGAAAAGCGGCGCCGAAGGCTATGCCGAAGCCGTCGGCGTGACGGGCGCCGCGCAGCGCGCGAGGCTGTTCAACGACGCCGCGGTCCATGCGCTCGGCGACCATGTCGCAGAGACGCGCTACTGGCAGGCGATGAAGGATGCGCCCGCGCGCGAGCCGCTCGACCGCGCGCAATATGCCGACCTGATGATCTGGCTGCCCGGCGACATCCTGACCAAGACCGACCGGATGAGCATGGCGGTCAGCCTCGAGGCGCGCGAGCCGCTGCTCGACTACCGGCTGATCGAATTCGCCGCGAGTCTGCCCGCGTCGATGCGCGTCAAAGGCGGGACGGGCAAGGCGATCATGAAGCAGGCGATGGAGCGCTATCTGCCGCACGACATCCTCTATCGCCCCAAAATGGGGTTCGTGACGCCGGTGTCGGCCTGGTTCCGCGGCGCGCTTGCGCCGCAGGCGAAAGCGCTCGCGACCTCGTCGACGCTTGCGCGCTCGGGCTGGTTCGACATGGCCGAGATCGAGCGCGTCGTCGCCGCGCACCAGTCGGGCCGCCGCGACTACGGCCGCCTGATCTGGCAATTCTTCATGCTCGAAAAATCGCTCGCAAAGCTCTTCGGGATTTAGGACTGTCGTGATCGACCGCTTCGGGGTGGATTCCAGACATTCGTCATCCCGGACTTGATCCGGGATCCATCGCAGCGCTGAAGTCATGGACCCCGGATCAAGTCCGGGGTGACGACGAAAGAGAGTGGCCGCTTCCGGTCGGAACCTTGCCGCTTCGACCCGACAATGGCGGAAAACCACTATCGGAATCGCCACGCGTTTTTAACGCTTCGCTGCTAGGCTCGCTCGTAATGACGGTGCATCCTGCCTTTCCGACCGGCGACGTCGAAGCCACGCCGCTCACGGTGCGCGTCGTCGATCCCCTCGCGCTGTCGGACGAGCTCGCGGCCGCGTGGGACAGGCTGGCCGAGGAGGCGAGCGAACCCAATCCCTTCACCGAACGCTGGTGTCTGCAATCGGCGTTGCACCTGCTTGATCCCGCGCGGCACGCGCGGCTCGTGCTTGTCCGCGACGGGAGCGACGGCCCGGTGATCGGCGTCATGCCGGTCGCGCCCGCCACGCGCTACGGCCGCGTGCCGCTCCGCCACGTCACCGGCTGGGCGCACCCCAATCACTTTCTCGGGAGCCCGCTGGTCCGCGCCGGTTTCGAACGCCTGTTCTGGTCGATCCTGCTCGGCTGGTGCGACGCGGCGCCGTGGGCGCAAACGATGCTGCACCTCCAGCGACTGACCGCGGACGGCCCGCTCCACCGCGCGCTGGTCGATGTCGCGCGGACGCGCGGCGGCGAAGCCCGGGAGGTGCACCGCGAGGAGCGCGCGCTGCTCGACAGTCCGCTGTCGCCCGAAGCCTATTGGGAGGCCGCGGTGCGCGCGAAGAAGCGCAAGGAGCTGCGCCGGCAAGCGAACCGTCTCGCCGACGAAGGGCAGGTCGGTTTCCGCCGCTGGCAGGCGGGCGAACCGGTGGAGCCATGGATCGCGGCCTTTCTCGAGCTCGAGGCGCGCGGCTGGAAAGGGCGCGCCGGATCCGCCCTCGCGAGTCACGGTGACACCGAAGCCTGGTTCCGCGCGGTGCTGGTGGCCGCGGCCGAGGCGGGAAGGCTCGACATGCGTGCGCTCGACCTCGATGGCCGGCCGCTTGCGATGCTCGTGAACTTCCTCTGCCCGCCTGGCGGCTTTTCGTTCAAGACCGCGTTCGACGAGGATTATGCGCGCTTCTCGCCGGGGGTGCTTCTCCAGCAGGCGAATCTCGACCTGCTGGACGACGGGCGGATTGCATGGGTCGACAGTTGCGCCGCGCCCGGTCATCCGATGATCGACAGCGTGTGGCGCGAGCGCCGCAGCCTCGTCTGGGTGAACGCGCCGCTGTCGGGCTCCGCCGACCGCCTACGCTATGCCGCGCTCACCCGCGCCGAAACTCTCTGGCGGCGCTGGAAACGCGCCGCACCCGCCGCTACCGAAGATCGGGATCCGTCATGACCCTGCACCAGACCTTCGCCCCGCCGGTCTTTCCGGCCGAAACGCTCGAACGGATGGCGGCGTTCTATCCGCTGCGGGCGGGATTGCTGCATCATCGTCTTCCCGACCATCCCCTCCTGTCGCTGGAGGCGCTGGCGAAACTCGGCGAAAGCCTGCCCGCGAGCGAGGTCGAATATAATCCGGGCGATATCCCGATCGGAATCCGGCCCGAGGATGTCCCTTCCAACGGCCTCTCGATCGGCGAGACGATCCGCACGATCGACAGCAACGGCAGCTGGGCGGTGCTCAAGAATATCGAGAATGTGCCCGCCTATCGTACCTTGCTGATGGACCTGCTCGGCGAGCTCGAACCGGTCGTGGCCCCGCGCACCGGCGCGATGCTGACGCCGCAGGGCTTCATCTTCATCTCGTCGCCGGGATCGATCACCCCCTATCATTTCGATCCCGAGCACAACATCCTGCTCCAGCTCAGGGGCAACAAGGTGATGAACGTCTGGCCCGCGGGCGACGAGCGTTTCGCCCACCGCCGCGAGCATGAACGCTATCACACGGGCGGGCATCGCAATCTGCCATGGGAAGAAGCATACAAGGATGATGCGCAGCAGGTGCCGCTCGGCCCCGGCGACGCGGTGTTGATGCCCGTGATGGCGCCGCATTTCGTCGCCAACGGCGATGCCCCCTCGGTTTCGCTGTCGATCACCTGGCGCAGCGAGTGGAGCTATCGCGAGTCCGAGGCACACGCCGCCAATGCGACGCTGCGCCGCGTCGGGCTCGACCCCGCGATGCCGCCGCGCTGGCCGAGCTATGCGTGGGCGAAGACCATCGGCTGGCGCGTCGCGCGCCGACTCAGGCTGGTGTCCTGAACCGCCTGTGACAGATTGCTTTCAATTGGCGCAAATTGCGGTTATGGGCCCGCATCCCGATATTTCGAGCCCATAGAGGATAGATGGCGAAAGAAGAACTTCTGGAAATGCGCGGCCAGGTGGTCGAACTGCTGCCCAACGCGATGTTCCGCGTCAAACTGGAAAATGATCACGAGATTCTGGGCCACACGGCCGGCAAGATGCGCAAGAACCGCATCCGCGTTCTCGTGGGCGACGAGGTGCTCGTCGAACTCACCCCCTATGACCTGACCAAGGGTCGGATCACCTATCGCTTCAAGTGAGCGGCGCGGCGACCATTCCCGCGCTGGTTCTCGCCTCGACCTCCCCGCGCCGGCGCGAATTGCTGGCGCGCATCGGTCTGGTGCCCGCGCGCATCGCGGCGCCTGAAATCGACGAGACGCCGCTGAAGGGCGAACTGCCGCGCGACTATGTCGCCCGGCTCGCGACGGGCAAGGCGCTCGCGGTCGCGCGCGCGCCGGACGAGGTCGTCCTCGCGGGCGACACGACGGTTGCCGTCGGACGCCGCATTCTCGAAAAACCCGCCGACGAAGCCGATCTCCGTCGTATGCTCGGTCTGCTTTCGGGGCGGCGGCACCATGTCTGGTCGGGGGTCTGCGTCGTCGGTGCCGACGGCAGGACGCGCACGCGCGTCGTCGATACGATCGTCGCATTCAAGGCGCTGAGCGCCGCCGAGATCGACAGCTATGTCGAATCGGGCGAAGGCATGGGCAAGGCGGGCGGCTATGCGATCCAGGGTCGCGCCGAAACCTTCGTCCGTTTCCTGTCGGGCAGTCATTCCAATGTTGTCGGTTTGCCGCTGTTCGAAACGCGCGCGCTTTTGACGAGCGCGGGAATCCCGCTTGGCTGAGTGGCTCTACGAAGCCGGGATCGGCGAGGCGCGCGCGGCGCTGGTCGAGGACGGCGAAATCATCGAGGCACGGATCGAGCGCGAGGGCGAGGGCCCGCGTGTCGGCGCGGTCGTCGGAGCCAGGCTGATCGAGGCGGGCAAGGGCGGCAGGGGCGCGCTGGTGACGCTCGACTGGCCGGACAGCCCGCCGGCAACGCTCGCCGGATTGCCGCCCTTGACCTCGACCGGCGCGAGGCTGACCGTCGAAATCACCCGCATGGCGCTGCGCGAGCGCGGCCGCGACAAGGCCGCGCGGGCGCGCATCGCGGAGGCGGGAGCGGATATCGCCGACGGCCCCGACCTTCGCGCCCGCATCGCGGCCGGCGGCGATCCCGTCATCGAGATGCAGCCGACCGGCGCCGACCCGCTCGAGGCGGCGGGCTGGTCCGAACTGATCGACGGTGTCCGCATCGGCCACTGGCCCTTCGACGGCGGCGCGCTGTGGGTCGACGCGACCCCCGCGATGGTGCTGATCGATATCGACGGCGAAGGCGACGCGCTGGCGCTGGCCCTGGCAGGCGCACGCGCCGCCGCGGCAGTTATCCGCCGCTGCGACATCGGCGGATCGATCGGCATCGATTTTCCTTCGGTCGCCGACCGCGCGGGGCGGCAGGCGATCGACGCGGCGATCGACGCAGCGCTGCCGCAGCCGTTCGAGCGCACCGCCGTCAATGGCTTCGGTTTCATGCAGATCATCCGCCGCCGCGATCGCCCTTCGCTGATCGAGCAGATCCGCCTCGATCCCGTCGCAACCGATGCGGCGCTGTTGTTGCGGCAGGCCGGGCGTGCGCGCGGGACGGGCGCTTTGACGCTGACGGCGCGCAGCGGCGTGATCGATCGTATTGCCGCGCATCCGCACTGGATTGAAGCGCTACAGAACGGTACCGGCCGGCCGATCCGCCTGACGGTGGACCCGGCCATGAAAGGAGCGGGTCATGCCCAGTAAATCCCCGCGCTGCCCGCTCTGCGGCAAGCCGCGCGACGCAGAATTCAAACCGTTTTGCAGCCGCGGTTGCCGCGACCGCGACCTCCTGAACTGGTTCGGCGAGGATTATCGCGTGCTCGCCCATCAGGCGCCCGACGGCACCGCCGAAGACGATCGTTTCGACGAGGGATGAGCCCGTCAAAACAGCGTAACAAAGTCACTGGACAGGATGCAAAGCCCTGCCTATAGCCGCCGCTCGCCAGCGCGGCCGACCGGCCGCAAGCGGCGCGCCTGGGTAGCTCAGTTGGTAGAGCATGCGACTGAAAATCGCAGTGTCGGCGGTTCGATCCCGTCCCCAGGCACCACTAGCCTTTTCAGGACGTTTCAGAGCGTTCCAGGAAATCACTGACATCCAGTACAGGCACTTGATGGTTTGCGCCGTCTCGGGCCGTCGCTTTGCATCCCAGCCTCTTTTTGCACAGTTTTGGGGTAACTATCCAAGCTAGCGAAAGGAGTTATCCAAATATGCTCAGCGCCACCGCAGTCGCCCAAGCCCGTCCTCAACCCCGGCAATACAAGCTGTGGGATGAACGTGGCCTCTATCTGCTCGTGATACCGAACGGTCGGCGCTATTGGTGTCTCAATTATCGGCTCGCCGGCAAGGCGAAGACCATCTCACTGGGAATTTTTCCCGATGTCGGTCTCGCTGTTGCGCGGACAAGCGCGATGAGGCCCGAAAGATCGTCGCGCTCGGCAAAGACCCCCGCGAGGTCAAGCGTCGCAGCGCTGTTGTGCTGCAGGTTCGGCAGCAGGGTAGCCTCGACCGGGTGGCCGACGAATATATCGAGCGCTTGCGTCTCAAGGGTCGGAATGGACGGCGACTGATGTCGGAAATCAGCGTGCGCGGCGAGCATTGGAAAGAGCGCGTCCGGATGATGAACTATTGGTCCGGGCGGCTTGATGAACTGGCGGCGGGTGGCAAGGCTACCCGGCGAAGGTTCGCGAGGATTAGGCGCGGTTGACTGTCACACTGCGCTGCGGAACCAGACTTCGTAAGCTATGCTTCTTGGTGGCCAGTTTTCGACTTGGCAATCTATCGATTGACTTATCGAAAATTGTCCCCAATGCCTTGATACTTGAATTAACCCGATGATTTGCCGGGTGATTCGTGGGCGGGCACTATGTTATCGAATAAAGGCGTTCCGGCGTTTGCCGGAAAACGGGTAGCTGTATTTCTTGTTTCCATTCCGGATGATCGTCGCGGAAAATGACGCCGATTCCCGGCCGCCGACGGGCGCGGCGATTGTACGGCATGATACTGGTCGCGGCAGTCATACCGATCCATCCTGTGACGGGTCAGGAGGGGCGGCTGAGCGGCGTTCACGAAAGCTATCCCGAGCCGCGCCTTCCCTTCGACGACGAACCGCCGGAGCCCCCGGCGAACGACAGCCTGGCTGCGGCCGTCGCCGAGACGTTCATCTCCAATCCGGAACTTGCCGCGCGTCGCTATGATCTTCGTGCGACCGATGATGAAATTGGCATCGCGCTGTCGGGGATACGGCCGACCGCCCAGATGCAGGTGTCAGGCAATTACGACTATATCTTTCCGGGTTCGATCACGCAGGCGGGGCGGCCGCTTTCCGACCGCCTGAACGATCCGCATATCCAGCGGGACAATGTCGCAACACAACTCGTGATCGATCAGCCGATCACGACCGGCGGTCGGGTTCGGGGTGCTGTCCTCGCCGCTACCGCCTCAAGTGCAGCCGGCCGTGAGATGCTCCGCGGTGCGGAGGGCGACCTGCTGGTGGAGCTTGTCGCCGCCTACAGCGACGTTCGCCGTGACCGCCAGTCGCTGGCGATCCGGACGAAGAATGTGCGTGTGCTGGAGGCGACGCTCGACGAAATCGTCGCACGGCGCGACGCTGGCGAGTTGACACGAACCGACATTGCGCAGGCCGAGACGCAGCTTCAGGCCGCGCGGGTCCAGCGCAATGCCGCTGAAGGGCAACTCGAAGCGAGCGCCGCTGCCTTTACCCGGATTGTGGGTCGGAGGCCCGGCAACCTCGCGCAGGAACCCGACCTTCCCGGATTGCCCCGCGATGCGGACGAAGCCTTCGCCATCGCCGAGATCGCCAATCCCGATCTTGCGGCCGCGATCGCGACCGAGCGCGCATCGCGGGCGCGCATTGCCGCAGCGCGCGCCGAAGGCAATCCGCAACTGTCGATCCAGGGAGTCGCCGGAACGAGCGGCCCGGCCGCGCCCTTCGACAAGAGCGAACACGATGTCACTTTCACCGGCCGCGCCACGCTGACCATCCCGATCTCTTCGGGCGGCCGCGTGCGTTCGCTTGTCGCGCAGGCTAGAAATAAGCAGAGCGCCGACGCGCTGCGCGTCGAGGCGGCGCATCGGCAAGTGGTTCAGGCTGTCCTTAACGCCTGGAACCAGTGGGTGGTCGCGGAGCGCAACCTCGAAGCTCAGGCGCTCCAGCTCAAGGCCGCGCGTATCTATTACGAAGGCACATTCGAGGAATATCGCGAGGGGCTGCGGTCGACCTTCGATGTTCTCTATGCCCAGAATTCGCTTCGCGAAACCGAAGTGGCGCTGCTCGCGAACAAGCGCGACCGCTATGTCGCGCAGGCCATATTGCTCCGCCACCTGGGCCAACTCGAGGCCCGGCATCTGCTTGCCGGCCCGCCCGGTTACGACCCGGCCGAATATACGAAGCATGCGGCGCGGCGCGGCGGCTTGCCGAGCGACGCCGTCTTTCGTGCCATCGATGCGGTGGGCGCGCCGGCCGCGCGTCCCCAGCAAGTCGAGGGCCCGGTGGCGGGGGCTGATCCAACGCTGCTGCCACCCGCGAGCGGTACCGGACAGCCGCGGGGTTTGATCAGACATGATGCCAATATCTCGCCGGAGGGTACAAAGTGAACTCGGAAACGGCGCCAGATATGACGGGTGTCGAGCACGACGACAGCGGACTGATCGCTTATGCGACCATTCTCGCACTCCATCGCATTGCGGTCGACCCGAGCCAGCTGCGACATGGAGTCGGCCACGACCGGGCGATCGACGCCGACGATCTGAAGCGCATCGCCAAGCGCCAGGACGAGGTGAGGGCGAAGTCGGTTCGCTCGACGTGGGAAAAGCTCGGACAAACGCCGCTGCCCGCGATGGCGAACGGCCCGGCCGGCTGGTTCATCATTGCGCGCGTCGGCGACGACGAGGCGCTGATCCAGCCGCCGTGCAAGAGCAGCGACGGCGTGCAGCCGCAAGTGATCAAGATTGAACGCGCGGCGCTCGAAGCTATGTGGTCGGGCGAATTGCTGCTGGTGACGACACGCGAAGGTATCGGTGGAATAACCCGGGCATTCGACGTCAGCTGGTTCATTCCGCAGATCGTCAAATATCGCAGGCTGATCGGCGAGGTGCTGCTGGTCACGCTCTGCATCAATCTCCTCGGCCTCGCATCGCCGCTCTTCTTCCAGAACGTCATCGACAAGGTGCTCGTGCACAATACGCTCGATACGCTTACGATTCTCGTGATCGGATTTGGCGTAGTGTCGATCTGGGAAACGCTGTTCGGCTGGCTGCGGACGCGGCTCTATTCGGAAACGAGCCAGAAGATCGACGTCGAGCTCGGGGCGAAGCTCTTTCGTCATTTGCTCGGGCTCAACCTCTCCTATTTCGAGGCGCGCCGCGTCGGTGACGTCGCGATGCGCGTACGGCAGCTGGAGACGATCCGCGAATTTCTGACCAACGCGTCCCTGAGCGTCCTTGTCGACCCGCTGTTCACGATCGTGTTCCTCGTCGTGATGTGGTTCTATTCGGTGAAGCTCTTCATCATCGCGGTGCTTGCGATCCCGTGCTACGTCGCCGTCGCAGTCTTCATCACCGGCCCCTTGCGTGCACGGATCGAGGAAAAGTTCGAGCGATCGGCTGCGAACAATGCGCTGCTCATCGAAAGCATCGGCGGCATCCAGACGGTGAAGGCCGGGGCGGTCGAGCCGCAGTGGCAGGACCGCTGGGAACGCCAGCTCGCGGGCTACAGCTTTGCGTCGCAAAAGGTCATCAACCTCGGCAATACCGGCAGCCAGCTGATCCAGCTCATTTCGAAGATCAACATGGTGCTGATCCTCTATTTCGGTGCCAAGGCGGTGATCGACAAGGATATGACGGTGGGGGCGCTCGTCGCATTCAACATGTTCGCTCAGCGCGTATCGGGTCCGGTCATCCGCATGGCGCAGCTCTGGCAGGATTTCCAGCAAGTGCGCATCGCGATAGAGCGGCTCGGCGATGTGCTCAACCAGCCGGTCGAGCCGGGTACGGGAAGCCGCGTCGCATTGCCCGCGCTCAAGGGCGAAGTCCGCTTCGACGGGGTCAAGTTCCGCTACGGGCTCGAGGGGCCGTGGACGCTGGACGACATCAACCTCGACGTGCCCGCCGGCACGACGCTGGGCATCGTCGGCTCGTCGGGATCGGGCAAGTCGACCCTGACGAAGCTGCTCCAGCGCATGTATGTGCCCGCTGGCGGACGCGTGCTGATCGATGGTGTCGATATCGCACAGATCGACCCGGCGTGGCTCCGCCGGCAGATCGGCGTGGTGCTCCAGGAAAATCTGCTCTTCAACCGCTCGATCCGCGAAAATATTGCGCTGGCCAATCCCGCGATGCCGCTCGAGCAGGTGATGGCGGCCGCCGAACTGGCCGGGGCGCATGAATTCATCGTCAAGCTGCCGCAGGGCTATGACACGCCGGTCGAGGAGCGCGGCACCAACCTGTCGGGCGGACAGCGCCAGCGGCTCGCGATCGCGCGGGCGCTGGTGACGCAGCCGCGCATCCTGATCCTCGACGAGGCGACGAGCGCGCTCGATGCCGAGAGCGAGGAAATCATCCAGCGCAACCTGAAAGCGATTTCGGCGGGACGCACCGTGATCATCATCGCGCACCGGCTGTCGGCGGTGCGGCAGTGCGACAATCTGATCGCGCTCGAGCAGGGGCGGATCGTCGAACGCGGCACGCATGAGGAATTGCTGCGGGCTGGGGGGCGCTACGCCGATCTCCATCGCCGCCAGAGCGGAAGTGTTCCGGCATGAGCGGCTGGCGGCATCATTGGGATGTATTGAAGGAAGCGCTTCGCGCCGACCGCGAGCGCCGGAAGGGTTTCATCCCGACCGAGGAAGCCGATTTCCTTCCCGCCGCGCTCGAGGTCGCCGAGCGACCGGTATCGCCGACCGGCCGGGTCGTCGCATGGACGCTGATGATCGGGCTCGCCATTGCGATCGTCTGGACGGTGTTCGGCCGCGTCGACGTCGTCGCCTCGGCACCGGGGACGCTGATCCCGACCGGCAACATCAAGCTTGTCCAGTCGCCCGGCGCGGGCGTGGTGCGCGCGATCTACGTGCGCAACGGCGATGCCGTCCGCAAGGGGCAGGCGTTGCTCGATCTCGATCCGACGATCGTCGGTGCCGACCTTGCTGCCGCCGAAAAAGCGCTCGCCACCGCCGAACTCGATATCGCGCGCAGCCGTGCGATCGCCGATGCGCTTGCGGGCAAGGGGCTCCGCTTCGTTGCGCCCGCGGGCACGCCTCCCGAAATCGCCGATACCCAGCGCCGGCTGATCGCGGCGCAGCTTGGCGAGATCGAGGCCTCCGCCGCGAGCCTCGCGTCGGCGCGCACCACGGCGCTGTCGGACGCCAATGCCGCGCGCGCCAACGCCGCGCGGCTCTCCGACACGGTGCCGATCCTCGACCGCCAGATCGAGCGGATGAACCGCCTCGATGCCAAGGGCTATGCGCCGGGGCAGCGCCTGCTCGAAATGCAGCGCCAGCGTCGCGCCGAAGCGGGCGAACGCGAAGTTGCGCTCACGCAGATCGCGCGCGGCGAGGCCGAGGCTCGCAAGGCGGGCGAACAGATCCGCGAGACGCGCGAGACCGCGCTCCGCACCGCGCTCGCCGACCTCGCCAAGGCCGAAGGCGAGGCGATCCTGCGCCGCGAGGAGGTCACCAAGGCGCGCCAGATGAACCGCTTCCAGCGTCTCGTCGCACCGGTCGACGGCACGGTGCAGAATCTCGAAGTGCATACCGTCGGCGGCGTCGTCGAGGCGGCGAAGCCGCTGATGACTGTCGTTCCCGCGCGCGGCGCGCTTGAGGTGCAGGCAAAGGTGCTCAACAAGGACATCGGGTTCATCCGCACCGGACAGGAAGCCGCGGTGAAGCTCGAGGCCTTTTCGTTCACCCGCTACGGCGCGGTCCCCGGTCGCGTCGCCCGGATCAGCCGCGACGCAGTGCAGGACAAGGATCTGGGGCTCGTGTACATTGTGACGGTCACGCTCGACCGCAGCTTCGTCGACGCCGACGGGCGGCGGTACGCGCTGGCGCCGGGATTGGCCGCGACGGTCGATGTGAAGACGGGCACACGCCGGATAGTTAGCTATTTAATCAGTCCGCTCCAGACAAGTATTTCTCAAGCTGGGCGCGAGCGATAACTTGGCCCGTTACGACTTTTTTGCGAAATTTTGGAGGTTTGGTCGAAATGGCGTCGATCAATAGTTGACGGCGCCCCAGAAATCGGATTTTCACTGGATATTGAGGTAGATGGGGGCATCTGTCTGATGAGTGATTCGAGTGGTCGCCGCTCCATATTGCCAGGTATCTGGCGGCGTTCGGCGCCGGTATTGGCTTGCCTGATGCTTGGCGCCTGCGCGTCCGTCGACCTCACGCGCTACGAGTCGCTGATCCCGGTGTATGATCGGGCAATTGCGACGACTGAATGCACTCGGCTGGCCCGAACTCTGAGCGACGGAATCGCGGACAGCTACACCGATAGTTTTTCGGGCGACGGCGCCGACGAGATCGGGGTCGCGGTCGGTGCCGGTATCAACGAGGCACGGGTCAGGGGCAGCATCCGGAAGCGATGCCTGGAAAAGGCCAGGTCGGCGGCTCCGGTCGGACGGGACATGACATGATAGTAAAATACGCGGGCCGCCTATTGATGACGGCCCTTCTGCTCTCGTCGACAGGTTGCAGTGCGGTTATGGCGCAGGACGAATGTGCATGGGAAAAGCGCGCAGCGCTGCCCGCGCCGGTGCAGCGCTATCTTTCCTATATTTTTCAAAATCCTGATGATCGGTATCGGCCGTATCGCTCGCCGGTCGGGCAATATTTGAAGCTGTCCCCAGGCTATGTATCGCGGCGAGTTGAGCTTTTCACAGACATCGACAAGAGCAGACCATATTCGCTCTATCAGTCTAATTCGTCCTTTCCTCCTTCATTTCTGCAAATGGAGGCGGGGTCATACTCGCTCTTTTCGGGATATCGGAGGGCCAACCATGCGATCTCGAATTATCGGTTGGTAAAATATGACGGTGCGGACTTTTCGGGCTTGGGACCGGTAAGCTTTGTCGGTTTCAACTCGCTCCACTATTCGTCGCGAGATGCGCAAGCGGCGGCAATCATCAAGCAGAATCCCCGTTTGTTTCGAGCGGGAGAATACAAGTTCGAAAGGGCCGGGGATGCCTGTCTTATCGTTACCCAGACCGATGGGGATCGACTGACCGCGCTTTTGACGATCTACGACGGCTCCGAAACGTCCGATAAAAATCGTCGTCAAAAGGACTTTCTTCAGTGTCGTGACAGGCATGACGCGCGCTATCTGGGGCTTCGATATTGGCCCAGCGTGAGCGCCTATTCCAGCAGCGTCGATATGATACCTGCGCCTGATTATGGTTTCGGCGGTTCGGTTGCGGTTCCGCACATTCCGGCTTCGAAGCCGACGGCTCCAGGCGACAGCCGCGCCCCGCTATCGAGCGGTGTGCGGGGGGGCAGGCTGGACGAAAACTCTCCAATGCTGCCGGCGTTTCTCGCTTGGGAGGTGCAGAAGAGCGAGGACGCCATGAAGATCATTGCGCTTGACGGGGCGAGCGACTTTGAGGGCGTTTGCGGGGTCACCATGAATATTTATCGCAAGCGCTGGCCAAATGGCGTTGAGCAATGGGCTAATGAAGGGCGTATGAAATGAGCGGGACCGAAAGCCAAATAAAAGCGTTGCTGCAGCAATTCATAAACGACGGCACCTGGAATAACTTCGTCAACGGCCTGAAGGCTCTCGGCTATTTTGTGAACGTCGAGAGATCGATCAAGGTATCGGTTGGATATGATGGCGATGAAGCATCACTTTTAGTCGGTAATTCGACCACCGTGCGAGATATAAGTGCTGATGAATTCGGGATTACTACAGTTTATGGTGAAGCGGGCTTGGGGGGGAATACTCTCTCTGTCGAACTCGAAGGAGGTAAATGGAGTTTCAAGTTAGGCCGTGAGCTGGGGCTCGATCTTGGTATCGTCAGCGGATCGGTGAGTTTCGCGGTTGATAACGACCTCAACTATTATGTCAGTGGCGATAGCAAGATTGGTCCTAGATTCGCGAAGCTGGGCATATCTAAAGGCCTTATCATAGGTCGGATGGATGCATTTGCTGATAGCATGGAGCCCCTGATCAATCGCGTCCTGAATGCTTCCGGTTCGGCTGGGCTCATCAATCTCGCTGCTTTCGAGGCTGGTTGGAGGGCGGACTTCGAGGCGGCTGTTTATGGGGCAAAAAGCTTCACAACAACTGAGTGGCTGTTCGAGCGCGTGGCACGGAATATGCTTCCGGTGACCGAAGGTATCGACCCCGGATTCAAGGAATTCGCGCTAGCCGATATCGGGCTCAATAATTTCGGCGCTGGCGCGTTGGGGTTGAATAACTGGAATCTCGATAAATCAAGAGTGTATTATAATACAATTGATCATTCCGTCATGATCATTGGAACCCAAATTACGGAAGTTGGGATAAAGATATCTGCTGAAGAAAAGATTATTTTTCAACCGACTAAAACATACTATGAAGAGAAAATAATATATATAAATCAAGATGGGCAAAGAAGGGATATAGTATTTAAGAAGTCGGGAGAAGATTATTATATCGATTCAGATCAAGCAAGAAGTCTTGGTCTTGAATCGCAGTTCAAAGCCATGTCTTCTCATGGGTATCTCCGGATCAGTGGGGGTGTCCTCCTTGAAACGGTCCGGCGGACATTTGTCGGTAACTCGGCGATCGCACGGGATATTGTCGATGCCAAGACGATGTCAGACGATATCGATAGCTTCATGAGGGACCTGAACTCCACTGCCGCAGTTGTCCCGTTTAAGATTGGTCCCGTGGATGAATTTGGATTCAAAACGTATGTTTATCTCGTTATTCGGGATAGAGATAATGTAGAATTGATATACGTAAAGGAAACCGGACCGAATTCCAGTACAACTCTAGAGTACTCTTTGAAAAGATCTCCCCTTGATGGGGTTCTTTATACTGTAAATACATCATATACTCCGGCTGTGGATTTTGATGTGATTTCTGCCCCCGGAAACGGTGGACCCAGGCGGTTTTCTATTGGAAATATCGTTGGCTCGGACAAGCTCGAAATTATTCAGCCATCTGTCGGGCATACGGAAGTTTCTAAAAGTAACGGAGAGAAGCTCGTATACATAGTTATTGACGGCCAAGAATACGTTAGAAGAGTAAAAATTGATGGTACAGTTACTTCTGCAGGACTCCTTGACGCGCAGAGAATGAAAGCATTGGGTCGCGGTGCCGATCGAGAACTCCTCAATAAGAAGGCTCTCGATCAACTCGATCAAGGCACCCATGATGAGACAACGGAGGCCAGTAGAAATAAGATACTTGAAAATATAAGACAGGAGCGTGTTTTAATTTACAGCAATGCGCTCGGAATTCTGGAACCGGATAATAGTAATATCCCTGCTCCTTTCTTGCCTGATATTTCATCTGAAAATGTTCACTCTGGGAGGGATTTCAGTCCAGACCAAGTGTATAATCAATTATATTCCAGTGATACTAGAAAATTTTTGCTCGCGAATGAGGAATACAAGCGACGGGGATTGGGTCAGCAGACCAACTTTTTCTTCAGTGACGAAGATTATACCCGAGAGAAGCTCATCCAGATCGCGACCACATCGTTTATCTATGATGCTGATAACAATATTATTGGCGTCGAAGGACGTTTTAAGACGAATGACGAGAATCTACGTGAAACGGTTGCGCGGATCAACGACGCCCGTGTTCGGACCGGGGCGGGCGAAAACGATATCATCCTGCGCGATTCCATCGGTCGCCCGGTTCTCGACGAAAATGGCAAGGTCAAAGTCGTCGGCAAGAAGACGCCTACGGGCGGTGGGGTCATCAAGGAATATACCGACGGCCCGCTCAAGGGCATAACCCGAGTTGATCTGGCGGGTGCACCGCTCGGTCTCGATTTCCGTGACGCGGGCGCGATCATCGGCAATTTGCTCGGTAAGGAACTCGCCGGCGATAACCCGGTCCTCCGCGCTGCTTCCAGTGCGGTCCTGAAGACCATTGGCAGCACCTTGGGATCGCTGCTCAATGACCAGATTGCGGGGACGGAGAAAAGCGGTGCCATCCTTGCGTCTTTCGACATCGAACTTGGACGTAATCTGGGCCTCAAAGCGACGCGTCTCGTCAGCGATTTCGTCGCCGAAGAACTTTTCGACGTACTGGGCATCGATGGCTTCCTCGGCGACATAGGTTCGACCGCGCTCGGCGAATATCTCAACTCGACGCTAGTGAACGCCTTCGGCCTGGGCGAAACGGCCGCGGGACCGGACGCGGTCGCTGCCGTCGGCGCGGTCATCGGAAACAAGCTGGCGGCACTCGTTTACACCTTCAAGTCGGTCGGCGGGCAGATCGGGGCTAGCATCGGCTCGAAGATCGGCGCGATCATCGCGGCCGGGAATCCGGTGCTAACGCCGATTTTCTCGTTCTTGGGCAATCTGATCGGCGGGACCATCGGATCGCTGTTCGGCGGCACGCCTCGGTCCGGCGCCGATCTCGTCTGGGACGAGGCGTCAGCTCAGGTCCAGGTTGCGAATGTCTACAGCAAGAAGGGTGGATCGAAGCAGGTAGCCAAGAGCATGGCCGAAATGGCCGCCAACACGATCAATTCGATCATCGGCGCTACCGGCGGCCAGTTGGTGAATGCCGCGTCGATCGATTTCGGCAACTATGGCATGCGCTCTGACAAGTTCGTGTTCCGTCAGGACAGTTCGGCGAACAAGGATCATGTCGTCGCCAAATTCTCAAAGAAAACCGCGCTTTACGACGTGGTCGACTTCGGCGTCCTGAAAACGCTCAAAGGACAGGATATCACGATCCTGGGCGGTAACAAGCTGGTCAAGCGGGCACTTTACAATAGTTTGCAGGCGACAGGCCAGGAAGATCTCAGCACCGTCAGCATCCTCGGCGCGATTTCGACGGCGATCAGCTATACGAGCTTCCTGAGCAACAGGGCATTCTTCACGACGCTGCTCAATGTCAGTGATACTGCGAGGAATAGCGAGATGGTTAGCGAACTGGCGCTCACCCTGTCGCACGCCAACGCGTTAGGTCTCGACAAGCGAGCTGCATCCGACTGGTTCGGCGGGTTTGGTTATCTGCTGGAATCGACTTACTCAAGTGCCGCCGACTTGTCCTTCAACTTTGCTATCGATCTGCAGTCACGCAAGCTTCGTCGCGTCTACAACCTTGGATATGGTCCCTATGATCCGACGGACGAGATCGACGTCGGTGGGCAGACTGCCATCTCGGCAACCGGCGCCGCAGATGTGATCGACCTGCGGACCGGAAAGCTTGCCGATCAAAGCGGATACAGGGTCAATAACCGCCTGAACGACGACATTGCGGTGAGCGGTACCGACTTTACGGGCTTGGCATCGGCGGCGGTTTTCGCCGCCGGCGCGCGGCGCACGACGGTCAACGTGTCGGTGGCAAGCGATGGTCTTGCTGAGGCAGCCGAAAATTTCATAGCGGGCCTTGGCGTGTCGTCTTCCATGCGGGTTATGGGCAACGCCGCCGTTGCGACGGTAATCGATGGCGCGGCCGCGCTGCCGACTTTGCTTGTCGGCGACAGCTATGCCTGGGAAGGTGACGGTTTTGCCGTTTTCCGCCTGTCGCTGTCGAAGGCGGCCTCGCAAGCCATCACCGTTGCCTTGTCTCTCGCTGACGCGCAGGCGAACGGGGCGGGCATCGACTATGGCGCTGCTGGCGCCGGCAATATCCAAGTCTCGCTGGATGGTGTCAACTGGATCAATTCAACCGTCGCAACCTTCGCCGAGGGTTCGACGGAATTGTTCGTTCGCACGGCCGTTATCGCTGACAACAATAGCAATCCCGACTACGTGGTCGGCGGTAACGAGCCCGAATATCTGAACGTCGAGGGCAACGAGAGTTTCGCGCTGACCGCGACGGTGACGTCTGGCGCCGCCGCACTCGCCAATGGAACGCAAACTGTTGCCGGCTCGGGTACCATCGTCGATGGTGAGAGCGGCGAGCCGCTCGTCTGGATCGACGATGTCGTCGTCGACGAAGCGACAGGCGAAGCACGTTTTACGATTTCCCGCTCGCGCGCGCTTGCGACTGAGGCATCGGTCGATTTCAAAACGTCGGATCGTCGTGTTCTTGACGTCGGTATTTCCGCGACCGTCGACGGTGGCGCGGGCAATGATATCATTTACGCATCGAACCTTGGCGACAACGTCTTCGGCGGAGCTGGCGATGATACGCTCTATGGGGGGCGTCTCGATGACTGGCTGCTCGGTGGCGAAGGCAACGACACGCTGGACGCCGGTACTGCGGATGCATGGGCGCTCGGCGGCGATGGCAATTATCTTGACGGCGGCGACGGCAACGACGTTCTTCGCGGGCGCGAAGGTTCGGATTGGCTCGAGGGTGGGGCTGGCATCGACATTCTGATCGGCGGCGCGGGCGATGATATCCTGACCGGCGGCAAGGGTGACGGCGACGACCTCAAAGGCGGGACGGGCTCCGACCAGTATTTGCTCCGGTTCGGCGACGGTGCCGATTCCGCCGAAGAGGATGCAACTGGAGCTCCGGTGTCTTCGGGTGCCGGCGACGCAATCACACAGCGCATGGCGAAGATCGAGGCGTGGAAGAGTAACCCCTTCGCTGCGGGCGTGATCCGTCCCGATTGGCTTGGCGCACCTGCCGGGATTCAGCAGGGTTCCGTGTCTGGCGGTGACGATGCCGTCGTGTTCGGCGCCGGCATCGGCATCGGCGACGTCCGGATGCAGCGCTCAGGGACAAGTGGCGCACCGGGCAATGATCTCATCATCCAGGTGATGCAGACCGACCGGGATACGGGCGTTGAAAGCTTCAGCGGCACGCAGCTGACCGTCAAGGACTGGTTCTCGAATCCATTCAAGCGTGTCGAATGGCTGAAGTTCGCCGACGGCAATGAAATTCGCATCGGCGACCTGACCAGCTTCATCGTCGGCGGCTCGGGCGATGATGTGCTGATTGGTACCAACGGCAATGACTTCGTCTATGGCGGCGCCGGAAACGACCGGCTTTTCCTCCTTGGCGGCGATGATATCGGCAATGGCGCGTCGGGCAACGACATGGTGGCGGGCGATACGGGCCGCGATCTGCTCATCGGCGGAATGGGCTCCGACACCCTGATTGGCGGCGCGGGAGCCGATGCAATCTCCGGTGATGCCGGAGCCGACGACCTCTATGGCGGGGCGGATCGCGACATATTGTCGGGCGGACGCGGTGATGGTGACATTGTTGCAGGCGGAGCCGGCGACGACACCTTCAAATTCGCGCGCGGCGATGGCCGCGATATCTATTTCGACGAATATGCAAATTATTGGTCGGTGGTCTGGTCGTCGGCTGGCGACTGGAACACGGCGGCGGGCTTCAATTATGATCCGGCGACCGGTGTCGTCACCGGGCCTGGTGGTACGATCCTGCGCCAGAATTTCGGAACGGCAGAGAAGCCTGATTTCCAGTGGGTCGGACGCTTCGACTATGATGCCGCGACCGGGACCCTCAAGGTCTTCAATCCGCCCGCAGGAGCCACGATCACCGCGAATGCGGGCGTCGATACAATCGAGTTCGCACCGGGGATCAATCTGCAGGACGTCATCCTGCGTCGCAACGGCGATGATCTGGTTCTGGCGGTGTCCCGCGACGATCTCGAGGTGGCCAATCTCAGCGCGGTTGCCGACAGCGTCACGATCAAGGACTGGTACAAGTTGCCGGGCCAGATCGAGAAGCTTGCTTTCTATGCGACCGGCATTCTGGACATCGCGCCGGGTATGACCAATCTCGTTGCCGGCACAGATGGCGCCGATGGCACGCTGACAACGCCGCTCGCTGGGACGGTTGTGGCCGACTGGATCACCGCGGGCGCGGGCGACGATGTCGTCGCGGGCGGCTCGGGCAACGACATCATTGCGGGCAATGCCGGTTCGGACGCGCTGCGCGGTGAGGGCGGCGATGATGTGCTCTATGGCGGCACCGGGAACGATGTTCTCGATGGCGGCTCGGGCAAGGATGTCCTTGTCGGCGGCTCAGGGATAGACACGGCCTCCTACGCGTCGGCCGCGTCGGCGGTTCGCGTGCGCCTGTCCGCTCAGTCGAACAATCTTGGCGATGCCGCCGGCGATGAATATGACTCGATCGAGAATGTGATCGGCGGCGGCGCTGCTGACGACATCGGCGGCGACGAGGGCGACAACGAACTCGATGGCGGCAGCGGTGCCGACGTGCTGATGGGCGGCGCTGGCAACGATACCTATATCTGGTCGCCGACGAGCGGCGCGGACACGATCCGTGAAGGAGATTTCACAGTCGAGGAAGCGGTGACGACGGCCGGCGTGCTCGCCGATGGCTATTCCGCGACCTGGACTAACACTGGGACTCCGTCTGGCAGCGGCAAATATTACTGGCGTCTGGAAATTCGCGGACCGGGCAATGAGCTCGTCTATGATTATGCACAGTACAGCTATGCGGCGGGCACGGCGATGCCGGCGCCGGCGGCCTGGAACAGCGCGGGATGGCTCGGCGGCTTTGCCAAGATCAACGGCCAGCAGGTCACGCGCGACAAGTTCGACACGACGATCAGCGGCGGCGACCAGGACGCGATTGAGTTTGCGGCGGGCATCAGTCTCACCGATCTGACCTTCATCCGCGCCAGTGGCGGGGTTCCGAGCGCTAGCGGGCCGGACCTGGTTATCCGCTACGGCGGGTCGGCTGCCATGCAGTTGACGGTCAAGGATCATTTCACCGTTTATGGCCGCGTCGAGGCGCTGCAGTTCAACGATGGCCTCGTGGTATCGCTTGCAAGCATCTTCTCGGCAACCAGCGGCGCGGCGCTGAATGGCACCGCCGAGGCGGATCTCGTCATGGGTCAGACCGGCGTTGCGGCCGATTTGCTTTATGGCGGGGCAGGCGATGATGTGCTGAGCGGCCTTGAAGGCGACGACCTGCTCTACGGTGAAGCTGGCGATGATGTCCTCGAAGGCGGTGCTGGTGCCGATCGCCTCGATGGCGGCGCCAATGCCACTGACGGCAGAGGCGATACTGTCCGCTACGTCAACTCAGCGGCGGTCACAATCAATCTCGGCGTTACGATGGCACAGTCAGGCGGCGATGCCCAAGGCGACACGCTGTTCGGGATCGAGAATGTCGTCGGTTCGCGAACGGGCGGCGACACGATCACCGGCGATGGCAATGCGAATATCATCGATGCGCTCGATGGCGACAATATTGTCGACGGCAAGGGCGGCGATGACGTCCTGATCGCCGGATCGGGCAATGATATCCTTTATGGCGGCGCTGGCGAGGACAATCTGACCGCAGGGGACGGCGATGACCAACTCTGGGGCGGAACCGAGGATGACATTCTCGTCGGCGGGGCGGGCATCGACCAGCTGCGCGGCGAGGGTGGCAACGACACACTGCTCGGCGGCGACGGCAACGACAGCGTGCTTGATGGCGGAGCCGGCGACGATGAGATTTACGGCGAGCGCGGCAATGACACGTTGACCGGGGGCGACGGCAATGATGTGCTGGTCGGCGGTGGCGGCGATGACCTGCTTCACGGCGGTGCGGGAGATGATCTCTACCTCGTCCAGGCGCACGACGGCGCCGACCGGATCGTGGATACCGCGGGCACGAACATCATCAGCTTCGACAAGGATGTCAGCTATGATCGGCTCTGGCTGACCCGCGTTGGTTCGGACCTGAAAATCGGCGTCATCGGCGACGATACGGTTGTGACGGTCGCGGACTTCTTCGCCGTCGCCTCGCCGGGCAAGGTCCGGTCGATCCAGACAACGACACATGCGATCTTCCTCGACCATCCCGATACGCTCAATCTGATAACGGCGATGACCGCCGTCTCGGCGGCGATCCCGACGTCGGTTCCGGCCGCTATCGCCGATATGCTCGATCGCTATTGGCACAAGGGCGGCAAGGCGGCGCCAATCGTCCCGTCGGCACCACGTGCGGTCTCGACGAGCGAGGACAGCGCGATCGCGATCGACGGCAATTACGGCGTCATCGATCACGACAGCAACATCACCGGCTATCAGATCAAGGATGGCGCAGGTCCGGCGAAGGGCGTGATCTCGAACTTCAATCCGGCAACCGGCGCGCTGACCTATACGCCGAACGCCGATGCCAGCGGCAGCGACAGCTTTATCGTTGTCGTCGCCGACAGCGATGGTCATACGGTCGAACTTCCGGTCAATGTCAGTATCGCGTCCGTGAACGATGCGCCGCGCGCGCTGGCGATCAAGGGTGGCGGTTCGCTCGCGGTAGCCGAATCCACTCCGGGCAGCATTGTCGCGGCGGGGACGATCATCGGTGAGTTCGAGAGCTTCGACGTCGAGGGTGATGGCATCAGTTATTCGCTGGTGAACGATGCCGGCGGGCGTTTCGCGATGACAGCGGACGGCAAGCTCAGCGTTGCCAACCCGTCGGGCATCGACTTCGAAGCGGCGGCGTCACATATCGTGCGTGTTCGTGTCACGGATGGCAACGGCGCCCATAGTGAACAGGACTTCACGGTTGCGGTCGAAAACCGCAATGAGACCAACAGCCTCCCTGCAAGCTATGCCATGTCGGTCGCCGAGAATGTCGCGGTCGGCACGGTCGTCGGTTCGGTCGCGGCGAGCGATCTCGATCGGGCCGGGGCGTTCGCATCGCAACGTTATTATTTCTGGGATGGTTCGAACGCCTCGGCCACCTCCGGCGATGGACGCTATGTGATCAATGCGACCACCGGGCAGATCAGGGTCGAAGGTGCGCTGAACTTCGAAGCCGCATCGCCCTCGAAAGCCTATCAGGTGATCGCGCGGGATAATGCCGGGGCTTCCGGCTATAATCAGGCAGTGACAACGGTCACGATCGGTATCGCCGATGTGAACGAAGCAAACAGCCTGCCGGCCAGCTACGGCATGACGGTCAACGAGAATGTCGCAGTCGGCACTGTCGTGGGAACCGTCGCTGCCGCCGATACTGACATGGCCGGTTCGATCTTCGCGCAGCAGCGCTACTATTTCTGGAACGGTAGCGCCGTGAGCAGCGTGAGCAGCGACGGCCGCTATGCGATCGATGCGCTGACCGGTCAGATCACTGCCAATGCGGCGCTCGACTTCGAGGCGGGCACGACATCGGCCACCTACCAAGTCGTCGCCCGGGACAATGAGGGCGGCTCGGGCTATTTCCAGGCGCAGACCGCCGTCTCGATCGAGATCGCCAATCTGAACGAGGCGAACAGCCTGCCCGCCGCATACAGCATGGCGGTGAACGAGAATGTCGCAGCGGGAACGGTCGTGGGGACCGTCGCTGCCACCGATCTTGACCAGACCGGAGCCTTCGCATCGCAGCGTTACTATTTCTGGGATGGTTCGAATGCCTCGGCAACGTCCGGTGATGGCCGCTATGCGATCGATGCGACCACCGGGCAGATCAGCGTCAATGGCGTGCTCGACTATGAAGTCGGGACTCCGTCCAAAATCTATCAGGTGATTGCGCGCGACAACGCCGGGGCGCCGGGATATCATCAGGTCCAGTCAGCGGTCACGATCGCGATCAGTGATCTCAACGAAGCGCCGATCAGCCTCAATTGGTCGCCTCTCGTCGCCGACGTCGCCGAGCGCGACCGCGTCGGCCCTGGCGAGGCAAAGCCGGCGATTGCGCTCGGGATGCTGACGGTGACCGATCCCGACACGGCGGGTCTTCCGAGCGCAATCTACAGTTTCGCGGTGGCGGACACGCGGTTCGAACTCATCGGAAATACGCTGCGACTGAAGGAAGGCGCGTCGTTCGACTTCGAGGCGGGTGCAAGTGTTGCGGTCGACATCCTTGCGACCGACCAGACCGGGACGCCTTTCACGATCAGCCGGACGATCGCCATCGCAGTGGCCGACCGCGACGATGTGCTGGAAGGGACATCGGGCGGCGATACGCTGACGGGCCAGTCGGGTCGCGACCTGATCTACGGTTTTGGCGGGAGTGACAATCTCTCGGGCAACGACGGCCATGACCTGATCGATGGCGGCGATGGCAACGATACGCTGTCCGGCGGCGCAGGCGTCGACGAGTTGCTCGGCGGTGCCGGGGACGACTACCTCGTTGGCGGCGACGGCAACGACTATATTCAGAACTGGATCGGCGGCCCCGCTCGCGGTGGCCTTTTCGGCGGCGATGGCAATGACGTACTTGTGGGCGGCGGCGGGGTCGATGCGCTGTTCGGCGAGGGCGGCGATGATACGCTTCTTGTCGACGAAGACGATGGCGCCACCTGGGACTATATTAACGGCGGCGATGGCTCGGACACGATCTCGTTCGAGCACTTCTCAGGCGGCATCGGCTTCGACCTGATGACCGGACGCGGTGGTGGTTACGCCGCCCAGACCTACGGCGACGGTTATGTGTCGATCGAGAATATCACTGGCTCGCAGCATACCGATACCGTCTACGGCGATGAAGGAAGCAATGTTCTTCGCGGTCTGAGTGGAAATGACACCCTCGATGGGCGCGAAGGCAACGACACACTCGATGGCGGTCAGGGCAGTGACACGCTCCACGGTGGCGATGGCGCCGATACGCTGATTGGCGGTGCCGGTGACGACATCATCTATGGCGGGGCGGGCAATGACGTGCTGCTCGGCGGCACCGGCGATGATCAGCTTTTTGCCGAGGCGGGCGACGACCTGCTCGATGGCGGTGAGGGGAATGACATCCTCAATGGGGGCATCGACAACGATACCTACATCGTCAATCGCATGTCGGGCGCCGACCTCATTCAGAACTACGATCCGTCGGGCGATGATGTCGATGTGATCGGCTTCCAGGACGCGATGGGCGCGATCAACGATCAGGATCTGTGGTTCGAGCGCATCGGAAACGATCTCAAGATTTCGGTGATCGGCACGACGTCGAGCGTGCAGATCGTGGGCTGGTACGTCGTGGCCGACGCCACCAGCCGCGCCAATCACAAGATCGATTTCATCGTTGCTGGCGAGCGCTTCAGCCGGACGATCAACATCGAGGCGCTGGCGAGCCTGATGGCGACGAAGACGAAGCCGACGACGACGGCAGAGCGCGACACGCTGATGGCCGATCTCACCTATCGCGCGAACTGGGCGACGCATTGGGGCACCAACGCTGCTCCCGCGCTAGCGGCGATCGCGGTGCAGTCGACGAACGAGGATAGCGGGAAGCTCATCTGGGTGACCGCAACCGACGACATCACGCCCAATGCCCAGATTCAGCTGTCGGCGCAGGTGATTTCGGGCACGAACGTCGTCACCAATGCCGGGATCAGCTTCGGCGCGGCCGACGTCAACGGCGTGCGCGCGATGACGATCAATCCGGTCGCCAATGCCAGCGGAACCGCGCGCATTCGCGTCACCGCGGTCGATGCGGGCGGCGTGTCCTCGACGCAAGAATTCGATATCACCGTCAGCGGTGTCGCCGATGCGCCGACGATCACGCAGTTCTCGAGCGCCGGAGGCACTTCGGGTTATGCGGGCGGCATTGCGCTCAACCTTGGCGCGAGCTTCCCCGACGCCGACGGATCGGAAACCCAGCAGATCTGGATCACCGGCGTTCCGGCCGGCGTGTCGCTGAGCGCGGGAAGCTACGACAGCGCGACCGCGACATGGAAGCTGAGCCAGGCACAGCTGGCGAGCCTCAAGGTGCATGCGCCGGCGGGCTGGAGTCAGGATCTGAACCTGATCGCCACCGCGCGCGCCACCGAAAATGGCCAGACGGCGGCGAGTGCGCCGGTGAACCTGAAGCTCGTGATCAATACGGCGCCTACCGGTATTGCCATCCGCGGCCTCGGTTCGAGCGCATCGCTCTCGGTCAATGAATATACGCCATCGAACAATCCGGCGGGGAGGGCGGTCGGGACCGCGGCCGTCGTCGACCCGGATTCGATCGAACGCAACCTGCTGCCAGCCGATCTGTCGCAGCTTCCGCTGCGCGGTATCGGCGAGGAGCGCATCGTCACGGCTACGGGGCCGTCGGGGACGCAGGTGCAGGTTGTCGAGACCGGGCAAAATGGTACCGAGGCTGACCCTCATGGAGGCGGGCTGCCGTGGCTCGGCGTCGGAGCCGCGGACACGAGCAAGGCCTACAAGTTCACCATCTACTTCAAGCCCGAAAACAATATGGGGCACAGCCTCTATTTCGGGACCTATGGCAATATCGAGAACGCCTGGGACGGCCAGGCCAATGGCAATCCCTACTTCTACTATGGAAACTCCAGCGGGTTCGTCCAGGATCGCTGGTATCGCGTCGAAGGCTATGTCCTGCCATCGGGCACCGCGCTGATCGGTAATGAAACCTTTGGCGGCGTCTTCGACACCGTCACCGGTCAGAAGGTCGCGGACACCTATACCTATCGCTTCGGCGCGGGGGCGTCCGACACCGGGGCGCGCTTCTTCAGCTTCTATAACCAGACCAATGCCGGCTATAGCGCGCAATGGTATCAGCCGACGATCGAGAGGCTCGATTACAGCTATCAGCTCCTCGACAGTGCGGGCGGCCGTTTTGCGATCAATTCGGTCACCGGGCTGATCACAGCCACGGGCGCCAACCTCGATTACGAGGCGGCGACATCGCACAACATCACGGTGCGCGTCACCGACAGCTTCGGCGAATATCGCGACCAGACGATTGCCGTCAGCGTCAACAACCTTAACGAAACCAATGCGATAACCGCATCATACAGCTTCTATCTCGATGAAAATCGCAGCGCGGGCACTTATGTCGGATCGGTCGCGGCGAGCGATATCGACAGTGCGTCGAACGCCTTCGGTCAGCAGCGCTATTATTTCTGGAACGGGACGACGGCGCAGTCGACTTCGTTCGACGGGCGCTTCACCATCGATGCCGTCACCGGGGCGATCACCTCGAATACGGCTTTCAACTGGGAGGCCGACCCGCACACGAACCACCGTGTGATCGCGCGCGACAATGCGGGCGGAGCCGGGTTCAATCAGGTCGAGACGACGGTCTATATATATCTCAACAATGTGAACGAGCAGAACAGCCTGCCGTCTTCCTACAGCTTCAGCGTTGCCGAAAATCAGGGCGCCGGAGCCTATGTCGGGACGATCACGGCGAGTGATCCCGACATCGTCGGCGTCTCGGGTGCTTTTGCCGAGCAGCGCTACTATTTCTGGGATGGCTCATCGGCCAGCAGCCTGAGCTGGGATGGTCGATATCAGATCAACGTGACGACGGGCGTCATCACGACCAACCAGGTCTTCGACTATGAAGCCGGGTCACAGAGCCGTAATTACACGGTGATCGCGCGCGACAATCAGGGCAGTGGTGCCTACAAACAGGCCGCCACGACCGTCACGCTCGGCATTGCCAACGTCAATGAAACCCCGAACGCGCCGAACGGCGGCGCAACGGTCTGGTCATTCTTCGATGAAACGGGGCTCGGGTCGAATCCGGCCAACGCCTATGTCGGCGTTGCCGCCTTCCCGATGAGCGACCCCGACGGGACCACGCCGACGTTGCAGTTCGTCGAAAACCCGAACAACTGGTTCTATATCGACGGCAATGTCGTGCGCTTCAATCCGGGGCTCGATTTCAATTTCGAATGGGCAAGGAGCGCCGGATACAGCATCCACGATTGGAATGGCGATGGCCGACTCGACGCCCATGTCGCCAACGTCTATGTGCGAGCGAGCGACGGATCGCTTGCGTCGGGTTCGACACTGCTTCAGGTCTTCATTTCGGACGTCAACGAGCGCCCGAACAATCTGTCGCTGATCAGTCAGACGCTTTATTCTGAAACACTGGCCGGCGATACACCTCACGCTGGGCGCGTCATCGCAAACTTCGCGATGTCCGACCCGGATCAAACGACGCCGGGCCTCGTCATCGTCGGTGGAAACCAGAATGGCTGGTTTACGACGAACGGAACCGGCCAGCTCTTGTTCAACGGCCCGAACTTCACCGCCGACTGGCTGCGTTCGACTCCTGGCAGCTACGGCCAGGACGCAGGGTTCTATTACGACACCGACGGTGACGGTCTGATGGAAATCCGCGTCGCGACACTGACCCTGAAGGCACGCGATGGGGCGGGAGCGGAATCCGACGCCTTCACCTATAATGTGTATATCGAGGACAAGAATGAGGCGCCGGTCTGGTCCGCCAATCCATATACGTTCAACCTCAACGAAAATAATCAGAGCCCGGGCTATTACCAGTATATCGGCTCGGTTGGCGGCAGCGATATCGACGGGCCACAGGGCGAGCTGCGCTACATCTTCAGCAATTGGGACCGCTATTATGACAATGCGCTGGGGGCATGGGCCTCGCGGTCGGCAGACGGGAGGTTCGTCCTCAACGAACTGAATGGCGCGATCTACACCAATGGTACGCAGTCATTCGATTATGACCCGGCGAACGCCCAGCGTGTCTTCAGCTATTCGACGCTGATCTATGACAAGGGCTACGGGGCCAATAACCTCTATAATTACGGGAATGTTACCATCAACCTCCAGCCGGTTGATGAGGGCCACAGCATGTCGAACAAACCGATCGATGTGAACGAACGCAACGTTGCGCCGGGACCGTTCGTCGAGGTCGGCAGCTTCCTGGGCATGCTAAGCGATCCCGAAAACGGCGCGAATATCACATATAAATTCAGCAATGGCTCGACGCAGATGAATGGCTGGCAGATTGATTCCGCCAGCGGCCAGGTCTGGATGATCAGCGCCATGGATTATGAGGCGCTGACCGATGTGTACGAGACGAGCGTCTATTATGACGAATATGGATATCCCCAGGAATATACCGTTTACGCTGGTCAGGATCCGTCACGCGCGATCTTCAACCTCGGCATTGTCGCGACCAACGGCGCTACCGGCGCAACGGCGCAGGGCACGCTGACGATTAACGTCAAGGATGTTAACGAGGCACCGTTGGTGGGCTCCTATTCGACCTATTATGGCGGCGACGGCAAGGTAATCTACAAGAGCCCGACGCTCTATTGGGTCACCGCGGACAAGAATGGCGGTAGCATCATCCAGATCACGGCGGTCGATCCCGAGCACGGCTATGGATTCAGCTACTCGATCACGGATCAGGTCGCGACCGAGTCGATCTGGGGGTACGGCGGCAGCAGCGAGATCGATTCCTACGCGCTCCCTTATGTCATGATCAATTCATCGGGGACTATCACCTTCACAAGTCCGGGCGAAGGCAATGGCGGCGAGTGGGAGGGCGGCACCAAGATTGGCGGCGTGCGCAAGACGTCCACGGTCTATGTAACGTTCAACCTCAATGTGACCGACGCCAGCGGCGTGACATCGACGACACCTTTTGCGGTCACCTTCATCCGCCGCGGATCGTCGGTACCGCCGCTGGTTTTCGATCTCGACGGCGATGGCCTCGAAATCACTGCCTTCGACGGGTCCACGGTGCAGTTCGACATGGACGGTGATGGCGAGCGCGACAATACGGGTTGGGTAGGCGCAGACGATGGCCTGTTGGCGCTCGATCGCAACGGCAATGGTACGATCGACGATATCAATGAGATTTCGTTTGTCGGCGATAATCCCGGCGCGATCTCCGATCTCGAAGGGCTGCGCGCCTATGATACGGATGGCGATGGCTATTTCGACGACGGCGACACGGATTTCGGCCGTTTCGTCATCTGGCGCGACGCCAATCAGGACGGCGTCAGTCAGGCATCGGAGCTGCACTCACTGACCGACCTCGGGATCAAGGGGATCAACCTGTCGATGACGCTGACCGGGGAGCCTCTCAATCAGGGCGATAACATCCTTTACGCAACGGCGGATTACGAAAAGACCGACGGCACGACCGGTATGGTCGGCGACGTTTTCTTCAGCTTCGCGCCATCGAAGATAGACGATATCGCACCGCCGATCGTGCTCGATTTCGATGGCGATGGCGCGGGTCTGGTGAGCCTTGCTGACAGCAAGACGAAGTTCGACATGACCGGCGACGGCATCGCCGACAAGACGGGCTGGATCGAACAGGGCGATGCGTTCCTCGCGCTCGACCGCAATGGCAACGGCAAGATCGACGATCTGTCGGAGATTTCGTTCGTCGCTGACAAGCAAGGCGCGAAGACCGACCTTGAGGGGCTCGCTGCCTTCGACAGCAATGGCGACGGAGTGCTGAGCGGCGACGATGCACGCTTTGCCGAGTTCCGCCTGTGGTTCGACAATAATGCCAATGGCGTGACCGATGCGGGCGAACTGCTCAGCTTGGCCCAGGCCGGTGTGACCTCGATCTCGCTGAAGGGGGTGGCGACGGGCGAGCAAGCGGTATCGGGTCAGAATATCGTTTACAACACGGGTTCCTTCACCCGCGCGAACGGCGCGACTGGCAAGCTGCTCGATACGGGACTCGCTTTCAAGGCACTCTCGGCGCTTCCCGAGATCGAGTTTCAGACGAGCACTTGGGGCGAGCGGTCGAAGGACTACCGCCTCAATGCCAGCAACGGCATTGCGCGGATCGTTCCGCGCCTGCCGCAGGGCGAGCTCTCGTCCGATGCGGGCCAGATTGCAGCGGCAGCGATGATTTCGACGCGCAGCGGCGATTACGGGCTGCTGTCGACGATCCTTCTCGACCTCGATGGCGACGGGCTCGAGGCGAAGCGTGCGAGCAAGAGCAAGGCACGCTTCGATATGAACGGCGATGGCGCCCGTGACGACACTGGCTGGGCGTCGGGTGGCGACGGCATGCTCGTCATCGATCGCGACAAGGATGGGAAGATCACCCACGCGTCCGAACTTTCGTTCCTCTCCGAGAAGGAAGGCGCGAAGAACAGCTGGGAAGGCCTTGCCGCACTCGATAGCAACAAGGACGGCAAACTCGACAAGAGCGATGCGCGCTTTGGCGAGCTCAAGGTGTGGGTTGATGGCAACGACGATGGCATCTCGCAGGATGGCGAGATCAGGACGCTCGCCGATCTCGGCATTGCCGAGATCGGGCTGCGCAATCTTGCAGGCGCGGATAGCGTCAAGCTCGGGCGCAACCTCGCTCTCTCGACCGCGACCTACAAGCGCGATAACGGTACGACCGCGACGATCGGCAATGTCGCGCTGGGTTTCACTGGCTCGCGCGTTGGTCATCTGAATCCGGTCGATCCTGAGGGCGGGCCTCAAGTGCTGCCGATCGATGCAGCGCGCGCGGCGTCGAACCTCGCACAGGCGATGAGCCGTTTCGGTGCCGACGGGTTCGAGAGCGACTTGCGCAATGCGCCGCGGGATGGGATGGCGCCGCATGACTGGTTCGCTGCAGCGGCTGTTTGAGGTTAGAGCATATGAATGGGAAAACTGGCCGTTCGGGGCAAAAGCCCGCGGGCAAGAAGGAAGCGGAGGCGCCGCCGACGGTCAGCCACCTGCTTGGCGAGATGACGTGGTTGCTCACCCAGTCGCCGCTGCATCGCGGTTTCAGCATCGGCGATCTCGAATGGCTCGTGATGCCAGCGCTGATCCATCAGCAATTCTACTTGTTCCGCGACGGGCAGCAGCCAGTGGGGCTCGCGACCTGGGCCAAATGCACGCCGGCAGCCGTCGCCAAGCTCGACAAGGGCATGATCGAGCCCGTGAACCGGCTCACGCTCGAGGAATGGGCGTCGGGCGACCAAGTCTGGCTCGTCGACCTGATCGCGCCCTTTGCGAACGCCGAAAACCGGCAGCGCGAGCTCATGGTCGCCGATCTGATCTCGAAACCGCTGAAGGGCGTGGAGTTCCGTTTCCACCAGACCGATCCGGCGACCGGCAAGCGCATGGTTCAGACGATCGCGGCGGATGCCGGTGACAAGCTGCTCGATGCGATTAAAGAGGCTGCTGATTCAGCCAATTGATCCCGGGGTCCGGTTGCGATCGGGCCGATCGATGGAGCGCGGCCTCAAATGGGCGCACACTGGCATCGGCAAGCTGCCGCCAGAGGTCGCACCGCTGCACAGTTGGCCGCGCAACGCTCTTGGCTCGCTGTTCTTGGCGGGGCAGCGGCTAAGCACATCTGCGCGCCGACGTCGCCCCGCCTGCGGCTTCGCCAAGGATGCGTTTGTTGTCCGATATTGACGCGGCGTCGACAGCGCGGCGGCGTTGTTGTTGTTGGCCGGCCACGGACAGTGTGACAGTCGGCGCACGGCTGTGGGACCGTTCGGCCGGTGTGCAAGCCGCCGCTGCGCTTTGGCTCCTTCACTTCGGTACGGCTCTCCGGGTGCGCGCCGTCCCTTGGCGCGGTTCTGTCGCCTTTCCTCGCCGCCCGCCCTGCCGTCCGGGGCCGGGTGGCATGGCTGGTCGCAGGGCCGCGACCTGCTCAGCCCGCGTGACGTGCTTATCATCGACGAAGCCGGAACGGTCGGGACACGCCAGATGGAGCGTGTGCCAGGCCACGCTGCCGAGGCCGGCACCAAGGTCGTTCTCGTCGACGATCCGCAGCAACTACAGGCGATCGAAGCCGGCGCTGCGTTCCGCGCGGCCGCCGAACGGCATGGCGCCATCGAGATCACCGAGATCCGCCGCCAGCAGGAAGGCTGGCAGCGCGGTACGACCCGCGAGCTTGCCACCAGACGGACCGGCGAGGCGATCGGTCGCTATGCCGACGCGGGCTTTGTGCACGCCGCCGATACGCGCGAGGACGAGCAACGCGGCCTGGCGCGAAGCGGTTCGTGGCTCAACGATGCGACCAGATCGATTGGGCACATCGTCGCCTCGGCCGGGACCGAGCAGCGTGCGGCCTCGTCGTTGCAGCGGCCGATGCGGGGCGCCGGGGCGCGTCTGATGCAGGTGGATGATCCGGCTCGCTGCGCCGTGCTCGTTCGCGCTTTCGCAGTTTCATTCGGCGAATGGAGAGGCGCTGGCAAAATGTGAGCGGGAGACCCAGCGCAAGAGGGCAGACGTTTCCTGCACGGTGAAAGTAAGATCGCCGAAAGCCTGATTGCGGGTGGCTGCTTTGCGCCTGATTCAAGTCGCCGCCACTTTTCGATCCCTGCGCCCATCTTTGGGTGCAATCGCTGTTGACTGCCGACAATAAAAATACAATATGTATACACTGATTTGTCGTCGGCATCCGCAACAGGGGTTTTCATGCAAGAGGGTTTTGAGCGGCGCGCGCGGACGAAATGCGTGCGACGGTCTCTCGCGTCGTTGACGGGCCCGAAGGGGCGGGGACGATGACCGGTGCGCCGCGGAACGACGACAATCTTGCCCCCGCGCTCGCCGCGTCGGCGATCGATATCCTCGGGTGCCTGATCGCGTTCGACACCACCTCTTCGGGTTCGAATCTTGCACTGATCGATTATGTCGAGACCTATCTGGCGGGGCATGGCGTCACCGCGCGGCGGATTGCGAACGCTGACGGTAGCAAGGCAAATTTGCTCGCGACGATCGGTCCATCGGCCGGGCGGGGAATCGTGCTGTCGGGGCATACCGACGTCGTGCCGGTCGAAGGCCAGCCCTGGAGCCGTGATCCCTTCACGCTCGCAGAGGATGAGGGGCGCCTCTACGGGCGCGGCACGGCCGACATGAAGAGCTTCATCGCGCTGGCGCTCGCGGCGGTGCCGTACTTCACGCCGCGCACGATGACGCGCCCGATCCATCTCGCCTTTTCCTACGATGAAGAGATCGGCTGCCTCGGCGCACCCGACCTGATCGAGGCGCTGGTGGCGGAAGGGCATCGCCCGGTCGCGGCGATCATCGGCGAACCGACCGAAATGGCGATCATCAACAGCCACAAGGGCATCCACCTCTATGAGGTCGTCATCACCGGGCGCGAAGCGCATTCGAGCCTGGTCCACGAGGGCGTGTCGGCCAACATGGTCGCGATCGGGATATTGGGCGTGCTCGCGGAGATCGCCGAAAGCGAGCGGGCGGACTATCGCGACGCGCGTTTCAATCCACCGTGGTCGACGCTGACGGTAGGGACGATCCACGGGGGTACCGCAGCGAATATCCTCGCGCGCGAATGCCGCTTTACCTTCGACCTGCGCACGGTGCCCGACCGCGACGTCGACGCCGTGCTTGCGCCCTTCCGGGCGGCGGTCGAGGATGCGCGCACGCGGCTGAATGCCGAGGGCGACGAAACCGGAATCACGGTGCGGGCGATCGCCGAAGTGCCGCCGTTGCGCCGCGAGGAGGAGGGGACCGCCGAGCGGCTGGCTGCGATGCTGAGCGAGGTCGCGGCACCAGCCGGTGCGGTCTCCTATGGCGCCGAAGCCGGGCAGTTCCAGACGGCGGGCATGTCGACGGTCATCTGCGGTCCGGGCTCGATCGTCCAGGCGCACCGTCCCGACGAATATATCGAGATCGCCCAGATCGAGGCAGGCGCTCGTTTCATGTCGAGGTTGATTGCGATGACCCATGCGGAGTAGAGATCGGCGATGTGTGCCGCCCGAACCAGATCCGATAAATCCGCCGAAGCGGCGGAGGCCCTTGACATAAGCGACGAGGTCGCCCGTCAGTCCTCGGGACAGAAGGTCTATGCCTTGCTGCGCGAGCAGATACTGAATCTTGACCTGCCGCCGAATACCGAGCTGGACGAGGTCCAGTTCAGTCGCGAGCTGGGCTTTTCGCGCACCCCGATCCGCGAGGCGCTGATCCGGCTGGCGTCGGACAGTCTTGTCGTTCTGGCGCCGAACCGCGGCGCGCGCGTCGCGCCGCTCGATCTCGATCAGGTTCCGCAGGTGCTCGAAGCGCTCGAACTTTATGAGCGCGCGACGACGCGCTGGGCGGCGCTGCGCCGCCAGCCGCACCACCTCGACCTGCTCGAACAGCGCAACCGCGAGTTCGCGGTCGCAAGCGAAACGCGCGACCCGCGCCTGATCGTCGAGGCGAACTGGGCCTTTCACGATGCGATCAACCAAGCGTGCGGAAACAGGTTTCTGGCCGCCGACTGCTCGAAAATGCTGCGCGGCGTGATGCGTCTGTCGCTGCTCGCCTTTCGTCAGGACGGCGCGGCGCTGGCCAGTTATTCGGAAGTGATCGATCAGCATAACCAGATGATCGACGCGATCCGTCGCGGCGATGCAGCCGAGGCCGAACGGCTCGTCTACGAACATTCGGACGAGTTTCGCGAGCGGATGAAGACCTTTGTTGCCGGCGCGAGCACCGCCGATTTTTCGCTGAACGGCCGCGGCTGAACCGCGGCCGCCGGCCTCAATCCTCCAGATCCTCGGCCACCCTGCCGCTCGCGCTGTAGAAGAAGAGCGCGGTCGGGATGGTCAGTGCCATGACGATGATCAGCGCGTAGCGCAGCCCCCCGGGGCCATGGACCGCGCTGAAATGGTCGCTGAGCGCACCGGTAATCACCGGGCCGAGCCCGAAACCCAGGAGGTTGCCGAAGAAGAGGATGATCGCGATCGCCGTCGCGCGGCGTGCGCTGCCACACACCGCGTGGATCGCGGCGAAGGCGGCGGGCAGCGCGGCGTAGAGCAGGATGCCGCCGATCGTGCTGACGACCAGAAAGGCGGGAAGGTCGTCGATCAGGAACATCGCGCAATTGGGCACCGCCGCGAGGCCGAAGGCGATGGCAGGAAAGCGGATGATCCAGCGCGGATCGCGCCGCGACAGCGCGTCCTGGATTGCGCCGCCGGCGAGGCTGCCCATCAGCACCGCGAGCGCCGAGGTGGCGCCGTAATAGAGGCCTGCCTGTTCGATCGGGCTTTCGATCACGCGCACGAGATAGGAAGGGACGAAGACGAGCGAGCCATAGGCGGCGAAATGATAGAGGGTGAAGCCCGCGAGCATCAGCACGAACGAGCGCTTCGCGGCGAGGCGCCCCACCGAAGTGCGCAAATCCTCGGTGCTGGCGCGCGGCACCGCGGCGTCGACGCGCTGACGCGGCTCATCGAGGACCCACCAGACGAGCGCGGCGATCAGGAGGCCCGGCAGGCCAAAGGCGACGAGCGTTGTGCGCCAGCCGTGGGCGGCGACGAGCTGCGATCCGGCCGACAGGCCGATCAGATAGCCTACGGTTCCCGATGTCGCGAAAATACCGATGGCGCGGGCGCGCTGCGCGGTCGGGAAATAATCGACGATCAGCGACTGGGCGGGCGGGGTGGCGCCCGCTTCTCCCACCCCGACGCCGATGCGTGCGAGCAGGAGCTGCCAGAAGCTTGCGGCTGCTGCGCACAGCACCGTCATGAGGCTCCACACCGAAATCGCGACCGCGATCAGCTTCTTGCGGTTGCCGCGATCGGCAAAGCGCGCGATCGGCAGACCGAAGGCGGAATAGAGCAGCGCGAAGGACAGGCCGCTCAGCAGGCCGAGCTGGGTGTCGGAAACCTGGAACTCGTGCTTGATCGGTTCGAGCAGCACCGAGATGACGACGCGGTCGATCGAACTCGACGCGCCGACCAGAAACAGGATCGCGAGGAAGGTCCAGCGGCGCGCCGGGGTATAGAGATGCGCCGCGCCGCCGCCCGCTGCGGCGGGGGGCGGACTAGCGACCGCCATTGCGGCCTTCCCAACGGGCGAACCAGCGCAGCACGCGCGTTCCTTGATCGATCTGCGCTTCATAGCGCGCCGCGGCATGGCCTTCTTCGGGATAAAGCACCAGCTCGGTCGGCACATCGCCGAGGACGAGCGCGTGATGGAACTGCACGGCTTGTGCGGGCGGGGTGGTCTTGTCCATTTCGCCCGCGATCAGCAGCGTCGGGGTCGTGACCTTGTTCGCATGCGCGAGCGGGCTTCGCTGGTCGAAGGTGCCGCCGACGTCATAGGGATCGCCTTCCGAATAGAGCGACAGGAATTCGGGATGGTGCGCGGTGAAATACTGGCTGCGCATGTCGGTCAGCGGCGCGATCGCGCACGCCGCCTGAAAACGCCCCGTCTGGCCGACGAGCCAGGTGGTCATGAAACCGCCATAGCTGCCGCCGGTGACGAACAGCCGGCTGCCGTCGACCGGGTGGTTGGCGATGACATGGTCGATCCCCGCCAATATATCGTGCGTATCCTCGCCCGCCATGTCGCCGATCACGCGCGAAGCGAAATCGAGTCCGCGCCCCGAACTGCCGCGCGGATTGGGGAAGAGCACCGCATAGCCCGAACTGACGAGCAGCGCCGCGAGCGGATTGTCGAAGCTCCAGCTGTCGCGAAACAGGTGCGAGGGGCCGCCGTGGATGAACGCGACGAGCGGCGGGCGTTCGACCCCCTCGGGCATTGCGAGATAGCCGAGGATGTCGAGCCCGTCGCGGCCCTGCCAGCGTACGACCTCGGCCGGTTTCATCCGCGCCTGAACCGGCGCGAGGTCGGGCGGGGTGAGGTCGAGCAGCATCTGCTCGCCCGCAGCGGTCGAGCGCGCGAGATAGGGATAGCGGTCGAAGGCATGGCCAGGGACAAGAACGGCATTGTGCCCTTCGGGGATTGCATGGGGCACCTTGCGGCCCGCGGTGCCCGATGCGCGCCACTCGATCGAGGCGGTATCGTTCGCGATATCGAGCGTTCCCGCGACCGACCCGGGTGCGGCGAAGCCGGAAAAAAAGAGGCGGTTCGCGTCGCGCCAGGCGAGCGCGGAGACCTGCGCGCCGATATCGGGCTCGCGCGCCGCGCCGGTCGCGCGGTCGTAGAGGATGAGCGAGCCGAGCTGGACGGTGCGGTGGAAGCGTCCTTCGATCACCGCGATCTTCTTGCCATCGGGCGACGCGGTCACTCCGGCGAGTTCGACCCCGACTTCGGCGAAACATTCGAAGGCGCCGCCCGCAGCGGGCGCGATCGCGATTTCGGTCTGGTACCAGCCGCCTTCGGTCGGGCTGGCCGAGATAATGGCGACGACCGCATCGGGACCGCACCAGTCGGCCTCCCACACATTCTGGCCGTCGGCGCCGACGCGCGCGAGCGCGCCGCTTTCGATGTCGAGGATATGGGCATGGCGCCACAGGCCGTCGTGGCCGCCCGTTTCGACGGTCGGCATCCACGAGGGGCGCTCGCCGCCGCGTTCGCCGCCGCCGACGCGTGCCGTCGCTGCCGATCCCGCAGCATCGGCGCCGGCGTCGGCGCTCTGGAGCAGGATATGGCGGCCATCCGCGGCCCAGACGAAACTCTCGATGGCCTCGCCGACAAGGGCGGCGGGTGCGGCGGCGACATCGGGTGCGTCGGCCGATGCGATCATCAGCTGGAAATTGCCCGCGCCATGGTCGCGGTCCGACAGAAAGGCGAGCCGCGTGCCGTCGGGCGACCATTTCGGCTGGCTGTCGTTCGCATCGTCGCTGCCGAGAAGCGTGACTGCGCCATCGGGAGCGAGAAGGCCGACACGCGTGATCGGGAAGCCGCCGCCGGCGCGCATCATCGGACCCGAAAAGGCGATCACGCCGCTCGCCGGGTTCGCCGCGACATGGACTATGCCGTGAAATTGCGCGGTACCGGGGCGATAGAGGCGCTCGAAATAATCGCGTACCTGCGTTTCGATGGCGTTGGCGGAAGAGGAGAGATCGCTATCGGGGGAGGGCACGGGCAAACCTTTTGAAAACGGGGGGCCGGATTGCTCCGGCCCCCGATACAGACTCAATAGCGGAATTCGAACTGCAGGCCGAAGGTGCGGGGACGCACACGGTACTGCTGGCTGATATCCGTCGGGGGCTGGGTGATGCCGTCCCAGTTGCCGATATTTTCGACGTACAGCGATGCGGTCCAGTTGTCGGGCGATTCGAGCCCGATGCTCCCCCGGGCGAGCAGGGGCGCATCGCTGATGAAACCCCGTGCGGCGCCCGCGACGAGCAGGCGCGCGGGAATCTTCGAGCGATAGGTCAGCGATCCCGACAGCACGCCTTTCAGGCCGGCACTTCCGACCGGGAAGCGATAGTCGAGGAAACCGCTCGCCGTATATTCGGGCGAGAAGGCGAGCCGGTCGCCCTTGTTGTAGAGGGTGACGGGGCCGCCGGCGGTCTGCGTGACGATCGGACCCGACAGGTCGAGGCCGTTCCAGCTGAAGGTGCCGCCGATGTCGAGCCCTTCGACCGGGCGCGCGGTCAGCGCGAGGTCGGCGCCGAGGCCGCTCGCTTTCGGACCGTTGACCGACGCCGCGAACACCACGCCATTGATATCGACGTTCAGATTCTGCTGAATATCCTTCCAGTCGATATAATAGAGCGCGGCATCGAAGGTGAGCGCGCCGCCGAGCAGGCTGCCCTTGGCGCCGACCTCATAGTTCGACAGGCGGTCGGCCTTCACCGGCGGGATACCAGGTGCGGTGCGGATGATCGTCGGGCTCTGGTTGAAGCCGCTGCGGAAGCCTTGCGAATAGGAGGCGTAAGCGGTGAACCGCCGGCTCGGCAGCCAGGTGATCACCGCGCGCGGGGTCACCGCGTCGAAAGTGTCGGTGCGGCGTGCGAGCGGCTGCGCGGGGTTGCCCGTGGTCGGTGTGAGCTCGATCTGGGTCACGCGATCCTTGAAATAGCGCAGTCCGCCGGTGACTTCGAGCGTACCGTCCATGAAGCTGCGCGTGACTTCGCCGAAGGCCGCGAACGAGCGCGACTTGTCCCTGAAGTTGATCGGTGCGGGAAGGACAAACAAAGTCTGGTGCAAAAGGTCGGACGCGTCGCGGTAGAAGCCGCCGACCGACCAGCGCCAGTCGCCGCCGCCGGTCGAATTGACCAGCAGTTCTTCGGTGAAGATTTTCGAGCTGATTTCGGTGTGGAGCGTCTGGTTGGCGGCGAGATTGGTATAGTCGCGCTCGCTGAGATTGGTGAATTTGAGATAGCTCGTTGCGCTCGACACCTCGAAGGCACCGAAATCGTAGCCGAGTTTGGCGCTGAACGCGTCATAGTTCAGCTTCTGCGGCAACGGCACGGTGGTCAGCTGATTGCCGTCGTCATTGGCATAGGCGGGCGCATCCTGATCGATGCGCGAAATCCATGCCGACAGGCCGAAGCTCAACTCGTCGGTCGGCTGGCCGTTGAGCTTGATGCGGACGTTGCGCGAGCGGCTGTCGTTGGCATTTTTGACGCCGCGCGCGGGCTGGTCGATCCAGCCGCCGGCGCTTTCGAAGCCGCCGACGATGCGGAGGCCAAGCTTGTCCTCGACGAGCGGGATATTGACCGCCATGTCGCCGCGATAGCTCTGGTCGCCGCCTTCGGTCGCCGCGACGCCGGCGCGCGCCTTGAATTCGAAGCGGTCGAGATTGGCGTCGTTGGTGAGGACGCGCACGACGCCGTTCAGCGCGTTGGCACCGTAAAGCGTGCCTTGCGGCCCGCGCAGTACCTCGATCCGCGACATGTCATAGGCATTGGTGTCGGGCAGGATCGCCGACTTCACGAGCCCGAAGGGGACCGAGTCGATATAGAAGGCCGAGGTGCTCGACCCCGCGAGCGTGGCGCCGTTCGCGGCGACGCCGCGAATCGTGAGCTGCGTTCCGCCGCCCTGCGGCGAGTTGGTGATCGAAATGCCGGCGACCGAACGCAGCGCCTCGGAGACGCCGCCGCTCGCCTGCGCGTCGAGATCCTTGCCGCCGAGCGAGGTGATCGAGATCGGCACGTCCTGGAGCCGTTCCTCGCGCTTTTGCGCGGTCACCACAATTTCGTTCGCGCCGTCGGCGCCGTCGGCTTCATCGGCCGTCTGCGCGGTCGCGGGGACCGTCCACAACAGGGCGGAGAGAACCCCGAGGCCCGATCCAGTCTTCAGCTTGCTACGCATATTGTCCCCTTTTGCACGTTTTATGGATTGTGACGAGAGTGCGAATACCCAGTGAACACATTGTGTATAATCTGTGTAGACAAGTCAAGCGCGGGCGATTAGTCCGGTGCCATCGGCAACGGAAAGGCGCGCCATGGAACCCGAAATCACCGTAGAATCAGTGGGAAGCGTGCCCGTTGAAACCTTTCGCGGAGTCGTCTTTCCGTGGCATTGCGACGCGATGGGTCACATGTCGGTGCAGCATCAGGTGCCGCTGCTCGACAATGCCGTTTATCATCTGCTCGGCTTTTTCGGCCCCGCGGCGGGCGAGGTCGACGGCCGCCGTGCGGGCTGGGCCGATGTCTCGCACGAGATTCGCTATCTTCAGGAACTGGTCGCGGGCGATCTGCTGATCCTCACGAGCGGCATCCTGTCGGTCGGGCGCTCGTCGATCCGGCACCGGACGATCCTGTCGCGGCGCCCCGATGCGGCCGCCTGCACCATATTGGAAGGCGTCACCGTCCGCTTCGACCTCGACGCGCGCAGGGCGACGCCCTTGTCCGACCGCGAACGCGCCATCGCCGGGCAGTTGATGCTGCCGGCCGAAACGAACTGAACGCAAGGGAGATTTCATGGAACGAGTGCTGGTTACGGGAGCGGGCGACAGTGTCGGCCGCGCGATTGCCGAGCGTTTCCTGCAAAAGGGCGCAAAGGTGCATATCTGCGACGTGCGCGGCGATGCGGTCGCCGCGACGCTGGCGGCGAATCCGGGAATGAGCGGCAGCGTCACCGACGTCGGTGTGCGCGCCGGGGTCGACACGCTGTTCGACGATGTGCGCGCGCATGTCGGCGACCTCACGATCCTCGTCAATGTCGTCGGCATGGCGGGCCCGCGCGCCGCGATCGAGGATATCGACGAGGATGAGTGGGACAAGACGATCGCGGTCAACCTGTCGGGCATGTTCTATACGATGAAGCGCGCGGTGCCGATGCTGAAGGCCAATGGCGGCGGTTCGATCGTCAACTTCTCGACCTGTTCGACGCGCACCGGCATTCCGTTTCGCGCGCCCTATATCGCGTCGAAGGCAGGGGTCGAGGGGCTGACGAAGAACAGCGCGCGCGAACTCGGCCCGTCGTGCATCCGCGTCAACGCGATCCTGCCCGGCATCATCAACAACGACCGCTTCCGCTTCATCGTCCAGCGTAATGTCGACGCGACGGGGCGCAGCTTCGACGACATCGAGAACGACTATCTCAAATATGTGTCGCTGCGCTGCAAGGTCGAGCTCTCCGAGTTCGCCGACATGGTCGAATTCATCACCTCGGACGCCGGCAAGAAGATCACCGGCGAGATCATCGCTGTGAGCGGCAATATGGAATGGGAAGAATGACGATGAGCAAGAAAACGATCCTGACCTGCGCGGTTACCGGCGGCGCGCCCTATAACAAGAAGCATCCGTCGATGCCGGTCACGCCGAAGCAGATCGCCGATGCCTGTATCGAAGCCGCTTCGGCGGGCGCCAGCATCGTCCACATCCATGTCCGTGATCCCGAGACGGGCGAGGGCAACCGCGACCGCGGACATTTCCGCGAAGTCGTCGACCGCGTCCGCCAGACGGGTACCGACATCGTGCTGAACCTGACATGCGGCATGGGCGCCTATTTCTTGCCCGATCCCGAAAATGAAGGGTTCATGTTGCATGGTAGCGATGTCGTCGGCGTCGACGAGCGCGTCGCGCATGTCGAGGAATTGCTGCCCGAGATTGCAACGCTCGACATCGTCACCAACAATCAGGTCGAAGGGCCGACCGAATATATCTATTTCAGCCCGACGCACACGCTGCGCGCGATGGCGAAGCGGTTCCAGGCGGCAGGGGTCAAGCCCGAGTTGGAAGTATTCGGCCCGGGCGACATATTGTTCGGCAACAAGCTGGTCGAGGAAGGGTTGATCGATGGCCCGCCGATGATGCAGATGGTGCTCGGCGTGCAATGGGCGGCACCGCACGGCGTGGAGACGATCCTGTATCAAAAGAGCCTGATGGCGCCCGGAACGATCTGGGGCGCGTTCGGCATCGGCCGCGAACAGATGCCGATGCTCGCGCATACACTGCTGCTCGGCGGCAATATCCGTGTCGGGCTGGAGGATAATCTCTATATGTCGCGCGGCGTCTGGGCGACCAACGGCCAGCTCGTCGAGCGCGCCTATACGCTCGTGAACGCAGTCGGCGGCTACGAGGTCGCGACCCCGGCCGAGACGCGCGAGATATTGAAGCTCAGAACCCCGGGCGCATGACCGGGGCGATGGCGACCATCCCCTATTATGATAGCGAAGCGGTCGCGCGGGCAACGCCGATGCCCGTGCTGATCGCGGCGTTGCGGCGTGCCTTTGCTTCCGGCGAATATCGGGCACCGCCGCGGCTTGCCGCCGACATGGGGGGGGCGTCGCTGCTTGTCATGCCGGCGTGGAAGGGGAGTGCACGGATCGGGACGAAGATCGTTACCGTCGACCCGCGTGCGCGTCCCTCGATCCATTCGACCTATATATTGAGCGACCGCGCCTCCGGTCGGCCGATCGCGGCGATCGACGGCGCCGCGCTCACCCGCCGTCGCACCGCGGCCGCGTCGGTTCTTGCCGCATCGCGGCTCGCGCGGCCTGCGTCCGCCACCTTGCTCGTCATCGGCACCGGCGCTCTCAACGCGCCGGTCATCGAAGCCTATGCCTCCGCTTTTGCATTGGGACAGGTCCTCGTCTGGGGCCGCGACGCGGACAAGGCCGAGGCGGCGGCGCGGGCGGCGCGCGCGCAGGGATATCCCGTAGTTGCGGTCGCGACGATCGAGGCGGGGCTGGCCGAAGCCGATATCGTGTCGGTGGCGACGCTCGCGACCAAACCGCTGATTGCAGCCGCGGCATTGCGGCCCGGTATGCACATTGATCTGATCGGTGCCTTCCGGCCCGACATGTGCGAGGCCGATTCCGAGACCTTCGCCCGCGCGCGCGTCTTTGTCGATACGCGTGAGGGCGCGCTCGACGAAGCGGGCGACCTGCTCCAGGCGATCGCTGCGGGTGCGATCGGTGTCGATGCGATCGAAGCCGATCTTGCGGCGCTCTGTTCCGGCGCGCATCGGGGGCGCGGCGATGACCGCGAGGCGATTACGCTGTTCAAGTCGGTCGGGACCGCGATCGAGGATCTCGCCGCCGCCGAGCTCGTCGCGGGGCGTGTCGCGCCATGAAGCTCGAACCGATCGATCACGCCCTGCGCGCGGGTGAGCACGGCGCCGCTGCCGCGCGCGCGATGGCCTTGCTCATCCGTTACGGCACGGCATGCGGGGCCGATCGCTTCATCGGAATCGAATCCGCGCATATCGACGGGTGCCTTTACCACGGCCCATCGAGCATCGACTTCGCACAGCGCTTTGTCGAACTGGGTGGAAAAGTACGCGTGCCGACCACGCTCAACGTCGCGGCGGTCGATGTCACACATCCCGGCTGGCATTGCGGACCGCCGGAGATCATCGCCGAGCAGGAGACGCTGACCCGCCTGCACGAACAGCTCGGTTGCCTGCCGACGCTGACCTGTGCGCCTTACCAGCGTATGGCGCGCCCGCGGCGCGGCGAGCATGTCGCTTGGGCCGAATCCAACGCGATCGTCTTCATCAATTCGGTGCTCGGCGCGCGCACCGACCGCTATGGCGATTTTACCGACCTTTGCGCGGCATTGACCGGGCGCGTGCCGCTTGCGGGTCTGCACCGCGACGAGGCGCGTCGTCCGGCCATCGTTTTCGAGCTGCCTTCGATCGAAGCAGCGCGGTTGCCGCGCGACCTCTATTTTGCCGCGATCGGCTATGTCGTCGGCCGCCGCGCGCCCGGTATCGTCCCCTATCTGCGCGGCATGCCGCTCGATGCGACCGAAGACGAGTTGAAAGCGCTTGGCGCGACGGGGGCGTCGTCGGGCGCGCTCGCGCTGTTCCATGCCGAGGGCGTTACACCCGAAGCCGCAGACATGCCGACGGCAGGGGTCCTGGTCGAGGCCGTGTCGCCGGCCGAGATCGAAGCCGCAATTGCATCGCTGTGCCAAGCGATCGAAGGCGAGGCGGTCGCAGCCGTCTGCCTCGGCACGCCGCATTATTCGATCCATGAATTCGCACTTCTCAATCGCGCCGTCGCCGGACGCCGCCGGACGGCGGCAACCGAAATCTATGTATCGACGTCGCGCGAGATCGCGGCAGAGGTGGCGGGCGATCCGGCGTTTGACGCCTTGCGCGCCTTTGGTATCCATATCGTCGTCGACACCTGCACCTATCTCGCACCCGTCGTTCGCCAGACGTCGGGGCTGATCCTGACGACATCGGGCAAATATGCCCATTACGGGCCCGGCAATCTCGGGCGCCGCGTCGCATTGATGACGCTCGAGCGCTGCATCCGGTCGGCCGAGGCGGGCAGGGTGGCGCCATGCTGATCCACGGACACGCTTTGATCGAAGGGCTGGCAAGCGGGGACATGCTGAAGCTCACCGAACCGCTGAGCCTGTGGGGCGGTGTCGACCTGCAAACCGGGCGCATAGTCGATGCCTCGCACCCCCAGCGGGGCTCGATGCTGGCCAATCGGCTGCTCGCGATGCCGGGAAGCCGGGGATCCTCCTCTTCTTCGAGCGCCCTCGTCGAGCTCGCGCGGACCGGGCGCGCGCCCGCGGGGGTGATTACGACGCGGAGCGATCCGATCCTCACCATCGGCGCGCTGGTCGCCGACTATCTTTATGGCGCGGCCATCCCGATCCTGGTCGTGTCCGTCGAGGATTTCGGAAAGCTTCAATGCGGCCCGAAAGGCCATTTATGGTGCGAAGCCGGCCGGGCTGTGCTGACCTTTCCAGAGCATGAGCCGCTCCGGTTCGAGAATCCTTCGGCCTAGATCCTGTGGGCGTTGAAATCGGACGCGCGGTCCGCTTTACGGCGCTTCCGGACGAAAAGCCGACTGTCTCCAACGGCCAATCCTCGTCATAGCAGCTCGGCCACCGGAAATGTCCACTTTCGAGCGATTCCTGTCTGAGACCTGTCGGTCCGGAACCGCCAAGTCGGCTGTCGATTTCTCGCAGGACTGGTTCCGAGCCCGCCGAATTTATTCTGACCAGAGTTTCATCCTAGAGTGGCAATGGCTCATCGAAAAATGGAATCGAACCGCGGAAAATAAAGTGTTTTGGGGTAACTCGGCAGGCGCAAAAAATAGAGTGTGTGTTTCCAACGCATTCCGATTCAGCGGGGATTCCGTCCCCGGGGCACCATCGCTTTCCCTCTGATCGTTCGGCAAATTCGGGCAGCGGCTGTATCGCCGCCCCGTTACGAAAAATACGTCCTCAGGTGCCGCCAGCCACGCCTGCGCAGGCAATCACCCCGCCTCGCGGGAGAGTTGGCATTGAGAAAAATCGGAAATGAATTCGCCAAGCATCATCGCGGTGCATTTCGGGGCATAACAGAGACTCACTTGGTGGGCGCTTCCGGCTTTGCCGCGCGCGCCCTGCCATGTTCATTCGAAGCGCCCATGCGGCGGTCAGTACAGGGTTTGCAGGGTGAGAGACCGGAAGTTAACCGCCACCGCGATCGTCGCACGGAACTCGCTGTCCTTCATCGAAGAGCTGTTTGCGCTCAACGAGGCCCGGCAGCCGCTGGTCATTGTGTCCGACGAGTCTCTCGCGCGGACCCTCGCCGGAACGGAGATCGATCGCTGTATCGTCCCCGATGAGGGAAGCGGCTGGTTCGCTGGACATCACCGGCTGATCCACGACGATCGGCCGGCCCAGATTACCTATACCTCGGGAACGGAGGGCAAGCCCAAAGGCATCGTCCTGACCTGTTCAAACCTCGCGGATGCCGCCGAACGGATCATCGATCAGATGGATCTGACCTCCGACATACGCGAATATGTCGGTGTGCCGGTAACCTACAGTTTCGGCATGGGCCGAATCCGCGCGATCAGCGCGGTGGGCGGCCGCTCCTATCTGCCGCCGCGCGGTTTCGATCCTCTCGAGCTTTCCCGTATGCTCCGGTCTGGCGAAGTCAATTCGCTGTCGGCGGTGCCCACCCTGCTCCGGATATTGCTGAATGCGCCGGCGGTCATCGGCGATGCCGGCAGGAAGCTGCGCTGGCTGGAAATCGGTTCGCAATATATGTCGGGCGCCGAGAAGCGCGCGGTTCGCGAGCTTTTTCCCGATGCCCGGATCGTGCAGCACTACGGCCTCACGGAAGCATCGCGCAGCACCTTCCTGCGCATCTCGGAAGTCCCGGACGAATTTCTCGAGTCCGTCGGGAAAGCGGTTGGCGCGACCGAGGTCGGGATATCCGCAGCAGGGCGGATCCGAATCCGCGGGCCGCACGTCGCCCGCTGGCGTCTCGATGCCGGCGAGCCCGTCGACCTGTGCGATGCCGACGGCTGGCTGGAAACCAGCGATCTGGGCCACATCGAGGACGGCTATCTCCATTATGATGGCCGGGCGGACGATCTGATCAATGTCGGCGGCGTGAAGATCAACCCCGATCTGCTCGAATTGCGGATCGCCGGGCGTCTCGGACTGGGCGGCAAGGTGGTCGTCGCCAAGGTGCCCGACGTGCTTCGCGGCGAGGGCGTTCTCGTTGCCGCCGAAGCGACGGATCTGGCTATTGACCGGCTTCATTCGGCTTCGGCGGAAGCCCTGAAGGAACTCGGAGTGAGTGCAGGGGATGCCCTGCACGTCAGGGTGATGCCGGCGCTTCCGCGAACGGCGACCGGCAAGCCGTTGCGCCGCCGCCTGACCGAGGAATTTGTCAAGACGAACGGCATTGCCGCGGTCGATGCCGTCGTCGACCATGCATCGGCGCCCGTGCCCGACGACGTGCAGGCTTTTTTCCGGCAATTTTTCCCGGGAAGGGATGTCGGCCCGGAAGACAGCTTCGAAACCATGGGAGGGGATTCGCTCAGCTACATCCAGTTCTCGCTGGGATTTGAGGACCGCTTTGGCCCGCTGCCCCGCGACTGGGAATCGCTGACGGTCGCGCAACTGGAAAAATGCCGGACCCCCGATCGAGCGAATGGCTGGCGCCGGCTGGAATCGGCCACGTTGACGCGCGCATTCTTCATGATCTGCATCGTCGCACTGCACCTCGATACCTTTGTCTACAGCCGGAACTGGGGTGCTGCCTATTTCCTGTTCATGCTGTGCGGCTACAGCGTCATGCGGTTCCAATGGCCGGAGGTCAGCCGGACCGGGAACGTCAGCACGATTTTCGGAACCATTGTGCGGGTCGCGATCCCGACCTTTCTGGTCGTCGTCGCGATGCAGCTCTGGGCCCGGACGTTCGAACCGAAGCCCCCGCTGCTGATATCCAACTGGTTCGATCCGGAGCAATATCACGTCGCCTATTATTATTTCGCCGAAATCTACATGCAGCTGCTTCTGATACTCGCCGGACTGCTGGCGATTCCGAAGGTGCGCGAATGGTTCCGGAATCGCCCCATGACGAGTTCCACGGCGCTCATCGTCATTGCCATTGCACTGAGCTGGCAGGTCGAGAAGGTCTGGGATACGAACTATCTCTATCATCGCACGCCCATCTGGTATCTGTGGACGGTCGGCGCCGGGATGCTGATTGCCAGCGTGCGCGATCTCAGGGATCGCGTTCTCGCGATGGCGATCGTGACCGTGGCCGTCGTGCAGCACCACGGCCTCACTTCGGCGAGCGCCTACATCACGGGCGGCGTGGCGCTATTGCTCTTTGTGCCCGAAATCTCCGTCCCTTCCTTCGTAAAAACCGCGATCTCGGAGATCGCCGGGTCGTCGATGTTCATGTATCTCAGCCACTATCAGGTGAAGTCGCTGGTCATCCGGCTATTCCACGGCCCGATGCCATGGCTTTCGCTCTTTGCCGCGATCGGCTTCGGTATCGTCTTCGCGCGCGCATATGGCTGGGTCGACCAGAAGGTGCGCGCATTCGCGAGGACGCACGGCAGGCGCGACCGGGTCCCGCCCGGCGGTTCGGGCGGATTACTGGGTCGTCCCGGCCAGGGACTTCAATCCTAGCCGAACGGCGGCGAGGTCGAGTCAGCTCCCGAAGGACAGGCGGATTGTCGTAACGCGCGGCGCTGCGGCCTGACGCTTGCGGCCCTTGACGCGTGTGGTGCCCGATGATCCGGGAGGGCGAAGCGGATCGCACCCGGACCCCGCGCGAACGCCCCGATATCGCCAGCCAAAAACGTCCTGAAAGGGCGCAAAAGCTGGGATTTTCGCCTCTACCAATGGGTGGCCGCGCGTGTTACGGCCGCGCGATGAACAGGATCGTCAACAAACTTAATCTGTGGTGGAAGGAGCGCGCGCACCGCGCCGCCGCCCGCGCCGTGCTGGATACGCCCGCCGTGGTTCCCGCCGGCGACGGGCTGGTCCTGTTTTCCATGATCGGCACGCGCGTGCTGCTGCCCTATCTGGTTGCGGTCAAATCGCTGCACGCGCATTTGCGAAGGGGACGGATCGTCATCCTCGACGATGGCACGCTCACCGATGCCGACCGGGCCATTCTCGCCGAACATCTCGGGAATCCGCAGATCCTTGCAATTGCCGACGTCGATACCGGCCCCTGTCCGCGCGGCGGCACATGGGAACGGCTGCTGACCATCCTCGACATGCGCGCGTCGGACTATGTGATCCAGCTCGATTCGGACACGGTAACGCTGGGCGACGTGCCGCAGATCGCGGCTGCGATCGCGGAGAATCGAAGCTTCACCCTGCGCGGCGATCCCGATTCACAACTCTTGTCCTTTGCCGAACTGGCGAGCCGGACCGACGACGACGCCTTCCTGTTCAATCCCGCGGCGCATGTGCAGGGCGCGATCGAATGCGGCCTCGACCGCGTTTCGCTGCCGATGCGCGAAAATCCGGTCTATGTGCGCGGCTGTTCGGGATTTGCAGGTTTTGCACGCGGCGGCGATGGCCGCACGCTTGCCGAGGCCTTTTCACGCGAGGCGGAACGGCTGCTCGGCGCGGAGCGCTGGGCGCGGTGGGGCAGCGAACAGGTCACGTCGAACATGGTCATCGCGAACGAACCCGACCCCCTGCTGCTGCCCTACGACCATTATCTCAATTTCTGGAACGAGGGCGTGCCCCCCGATGCGCGCTTCGTGCACTTCATCGGCAGCTACCGGTTCAGCGGCAGCGCCTATATCGACGCAACCCGCGCCGCTGTCGCGGCGCTCGGCCGGACCTAGGCGGCCGGTTCGGGAACGACGGGGACGCGGCGTCCGCGCACCAGATCGATCAGGTCGCGCACCGTTCCGCGCGCGAACAGCGCCAGCCACAGGCAATAGATCGGCGCTCCCGTCGCGACGAGGACGGCCAGCCGCATCGGTTGCGGCAGCGCGGGCAGCAGGCTGTCGACCAGCATCACCGCCGCCGCCATGACCGCCGCGGCGAGGACGGGCGGCAAGATCGCGCGGATCAGCTCGATCGCGTGGACGCCGATGACGGGCATCGAGCGGGCGGCCGAAAAAGCGAGCAGCAACGGATAGGCGACCAGCCACGCCCAGGCGATGCCCATGATGCCCCACCGGGCGCCGACGAGGAATATCAGCGGCATCAGCAATGCGCCCGCCGCGGCATTGCCCGACGCAATCCCCGGCCGGCCGAGCGCGTCGGTAGCGGGCCGGAGCAGCGTGAACAGCGTCCAGAAGGGCATGGCGAGCGCCAGCGGCAGGAGTAGCGGCACGATCTCGCGCCATTTCTCGCCGAGCAAGGTGAGTACGAGCGGTTCCGCCACCGCGGCGAGCCCGAAGAAGAAGGGCATGGCGGCAACCATGATCGCGCGCGTCGAGCGGATGAAGCCCGCCGCGAGTGCGGGTCGGTCGTCCTGCATCCGCGCATAGGCGGCGAAGGCGACCTCGTTGAGCGGCGGCACGATCTTGTTGTTGAAAATCTGCGTCAGCAGCAGCGCGGTCGTGTAGATGCCGACCAGATGCGCCTCGAACCAGCGGCCGGCGACCAATATGTCGGCCTGACTCTGGACGAAGCCGAAGAATTGCCCGACCGCGATCAGCCCGCCATATTGGGCGATCGACCCCGCGCCGCGAAAATCGAAACTCGGCCACAGCCAGGAGCGCGCCGCGATCGTCAGCCCCAGCGCGCGCGTGGTGAACATCGCGATCGGCGCCCAGACCAGCGCCCACACGCCCCAGCCCGCGAGCGCGCCGCCGAGCGCAACGCCCGCACCGATCAGCGCCGAGACCAGATTGACCTGCGCCTGACGGCGGAACTCCATCGATCGCGCGAGCTGCGCATAGGCGAGCGCCGAGAAGGGGATGGTGAGATAGATCAGCGACTGCACCCGCAGCAGTTCGGCAACCATCGGCTGGCGATAATAGGCGGCGGCGAGTGGTGCGCAGAGGATCTGTATCACCGCAAGCGCGCCGTTGAGCAGTAACAGCAGCCCGAAAATCTGCCTGAGCTCGTGCCTGCCGATTTCGGCGCGCTGGATCGCCGCGCTGGCGAGGCCATAGCCGTTGAGCAGGGTGAACAGCATCAGCATCACCTGGGTCAGCGCGAACAGGCCATAATCCTCGGGTGTCAGGATGCGGATGACGAGGAAGGTCGAGGCCCAGGCGATCACCTGCCCCGCAATCTGCGACGCGGAACGCCAGATGACGGCGCGCCGCACCTGCTGGCCGAAATCGGGCGCGAGCGCGGGTTCGGGACCCAGCGTCGTTTCGGGGGGCAGGGCGCGATCTGACATTCGCGCCAGCCTAGCAACTATTCGTTGGGAAAACATTGCGCCGCATCATGGTTGCGCCGTCGCGGCGTCTGCCACCGGATAATCGCTGACCGGAGGCCGCGCCAGCGCGGCGCGCTCGACCCCGACCCATATCGGTTTGCGCCCCAGCCGTGCATTGAACAGACGGTTGAACGTCGCCGGATCGGCCTTCGGAGCATCGAGCGCTTCGCCATATTGGCGGCGCACTTCCGCGGCGTCATAACCCATCGCATCGAGCAGCGCGGGGAATATCCGGTAGTGGCTCGACGCGTCGAAATGGCTTTTTGCCGCGGCGTTCCAGCGTGGCGTTGCGGCGATGACGACCAGCGGCACCGCGCCTTCCTCGACGGCGGGGGCCGGGTTGCAATGGGTGGTCGTCCCCGAATCGCCCCGCTCGTGCAGATTCTGCCCGTGATCGGACGTATAGACGATCAGTGCGCCGTCGAGCCGCGCGGTCGCGAACAGCCTGTCGAAAAAGCCGCCCACCGTCCACGCGACGGTGTTGCGATAACTGTTGCGATAGAGGCGCCAGCTCCCGGCCCCGACATACAGATTTTTCGGAATTCTCGTATCGGTGGTCGCGGTGGTTTCGTCGCGCGGCAGCGCGGGCGCGAAAATCCGGGCACTGTCCGGATATTTGTCGGCGACGGGAAAATGCGCGCCCATCTTGTTGATCAGGATGAATTCGCGGCGTCCGTTGTTCAGTGCGGCGATCAGCGTATCGGCCGCCGCCATGTCGCGATCGACCACCGGCGTATCGTCGAACTGGACGAAACGGTCGATCGCGCGCCGCTCGGCGTCGTCCATGCCGTTCTGATAGGCGCCGCCCGTCCTTTGCGCGTCGATATAGATCGTCGCGAACCCGGCCCGTTTTGCATAGTCGAAGATCGAAGGCATCGTCGCGTTGATCCGTTGATAGCCCTCGCGCGTGCCGCCGTGGCGGAGCGTCAGGTTGCTTCCGAAGCTGCAATGGGTGATCGCGGCGGCGATCCCGAAATTGCCGACGGAAATGCCGGGCGGCGGCGACGCAAGGCCCGAACGGACGCCCGCGGGGTCGTTGATGTCGAGATATCGGGCGGCGATGCTTTCGTCGATGATCAGGACGATGTCGCCCGGCTGTCCTTTCCGGTCGCGCGCGATCCGGACGGGCTGGTGCGTCGTTGATGGCCGGGTCGCGGCCTCGAAGCCGGCGAGCGCCGCATAGGCCATCCCGGTCCATGCTCCGGGTATCCCGCGGCCGCCTTCGCCGCCGCGTGCAAAGAGCAGGACGGTCAGCACCGCGAGGCCGGCGAACGGTGCGGTCATGGCGACGATTCCGGGCACGCGCGTGCGTGCGTCGGGTTTCAGGCCGACGCCGACGAGCAGGAAGGCGGCGCCCGCGGCCGCCCAAACGAGCGCTGCGGCATATTGTGCGAACGCATCGTCGGCGAAGCCTGCCGAGTTGATCATCGTGACGAAGGCGTCGTAACTCATGGCGTCAGCGGTGGCGTCCTGAAAGGTGCCGATCAGGACGGCCGCCAGCGCAAAAAGCAGCGCCCAGCCCCAGCGCAACGCCGCGATGCGGATAAAGGCTGCGCTCCACAGGCAGGCCAGCAGTCCGCAATAGAGGCCGAGAAAGAGCACGAGCGGAGCCGACAGTCCGAGCGTGGCGACGCGCGTCGCAACCCCGGGGAATTCGAAGGCCAGCGCGATGACGATCAATATTGTCTTGGTGAGCGTTCTCGGGCCCGGCAAAATCTGTGCCTGCATCAGGCGTCCTTCGTCATCGGTAAATCGGGTGGCGGACGGGCCAGCGATGGAGAGGCCGGCACGTCGGATGCCGGTAATGCGCCAATTCTGAATTTTTGGCAAAATCCGGGGTGGCCCATGTCCTCGGGGTCTCGTTCGCCGACGCCGGCCTGCCGGATCGGCGTCCGATCGATACGAACATTTGCCGTAGCGTAAACTGTTGCAATTTAGTCACGAATGCACGGAAAATCGGCATTTTTTCGCGCGCGCGTTGACGCGGCGGGGCGGTGCGCTAGACCGGTCATTCACTGCCGGGCATCTCCCGATAAGCCTTTGGCTGCGCCTCGGCGGGTTTTGGAGAGAGAGACTGATCATGACTTTGCGCAACGTCTTGTTGGGCGCCACCATGCTGTGCGCCGCGACCACCCCCGCCATCGCCTTCGCGCAGGATACCGCCCCCGCCGCTGACACGGCGGCCGCGGCCGACGATACCGATTATGGCAACGACATCATCGTGACCGCGACGGGCCGCGCGCAGCGCTCGCAGGATATCCCGATCGCGGTCAACGTTGTCGGCGGCGAGCAGCTCGAAAATTCGGGTATCAGCGACATTCGCGGCCTCCGTCAGATCGCGCCGAGCTTCCAGGCGACCACCGGCCAGTCGTCGGCGACCGGCGTCGTGCTTCGTATCCGCGGCATCGGCACCGCGGGCGACAACCCGGGCTTCGAACCGTCGGTCGGCGTCTTCGTCGACGGCGTTTTCCGCGCGCGCGCCGGCCTTGCGCTCGCCGACCTGCCGCCGATCGATCGCGTCGAGGTTCTGCGCGGGCCGCAGGGGACGCTGTTCGGCCGCAACACCTCGGCGGGCGCGCTCAACATCGTGACCCAGAAGCCGAGCTTCACTCTCGGCGGCTATGCCGAGGCAAGCTATGGCAATCTGGACGAGATCGAACTGAAAGCCGGCGTGACGGGCCCGGTGTCGGAAGCGCTCGCGGTGCGGATCGACGGCGGCTATCACAAGCGTGACGGCTACATCAAGGACGTCAACAGCGATCGCCGCTTCAACAATCTCGACCGCTGGTCGGTGCGCGGGCAGGCGCTGTTCGAGAAGGACGACGTCTCGTTCCGTCTGATCGCCGACTATGCCAAGACCGACGAGCAGTGCTGCGGCGCGCTCAACACCAACTCGGGCTTTGCGCTGGCGGGCACACCGGCCTTCGCCGCGGCCTCGGTCGTCCAGGGGCTGGCGGCCGCCAATGGTCTGACCGGTATCGTGCGGCCCTATAATCCCAAGGATCGCGAAGTCGCCTATTCGCCCAATCGCGACCTCACCGAAAAGATGCGCGAATGGGGCGTGTCGGGTCAGCTCGACTGGGATCTGGGCGGCGTCGAGCTGACGTCGATCACCGCGTATCGCGACTGGAAGGCCACGCGCGGCATGGACGTCGACTTCTCGGGGGTCGACCGCGCCTATCGCGAGAACATGCCGATCGGGATGCGCGATTTCACGCAGGAAGTCCGGCTCAAGGGCACGGCTTTCGACGACCATGTCGACTGGCTGATCGGCGGTTTCTATCTCAACGAGAAACTGAAATATACCGAACGGACCCGCTTCGGCACGCAGGGCGCGCAATATGTCGATGCCTTCATCAATGCGCTGACCGATTCGGCGGTGCCCGGACCGACGGGTTTCCAGATTTTCCAGTCGATCCCGAATTCGCCGCTGGTGGGTCAGGTGCTGCTCGCGTCGAACCCGCAGCTCGCAGCCGCCGCGGCGCAGGCGGGCGTGCTCGACACCTTCCTGACCCCGCTGCCCGCGCCGCAGGCCGGACAGGGCCAGATCGGCGACGCCTACCGCGTCAACACCGAAGCCTTCGCGCTGTTCACGCACAACATCATCGACTTCAACGACAATGTCTCGCTGACCCTCGGCCTGCGCTATAATCATGAATCGAAGAAGCTGAACGCCGACCTGCAGTCGAACCTGCCGGGTTGCGCGACGCTGCAGAGCGCACGCTACGGCCTCTATCGCCAGGCGCTGCAGGGCCTGCCTTCGGGCCTCGGCAACGCGATCTTCAACCTCGTCTGCAATCCTGTGGTCAATCCCGAATTCAACGGAATCTACCGCGACAAGCGCAGCGAGAGCAAGCTTACGGGAACGGCCAAGCTGTCGATCAAGCTCGACGATCGCATCATGGTCTATGGCGGCTATGACCGCGGCTACAAATCGGGCGGCTACAACCTCGACCGTGGCTCGTTCGACACCCGCTTCCTCGGCGGCAACGGCGCGCAGGCCTCGGACCTCGAGTTCGGCAACGAGGACGTCGATTCGTTCGAAGTCGGCGTGAAGACCGATTTCAGCTCGGCGTTCCAGTTCAACGCCAACGCCTTCTATACCGAGCTGAAGGGCTATCAGAACCTCGCCTTCATGGGGAACAACTTCGTCGTCCAGAACTTCGACAAGGTCGTGGCGCAGGGCGTCGAGCTCGAGTCGGTCATCCGCCCGGCCTCCGACCTCAACATCACGCTCGGCTATTCCTACATCGACACGAAGGTGAAGGACCCCGCGGCCGGCGAGGATGACCGCATGCCGCTCACCAATTCGCCGAAGCATGTCGTCACCGGCGCGGTCACCTGGACGCCGCAGATCAGCAGCAATGTCGGCGGCCTCGTGCATGTCGACTGGCGGATGAACAGCGACGCCCACACGATCAACGACCCCGTCGCGATCCCCTTCACCACGAATGACGGCTATTCGATCGTTAACGCGCGCGCCGGGCTCAACTTCGGCCCCGACCAGAATTATGCGATCGAGTTCTACGTCGAGAATCTCTTCAACAAATATTACAACATCACCTCGTTCCCGATCCCCGAGCAGAGCGCGAACTTCGCGGTCTATCCGGCTCCGCCGCGGCTCTATGGGGTCAAGCTGCGCGCCAAATTCTGATTGGCACGCTGATCCACCGGATCGCCTGAAGGGGCCGGACCATCGGATGATGGTCCGGCCCCTTTTTCCTTGCCTGCCCTGGACAAAAAGAAACCCCGGCCTCCCGATGGGAAGGCCGGGGTATTTCGCCGGCGTTGCCGCCGGCTGGGCTAGAACTTCACGCCCGCCGCGATGCCGTAGCGCCGCGGTTCGAGGGTGAAGATGTTGGTGTAATTCCCCGACGACTGGTCGGTGATGTAAAGGCCGGTGACGCTGTTGGAATCGAAGAGGTTCTGGACGAACCCCTTCACATACCATTTGTCGTCGGGGCCGTTCAGTTGCAGCTGCGCATTGACCTGCGCATAGCCCTTGATGCGGTTCACATTGCCGTTGAAGATGCTGCCATAGCTTTCACCAGTATAGGCAAGGTCGACGCGCGGGACGAGGCTCATGCCGCCGCCGCCGAGATGTGCCGTATATTGTACGCCCGCGCTGAATTTGTAATTCGGCGCCTGCGGCAGCTGGTTGCCCTTGATATTCACCGGAACGCCGGCGGAGAAATATTCGATCCCGCCGAAGTTCGCCGGGTTCAGGCCTGCCGCTGCAAAGGCTCCGGCCGCCGCGGCGTCCATTACCGCACAGATGCTGAAGGCGCCGGTCGATGCGATACCGCCATCGGCCGGGAAGGCGGTGGTCGGCCGCAGCCCGGCGCCGGCCGCCACGCCCGGGACAAACCCGCCGTTGATGACCTGCTGGACCCCGTTCACGAACGCATTGACCCCCGCGACATTGCCCGTCCGCGATGCGACCGCGCAGTTTGCGGCGTTGGTGATATCCTTGATGATCACCGCGTCGCTGCGGCCGCCGCCGAAGTCGCGCGGGTTGCTCGTGAACTTGTCGTCGGTCACCTTGCTGTGCAGGTAGCTGAAGCCCAGGTTGACCACGACGTCGGGATCGGGCCGAACGATCGCTTCGGCCTCGAACCCGTAGATATCCGCGCTGACATTGTCGTTGACCGCGGTGCGTGCGACGATCTTGCTGAGCTGCAGATCCTTGTACTTGTAGTAGAAGGCCGTGAGGTTCAGCTGGAGCGCGCCGCCACCGAAGGTGTTCTTCGACCCGATTTCGAACGCGTCGACCTGCTCGGGTTTGAACGATTCGGGTACCGCGAAGATCGGCTGCAGCGGCGGGTTGATACCGCCCGACTTGTAGCCGCGCGAATAGGACGCATAGAGCAGATTGTCGTCGGTGATCTTGAAATCGAGCACCGCGCGTCCGGTCAGCTTGTTGAACTTGACCGTACGCTCCTGGATAATCTGGTTGCCCGGCGTGCCGGGGTCGGCGTCGAACGATCCGACGAACGGCGAATCGAACACGCTTCCGGTTCCGCCGTGCGGCGCGAGGAAGCTTGCCAGCGTCGACCGCGCCTGCACGCTCTTCTTGTCGTTGTTGTAGCGCAGGCCGGCGGTAAGTTTCAGCCGGTCGCTGAACTCGAAATAGGCTTCGCCGAACAGACCGTAGGACGTGATCTTCAGATCGTCGGTGTTGTTGCGGAAGAAGGGCGTCGCGAGGAATGACGGCGGCAGCGGGCCCCCCGCGGCCGGCGGGTTGGTCGCTGCGGTGAAGGCGCCGAGCACCCCGGTCAGATAATCGATCGGGAAGGCATTCACATAATAGCTGTTCTCGGTCAGGTGATAATCGGCATAGATGCCGCCGACGAGGAAGTTGAAGGGCCCGTCGAGGTCGCTCGACAGGATGCCCTCGACCGACCAGCTGCTGTTATACTGGTTCGACCGGTCGAACTGGAGCGACTGGTCGCTGCAGATCTTCTTGCCGCCAAAGGCGCCGTAGCCGCTTTCCTCGGCGAGCGAGGTGCAAAGCTGGCCGGTCGGGCCATTGGGAATGATCGCCGCGGCGACGGGCCGGAAATAGGGCGCGAGCGCCGCGCCCAGCGCACCGTTCGCCGCCGCCTGCAGGGTCGCGAGACCGGTCGCATAGAGCGCGCGGTTGCCGATATTGCTGTTGTAATCCTGCGACGCGTCGAGCTTGACCTTCTGATACTGGCCCGACACCTGCAGCGACACGGGGCCGAAATTATGCTCGATCTGGCCCTGCAGCGTCAGTTCGCTGGTGAAGTAGCTGGGCGTGTACGCCGTGTTCACTTCGCGCGGATCCGACGGGATGGTGGTATTGGCATAAACGTCGGGACCATAAAGGCTGCCGAGCGCAAAGGCCTGCGGAATGCCGCGAATCGCGAGGAACTCGCGCGAGGTCAGCGCCGCGGTGAAGGTCGCGTTACCGTTGAAGGGCGAATTGTCGAGCCGGCTGTTCAGGCAGCCGAGGATGCCGGTCGGATCGCGCTGGCACAGCTGTTTCTGGATGCGCGTACGCTGGTCCTTTTCACGGAAATAGGACGCCAGCAGGTCGATCGTGGTGTTCTCGGTCGGCTCCCAGCGGAACGAGCCGCGGACCGAATAGAGATCACGGTCGTCGATACGCGTGCCGAGGAAGCTGTTCTTCGTATAGCCGTCGCGGTTGAGGTAGATGCCCGCGACGCGGATGCCCATCGTATCGCCGAGCGGGATGTTGACCATCGCCTTGCCCTTGATGGAATCATAGTTTCCATATTCGGCTTCGGCAGCGGCTTCGAAGGTGCCGAGCTTCGGTTTTGCGGTGATCACATTGACCACGCCCGAGGTCGCGTTGCGCCCGAACAGCGTGCCCTGCGGCCCGCGCAGCACCTCGATACGCTCGAGATCGAAGAATTCGGTCTCGAACAGGCGGGTCGAAAACAGCGGGTCGCCGTTCAGATGGATCGCGGTCGCGCTGTCGCAGGTCGTGCCGACGCAAAGGTCGCCGATGCCGCGGATGGTGAAGCTCGCGCCGGTGAAGTTGGTCTTGGTGAAGGTGACGTTGGGCAGCGTCAGCTGAAGATCGGACGGCGTCTTGATCTGCTGGGCTTCGAGCGCTTCGGTCGAGAAGGCGCTGACCGCGATCGGCACGTCCTGCAGGCGTTCCGACTGGCGCTGCGCCGTGACGACGATCTCGCCGCCGAAAGCATCGCGTTCCACTTCATCCGCCGCGTCCTGCGCAAAGGCCGGTGTCGCCACCGACATCGCAAGGATCGAGGTTCCGATCAGTGCCTTGAACTTCATCTACAGCCTCCCTTTTTCGTCCCCGCGCGATGCGGGGCCGCCCAACTTTCAGATTGTGGTAAGGGGAGGGGAAACGACCAGACATGGCAAAGGGCACCGGGCCAAAACGGCCATGTGCCCTTGTGAATCCCACCTGCCAGCTGTGCTGGTCATCGTCCTCTCCCGCCGGCGTCGGGGAATACGCCGGCCTCTCCGGAATACGACCCGCTTGAGCGAGTTCTGTATGACCCGAAGGTGCGCCGAGTTGACGAAAGCGTCAAGTGGCTTGTTGAGCCCAAAAAAGGACGCGAAACCGCGCCTCTCCGAAAAGTGAAAAAGCCAAGATTCCGCAACGTAAAGTTGATGGGAGAGGACAATTTCTTCTTCTCCGGCCCTTGCTAATCGGCGCATTCGCCGCGAAATGTGCGACATGAAGGCAACAGTGAAAGCGGGGCGATGAGCGACAACGGACAAGAGTTGGGACCGGACGGCAAGGTGGTGGTCCCCGAGCATGTCGCGGATGCCGTGCGGATACTGATCGAGTGGACAGGTGACGATCCGGCACGCGAGGGCCTGCTCGATACGCCGCGTCGCGTCGCGCGCGCGTGGAAGGAATATTGCCAGGGCTATGACGAGGACCCCTCGGTCCATCTCTCGCGCACCTTCGAGGAGGTTGGCGGCTATGACGAGATCGTGCTGCTCCGCGACATTCCGTTCCAGTCGCACTGCGAACATCATATGGCGCCCATCACCGGCAAGGCGTCGATCGCCTATCTGCCGCGCGAACGCGTCGTCGGCATCTCGAAGCTCGCGCGCGTACTCAACGGCTATGCGCGGCGCCTGCAGGTACAGGAACGCCTGACGGCCGAAGTCGCGAAATGCATCTGGGACAATCTCCACCCGCAGGGCGTCGCGGTCGTGATCGACGCGCAGCACGGCTGTATGACCGGGCGCGGCGTGCGCACGCCGGGCGTCGGCATGGTCACGAGCCGGCTGCTCGGTTGCTTCCTCGACGACGAGCGCAGCCGCAAGGAAGTGCTAAGCCTGATGGGCTATTGAGCGGTCGGTAGCGAGCGGTTGCGGACCTCACATCCATCGTCACCCCGGACTTGATCCGGGGTCCCGCTTGAGATCGAAGGCAATGAGCGCGTAAAAATAGCGGGATCCCGGGTCAAGACCGGGATCGGGAGTGGGTAACCGAGCGGCAGCTCCCTACCCCGAAGCCGCCGCTGAACCACCATCGAAAACAAAAGAAAAAGGCTCCGGAACCGCGGGTTCCGGAGCCTTTTCTGTCTCGTGCGAGGTCGAAGGCCTCAGGCCTCTTCGCTCTCGTCCGCAGCTGGAGCCTCGGCAGCCAGTTCCGAAGGCGGCGTCGCGTCTTCGAATTCGTCCTCGCTGTCGGGTTCCAGCGCCGAAGCGACGGCTTCGGCCTGTTCTTCCTCGAACATCGCGGCGATGACGTCGATGCCCTGCTTCTGCATTTCGGCTTCGTCGGGCGAACGCGCGACGTTGACGCCGACGGTCACCGCAACTTCGGGGTGCAGCTTGACCTTGACGTCGACGAGGCCGAGCGCCTTGATCGGGCGTTCGAGCTCGACCATCGACTTGGTCACGCCTTCGACGCCGTCCTCGACGAGTGCGTCGACGATGTCACGGACCGAAACCGAGCCATAAAGCTGGCCGGTGTTCGACGCCTGACGGATCAGGACGATCTGCTTGCCGTCGATGTCCTTGGCGCGACCTTCGGCGTCGGTGCGACGCTCGGCGTTGTCGGCCTCGATCTTCGAACGGTTGGCTTCGAACAGCTTGCGGTTGGCTTCGTTCGCACGGAGCGCCTTGTTGTTCGGGAGCAGATAGTTGCGGGCAAAGCCGTTCTTGACGGTGACGACGTCGCCGATACCGCCCAGTTTCTCGATACGTTCGAGCAGGATGATTTCCATCGGTCCGCCCTCCTTACTTCACAATGTAGGGGAGCAGGCCGATGTGGCGCGAGCGCTTGATCGCCTTCGCCAGCTCACGCTGCTTCTTGGTGGACACCGCGGTGATCCGCGACGGGACGATCTTGCCGCGCTCCGACAGGTAACCCTGGAGCAGGCGGACGTCCTTGTAATCGATGACCGGTGCGTCCTTCGCGCTGAAGGGGCAGGTCTTGCGGCGGCGGAAAAAGGGTCGTGCCATGGTGCTATTCCTTATTCTTCGCCGTCGCGGTCACGGCCACGGCCGCCGCGGCGTTCCTGCTTGCGCATCATCACCGACGGACCTTTTTCGAGTTCGTCGACCTTGATGGTGAGCCAGCGGATGATATCTTCGTTGATCGCAGCCTGACGCTCGATCTCTGCGATCGCTTCGCCCGTGACTTCGGCCGACAGCATCACATAGTGACCCTTGCGGTTCTTCTGGATCTTGTAGGCGAGCTGCTTGAGGCCCCAAGTCTCGGTCTTGTGGACCGTGCCCTTATATTCGCCAATGACGTTGGTGACGGTTTCCGCCAGCGCATCGACCTGAGCCTGGCTCAGGTCCTGACGCGCGATAAAGACATGCTCGTAAAACGGCATGGTTTGCGTCCTTCGATTTGGCCGATCGCTGATTTCGCGCCAATCGCGAAACCCCTCCGGCTGTCGTCCGGCTTTGCGCATTGATGCAAAGCAAACGGGGCGAACGGCACAAGGCCTCGCCCCGAATGAGCGCGCCTATACAGATTCGCGCGCGGAAATCAAGCGCGGGCAAGCTTTTCCAGCAATTCGCGTCCGAATTCGGTCAGCGTATCGTCGCGCGCCCCGAGGATCAGGATGCGGTCGCCCGCCTTCGCTTCGTCCAGCATCGCCGCGCCGCACGCCGCGCGGGTGGCAAGATGCATCGCATCGCCGCCGCCTGCGACGATATCGGCGACGAGCGCCTCGCTGCCGATGCTGCGGTCGACGGTGCCGCCGAAATAGACAGGATCGCTGACATAGAGCCTGTCGCCGTCGCGCATTCCCTTCGCAAAGCTCGTCGCGAGTTCCTTGCCCATCTGGCGCAAGGGGCCATAGCCGTGCGGCTGGAAGAAAAGCAGCGCGCGGCCCGGCAGTTCGGCGACGGCGGCGAGCGTGGCCGCGACCTTGTCGGGATTATGTGCGAAATCGTCGATCACGGTGACGCCGTTCGCCTGACCCAGCACTTCGTAACGGCGCGCGAGGCCGGCGAAGTCCGCCAGCGCCTCGACCGCCTGCGCGACGGTCGTGCCCGCCGCGTGCGCCGCAGCGATGGCGGCGAGCGCGTTGGCGGCATTGTGGCGGCCGGGCATGCGGAGCTTCACCTGCCAGGCGGTGCCACCGGCATGGACGGCGAAGCGGCAGCCATCGGGCAGAGCCTCGAAATCGCTGCCGCGGACATCGGCATCGCCGCGAAAGCCAAAGGTCAACGCATTGTCGAGCGACAGGAACGGAGTGCTCTCCTCGTCATCCGCGTTGACGATGGCGACGCGCGCCTTCCGGAGAAAATCGGCAAACAGGACATGCAGTTCTTCGAGGCTCTTGTGGTCGAGGCTGATGTTGGTGACCACCGCGACATCGGGCTCGTACAGTGCGATCGATCCGTCGCTCTCGTCGACCTCGCTGACATAGATGGCGGCGTCACCGACCAGCGCGCTGGCAAAGGGCCTGTCGTCGCCCGCGAAATTGCGCATCACCGCGCCGTTCATCACCGTCGGCTTCTTCCCCGTGCTTTCGAGGATCCAGCCGATCATGCCGGTCACGGTCGACTTGCCGCTCGTGCCGCCGACACCGATCGCGTTGTTCGCGGCGTTAAACAGCGCCGCATTCAGGTCGGCGCGCGTCATCCGCGGCAGGCCGAGCGCGTTCGCCGCGGCGATATCGGGCACGCTGTCCTCGATCGCCGCCGATGCGACGAGAATCTGCCCCGCCTTCGGCCCGCTGCCGTCCTGCGGGTAAAAGGCGATGCCCTGACCCTCGAGCCACGCGAATTTCCCGGGCGTCCGGCCTTGGTCGCGGCTGCGGTCCGATCCCGAAACCGCCGCGCCGCGCGCCGCGACGATCATCGCGAGCGGCAACATGCCCGACCCGCCGATGCCGCAGAAGAAATAGGATTTGTTTTCGGCCATCGCGGCGCGATATGGGCTTGGCGAAGGGTTTGCAACTGGCACTCATCCCGATTTCCGTTCGTGTCGAGCGAAGTCGAGACACATGTCGGGATGGCGTAAGGCCGAAGGGCATCCCGACTTCGCTCGATGCGAACGGTTTGAGGGATAGTTTGGTCCATGCGTATTGGCATCGTCGCCCCCAGTACCCCCATCCTGCCCGACGATGCGGAGGCGGTACGCGCGCTCGCCAGCCTCGGCTATCCCGACGTCGAACTGGTCTTTGATGAACAATGTTTCGCGGTCCATGGCCATTTTGCCGGCGAGGACGGGCATCGCTTCGCCGCGCTTGTCGAGATGGCGAACCGCGCCGACATCGACGCGATCTGGTTCGCGCGCGGCGGCTATGGTGCCTGTCGGATCGCCGCGGATGCCGTCGCGGCCATGACCGATGTCGCAAGGGGCAAGGCGTTTCTCGGCTATTCGGATCAGGGCAATCTGCTCGGCGCGCTCTACCGCGACGGTTTCGATCATGTCGCGCACGGGCCGATGGTTGCCGATATCCGTCGCGACGGCGGCGACGCGGCGATCCTTCGCGCGCTCGACTGGCTGATCGCGCGCGACCCCGCCGCGTGCGAGCCCGGCCTGATGCACGGCGCGCGTCACGCGGCGTTCAACCTGATGACGCTGTCGATGCTGCTCGGCACGCCGCTCGAGCCCGATCTCGCCGGTCATGTGCTGCTTGTCGAGGAGGTGAGCGAATATCTCTACGCCTTCGACCGCGCCTTCTTCCACGTCGCGAGCTGCCTCGGCCCGCGCGGGCTCGCGGGCCTGCGGCTTGGCCGCGTGAGCGACGTCAGGGAAAACGACCGCCCCTTCGGCATGGAGGCCGAGGAAATCGCCCGCGACTGGTGCGCGCGGTGCGATATCCCGTATCTTGGCCGCGCCGACATCGGTCACGACGCCGCGAACAGGGTCGTGCCCTTCGGCTTGCATCGCGCCGGGTGAGCGAATAGGCGCGGGCCCATTCCGCAATACGCAGGGGACGCAATATGCGCGCATTCATCTTTCCGGGTCAGGGCAGCCAGTCGGTCGGCATGGGCAAGGCGCTCGCCGACGCTTCGCCGGTCGCGCGCGAGGTATTTCAAGAGGTCGACGACGCGCTCGGCCAGCATCTCTTCAAGCTGATGAGCGAAGGGCCCGAAGATCAGCTCACCCTCACAGAAAATGCCCAGCCCGCGATCATGGCGAACGCGATCGCGACGCTGCGCGTGCTCGAAAGGGAGGGCGGCGTGACGCTTGCGGGCAAGGCCGATTATGTCGCGGGCCACAGTCTCGGCGAATATAGCGCGCTCTGCGCCGCCGGTGCATTCGACCTCGCGACCGCTGCGCGGCTGCTCAAAACACGCGGACAGGCGATGCAGGCGGCGGTGCCCGTCGGTGTCGGCGCGATGGCGGCGCTGCTCGGCGCCGATATCGACACCGCGCAGAAGCTTGCCGATGCCGCGGCCGAGGGCGAGGTCTGCACCGTCGCCAACGACAACGATCCGTCGCAGGTCGTGATCTCCGGCCACAAGGGCGCGGTCGAACGCGCGGTTGCGCTCGTCAAGGACTTCGGCATCAAGCGCGGCGTGCTGCTCCCCGTTTCGGCTCCCTTCCACTGCCCGCTGATGCAGCCCGCAGCCGACGCGATGGCCCAAGCGCTCGGCGCGAACCCGCCTGCCGCGCCGCTCGCCCCCGTCGTCGCCAATGTCACCGCCAGCCCGGTCAGCGACGCCGCCGAAATCCGCGATCTCCTCGTGCAACAGGTCACCGGCCGCGTCCGCTGGCGCGAGAGCGTCGCGTCGATGGAGGATATCGGCGTCACGCAGTTCGTCGAATTCGGCGGCAAGGTCCTGTCGCCGATGGTCAAGCGCAGCGCATCGGGCGAGGTCGAGGCAGTGAGCGTGATTTCGATGGACGACATCGAAGCGCTGCTCAAAACGCTCTGATTCAAAGACTTCAGGAGAAACACAGATGTTCGATCTCACCGGCATGACCGCCCTCGTTACTGGCGCCAGCGGCGGTATCGGTTCGGCCATCGCGCAGGCGCTTGCCGCGCAGGGCGCTCGCCTCGCGGTGTCGGGTTCCAACGCCGACAAGCTGAATGCCTTCCGCGACGCGCTCGGCGGCGACCATGTCGCGCTGCCGTGCAACCTTGGCGACGCCGCGGCGGTCGATGCGCTCGTCCCTTCGGCGGTCGATGCGCTCGGGCAAATCGATATTCTCGTCAACAATGCCGGCGTCACGCGCGACAACCTCATTCTGCGGATGAAGGACGACGAATGGTCCGACGTCATCCGCATCAACCTCGAGGCGAATTTCCGCCTCGCGCGTGCCGTCGCCAAGCCGATGATGAAGGCGCGCTTCGGCCGCGTCATCTCGATCACCAGCGTCGTCGGCGCGACGGGCAATCCGGGGCAGGCCAATTATGCGGCGTCGAAGGCGGGCGTCACCGGCATGACCAAGGCGCTGGCGCAGGAACTTGCAAGCCGCGGCATCACCGTGAACTGCGTCGCGCCGGGCTTCATCGCCACCGCAATGACCGACGACCTGCCCGACGCGCAGAAGGAAGCGCTCAACCAGCGCATTCCGGCGGGGCGGATGGGCGAGGGCAGCGATATCGCCGCCGCGGTCGTCTATCTTGCGTCGAAGGAAGCGGGCTATGTCACCGGGCAGACGTTGCATGTGAACGGCGGGATGGCCATGCTGTCCTGAAGGCGATCCCTCCGGGCAGAAGGACGAGTCGATGATGAAGACCTTGATGACGGGCGCCGCGCTGGCGCTTGCGGCGCTGCCCGGGGGCGCTGCGGCACAGGAGGGCGAGAAGCTCGACTGCGTCGTCGCTTCGGTGACGGGCGACATGCGTGCCTCGATCGGCGAGGCGATGGCGGGCGGCGGCGATGAAGCATCGCGCGAGGCGCTGTTCAGGAATCTGGCGACCGTGGCGGACGCTTGCGTTGCGCGGCACGGGATCACCGCGGAGCAGAAGGGTCTTTATTTCGACTATAGCCTCGCGCGCATCTCGCGCGAATGGCTCGCGGCCGACATGGAAAAAATCAGCCTGTCGCCGGCGGTGGTCGACAAGGCGCTCGATTTCGGTCCGGAGGGCGCGAATCCTGATCTGTCGGGCGACATGACCGAAGAGCAGATCATGAAGATCGTCCAGGCCTATATCGATGCCGGGGTCGACATCGACAAGGTCGACGGCGCGGTCTGGGAACGGGTCGGCGCCTATGCCGCCGCGACCTCGATCTACTGGAACAAGCGCAAGCAGCTTGCTCTCTGATAACCAACGGGCCGGATCCGGCTGAACCGGATCCGGCCCTCGGGACGAGCGGAGAGAGGGGTCAGAAGCTCGCCCGGGCAGTCAGGCGGAAATCGCGGCCCGCCAGCGGGACATAATCCTTGGTGAAGCTTGCGTGGCGGCGTGCCTCGACGTCGAAGATATTGTTCGCCGACAGGCTCAGCGTCAGATTCTTCGTGTCGGGAAGCGGGCGCCAGCTCAGCGAGGCGTTGACCAGCGTGAAGCCCTCGGTCGGCGTCTCGAACTGCGCGGTGCGCGTCTGGTCGTCGGTCCATTCGACCTCGACGCGTGCATCGACGCGTGCACCCTGCGCCTCGAGCCCGCCGAGGATGCGCAGCGGCGGGATGCGCGGCACATTGCGGTCGAGGCCGGCATTCCTGATCTTCGCGCGCGTCATGTCGGCGGTGACGTCGCCGACGATATTGAACCCGCCGATCTGCGCCAGCCGCGCGCTCGCCTCGGCTTCGAAGCCCCAGACGCGCGCGTCGCGCTGGAAATACTGGAAGACGGGCAGTTCATCCTCTTCGGCGCCCGTCGCGGCCGAATAGATGAAATTGTCGAACCAGTTCGAATAGCCGGTGAGGCTGAGGTTGAACGCGTCGGTCTTGAGCTTGAACGAAGCTTCGGCGCCCCAGTTCGATTCGCGCTTCAGATTGGGGTCGCCGACCTCGAAGCTCTGCGTCGCGATGTGCGGGCCGTTCGACAGCAATTCCTCGGCCGACGGCGCACGCACCGCACGCGACACCGAGACGCCGAATTTCGCGCCCTCGAAAATATCATAAGTCGCTCCGAGCGCGCCCGAGAAGCTGTCGAAATTGCGGTCGAAGCCCAGCGTCTGCGCGCGCACGCTCGTCTTTTCATAGCGCGCCGCGGCTTCGAGCCCGAGCGGGCCCATCGTATATTCCTGCAGCGTGAAAAGCGCGAACTGGTCGGTCAGATTGCGCGGCACGAACGCCTCTTCGCCGACCGCATTGAAATCGCGGTGGTTGTACTGGATGCCGCTCGCGCCGCGCCAGCCGCCGCGGTCGTTCTGCGCCAGCTCGACCCGGCCTTCGACACCCTGGTTGGTGAAGACGGTGCCGACCTCGTCGCCCTCGAATTCGGTGTGCTTGTAATCGGCAAAGCCCGCACGGATGCGCAGCTTGTCGAAAAAGCCGTCGCCGAGCTCGATCTCGCCGCGCAGATCGGCGCGCCACTGCTTCATGCCGATGGTGACGGGGGCTTCGCCATGATCGTGGCCGCCTCCTTCCTCGCCGCCATGATCGTGCTCGGTGTTCGGGCGGTCGGGCACGCCATAGTTGGTGTCGAAATAGCCGACCGAAATGCCGAGCTGGCCGCCGTCGTTGATCAGCGAGATTCCGCCGCCGGCGGTCCAGGTCTCGCTTTGCGTATTATCGATCTTGCCGCGCTTGCCCGCCTGCGCGGTCAGTTCGGCGGCCTCGTCGGGATGGCCGTCCTCGATCGCATGTTCGGCGAGGTGGAGCAGGTCGCCGCGGATATCGGGTGCGTAGACGAAGCCGCCCGAGCGTGTGTCGCCCGTCTTGCGCCAGCTGCCGTCGAGATGCGCGACGATCTGCGGGCTCAGCGCGACGTCGATCGAGCTGCCGATATTGCGGTCGTTCGCCGCGGTCGCATAGCCGCCGATCGCGTCGATATGGACATGGTCGGCGGGAACCTTGCGCGGGATCCGGCGGTCGAACAGGTTCACCGCGCCGCCGATCGCCTGGCTGCCGAACAGCAGCACCGCGGGGCCGCGCAGGATTTCGACGCGCTCGACCGTCAGCGGGTCGATCGTCACCGCGTGGTCGGCCGAGGTGTTCGACGCGTCGATCGATCCGATGCCGTCGGTCAGGATCTTGACGCGCTCGCCCGAAAAGCCGCGCAGAACGGGGCGCGATGCGCCGGGCGAGAAGCTCGTCGCCGAGACGCCCGGTTGCCGCGTGAGGGTGTCACCGATCTGGCCGCGGATGTCGCGTGCCAGCTCGTCACCTTCGAGCACCGACACATTGCCGAGGATGTCGAGGCTGCGGACATAGGGCGCGGTGACAACGATCGGTCCGCCGGCATGCACATCGTCCTCGTTGCTCGGCGCCGCGCTGTCCTGCGCAAAGGCAGGGGCGGCGAGGAAAAGGGCAAGCGAAAAACCGGCAGAGCAAAGCAAGCGCATTGGGGAGAGTCCTGTTGTTGTGGCGACCTGTTGGCGCAATCCAGTAATGATATACTGTTACAATAACAACCCCCGGGCCTCCGCCCGGGCTGTCGTTCGTCGGGTCCCGATGCCCGTTGGTCGACAAGACCGATCATCGGGCGGCCAAGCGAAGCTGTCTTGCGACCCGCGGGGCGGCGTCCTAGATCAGGGCGCATGACCATTGCCAAAACCAGCCTGGACCTGATCGGGAATACTCCGCTCGTCCTGCTCAAGGGCCCCAGCGAAGCGACCGGATGCGAAATCTGGGGCAAGTGCGAATATGCCAATCCCGGTGGTTCGGTGAAGGACCGCGCCGCGCTCTATATCGTCCGCGATGCCGAGGCGAACGGCAGCTTGGCGCCCGGCGGCACGATCGTCGAGGGGACCGCGGGCAACACCGGCATCGGCCTTGCGCTCGTCGGCAACGCGCTCGGGTACCGGACGATCATCGTCATGCCCGACAACCAGAGCGCCGAGAAAATGGCGACGATCCGCGCGCTCGGTGCCGAACTGGTGCTCGTTCCGCCCGCGCCCTTCGCCAACCCCGGCCATTTTGTCCACACCTCGCGCCGCATCGCCGAGGAAACCGACAATGCGATCTGGGCCAACCAGTTCGACAATATCGCCAACCGCAAATCGCACATCTTCGGCACCGCCGAGGAAATCTGGGCGCAGATGGACGGCCGCGTCGATGGCTTCACCTGCGCCGCGGGCACCGGCGGCACGATCGCGGGCACCGGGCTCGGGCTGAAGGCGCACGATCAGGACATCGTCATCGCGCTTACCGACCCGCACGGCGCCGGACTCTATAATTATTACCAATGCGGCGAACTGAAGCCCGAGGGGACGAGCGTCGCCGAGGGGATCGGGCAGAACCGCATCACCGCCAATCTCGAGGGCGCGCCGATCGATACGCAGTTTCGCATCTCGGATGCCGAGGGGCTCGCGGTGGTCCGCCGCCTGCTCGATGAGGAGGGGCTGTGCCTCGGCCTCTCGTCGGGGATCAACGTCGCCGGCGCGATGGCGCTCGCGCGGCAACTCGGCCCGGGCAAGCGCATCGCAACCATTCTCTGCGACAGCGGGTTTCGCTATCTCTCGACGCTCTACAATCCCGAGTGGCTGGCGAGCAAGGGACTGGAGGCAGCGGCATGAGCGTGCGGATCGACATACCACCGGCACCGGCGGCGCAGCCCGCACCGCCGCCGCCGGCCGCGCCGGTCGACGACACGATGCGGCGGCTGCAGATCGGTATCGCCGGCGTGCTGACCGTGCTGCTGCTCGTCGGCATGGCGGGGCTGATCGGCGAACGCGCCCGCGAACGCGCGGCGAGCGACGCCGCGGCGACCGCCGAGGTCAAGATGCCGGGCGACGCGCCCGCCGGCGGTGCGCCGCTCGAGGAACTCGGCGTCCAGCCGGTGTCACCGTCGTCGAAGGATGAAAATGCCGCGACCGACGTGAAAGTCCCGCAGACGCTGCCGCAGGCCTCGTCTGTCCCCGACCTCGAACCCGACCCCGCCCTTCAGCGCGCGCGCCAGTCGAAGCAGTGATCGCGGCATCGCGCGGCCCGCTGCTGCGCGCTTTCACCCTGTCGCTCGCGATCGCCGCGCTGGCTTGGGCCGCTGGCGGGCAGGCGCTTCTCGGGCGCATCGACCCCGCGCTCGCGATTCCGTTGCTCGCGCCGCCGATGCTGCTCCTCGCGTGGTGGCAGCGCCGCGAGCCCGCGGCGAACCGGTTTCACACGGGTCTTCTGACGCTCGTCTTTCTGATCGCGATACAGGCGCTGCTCGGCCTCGTCCTCGCCGGAGCGGCGGCGTGGCTCCAGCTTCTCCTGACGACCGCCGCGGGCGGGATCGTGGCATGGCTCGCGGATATCCTCGTCCGGTGGCGTCCGCGTCTCAGGCCGCTGCCTTGGCTCGCGGCGCTGCTCCTCGTCACCGGCTGGTTCGGGGTTGGGCATATGCTGCTCGCGCGCCTTTATCGCCCCTCCGCCGCCACGGCGCCTGCCGCGACGATGCTCACCGGCCTGCCGCTCCGCTGGTCGGGCGGCAGCGATATCGCGGCGATGATCGCTCGCGGAGCCGATGACGACCCCGCTCTCGCCCGCCTGCTCGCTGCCGGCCCCGTGTCGCTCGTCGACAGCCTTGCCGATCATGTGCCGCCACCCGGCGGGGCGCTGCTCATCGCGCATCCGCGCGCGCTCGCGCCGCGCGAGCTTGTCGCGATCGACGCCTTCGTGCGCGGCGGCGGCCGCGCCGTCGTCCTCGCCGACGCGCTGTCGGGCTGGCCCGCGCGCTACCCGCTCGGCGATCCGCGCAATCCGCCGGTGACCAGCCTGCTGACCCCGCTGCTCGACCATTGGGGCATCACGCTCGCCGCTGCACCCGCCGCCGAAGGCGCGCCGATCGCCGTCGATGTCGACGGCATGCGGCTTCGCCTGTTCAGCGCCGGGCGTTTCGACCGTCTCCCCCCGCAATGCCAAGCCCATGCCGGCCGGCGCGTCGTGCGCTGTACGATCGGGAAAGGCGCGGTCTGGCTCGTCGGCGATGCCGACCTCCTCTTCGCGCCGCTCTGGCGCCCGTCCGTTCCGGGTGCCGACCATCTGCGACAGGCCGACACGATGGAATGGCTCGCCGCGCGCCTCTGGCCCGGCACGGGCTTCGGCCCGCTCCGCCCGCTCTGGATTCGCGCCCGCGCCGGCTGAGTCGGCGCTTCCGCCCCGTTTCACCCCGATCGAAGCAACGCGTCCCGGTGCCTTCTGGCGCCGCCGGACCGCTATTTGCCCAATTTGGAGCGCATTTTGCGGTAAATGGGGGCTAGATTCCCTATTTCACCCTAAATTACCCCTTTCCACCCCGATCCATAGTTGATACTCACGGAATCGGAGAGGGGCATTCTCCACCCGTGCCGAACCATCCGGAATCACGCGATTCCGGCGCCGGGAAAGTTTTGCCCGCTGGCGCGCGAATACGGGGGCAGAGCGATGGCGATTGTGACGCCCGGCCAGTATGCGGGTACCAGTTTTGCCGCGATCGATGGCAAGGGGCGCATCGCCGTCCCTTCGCAGTTCCGCAACAATGTGCCCCTCATTGCGGACGGCCAGCGCGTGCTCTGGGTCGGCTTCCACGAAAAGCTGCCATGCCTCGTCGCCTATGGCCAGGATCAGTACGACCGGCTGAACGGCGAGATCGAACGCGACCGCGAAACCGCGCGGCTGCGCAACCTCGACTTCGACGAGGACAGCGAGTTCAAGAAGCGCTTCAGCTATACCGAGCCCTATACGCTCGACGACAGCGGTCGCTTCCTTCCCAGTTTCATCCACCGCGACCGCGTCGGCGATGCCGGCGCGACGGCTTTTGTGGGGTCGGGCCGCCGTCTCGAAATCTGGTGGTTGCCGACGCTCGCCGAATGTGCCGAGGCCGACCCGGTGCTCCGGCGGCTCGCCGCCTCGTGGGATGCCGCGAAAGGGAAGGGGCGGAAGTGACCGATCTTCGCCCCGAACTTCCTCGGGACCCCCGCCACGATCCGGTTCTCCGTGAAGAAGTCATCGCCGCGCTCGCCATCGCCCCGGGCGAGCGCCATGTCGATGCGACCTTCGGGGCGGGCGGCTACACACGCGCGATGCTCGCCGCGGGCGCCGAGGTCTTCGCCTGCGACCGCGATCCCGACGCGATTGCCGAGGGGCAGGCGCTTGTCGACCAGGCCGGCGGGAAGCTGACGCTGATCCGTGGCCGCTTCGGCGAGATAGACCGGCTGCTCGCCGAGCGCGGCATCGAAAGCGTCGACGGTATCACCTTCGACATCGGCGTCTCGTCGATGCAGCTCGACCGCGACGAGCGCGGCTTCTCGTTCCAGAAGGACGGTCCGCTCGACATGCGCATGGCGCAGGAAGGTGAAAGCGCCGCCGACTGGCTCAATCGCGCCGACGAGGCCGAGATCGCCGACGTGCTCTTCCATTATGGCGACGAGCGCCAGTCGCGCCGCGTCGCGCGTGCGATCGTCGCCGCGCGCCCGCTCACCCGCACCGCCGAGCTCGCAACCGTGATCCGCAAGGCGCTGCGCCATCCGCCCGGCGCGCCCAAGGATCCGTCGACGAAAAGCTTTCAGGCGATCCGCATCCACATCAATGCGGAGCTCGACGAGCTGGTCGCGGGGCTCGACGCCGCCGAGCGCCTGCTGCGTCCCGGCGGCCGGCTCGCCGTCGTCAGTTTCCACAGCACCGAGGATCGCATCGTGAAGAATTTCCTGCGCGAACGCAGCGGTGGCGATGCCGCGGGTTCGCGCCACCGGCCCGCGCCGACCTCTCAGGCGCGGGCCGCAACTTTCGAGACGCCGGCGCGCAAGGTGCGTCCCGGCAAGGAAGAGGAGGCGCGCAATCCGCGCGCGCGCTCCGCAACGCTGCGCAGCGCGGTCCGGACCGCTGCACCCGCGCATTCGACGATGAAGGAGGCAATGTCATGCTGATGGCGGCCCGCAAGCTCCAGGGGATCGGCCTGGTCCTGCTCGTGCTCATCTTCGCGATGATGCTCTATCCCGTATCGCTCAAGGTCGCGGCGACGCGCAGCGAGCTGACGCGCATCGAGCGCCAGATCGACCGCACGCGCGACAATATCCGTTATCTCGAATCCGAACTCGCGGTGCGCGCCTCGATGCGCCAGCTCGAACAATGGAACGCCGACACCTTCGGCTATTCGGCGCCCGATGCGGGCCAGTATCTCGAAAGCGAACGCCAGCTCGCCTCGCTCGACCGGCTGCCGCGCGCGCGGGGTGCTAACGAGGTCGCGCCCGTGCTGATGGCGATGGTGTCGCCGGTCGCGGTGCCCCCCGTTGCCGACAAGGTCGCGGCAAAGGAAAGCCCCGTCGCCGGCAAGCCTGCGGCGGCGAAGCCCGCGACCACCAGGCCGGTCGTCCTCGCGCAGGCCGAAACCGCCATCCGCAGCGACGTGGCGCCGCGGATGGCGCCGACGCGCCGCCGCGAACAGCTGAAGATGATCGAGGATCAATTGCTCGCCGAATCGACGCTCGCCGATCTCAAGCGCGCCGCGGCTCTCGAAGCGGCAGGAGGCAGGTCCGGCCGATGAACACGCTCGTCGTCCGGCCGACACGGGTTCGAACCGCGGGGGTGCGGCAGCAGATATTGCTGACCGCGCAACAGCGTTTGATGATCCTGATGCTGCTGTTCGCGGCGGCATTTTTCGTCGTGTCGGTGCGCCTGCTCTATTTTGCGCTGTTCGATACGTCGTCGGGCCACGGCGCCGCGTCGGCTTTCATTCCCGCCCGCGCCGACATCGTCGACCGCAACGGCGTGCCGCTCGCGCGCACGATCGACGGCTATTCGATCCGTGTCGTCCCGTCGAAGCTGCTCAACAACCGGCAGTATCTCGCCGACGAGCTTTACAAGATTTTCCCCGACACACCGCGCGAGGAACTGCTCGCCAGGATCAGCGGAACGCGCCCGACCTATATCCGCCGCCGCGCGCTGCCCGACCAGGTCGCGGCAGTGAACGCGATCGGCGACGTCGGCTTCGATTTCCCGCGCGAGAAGGAACGTCTCTATCCGCAGCTGACGCTTGCCGCCCACGTCCTCGGCTTCACCAATGCCGAGGGACATGGCGTCACCGGGGTCGAGGGTGCACTCGACCAGCGGCTGACCGACAAGGCGACGCGCGGCCAGCCGCTCGCGCTGTCGATCGACGCGCGCGTGCAGGGCGTGCTCGAAAGCGAACTGGGTTCGGCGGTCGCCAACCTCGAGGCGATCGGCGGCGCGGGCGTGATCCTCGACGTCCACACCGGCGAGGTCGCGGCGATGACCTCGCTCCCGACCTTCAATCCGAACAAGCTGACGGGCAGCGACCCGATGACGCGCCGCAACTCGGTCACCTACAATCTTTACGAGCTTGGCTCGACCTTCAAGCCGCTGTCGATCGGCGCGGCGATCGACGACGGCGTGGTCACCAGCATGGCGCGCCGCTACGACGCCTCGGCGCCGCTCGCGATCGCGGGTTTCCGTATCCGCGACAGCCACCCGGGGCGCTGGTACAATGTGCCCGAAACGCTGATCCAGAGCTCGAACATCGCGACCGCGCGCATCGCCGACGAACTCGGCCGCGAAAATATGGAGCGGCTCTTCCGCAATCTCGATTTCGACAAGCGCCCGCAGATCGACCTCAAGGAACGCGCCTTCCCGCTGTGGCCGCGCGACTGGGGACGGCTGACCACGATGACGACCAGCTATGGTCATGGCATCGCGGTGACCCCGATGCATCTTGCGAGCGCCTATGCCGCGCTCGTCAACGGCGGCATCTATCGCCCCGCGACGCTGATGAAGCTCGGCGACAAGGCGCCGCCGCAGGGACGCCGCGTGTTCAAGGCGTCGACCAGCGCGCGGATGCGCCAGCTTCTCCGCCTCATCGTCTCCGACGGTACCGGCAAACAGGCCGATGCACCGGGCTTTCGCGTCGGCGGCAAGACCGGTTCGGCCGAAAAGCCGGGGGCGGGCGGCTATCGCCGTCATTCGCTCGTCTCGACCTTCGCCGCGGCCTTCCCGATGGACAATCCGCGCTATATCGTGCTTGTGATGATCGACGAGCCCAAGGGCAACGCCTTCAGTTCGGGCCAGCGTACCGCCGGCTGGACCGCGGCGCCGGTGGTGCGCAAGGTCGTGACGCGCGCAGGACCGATGCTCGGCGTCTTCCCCGACGAAAGCCGCGACGTCGATGTGTCGGAACTCATTCCGCTCGTGCGGAAAGGCGAGGAAGCGAACTGATGCGCCTCGCCGCGCTGCTCGACGATCAGGCGCCGGAGGGCAGCGATCCCGTCGTGACGGGGCTCGCGATCGACCATCGCAAGGTCGCGCCAGGGACGGTCTTTGGCGCGTTCGTCGGCGAAAAGTTCAACGGCGAGGATTTCATCGCCGCGGCGATCGAGGCCGGGGCTGTCGCGATCGTCGCGCGCCCCGAGGCGAGGGTGGAGGGCGCGGTGCATGTCGCCGATGCCAATCCGCGCCGCGCCTTCGCGCATCTCGCGGCGCGCTTCTTCCATCGTTTTCCCGCCACCTGCGTCGCGGTCACCGGCACCAACGGCAAGACCTCGACGGTCGAAATGACGCGCCAGCTCTGGCGGATGGCGGGATTCAACGCCGCGTCGATCGGCACGCTCGGCATCACAACCTCGCTCGACAGCGCCTCGACCGGGCTGACCACGCCCGATATCGTGACCTTTCTCTCAAACATGTCGGGGCTCGCGGCCGAAGGCGTGACCCATGCGGCGTTCGAGGCGTCGAGCCACGGGCTCGACCAGTATCGTACCGAGGGATTGCCGGTGAAGGCGGCGGCTTTCACCAATCTCAGTCACGATCATCTCGACTATCATGGCACGATGGACGCCTATCTCGCGGCCAAGCTGCGGCTCTTTTCCGAAGTCGTCGAACCCGGGGGGGCGGCGGTGGTGTGGGCCGACGACGAATATTCGCCAGTCATCGTCGATGCGGTGACGGCGCGCGGCGTCCGTTTGCTGACGGTCGGCACCGGGGGCGACGCGCTCCGCCTCGTCTCGCGCGAACCGACCCAGCTTGGCCAGTCGCTCGTCATCGCGGTGGGTGAAATCACTTTTAAAGTGAATCTACCGCTGATCGGCGCCTATCAGGTCGCCAATGCGCTCGTATCTGCGGGGCTCGTCATCGCGACCGGCGGCGACATCGGCCAGACGCTCGGCAATCTGGCGCGGCTCCAGCCGGTGCGCGGCCGCCTCGAACGCGCCGCGATCACCAGAAGCGGCGCGCCGGTCTATGTCGATTATGCCCACACCCCCGACGCGATCGAAGCCGCGCTCGATGCGCTACGCCCGCACGCGGCCGGTCGCCTGATCCTCGTTTTCGGCGCCGGCGGCGACCGCGACCAGACGAAACGCTCCGAAATGGGCCGGGTTGCTGCGGCCAAGGCCGAGGTCCTCATCATCACCGACGACAATCCGCGCGGGGAAGACCCGGCCGTCATCCGCGATGCGATTGCCGCCGCCGCACCGGCCGCGCAGGTCATCGGCGACCGCCGCGCAGCGATTGCCGCCGCGATCGCCGAAGCAGGGGCGGACGATATCGTCTGCATCGCGGGCAAGGGGCACGAGCAGGGCCAGATCGTCGGCCGCGGTGACGCCATGCGCGTCATCCCCTTCGACGACGTCAGCGTCGCGCGCGAGGAGGCGGCATGAACCCGCTCTGGACCGCGCGCGCGATCGCATCGGCGACCGGGGGCACCGCCAGCGCCGACTTCACCGTACAGGGCGTCGCCTTCGATTCGCGCGAGGTGACGAAGGGCGACCTCTTCATCGCGATGAAGGGCGAGGTCGCCGACGGCCACCAGTTCATCGACAAGGCGATTGCGGCTGGCGCCGCCGGGATCATTTGCGAAAGCGAAATCGCCCATCCGCACGTTCGCGTCGCCGACAGCGCCCTCGCGCTGAACGCGCTCGGCATCGCATCGCGCGCGCGCAGCCACGGCCGCATCGTCGGGGTCACCGGCTCGGCGGGCAAGACGGGGACGAAGGAGGCGCTGTTCGCCGCGCTCGACCGCTTCCGCCCCGGCAGGGCGCATCGCTCGGTCAAGAGCTACAACAATCATGTCGGCGTGCCGCTGAGCCTCGCGCGCATGCCGTCGACCGCGGATTTCGGTGTCTTCGAAATGGGGATGAATCATGCGGGCGAGCTCGCCGCGCTGACGCGCATGGTGCGCCCGCACGTCGCCATCGTCACCACGATCGCGCCCGCACACATGGAATATTTCGGCAGCGAGGAAGCGATCGCCGACGCGAAGGGCGAGATTTTCGAAGGTCTCGAACCCGGCGGCACCGCGATCATCCCCTTCGACAGCCCGCATTATGCGCGCCTCCGCGCGAGGGCCGAACGGCACGCCGCCCATGTCGTGAGCTTCGGGCTCGGCAAGAGCGCCGACGTCCGCGCGGTCGACTGGCTGCCCGACGGGCAGGGCGGCTCGCTCGTCACCGCGCAGGTGCAGGATTCGCTCCTCTGCTTCACGATCGCGCAGGCCGGCGCGCACTGGGTGTCGAACGCGATGGCGGTTCTCGCGGCGGTGAAGGCGGTCGGCGGCGACCTGCCCGCGGCGGGGCTCGCCTTCGCCGAAATGGCCGAGCTCGCGGGACGCGGCGCGCGTCACCGCATCGCCGTGCCCGGCGGCCACATCCTCGTCATCGATGAAAGCTACAACGCCAACCCCGCCTCGATGGCGGCGACGATCGGCCAGCTCGCCACCGAATCCGCCACGCGCAAGGTCGCGATTCTCGGCGCGATGAAGGAACTCGGGCCGGGCGGCGAGGCGTATCACGCGGGACTCGCGGCTCCGCTCGTCGCGGCGGGGGTGCAATTCGCCCTGCTTGTCGGCGAAGAGATGGCGCCGCTCGCCAAAGCGCTTGAGGGCCGCGTCGATTTCGAGCATGTGCCCGCCCACTCGGCCGCCATCACGCGGCTGAAGGACCTGATCCGTCCGGGCGACGCCGTGCTGGTCAAGGGGTCGAACAGCGTCGGGCTGTCGCATGTCGTGACGGCGCTGACCAACGGGGACTATTGATGCTTTACTGGCTGGCGGAATGGCTTGGCTTTCCGGGGGCTCTCAACCTCATTCGCTACCTGAGCTTCCGCTCGGGCGCTGCGGTTGCGACCGCGCTGATCATCGGGCTGTGGATCGGCCCGCGCTTCATCCTGATGCTGCGCATGCGGCAGGGGAAGGGGCAGCCGATCCGCGACGACGGCCCGCAGAGTCATCTCGCCAAAAAAGGTACGCCGACGATGGGCGGGCTGATGATCCTCATCTCGCTGATGATCTCGGCGCTGCTGTGGATGGACCTTTCGAACCGTTTCGTCTGGGCGTGCATCTTCGTCACCGGCGGCTTTGCGGCGGTCGGCTTCCTCGACGATCTCGACAAGGTGACGAAGGCCAGCCATCGCGGCATCCCGGGGCGCGTGCGCCTGCTCATCGAGTTTCTCATCGCCGGCGTTGCGGTGCTGCTCATCGTCTCGCGCACCGGCACCGATCTCTATCTGCCCTTCTTCAGCGGCATCGTCATCCCGCTCGGGCCGCTCTATTATGTCTTCGCTATGGTCCTCATCGTCGGCTTCGGTAATGCGGTGAATCTCACCGACGGGCTCGACGGGCTCGCGACCTTCCCCGTGATCATCGCCAGCCTGACCTTCCTCGTCATCGTCTATCTCTCGGGCAACGTGAAGTTCGCGGGTTATCTCGGCATCCCGCACGTCCCCGGCGCTGGCGAACTCGCGGTCTTCGCCGCCGCGATCATCGGCGCCTGCCTCGCCTTCCTGTGGTTCAACGCGCCCCCGGCGGCGGTGTTCATGGGCGATACCGGCAGCCTCGCGCTCGGCGGCGCGCTCGCGACGATCGCCGTCACCGCGCAGCATGAACTCGTGCTTGTCCTCGTCGGCGGGCTGTTCGTGGTCGAGGCGCTATCGGTGATCATCCAGGTCTTCTGGTACAAGCGGACCGGCAAGCGCGTCTTCCGCATGGCGCCGATCCATCATCATTTCGAGCAATTGGGCTGGCCCGAATCCACCGTCGTCATCCGTTTCTGGATCGTCTCGATCGTCCTTGCACTTGCGGGGCTCGCGACCCTGAAACTCCGGTGATCACCTCGCGCGTCTTTGCCGGCCGCCGCTATGCGGTACTGGGACTGGCGCGCTCGGGCCTCGCGACCGTCGAGGCGCTGATCGCCAGCGGTGCGGGCGTCACTGCGTGGGACGACCGTGAGGAGGCGCGCGACGACGCGATGGCGCTCGGCGCCGACATCGGCAATCCGCTCGACATCGACCTCGTCGGCTTCGCGGGCGTCGTCGTATCGCCCGGCGTGCCCCTCAATCGCCACCCGATCGCCGTGCACGCGCGCGAGGCGCATGTGCCCGTGATCGGCGATATCGAACTGTTCGCCGAAGCGGGGGGCGACCTGCCGCCGCACAAGGTCGTCGGCATCACCGGCACCAACGGCAAGTCGACCGTCACCGCGCTCGTCACCCACATGCTCGAAGCCGCGGGCGTGCCGGCGTTGATGGGCGGCAATATCGGCCTGCCGATCCTGAGCCGCGACCCGCTCCCGGGCGGCGGCGTCTATGTCCTCGAATTGTCGAGCTACCAGATCGACCTTTCGCATAGTCTCGCCTGCGATATCGCGGTACTCACCAACCTCAGCCCCGATCATCTCGACCGCTACGACGGCTTTGCCGGCTACACGGCGTCGAAGGCCCGGCTCTTCTCGCTGCAGCACCGCGATCAGGTCGCGATCGTCGCGGTCGACGACGATCCGTCGAAAATGATCGCAAGCCGCGTCAACCACCGCCTCCACCGCGTGTCGGGCAAGGATATCGATCCCGCCGACCAGGCGCGCTGGCCTGCGCTGCAGGGCCCGCACAACGCGCAGAACGCCGTCTGCGCGATCGCCGTGTGCCGCGTGCTGGGGCTGAACGACGAGCAGATCGAGCGCGGCCTCGCGACCTACAAGTCGCTGCCGCACCGCATGGAATTGGTCGGCGAAGCCGATGGTGTCCGCTGGTTCAACGACAGCAAGGCCACCAACGCGGCTTCCGCTGCACCGGCGCTGGCGGCGTTTCCGCCGGCGCCGGACCAGCGTCTGCACTGGATCGCCGGCGGCAAGGCCAAGGGCGATGGCCTCGCGGCCTGCCGCCCGTGGTTCGGCCATGTGAAGCGCGCCTATCTGATCGGCGAGGCGATGGCGCCTTTCGCGGCCGAGATCGGTGACGCGATCCCCGTCGAACGGTCAGGCGATCTGGCAACCGCGGTGAGGCAAGCCGCGGCGGCGGCAAGGCCGGGCGATATCGTCCTGCTGTCGCCCGCCTGCGCCTCATTCGACCAGTTCAGCGATTATGAGCAGCGCGGCGACGCGTTCCGCGCGCTCGTGCAGGCGCTCGGGGCATGAGCGGGGGGATGGACAATATGGAGGGCGCCACCGAACGCCCGGTCATCGCGACCACGCGCACGACCAAACGCCGCGGCCCGCGCCTCAGCCGCGCCGACCGTACGCCGCTCGGCCTGTGGTTCTGGGAAATCGACCGCGTGCTCCTGCTGCTCGTATCGATCCTCGTCGCGGTCGGGCTTGTCGCGGTCGCCGCCGCCTCGCCCGTCGCAGCGCAAAAGCTCTCGACCTCGACCGCTGCGCTCGACCCGCTCTATTATTTCTATCGTCAGCTGATGTGGGTGATCGTCGGTGTGCCCGTGATGCTGACGGTGTCGATGCTGCCCAAGCCGCAAGCGCGGCGCTTCGCCATCTATGGCACGATCGCCTTCCTCTTCCTGCTCTTCATGGTTCCGCTGATCGGCACGTCGGTGAACGGCGCGCAGCGCTGGCTGGGCAGCGGCGTGTTCCGGCTCCAGCCGTCGGAGTTCCTCAAACCTTTCTTTGCGGTGTCGCTCGCGTGGATCCTGTCGCTGCGTCTCCACGACCAGAGCCTGCCCGTCGTGCCGCTCGCCGCCGCGCTCACCGGCGTTATCGCGCTGCTGCTGATGGGCCAGCCCGACCTCGGGCAAACGATCATCTTCGCCGCGACCTGGTTCGTGCTCGTGCTCGTCGCGGGCCTGTCGATGCGGATCATGGGCGCACTCGCGGGTGCGGGCGTCGTCGGCATCGTGCTCGCCTATTTCTTCTATCCGGTCGCGCAGCAGCGCATCAACATCTGGCTGTTCTCCGAAGGCGACAGCTTCCAGGTCGACAAGGCGCATGCGACGCTCACCGCCGGCGGTCTCATCGGCACCGGCCCCGGCGCCGGGCTCGCGAAATTCCAGCTGCCCGAAGCGCACACCGACTATATCTTCTCGGTCATCGGCGAAGAGTTCGGGATGATCGCGTGCATCGCGATCGCGATCCTCTATCTTGCGATCATCGTGCGCGTGCTCGTCCGCCTGCTCGACGAGGAAGACAGCTTCCTGATCCTCGCCGTCGCGGGGCTGATCGCTCAGTTCGGCGGACAGGCGGTGATCAACATGGCGGTGAATACCCAGATCTTCCCGTCGAAGGGGATGACGCTGCCCTTCATCAGCTATGGCGGCTCTTCTTTCATTGCCCTGTCGATCGGCATGGGTTTGCTCTTGTCGCTGACCCGGCGAAACCCCTATGCGGCAAGAGTATCGATGACCCGAAACTGGAACAGGAAATGACCGCTACCCGCCACTTCCTTCTCGCCGCCGGCGGGACGGGAGGCCATATGCTGCCCGCCTACGCCCTCGCGGCCGAACTGATCGCGCGCGGGCACCGCGTCGCGCTGGTCAGCGACGACCGCGGCCTGAAGATCCCGGGCGCCCCGGCCGATATGGAAACGCACGTCCTGCCGGCAGGCCGCGTATCGGGCGGCCCGGTCGGCTGGCTCAGGGCCGCGCTCGCGATCCGCAAGGGGCGCCGCATGGCCATCGACCTGATCCGCGACTTCGACCCCGCCGTCGTGGTCGGCTTCGGCGGCTATCCCTCGCTTCCCAGCCTGCTCGCCGCGGGCGCGACGAAACGCCCGCGCGTGCTCCACGAACAGAATGCCGTGCTCGGCCGCGTCAACCGGATGATGGCGCCGCGCGTCGACGCGGTTGCGGTCGCCTATCACAATATCCAGCGCTTCCCCGCGGGGCATGAGGCAAAGCTCCACATCACCGGTAATCCGGTGCGCGACGAGATTGTCGCGATCCGCGACGATGGCTTCCCGCCGCTGCCCGAGGACGGCATTTTCCGCTTGCTCGTGGTCGGCGGAAGTCTGGGTGCGACGGTGCTCAGCGAAGTCGTCCCCGCCGCCATCGCGATGTTGCCGCGCGCGCTGCTCGACCGGTTGCAGGTCGTGCAGCAGTGCCGCGAGGACGATATCGAGACGGTGCGCGGCAAATATGCCGAACTCGGCGTCGCCGCCGAATGCGCGCCCTACATCAGGGATTTCCCCGAGCGGCTGCGCTGGGCGCATATGGTGATCGCGCGCGCGGGCGCCTCGACCGTCGCCGAACTCGCCTGCGCCGGGCGCCCCGCGATCTTCGTTCCCTATCCGCACGCGATGGACGACCACCAGACGTATAATGTCGTCGACCTCGTCCAGGCGGGCGGCGCGATTGCGTTCCAGCAGCCCGATTTCACCGCCGCCGAAGTCGCCAAGCATATCCAGCGCATGGCGCTCGAACCGGGCACGCTCGAGGAAGCCGCCGAGCGCGCGGCAAGCTGCGGCCTGCCGAATGCGACGCGCGACCTTGCCGACCTCGTTGAATCCTTCGCTGCGCCGCCGATGATGGATGTGATCAGGGTCGGCGCGACGTCGCGTTCGGCGTCGGTCGCCAGTGGCGTCGCCGCCACGCGTACGGGAGACCGGTGATGCGCGGCGTTGCGACCGATATCGGCACCATCCACTTCATCGGCATCGGCGGCATCGGCATGTCGGGCATCGCCGAGGTGATGCACAATCTCGGCTATCAGGTGCAGGGCAGCGACATCGCCGATTCCTATGTCGTCGAGGGCCTCCGCAAGCGCGGGATCAAGGTCGCGATCGGCCATGAGGCGTCGAACGTCGACGGCGTCGCGGTCGTCGTCACCTCGACCGCGGTCAAACGCGGCAACCCCGAGGTCGAGGCCGCGCTCGCGCACCGGATCCCGCTCGTCCGCCGCGCCGAAATGCTCGCCGAACTGATGCGGCTCAAATCGACCGTCGCGATCGCCGGCACGCACGGCAAGACGACGACGACCAGCCTCGTCGCGGCGCTGCTCGACGCGGGCGGGATCGACCCGACGGTGATCAACGGCGGCATCATCAACAATTACGGCTCGAACGCGCGCCTCGGCGCCAGCGACTGGATGGTGGTCGAGGCCGACGAGAGCGACGGCAGCTTCCTGCGTCTCGACGGGACGATCGCGGTCGTCACCAACATCGATCCCGAACATCTCGACCATTATGGCAGCTTCGACGCGATCAAGGACGCCTTCGTCGAGTTCATCGAGAATGTGCCCTTCTACGGCGCGGCGATGCTCTGCCTCGACCATCCCGAGGTGCAGGCGATCATCCCGCGTATCCGCGATCGCCGCATCGTGACCTATGGCTTCTCGGCGCAGGCCGACGTGCGCGGCACCAATGTGACCCCGGGCCCCGACGGCAACCGCTTCGACGTCGTCGTGCGCGATCGCGACGGCAACAGCCGGACGATCGAGGGCATCCATCTGCCGATGTCGGGCCGCCACAATGTCCAGAATGCGCTCGCCGCCGTGGCGGTCGCGCTGCACATGGGGGTCAGCGACGACAAGATCGCGTCGGGCTTCAACGGCTTTGCCGGGGTCAAGCGCCGCTTCACCAAGGTTGGCGAGATCGCCGCAGGTGAGGGCGTCGTGACCGTCATCGACGATTACGCCCATCACCCCGTCGAAATCCGCGCCGTCCTTTCGGCCGCGCGCGAGGGCGCGGGGGCAGGGCGCGTCGTCGGCGTCGTCCAGCCGCACCGATTTACGCGGCTCCGCGACCATATGGACGATTTCCAGCAGGCGTTTAACGACGCCGACATGGTGCTCGCGCTGCCCGTCTATGCCGCGGGCGAAAGCCCGATCGACGGCGTCTCGTCGGACGCGCTGACCGAGGGGCTGCGCGACCGCGGCCACCGCCACGCGCATGTCGTCGCCGACGCCGGCGCGCTCGCCGCGAGCATTGCCGCCAGCATCCGGGCGGGGGATCTCGGCGCGGGCGACATGATCATCTGCCTCGGCGCGGGGGACATCACCAAGATGGCGGCGGGCCTCGCCGCGGCGGTGGAGGCGGGGTGATGTCTTGCGTTCGACGCCATTCTCTCAACCCGTTCGTGTCGAGCGAAGTCGAGACACCCCTCGGCCGTGCGTCGAGCCCGATGGGCATCTCGACTTCGCTCGATGCGAACGGAGAAGGGAGAGTGGTGTGACCACCACGACCCTTCCTTCTGTGCGCGGCAAGCTGACGGCGAAAGCCCCACTGGCGCCGCTCGTGTGGTTCAAGTCGGGCGGCCCCGCCGACTGGCTGTTCGAACCCAAAGACGCCGACGACCTCGCCGACTTCCTGCGCGATCTCGATCCCGCCGTCCCGGTGATGGCGCTCGGCCTCGGCTCGAACCTGATCGTCCGCGACGGCGGTTTCCCCGGCGTCGTCGTCCGGCTCGGCAAGCCCTTCGCGAAGGTCGAGGCCGTCGACGCGACGACGCTTCGCTGCGGTGGCGGCGCTTCGGGTATTCTCGTTTCCTCGACCGCGCGCGACGCGGGCATCGCGGGCATGGAATTCCTGCGCTCGATCCCGGGAACGGTCGGGGGCTTCGTCCGCATGAACGGCGGCGCCTATGGCGGCGAGGTCAAGGATATCCTCATCGATTGCGACGTCGTGTTGCGCTCGGGCGAACGCCGGACGCTGCCGCTCGCCGATCTGGGTTACACCTATCGTCACAGCGAATTGCCCGAGGGCGCGGTCGTGATCGGCGCGACCTTCCGCGGCCGCACCGGCGAGCCCATCGCCATTCAGGCCGAAATGGACCGCATCTCGACCAGCCGCGAGGCGTCGCAGCCGCTGCGCTCGAAGACCGGCGGCTCGACCTTCAAGAACCCCGACGGGCACAAGGCGTGGCAGCTCGTCGACGAGGCCGGCTGCCGCGGCTTCGCGGTCGGCGGCGCGCAGGTCAGCGAAAAGCACACCAATTTCCTCATCAACACCGGCGGGGCGACGAGCGCCGATATCGAGGCGCTCGGCGAGGAAGTCCGCCGCCGGGTGAAAGCGAAGAGCGGCGTCGAGCTGCAATGGGAGATACAACGCGTGGGAGTGGCGAAGTGAGCCGGGGTCCGTGGCATGTCGCCGTCCTGATGGGCGGCTGGTCCGCCGAACGCGAAGTGTCGCTGATGAGCGGCAATGGCGTCGCCGACGCGCTCGAAAGCCGCGGCCACAAGGTCACGCGCATCGATATGGACCGTAACGTCGCGCAGCGGCTCGCCGAAGCAAAGCCCGACGTCGTGTTCAACGCGCTCCACGGCGTCCCGGGCGAGGATGGCACCGTGCAGGGCATGCTCGACCTGATGGGCCTCAAATATACCCACAGCGGCCTCGTCACCTCGGTGATCGCGATCGACAAGGAATTGACGAAACAGGCGCTCGTGCCGCATGGTATTCCCATGCCGACGGGGACGATGGTCGACAGCGAAAGCCTGTTTTCAGTCGACCCCTTGCCGCGTCCCTATGTGCTCAAACCCGTCAACGAAGGCTCGTCGGTCGGCGTCGCGATCGTCAAGGACGACAGCAATTACGGCAACCCGATCGCGCGCGACGCGGTTGGCCCGTGGCAGGAATTCGACCGCCTGCTCGCCGAACCCTTCATCAAGGGCCGTGAACTCACCGTCGCGGTGCTGGGGGATGAGGCGCTCGCCGTCACCGAACTTCGCGTCAAGTCGGGTTTCTACGACTATGACGCCAAATATACCGAAGGGCTGACCGAGCATGTCTGCCCCGCCGACGTCCCCGCCGACGTCGCGCAGCGGATGAAGGATCTGGCAGTGCAGGCGCACCGCCTGCTCGGCTGCAGGGGCGCCTCGCGCTCCGATTTCCGCTGGGACGACGAGCATGGCCTCGCGGGCATCTTCCTGCTCGAGGTCAACACCCAGCCCGGCATGACGCCGCTCAGCCTCGTCCCCGAACAGGGACGCGCCATCGGCATGGATTATGCCGAACTCGTCGAACGCATCGTGGGGGAAGCGTTATCATGAGCAAGACACAGATCAGGCGCGGGAAGGCGCCGCCGCGCCGCCCGGCGCGCGCGCCGAAGAAACGGCGCAAGATCCAGCAATCGCGCCTCAACGCGATCATCAATGCGCTCCCCGTCAGCCCGCAGCGGCTGCAGAAGATCGCCAACTGGACGATCGGGCTCAGCCTCTGCGCCGTCGCCGCGCTCGCCGCGCACGCGACCGGCGTCACCGCAAAGATCCACGAGGAATATGCGCAGGCGGTCGGCCGCGCGGGTTTCCAGGTCAGGAAGGTCGAGGTGGTCGGCGCCGACCGTATCGACCGGCTGAAGGTCTATGACATCGCTCTCGCGCAGAAGGACCGCTCGATGGCCGCGGTCGATCTGGAAGATGTGCGCGGCGACCTGATGAAATATGGCTGGATCAAGGATGCGCGCGTGTCGCGGCGCCTGCCCGACACGCTCGTCGTCGATATCGTCGAGCGCACCCCCGCAGCGATCTGGCAGCACAACAATCGCCTGTCGCTGATCGACGAAAAGGGCGTCGTGCTCGAACCCGTCACCGTCGCGACGATGCCCGACCTGCCGCTCGTCATCGGGCCGAAGGCGAACCAGCGCTCGCAGGATCTCGACCGCCTGCTGGCTGAAGCGAGCAGCCTCAAGGAATTGCTCGCCGGCGCGACGTGGGTCGGCAACCGCCGCTGGGACCTGCGCTTCCGCAGCGGCGAGACGCTGTCGCTGCCCGAGGGCGAGGCCGAGGCGAAGGCCGCGCTCGCCAAATTCGCGCATATGGACGGCGCCAACCGGCTGCTCGGTCGCGGCATCCTCCGCTTCGACATGCGCGATCCCGCGCGCTTCGTGCTCCGCCTGCCGCATGAAGGGCAAGTGGCGCCGGCAAAGCTCGACGACGCGCGCGCTGCGGTCGACGCGGTCGCCGCCAGCCAGTCGAACGAGGGGTAGGGCGATGGCGCCGCCGCGCATCGAAAAGATCATCACCGCGCTCGATGTCGGGTCGTGGAAGGTCTGCGCGCTGATCGCGGGGCAGACCGCCGACGGCCAGCTTCATGTGCTCGGTACCGGCCAGCGCGAAAGCCGCGGCGTCCAGCGTGGCTATGTCGCCGATATGGAACAGACCGAGCATATCGTGCGCGAGGCGATCGAGCAGGCCGAACGCATCGCGGGGCTCAACATCGACGACGTCTGGGTCAGCTTCTCGGCGGGCGGGCTGCTGAGCGACGTCGCGCCGATCGAAAGCGAACTCGGCGGCCACCGCATCGAGCAGGAGGATATCGACGACCTCCTCGCCGCGGGCCGCGCGGGGATCGATCCCGAAGGCCGCATGATCCTCCATGCGCAGCCCGCGCTCTACACGATCGACGGGCTCACCGGGGTCAAGAACCCGATCGGCCTCCACGCCGATCGCCTCGGCGTCGATATCCATATCATCATGGCCGACGGCGCGCCGGTGCGGAACCTCGAGGCCGCGGTGCGGCAGGCGCATCTCGACGTCAACGCCGTCGTCGCCTCGCCGATCGCGGCGGGGCTCGCCTGCCTGTCGGACGAGGAACGCGATCTCGGTGTCGCGCTCGTCGAGCTCGGCGCGGCGGTCACGACCGTCTCGCTCTACGCCGGCGGAATGCTCGTCGAAATGGCGTCGCTGCCCTTCGGCGCCAGCGACATCACCGACGACATCGCCTCGGCCTTCGGTATCAGGCGCAGTCAGGCGCAGCGGCTCCAGAGCTTCTATGGCTCGGCCTCGGCATCCCCGCGCGACAATAACGAGATCATCGAGCTCGAACCCGGCGCGCCGTCGGGCAGCGACTCCCCGCGCATCACGCGCGCGCAGCTCGTCGCGGTGATCCGTCAGCGGCTCGATGCGATGATGGGCGAGATCGGCCGGACGCTGAAGGATCTGCATTTCGTCGGCCCGATCGGACGGCAGGTGGTGCTCGTCGGCGGCGGCGCCGACCTCAAGGGCATCGCCGACTATACGCAGGTCGCGCTCGGCCGCGCCGCGCGCGTCGGACGGCCGCGCGGCTTGCACGGACTGCCCGATGCGCATGGTGGCCCCGCTTTCGCGACGCTCGCAGGTCTGGTTCTCTACGCCGCGTCAGACCCCGTCGACCTCCGCGACCTGCCGATGATGGCGCAGGATGTGTACAAGCCGGCGGGAACTTCGATCCTTCATCGGCTGATGGCCGCATTGAAAAGCAGTTTTTGAGGGCCGAAAGGTCGAAAAGGTTAATTTTTTGGGTGATTCCGAAGTCACAATAGTGCAATGCGGTAACAGGAATCCGGGACGGCAGGACCACCGTCCGTCTGGGTCGCATGGTAAGGGAAGCGGCACCGGTTCGCCGCTGCAGGGAGACTGATTGATGAGCATCAATATTGGCCCGCCGCAGGTCGATGAGCTGAAACCGCGCATCGCGGTGATCGGCGTCGGCGGCGCGGGTGGCAATGCCATCGCAAACATGATCGCGGCGCGTGTCGAGGGCGTCGATTTCGTCGTCGCCAATACCGACGCGCAGGCGCTGAATGCCTCGCCGGCCGAACGGCGCATCCAGCTCGGGACGCAGATCACCCAGGGGCTGGGCGCGGGCTCGCGGCCCGAGGTCGGCCGTGCAGCCGCCGAGGAAAGCATCGCGCAGGTCGAAGAGGCGCTGAACGGCGCGCATATGTGCTTCGTCGCGGCGGGCATGGGCGGCGGCACCGGCACCGGTGCGGCGCCCGTCATCGCCAAGGCGGCGCGCGAGATGGGAATCCTCACCGTCGGCGTGGTGACCAAGCCGTTCCACTTCGAAGGTCAGCGCCGGATGCGTACCGCGGAAGCGGGCATCATCGAGCTGCAGAAGGGCGTCGATACGCTCCTGATTATCCC
>JAGHZY010000039.1 GCA_017745175.1 Sphingopyxis sp. | reverse complement strand
GGATGCGATGAACGAGGCGCTACGCCACTGGGTCGCGAACGTCCATGACACCTTCTACATCATCGGCACCGTCGCGGGTCCGCATCCTTATCCCGAGCTTGTCCGCGATTTCCAGTCGGTGATCGGCGATGAAGCGCGCGAGCAGATTCTCGAAGCCGAGGGCCGCCTGCCCGATATGCTGATCGCCCCTGTCGGCGGCGGATCGAACGCGATCGGCCTCTTTCATCCCTTCCTCGACGACGAAGGCGTCGAGATCGTCGGGGTCGAAGCCGCGGGCGAAGGGCTGGACGGCAAGCATGCCGCGAGCCTCGCGGGCGGACGCCCCGGCATCCTCCACGGCAACAAGACCTATTTGCTGCAGGACGAGGACGGCCAGATCACCGAAGCGCACAGCATCTCGGCGGGCCTCGACTATCCGGGTATCGGCCCCGAGCATAGCTGGCTTCACGAGATCGGCCGCGTGCGCTACGAACCCGTCACCGATGAAGAAGCGCTCGCAAGCTTCCAGAAGCTGACGAAGCTCGAAGGCATCATCCCCGCGCTCGAAAGCGCCCACGCGATCGCCGCCGCCGAACGCATCGCGCCGACGTTGGGCAAGGACAAGATCATCATCGTCAACTGCTCGGGCCGCGGCGACAAGGACATCTTCACCGTGGCGGATGCGTTGGGGGTGGCGTTGTGAGGCAATCGAATCTGCTCCGGATCATAACCGACTTTTGTATTTTCATGGTCATCCTGTCGCTCGCCGACTTGCTCTTTCGACACGGTCTGAATTTCGGCGCGTGGAACCTCGCTTCGGCAAGACTGGCCTATAATGCTAGCGTCGCCGCCGTCATTGCGATCATCTTCTATTTGAGGGGCGCATCACGATGACCCGCTTCGCCGCCACCTTCGCCAAGCCGCGCCCCGCGCTCGTCGCCTTCATCACCGGCGGCGACGGCGACACTGCCGCGAACCTCGACGCGCTCGTCGCGGGGGGCGCCGATGTGATCGAGCTCGGCATGCCCTTCACCGACCCGATGGCCGACGGCCCCGCGATCCAGGCCGCAAATCTGCGCAGCCTCGCGAAGGGCACGACCACCGCCGACCTGTTCGCGATCGCTGCCGCGTTTCGTCAGCGCCATCCCGACGTGCCGCTCGTGCTGATGGGCTATGCCAATCCGATGACGATCCGCGGCCCCGAGTGGTTCGCCGCCGAATGTGCGAAGGCGGGCGTCGACGGCATCATTTGCGTCGACATCCCGTCCGAAGAGGACGCCGAGCTTGGCCCTGCCCTCCGCGCTGCCGGCGTCGATCTGATCCGCCTCGCCACGCCGACCACCGATGCCGCTCGCCTGCCCGACGTGCTGAACGGCGCGGGCGGCTTCCTCTATTATGTCTCGGTCGCCGGCATCACCGGCCAGCAACAGGCCGCGCAGGCCAGCATCGACGAAGCCGTCGCGCGCCTGAAAGCCGCGACCGACCTGCCCGTCGCGGTCGGCTTCGGCGTCCGTACGCCTGAACAGGCCGCCGAAATCGCCAAGGTCGCCGACGGTGTCGTGGTTGGCTCGGCCTTTATCGACATCATTGCCGAGCATGGCGACGCGGCGGCGCCGCATGTCGAGGCCTTCACCCGTACCCTCGCCGATGCTATTCACGGCGCAAAGGAGATCGCCGCATGAGCTGGCTCGACCGCGTTCGCAACGCGCTGCCCTTCGGGGCGAAACGCGACACCGCCGACAACCTCTGGCACAAATGCCGCCAGTGCCAGCAGATGGTGTTCGTCAAGGAATGGGAAGACAATCTCAACGTCTGCCCGCGCTGCGACCATCACGACCGGATCGGCGCACAGGAGCGTTTCGCGCAGCTGTTCGACGGCGGCATCCACGAGCTGATCGCCGCCCCCGCTGCGCCCGAAGACCCGCTGAAGTTCCGCGACACCAAGAAATATGTCGACCGCATCAAGGCGGCGCGTGCGCAGACCGGCGACCGCGACGCCTATCAGAATGCGTTCGGCCGCATCTCGGGCAAGGGCGCGGTGATCGGCGTGCAGGATTTCGCCTTCATGGGCGGATCGATGGGCGTCGCGGTCGGCGAAGCCTTTGTCGCGGGGGTCGAGGACGCGATCCGGCGCGGCGTCCCCTATATCGCGATCACCGCCGCCGGCGGCGCGCGCATGCAGGAAGGTACGCTGTCGCTGATGCAGATGCCGCGCGCCACGGTGGCGCTCGCGCGCCTGCGCCGCGCCGGGCTTCCCTATGTGGTGCTGCTCACCGATCCGACGACGGGCGGCGTCACCGCCAGCTATGCGATGCTCGGCGACATCCAGATCAGCGAGCCAAAGGCGCTGATAGGCTTCGCGGGCCAGCGCGTGATCGAGAATACGATCCGCGAAAAGCTGCCCGAAGGTTTCCAGCGCGCCGAATATCTGCTCGACCACGGGATGATCGACATGGTCGTGCATCGCAAGGACCTGCCCGAAACGCTGGGCCGCCTGATCGGCTATCTGGCGCCCGAAAAGGCGGCCTGAGCCAACCCACGCCATCATGGCCGACCACGCCAGCTCCCACAATCCTGCGGTGCAGGCGCAACTCGATCGCCTTGCCGCGCTATCGCCGGGCCGCGACATCCTCGGGCTCGAACGCATCGCCGAGCTCTGCGCGCGCCTCGGCAATCCGCAGCTCCAGCTTCCGCGCACTTTCCACGTCGCGGGCACCAACGGCAAGGGGTCAACCTGCGCCTATCTCCGCGCCATCCTCGAGGCGCAGGGTCGCCGCGTCCACGCCTATACCAGCCCGCATCTCGTCCGTTTCAACGAACGCATCCGCCTTGGCGGAACGCTGATCGACGATGCGCTGCTCGCCGCCTTGCTCGAAGAGGTGCTCGACGAGGCGGCCGACCTGCAAGCGAGCTTCTTCGAGGTTACCACGGCCGCCGCGTTCCTCGCCTTCGCGCGCATCCCCGCCGACGATTGCATCGTCGAGGTAGGGCTCGGCGGGCGCCTCGATGCCACCAACATCATCCCGCCCCCCGCGGTCGCCGGCATCGCCTCGCTGGGGATAGATCACGAGGCCTTCCTGCTCGCGCCCGAAGCCGGGACACCCGACGAACCGGCGATGCGTATCGCGTGGGAAAAGGCAGGGATTATCAAGCCCGGCACGCCGGTCGCGACGTTGGCCTATCCACCGCATGTGCGCGATATCATCGCGATGAAGGTGGCCGATGCCGGCGCCACGCTCTTTCCGGAAAGCGACGGCTGGGCGATCGAGGCCGATGGCGAGGCTTTCCGCTGGGTGTCGAAGCTGGGCTCGATCGAGCAGCCGCTGTGCCCGCGCATGACCGGGGCACATCAGATGCGCAATGCCGGGCTCGCGATCGCGATGCTGCGCCTTGCACCCGATCCGCAACCCTCCGGTGCCGAGATCGCCCAAGGCGTCGCCGATGCTTTCTGGCCCGGCCGCATGCAGCGTCTCGGCGCCGGACCACTTACCGGACTTCTGCCCGATAGTACCGAAACCTGGCTCGACGGCGGCCACAATCCCGACGCCGGTGTAGCACTTGCCAGGTCGCTTCGCGATCGGCGGCCGCTCCACATCATATGCGGTCTTCTCAAGAACAAGGACGCGATGGGCTTCCTTCGTCCGTTCGCCGACCGAATCACATCGTTTCAGGCCGTCCCGATCCCTGGGCACGAACATCATGATCCCGGGGATCTCTGCCGCTGGGTCCGGGCAGACCTCGGCATCATCGACGCGCAGCCGTGCGACGACGTCACCGCGGCGCTGCACCATATTGCCGACAACCGCGCCCGGGCCGATGTGCTGATCTGCGGTTCGCTCTATCTCGCGGGCGTCGTGCTCGATCTCAATCGCGAGTGGCCGGTTTAACGCAGCTCGGCGAGCGTCCGCTTGACCCAATCGTACATCGCCGCTTCGGCCTTCAATGTTACGGGCGGCGTGCGCTTCATCCGCTGCTCGACTTCCTTGAGCACCTTCCGCGCACCCGCCTTGTCGCCATTGGCAATCAGGATGCCGGCGATCCGGCAGCGGATCTCGTCGCCCGGTACGCGGTCCACGATTTCGCGATAGATCGCCAGTGCGTCCGCCGTTCGCCCTTCGGCCTCGGCGACCTTCGCCCGGAGCAGCGCGCGCCGGTCGATCTCGGTGCGCGAAATCGTTTCGGGGAGCCCATCGATCGCGGTCAGCGCCTCGGCATAGCGCCCCGCCTCATAGGCCGCTTCGGCGATCCGCATGCCGATCGTCCGGTCGGCGTGCGGTGACAGCCGTTCGGCGGCGCGAAACTGATCGAGCGCCTCGGCATGACGCCCGCGTTCCATCAGCGCGTCGCCATATTCGATCCGGTTCCCTGCAGTATCGCTGAATTCGGCAGCCTCGCGCGCTTCGCGGACACGGCGTTCGGGGTCCATCTTGTCGGCGATCTTCGTCCGCGCCTCGCGCACCCGCCGGTCGCGCGGCAGGCCTGGCAGTATCTCGACGATGAAATAGGCGAGGATTCCGACCATCGGCAGAAAGGCGATCGCCATGATCCATGCGGTGTTCCGCCCCGTACGGAACACATGGACAATGCAAAGAACCTGCAGTGCGATCGAGATGAGGAAGAAGTGCACTCCGGCTATGCCGCTGCCGTCCGTGCCTTGCCCTTCCACGCCAGCAGCATGCCGGCGACGAAAGCGACAAGCGATGCAGCGAGAATATGTGTGCCCAGTTCGAGCTGCTGAAAAAGGAGCACTCCGACCAGCCCCGCGACGATCAGGACGAAGCCCAGGATTCGCCAAGCGCCAACCGGCTGCCGCAATTGCCGGTCATCGACCCCGGCCGTCTGCCGGATGCTCTCGACCACGTAGCCCTTGTTCCAGAGTATCCAGAGCAGCAGCATCCCCGGGATCGCGGCCACCACCGTGAAGCCCCAGAAGCCGATCCAGCCCAGCTTTTCGGCAACGACACCTGCAGGCCCCGCCATGAACGTCCGCCCGACCCCGGCGAACGACGACAGCAAGGCGAACTGCGTCGCCGTATAAGCGATGCTCGACAGGCCCGAGAGATAGGTGGCGAACACCGTCAGCCCGATGCCGCTCGTGAGATTCTCGGTGACGATCGCCGCGACCAGCATCCAGTAATTGTTGCCCGTCGCCGCAAGGATCATGAACATGATGTTCGAGAACATCATCATGAAGCCCGAGACGAGCAAGGCGCGGCCCATGCCGAGCCACAACAGGAAGGGCGCGCCGAGCGCCGACCCGACGATCAGCGCGCCAAAGCCCCAGAGCTTGTTGGCCGAGATATAGTCGAGGTCGGGAAAGCCGAGATCGACGATCATCGGCCCGAGCATTGTCTGCCCCATCGCATCGCCGACCTTGTAGACGAGCACGAACCCCAGAATCAGGAAAGCGCCGTGACGCGTCAGGAACTCGCGAAACGGATTTACCACCGCCTCGGTCAGCCACTGGCCTACTTTCATGCCCGTCGTATGTTCGAACCGGTCGACGAACTTGCCCGGCCCTGCCCACAGCGCGCCGAGGATCGCCGGAACGATGCAAAAGGCGGTCAGACCATAAGCGGTCGCCCAGCCCAGCCCGAGCCCTTCGCCCGAAGCGAAATAGATCGTGCCCGCGCCTGCGATGAGATTGCCCGTGCGGTATCCGAACTGGTTGGTTGCCGTCCCGTGCGCGAACTCGTCCTCTTCCAGTATCTCGATGCGATAGGCGTCGATGACGATATCCTGCGTCGCCGACAGGAAAGCGGTGATCAGTGCCCACACGGCGAACAGGCTCATGTCGCCCGGCTTCGGATCGCTGGCGCCGAGTTGCCAGATCGAAACGAACAGCAACGCCTGAATGAAGAACAGCCAGCCACGCCTTTGCCCGAATGCCCTGGTCAGGAAGGGCAGCGGCAATTTGTCGACCACCGGCGCCCACAGGAATTTGATCGTATAGGGAATGCCGAGTGCGACCGCGAAGCCGATCGTCGCGGTATCGATCCCGACTTTCGCCAGCCAGAAGGTCATCGTCGCGATCAGCAGCGTCAACGGGAAGCCGCTCGAAATGCCAAGCAGGAAGGTGATCATCGGGTTCTTGCGCAGATACGGCCGGAAGGCCGGGATCGACAGCGCGACAACCACCAGCCCGCCAAGGATCGCGACGAAAATGATAAACCGGACCAGATCAATCGACATGCAGACGCTCCCCGCGCGTCCGCCGGGCGGACACATTGCTTGGCCAAGGCCTATAGCCTTGGTCTCAAATTGGAAGCGGCTATTTATCGATTGGCCGCGCCTACGCCGCGGCGGGGCGCCAGAAGGTCGTCAGCCCGCTGACCTTGCGCGGTGCCTGGTTCTTGCACGCCATCGATTCGACCGCTTTCAGCGCCGAAACCAGCGCCGACGCGCTGTGCGGCTTGCCGAGACAGGCGATGGCGAGATCTTCGGCATCGGCGGGGCATTGTCCCGTCACCAGAAGGACGGCGATACCCCGGTCACGCGCAAGGCGCGCAACGTCGCGCCCCGTCATACGGCCCGCCAGACCGAGGTCGAGAACGACCGCGTCGATCGGCTCGGCGGCCATGACGGCCACCGCGGCCTCGCCCGAATCGACCGTCGCGACGATGTCGTACCCGCTGACCTTCAGCGTGTGCTCATTGTCGAAAGCGGTCAGCGGATCATCCTCAATGATCAGCAATCGCTTGATGCAGGTCGGGCGGTGGCCAAAGAGCATGAGAACTCCCTTAATCATTGTGCCATGACTCGCTCTGCGTCATCCCGCAAGATCGCTTCTGCTTGCCATCGACGAAGCGGGTCTTTTCCGGCTATGAGCGTGATCACAACGCAACACTCTTTCCCCGAAAACGACAAGAAAGCCGCATCCGTTCCGATGACGACCCGCCGTCCGCCCCGCTCGACGCCACGCCCCGCCGCAGATCGCGACGCCCCGAAAGGCCGCCGCGCCGCGCGCGGTGCGGCAACGGCGCTCAAGACCAGACCTGCCGAAGAACGCGAGGACGGGCCGCAGCGCATCGCCAAGCTGCTGGCGCGCGCCGGCATCGGATCGCGCCGCGACGTCGAACGGATGATCGAGGAGGGGCGCATCGCGCTGAACGGCGAGACGATCGCGCAGCCGGCCCCGCTCCTGTCGTCGCTCGAAGGCCTGACGGTCGACGGCAATCCCGTCGCAAAACCCGTCTCGACGCGCCTCTATCGCTTTCACAAGCCCGCGGGCTGCCTGACCGCCGCGCGCGACCCCAAGGGCCGCAAGACGATCTATGATCTGCTGCCCAAGGGGCTCCCGCGGCTGATGCCGATCGGGCGCCTCGACTATAATACCGAGGGGCTGCTGCTGCTCACCAACGACGGCGAGTTCAAGCGCCAGCTTGAGCTGCCGGCGAGCGGGGTCGAGCGCACGTACCGCGCGCGCGCCTTTGGCGACATCAGCCAGGCGCAGCTCGAGGAACTCGCGATGGGGATCGAGATCGACGGCATCCGCTATGGCCGGATCGATGCCAATCTCGAACGCCGCACGGGCCGCAACCAGTGGGTCGAAATGACGCTGACCGAGGGGAAGAACCGCGAAGTCCGCCGTGTGCTCGAACATTTCGGGCTGCAGGTCAGCCGCCTGATCCGCACGCGCTATGGCGAGTTCACCCTCGCCGGGCTCGACATGGGCGCGGTCGAGGTCGTGCCGCGCGACGAACTGTTCAAATTCCGCCGGCGTCTCGGCTGATGCGCGTGATTTCGGGCGAATGGCGCGGCCGCAAATTGCTCGCGCCGAAAAACGATGCCACCCGTCCCACCGCCGACCGCACGCGTGAGACCTTGTTCTCGATGCTGACGAGCCGCGTCGGCAGTTTCGAGGAGCTGGTCGTCGCCGACCTCTTCGCCGGATCGGGCGCGCTCGGGATCGAGGCGCTCTCGCGCGGCGCCGGACAATGCCTGTTCGCCGAGCAGGACCGCGACGCGCTCGACGCGCTCCGCAAGAATCTCGCGGCACTCGGCGCCACGCCGCGCGCCGATGTGCGTGCCGGCTCGGTGCTGGCGCTGGGGCCGGCGAAGCGGACCTATGATCTGCTGCTTCTCGACGCGCCGTACGATACGGGCGCGGCCAGCGTCGCGCTCGACAAGCTCAATCGCCTCGGCTGGGTCGGGCCCGACAGCCTGATCTCGATCGAGACTGCCGGGAAGGAAATCGTCGAGGTCGCGGGCTTCGAAGTCGACGCGGAGCGCAAGGTCGGCAAGGCGAAGCTGACGCTGCTCAGGCCGGCAGCGGGGCTTTGACCGCAAGAAGCGGGACGCCCGCCGTTCCGTTCGGCGCTAGGGCCGCATCATGACCGCACCGATCAATTTCCGCATGGGCGCCACCGAATGGGGCATGTTGATCCTGCTCTCGATCCTCTGGGGCGGCTCCTTCTTCTTTCTCGGCTTCGCGCTGCGCGAGGTTCCGCCCTTCACCCTCGTCCTTGCCCGGCTCGGCCTCTCGTCACTGTTGATGCTGGGTTTCATGGCCGTCACCCGCCGCGCGATGCCGCGTCGCGCCGGGCTGTGGCGCGCGCTTTTCCTGCTCGCGCTGCTCAACACCGCGCTTCCCTTCTCGCTCTTCGCCTATGCGCAGACCCAGATCGCCAGCGGCCTTGCCTCGATCCTCAACGCGACCACGCCGCTCTGGGGCGTGATCGTCGCGCATCTCTTCACCGCCGACGAAAAGGCGACGCCCGCGAAGCTCGCGGGGGTTGGCGCGGGCATCGCCGGGGTTGCGGTGATGATCGGGGGCGGCGCGCTGTCGGGGATCGGCACCAGCCTCTCCGCGCAGCTGGCGTGCCTCGGCGCAACCTTCTGCTACGCGCTCGCCGGGGTTTATGGCCGCCGCTTCCGTACATGGGGCGTCGGCCCGCTCGACGTCGCGACGGGCCAGCTCATCGCGGGCGCGCTGCTCATCCTGCCCGTCGCGCTGTTCGTCGATGCCCCCTGGCGGCTTCCGCTTCCGGGCACGAACATCCTCTTCGCGATCGGCGGGCTCGCGCTGCTTTCGACGACGGTTGCCTATTTCCTCTATTTCAGCCTGATCGCGCGCGCCGGTGCAACGAACGCGCTGCTCGTCACCCTGCTCATCCCGGTCACTGCGATCCTGCTCGGCACGCTGCTGCTCGGCGAGGTGCTGCTGCCGCGCCACTGGGTCGGCATGGCGCTGATCGCGGTCGGGCTCGTCGCAATCGACGGCCGTCTCATCGACCGCTTTCGCGTCAGCCGAGATTCGGCCTGACCATCCGCCGCCGTACCATCAACAGCCCGAGCCAGCTCACGACGCCCGCGAGCGCCAGATAATAGCCGACCGTTTCGGTCCCGCCACGCTCGGCCAGCGCCTGCGCGATGATCGGCGCCATCGCACCGCCCAATATTCCGCCCGCGTTGAATGCCACCGACGCCCCTGTGTAGCGCACCCGTACGGGGAACAGCCCGGTCAGCCAGCTTCCCAGCGGCCCGTAGACCAGCCCCATGACAAACAGCGCCGTCGCAAGACCGAGAAAGATCAGCAGCCAGCTTCCCGACGCCAGCGACGGCCCGAAAACGAACCCGACAAGGATCGTTGCGCCGCACCCCCATGTGAGCACGCGCTGCGCGCTCGACGCGTCGCTCCAGTAGCCCGCGAAGATGATCCCCACGGCCATGAACAGGATCGCGCCAAGCTGGATCAGCAGAAACTGCTCCTTCGGGTAGCCAAGCGTCGCCGTACCGTGCGCGAGCGCGAAACTCGTCGCGAGGTAGAAGATCGCGAAACAGGCGACGACCGCAAAGGTCCCCGCAAGCGTCGCGACCAGATGGTGCCGGAACAGCTCGCCGAGCGGCACCCCGACCGGCACATCCGTTTCCAGCGCTTCGGCAAAATCGGGCGTCTCGCCGATCTTGAGCCGCACCCACAGCCCCAGTCCGACAAGCACGGCCGAGAGCAGGAAGGGGATGCGCCAGCCCCATGCCGCGAAATCGGCGTCGCTGAGCCCCAGCCCGAGCAGCAGGAACAGCCCGTTCGCCGCGACGAACCCGACGGGCGCACCGAGTTGCGGGAACATGCCGAAGCGCGATTTCCATCCCGGCGGCGCGTTTTCGACCGCGAGCAGCGCCGCCCCGCCCCACTCGCCGCCCAGGCCGAAACCCTGCCCGAAACGCAGGATGCAGAGCAGCAGCGGCGCGACCCAGCCGACCATCGCATAGGTCGGCAGGAAAGCGATCAGCAGGGTCGAGGCGCCCATCAGCATCAGCGAGGCTACCAGCGTCGACTTGCGGCCGATCCGGTCGCCATAATGGCCAAAAACAACCGCCCCGACGGGCCGCGCAAAGAAAGCGAGGCCGAAGCTCATGAAGCTGAGCATCAGCTGCGCCGACGGCGATTCCGATGGAAAGAAGAGCGGCCCGAACACCAGCGCCGCCGCCGTGCCATAGATATAGAAATCATAGAATTCGACCGCGGTGCCGACGAGGCTTGCGGTCAGGATACGCCGGTGCGTGCGATAGGGTGCCAGATCCACGGGCAACGCCCCTCCCTGTTTATGCCGGCGCCGCTTTGGACGGGTTACCGCGCCCCATGCAAGCCGGAATGCATCCGGCTCAGCGTCCCTGCGCCGGAAGCTGCGCGCGCAGCCGCTGCAATTCGCGTTCGGGGACCGGCGCAAGCGACGCCGCTGGCTTGCCCTTGCGAAGCCGCTCGCGGTCCTTTTCCGACGGATCGACGCGGCGCACGCGCACCGCCGCGTAGCCCTGTGCCCTCATGCCCAGTTCTTCCGCCGCGCCGCGCGACAGGTCGATGACGCGCCCGCGCGCGAACGGCCCGCGATCGTTGACGCGGACGATGATCCGCTGCCCCGTATCGAGCGCGGTCACCTCGACATAGGTCGGCAGCGGCAGCGTCGTGTGCGCGGCGGTGATCCAGCCGGGGCGAAACTGCTCGCCGTTCGCGGTCCGGTTCCCCGACTCGCTCCCGTACCAGCTCGCGTAGCCGATCGCGTCATAGGCGGGCGCCGCAGCGGGCACATAGGTCGTGCCGCGGACCGTATAGGCGGGACCGATGCGGACCGGCGTATCGGCGACGGGGCGATATTTGGCGCCGGCGCAGTTGCCTTCACCCCGCTTCGTCATCCCGGGCTTGACCCGGATCCCGCTTTTTGACGCATCCGCAGGCGCCTGATTTCAAGCGGGATCCGGGTCAAGTCCGGGGTGACGGGGATGGGTGGGTCCGCAATCGATCGAAATCAGACGTTCCGTTGGCAAACCATCGTCTCCGCGCTACGTCGCGCCCATGACCGGTTTCCGTTTCCACCAACCCGGCGTCGTCGGCGTGGGCCGCGTTGCGCAGGCGCTTGCGCTGGCCGTCGCGCCGCATTCGACCCTGCCGCCGATGATGTGGGGCCGCTCGCCTGCACGGGTCGCGGATGCGGCGACAAGGATCGGTGCCGTCGCGGCGCCCGCTCTCGATCACCTCATGGCCGAATGCGACGCCATCGCGATCGCCGTCGCCGACGATGCCCTCGCCGATGTCGTCAGCGATATGGCCTCCATGCGACTGGCAGGCCGCGACCGTTTGATCTTCCATGTCAGCGGACGCAGCGGTGCGGCCATCCTCGAGCCGCTGCGCAGCGCCGGTGCGCTGACCGCGGCGATCCACCCCGCGATGACCTTCACCGGCGATCCCGCGAGTGAGGTGCAGCGTATGGCGGGTGCGCGTTTTGCGGTCACCGGCTCGACCACTGGCGCGACCGACCGCGCGATGGGGTTCGTTGCGTTATTCGGCGGCATCGCGGTCGAGGTCGCGGAGGACCGGCGGGCGCTCTATCACGCCGCGCTCTGTCACGCGTCGAACCATATGGTAACGCTGATCACAGGAGCATCGCACGCGCTGGAGGATGCCGGGGTCGACGATCCGGCGGCGCTGCTCGCCCCGCTCGTCCGTGCGGCGCTCGAAAACAGCCTTGCGTTTGGCTTTGCGGGATTGTCGGGGCCGTTGCTGCGCGGCGACGCACGAACCATCGGCGAGCATCTCGATACGCTGGCGGCGCACAGCCCGGATCTTCTGCCAGCCTATCGCGCGATGGCGCTTGCCACTCTCGACAAGTTGAGACGCGCCGGAACCTTGCCCCCCGATCGCCTCGCCGCACTGGACAGCCTGCTCGCTGTTCCCTAATCGTTCGCGCGTGAACGATACCCCCGCCTCGCTGCCCGACCTGACCCGCCCCGATCCTTCGGACCCGCCCTATCTGCAGGGCCTCAACGGCCCGCAGCGACAGGCCGTACTCACCACGGAGGGACCGGTGCTGATGCTCGCGGGCGCGGGAACGGGCAAGACCGCGGCGCTCACCGCCCGCCTCGCGCACATCATTGCGACGCGGCGGGCCTGGCCGTCCGAAATCCTCGCGGTTACCTTCACCAACAAGGCGGCGCGCGAAATGCGCGAGCGTATCGGGCGAATGATCGGCGACGCGGTCGAAGGCATGCCCTGGCTCGGCACCTTTCACAGCATTTGCGCCAAGATGCTGCGGCGTCACGCCGAACTCGTCGGCTTGCAGAGCAATTTCGCCATCCTCGACACCGACGACCAGCTCCGCGTCCTCAAACAGCTCATCCAGGCCGAGGGGCTCGACGAGAAACGCTGGCCGGCACGCCAGCTCGCCGGCCTCATCGACAAATGGAAGAACCGCGGGCTCACCCCCGCCGATCTCGATGCGGCAGACAAGGAAGCCTATGCCGACGGCAAGGGCCAGCATTTCTATGCGCTCTACCAGGCGCGGCTGAAGACATTGAACGCCTGCGATTTCGGCGACCTGCTGCTCCACATGCTGGTGATCCTGAAGACGCACCGCGATGTGCTGGAGCAGTATCAGCAGCGCTTCAAATATGTGCTTGTCGATGAATATCAGGACACCAATGCGAGCCAATATCTGTGGCTCAGGTTACTGGCGCAAGCTCGGAAAAATATCTGCTGCGTCGGCGACGACGACCAGTCGATCTATTCGTGGCGCGGCGCCGAGGTCGCGAACATCCTGCGCTTCGAAAAGGATTTCCCCGGCGCCACCGTCATTCGCCTCGAACAGAATTATCGTTCGACCCCGCAGATCCTCGCCGCCGCCTCGGCACTGATCGCGCAGAACAGCGACCGGCTCGGCAAGACGCTGTGGACCGAGATCGACGCAGGCGACAAGGTGCGCGTCGTCGGGGTGTGGGACGGACCCGAGGAGGCGCGCCGGATCGGCGAGGAGCTGGAGACGCTCCAGCACCGCAAGATCAGCCTCGATCGCACGGCAATTCTCGTCCGTGCGCAGTTCCAGACGCGCGAGTTCGAGGACCGCTTCATCGCGATCGGCATGCCGTATCGCATCGTCGGCGGCTTCCGCTTCTACGAACGCGCCGAAATCCGCGACGCGCTCGCCTATCTCCGTCTCGTCCAGTCGAGTGCGGACGACCTGGCCTTCGAACGCATCGTCAATGTTCCCAAACGCGGGCTCGGCGACAAGGCGCTCGCGCGCATCCATCAATATGCGCGCTACGAACGCGCGCCGCTGTTCCACGCGGCGTCGCGGATCACCGAAACCGACGAACTCACTCCGCAGGCACGCCGCCAGCTCGCCAATTTCGTCGCGCAGATGCGCGGCTGGCAGGGCAAGGCGAACGAGCTGTCGCACCCCGAGCTGACGCAGCTGATTCTCGACGAATCGGGTTATACCGCGATGCTGCAGGCCGACCGCAGCGCCGAAGCCGCCGGACGCCTCGAAAACCTTTCCGAACTCGTCCGCGCGATGGAGGAATATGAAACACTCGAGGAATTCCTCGAACATGTCAGCCTCGTTATGGATCGCGACCAGAATGACGCGACAGAAACGGTCACGATCATGACGATCCATGCCGCGAAAGGGCTCGAGTTCGACCATGTCTTCCTCGCGGGCTGGGAGGACGGCGTCTTCCCGTCGCAGCGTTCGATGGACGAAGGCGGCACCGCGAGCCTCGAGGAGGAACGCCGCCTCGCCTATGTCGCGATCACCCGCGCCCGCCAGCGCGCGAGCATCTATCACGCTGCGAACCGCCGCATCTACGGCCAGTGGATGAGCAGCATCCCCAGCCGCTTCATCGCCGAAATCCCGCCCGAGCATGTCGACAGCGAAAACAGCTTCGGCGGCGGACAGAGCCTGTGGCGTGCCAACTGGTCGGCGCAGGGCGACCCCTTCGCCCACGTCGCCGAACGGAACCCTGCACGCACGATGACGCGCGGTCCCGCCTGGCAGCGCGCGGCGGCGCAGTCGTCGACGGTTACCCGCGCGCCCGCCCCGTCCGAACGCGGCCCCGCGGCCTCGGTCGGCGCGAAACCGCGGAGCGATCTCGCGATCGGGATACGCGTCTTCCACGAGAAGTTCGGCTACGGCGAAATCATGGATATCGACGGCAACAAGCTCGAGGTCGAGTTCGACCAGGCCGGAAGCAAGCGCGTACTCGACAGCTTCGTCACGCTCGCCTGATCCCTATTGTCAACTACATTAGTTATGATATGCCGTCTCCTGCGGCCAACGAGTCGCGCTTTGGGAGAATCTGCATGCGAAATAAGCTCTTAGCGGGCGCGATGGCGCTTGCCCTGATCGGCTGCTCGGAAAAATCGGCCGAAGATGCGAGCGTTTCAGGTCCCGCAAACAGCGAAGCCCCCGCCGTTGCCGAAGAAGCGGCCGATGCGGCCGCCACGCCCCGGATCGGTATTGAAGCGGCACCCGGCGTCGCGTTCGATTATGCCTACACCTTCCGCCTCGCCGACAATCGTATCGCCAAGGTGCAGGAAGAACATGCCGCGGCCTGCGAGACGCTGGGCGTCCAGCGTTGCCGGATCGTCGATGTCCGCTATCAGCTTACCGACGAAAAGCTGGTTGAGGCGCAGACGCAGTTCAGGCTCGAGCCCGGCATCGCACGCCGGTTCGGCGCCGGCGCGATCGAAAGCGTCGAAAAGGCCGAAGGTGTGCTCGCCGACGCGAGCGTCGCCGGCGAGGACGTCGGAACAGCGATCCTCGCCTCGCAGCAGCGCAGTGCAGGTTCCGAAGCCGAAATCGCCCGCCTCGAGGAACGGCTCAAGGCAGGCGGCCTCGGCAAGGGTGAGCGGGCCGAGCTTCTTGCCCGGATCAGCGAGTTGCGCGGGCAGATCGGCGACGAGCGGCAAAGCCGCAGCGCCGGCGAAACGCGTATCGCGTGGACGAGTGTCGCGTTCAATTATGTCAGCGACGGCGGCCTCCCCGGCATCGGCCACGAGAATCCGTTCGCGAGTGCCAGCGAGACGCTGATGCGCAGCGGCAGCAGCGCGCTGTCCTTCGTCCTGACGCTCGGCGCGGCGTTGCTGCCGTGGGGCATCCTCGCGGCGCTGCTCGTCGCTTTCTGGCGCAGCCGTTTCATGACCGCGGTCCGTCAACAGATGACCAAACCCGCAGCGCACGACCCGGCACCGCCTCCCGCGGGCTGACCGGGCGGGCGTCGCTTGCAAAGGTCCGATGCTGCGTTATGGCTGGGCCATGACGCAGCAGACGACATGGCTGGACCAGCTACGCGACGCCCAACGCCGGGGCGACGCCGTCGCGGAGGGCGCGGCGCTGACCACCGCAATCCGCCTCGACCGGGGCAATATCGCCGCCATTCTCGCCATGGCCGAGCTCCAGCGCCGCCTGCAGGACGATCGGGCCGCGGCCACTTTCTATCGTCTCGCGCTGGGGACTGCCGCCAATGCCGGGAGCGTGCCGATGTCGCTCCACGCAGGGCTCGAGCGCGCAGAGCAATTTCTGGTGGCGTCCGAACGCGCCTTCGCCGACCATTTGCTCGGTCAGTTGCGCAATGTCGGGATCGACGCGAGGACCGCGACGCCGCGCGTGGCCGAAGCGCTTCGCATGCTCGCGGGCGAACAGCAGGTCTATCTGCAGCAGCCGAGCATGTTCTATTTTCCCGGACTGGCGCAGCGCCCCTTCTTCAACCGGTCCGAATTCGAATGGGTTCCGGCGCTGGAGGCCGCAACCGATGCCATCCGGGACGAACTGTTCGCCTTGATCGACAACGCGTCCGATCGTTTCGGCCCTTATGTCACGGCCAGTCCCGATCGTCCGCCGCCCAATAATCCGTTGCTCGACAAGCCCGACTGGGGTGCCGCCTGGCTGTGGAAGGACGGCGCCGTCGTCGACGGGATGGAGACGCTCTGCCCCGCCGCGCTGGCCGCGCTCGGGCTTGCGCCGCAGCCGGTCATCCCGGGACGGGCGCCGCTGGCCCTGTTTTCGCGGCTGACCCCCGGCACGCATATCCAGCCGCATTACGGCATGCTCAACACGCGTCTCATCTGTCATCTGCCGCTGGTCGTGCCCGCGGGCTGCGGCCTTCGCGTCGGGCCCGAAACGCGCAATTGGCGCGAAGGCGAATTGGTGATTTTTGACGACAGTTTCGAGCATGAAGCATGGAATCGCGGCACCAGCGACCGGACCATCATGCTGTTCGAAATCTGGCGCCCCGATATCGATGCCGATGAGCGCGAGCAGCTCACCCGTATTTTCTCCGCCATCGACAGCTACGCCGAACAGTGAAAATCGCGGCAACCGGACCGTCATGGTCAAGCCGGAATTCGCCGCGGATACCGGGCAATCCCCGGCGAATCCGTCCCGGCGGCAAGGTATCGCAAGGAATTTGCGTCCCGTTTTTGCGCAACGATCGATCGAAGGGTCGCTGGTGGAGCCGAGGGGAATCGAACCCCTGACCTCTGCAGTGCGATTGCAGCGCTCTCCCATCTGAGCTACGGCCCCGCGACCGGCGGGGTCTTAACGGCACTGCCAGGCAGTGGCAACGGCTTTTCTGACCTTGACCGTTGTCGCGGTGAAAATTTGGGGAATGGGGGATTCCGATGGCCAAGGCATGGCATTTGACCAGCCGTCCGCAAGGGCTACCGACGATAGATAATTTCGCGCTGCGCGAGTTGCCCGACGCGCCGCTCGAAATCGACCAGCTCCGCGTGCACAACCTGTGGCTGTCGGTCGATCCCTATATGCGCGGGCGAATGAACGACGCGAAAAGCTATGCCACCGGTTTCCAGATCGATCAGCCGATGACCGGCGGTGCGATCGGCAAGGTCACCGAAAGCCGAATGGAAGGTTTTGCGCCCGGCGACCTCATCCTTCACATGGGTGGATGGCGCGATGGCGGCGTCATCGGGCTCGACATGATGCCCAAGGGATTGCCCGCCGAGGCGCTGGCCGCGGGCCTGACGCCACAGACCTTCCTGCACAATATGGGGCTGACCGGCGGCACGGCGTGGATCGGCCTGCTTCGCATTGCGAGCGCCAGGCCCGGCGATACGGTTTTCGTGTCAGCCGCCGCCGGCGCGGTGGGCTCGGCGGTCGTACAGATCGCCAAGGCGCGCGAGATGACGGTCATCGGATCGGCGGGCGGCGCGGAAAAATCCGGATGGGTCCTCGATCTCGGCGCCGACGCCGTGATCGACTACAAGGCGGGGCCGGTGCTGCCCCAGCTCGCGGCCGCGCTCGAACGCCTCGGCAAGCCCGGTATCGACGTCTATTTCGACAATGTCGGCGGCGAGCATCTCGACGCTGCCTTTGCAACGGCCAACGACTTCGCACGCTTTGCCATCTGCGGCATGATCGACGTCTATAACGACGGAAAACCGCAGGAGATGAAATATCTCATCCGCTCGATCCCCGCGCGAATCCGCATGGAAGGCTTCATCTACACCGACCAGTTCATCGAGTGCATGGAGGAATTTCATGCCGACATGGGCGCGCTGATCGCAAGCGGCGCGGTGACGATGCGCGAAACCGTGCGCGACGGCCTCGCATCGGCGCCCGACGCCTTCCTCGGCCTGTTTTCGGGCCAGAATATCGGAAAAATGCTGGTCAGGCTCTGACCGGCATCGCCGGCGAACCGGCGATCAGTTGCCGAAACCGACCGACAGGAAGCCGGGCATCGGACCATTCCAGCCGTCGTCGGGACCGTCGATATCGTCGTGCCTCGGCTTGCGATCGTCGCGCGCAGGCCTGGGCGGGCGGGTTTCGGCAGCAGGCGCTGCACGGGGCGCGGCCTTCGCCGGCTTGGCCGCACTCTTTCCGCGCCCGCCGCGCGAACGCCCGCGTCGCGGTTCGGCGTCCTCGACGTCACGGTCAGGCTCCGCCGCGCCGCTCGCCAGCGCGCCGCCGCCATGGACCGGAATCTTGTAGCCCGTCAGTTTCTGGATGTTGTCGACCGCCTCGTCGTCCGACGGGGTTACCAGCGTGAAAGCCCGGCCCTTCGCACCCGCACGGCCGGTGCGACCGATACGATGAACATAATCATCGGGATGCCAGGGGGCGTCAAAGTTGAAGACATGGCTGACGCCCTTTACGTCGAGACCGCGCGCCGCGACGTCCGATGCGACGAGGATGTTGATCGTGCCGGCCTTGAAGCGGTCAAGCTCGGCGATTCGGCTCGACTGGTCCATGTCGCCGTGGATTTCGCCCGCCTTGTAACCATATCGCTGGAGCGATTTTGCAAGCTCGCGCACCGTGGTCTTGCGGTTGCAGAAGATGATCGCGGTGCCGATATCCTCGGCTTCGATCAGCCCGCGCAACGCTTCGCGTTTTCCGCGTTCGGACGTCTTGACGAGAAACTGCTCGATATTCTCGTTGCGGCTCGCCGGACGCGCGACCTCGATCGTCTTCGGGTTCGACAGGAATTTGTCGGCCAGCTTCTTGATCGGCGGCGGCATCGTCGCCGAAAACAGCAACGTCTGCCGATTCGCGGGCAATTTGGTGCAGATATTCTCGATGTCGGGGATGAACCCCATGTCGAGCATCCGGTCGGCCTCGTCGATCACAAGCAGGTTGCAACCGGTAAGCAGGATCTTGCCGCGCTCGAACAGGTCCATCAGGCGGCCGGGGGTCGCGATCAGCACGTCGACGCCCTTCTCGAGCGCTTTCACCTGGTCGCCCATCTGCACGCCCCCGATCAGGAGCGCCATCGAAAGCTTGTGATATTTGCCGTATTTTTCAAAGTTTTCCGCGACCTGCGCAGCAAGCTCACGCGTCGGCTCGAGGATCAGCGAACGCGGCATCAGCGCGCGCGCGCGGCCGTGCGCGAGAATGTCGATCATCGGAAGGACGAAAGAAGCGGTCTTGCCCGTCCCCGTCTGCGCAATGCCGATCATGTCGCGCATCATCAGGACAGAAGGGATCGCACCCGCCTGAATCGCGGTCGGCTCGGTATAGCCCGACTCGTCGATCGCGCGCAAAAGTTCGTCGGAAAGGCCGAGGTCGGCAAATTTCATGAGGCAATATGTCCGGAAATAAAGTGGCGTCCCGCCTCCCACGCAGGCGGACGTTGCCGCGGCCCTTGGGCAAAGGACGGGGAAAAGTCAAGAAAAGGCCGCGATAAACGCGATCAATCGTCGTCGCGAACCGGGACCATCAGGCGAAATTTGTCAATCTCGCATTTTGCGCCCGTCCGGGCATGGATCTCGTCGCGATCCTCGCAGAGCTTCCCATCCTTGCTGCCCTGCATGTAGAAACCGGCATAAAAATCGAGCGCGCGGCATCCGCGATTGAGTTGCGCCCGCAAGCGTTGCTTTTGGCGCGTTATGATATCGATGCTGTCGCGCTGCACCGCCTGCATCCCCAGAATATTGCGCATCGCCACGCATTTCGGGGCCTTTTTCTCTTTCCAGATGACCGGCAATTCGGTCGCGCGCCTCGAAGTCGACGGCCCCGCGGCGAAATTATTGAGCTGCGAGCGCTGGGCGGGAACGCGGATAATCAGCTGCTGCTCGATCACCACCTGCCAGAAGGAAGAGGCCTGATCAGTCGTCGGCGCGGTGATTGCGACCAGCGGCTCCGGCGGGGCTACGGGCGCTGCCGTGTCGGCCGCGGGCGCCGCGGCGACAAACCACAGGAATGCCGTCGTCAGCACAACCGCGCTGCCGCCCCTTCGGCGTCCTGACTGAAGATACCGTTCACCTACTGGCTCCCACGCCTAAGCCCGCTGGACGAAAAGACACTATTCGTCCATCGCCCCCTTTAACAGGAATGATTGAACATCAAATGAACTGCTGTCACCCCCTGCCCGCTTGCGGAACGGGAATTTTCCGGAGTGGAACGGCATGACGTGCCCGCCATCTGCATCGCTGATCAGGACGCTGAAAAACCTGCTCGGCACCAAGGGCTATAGCGCCGATCCCGATACGATGGCGCCCTGGCTGACCGACTGGCGCGGCAAATATCACGGCACCGCCGCGGCGCTGCTGTCGCCGGAAACCACCGAAGAGGTCGCAGCGATCGTGCGTCTGTGCGGCGAGGCACGGGTCGCGCTGGTCCCGCAGGGCGGCAACAGCGGGATGGTCGGCGGCGCCACGCCCGATGCCAGCGGCGACCAGTTTCTGCTCAGCCTGCGGCGGATGAACCGGATCCGCCATATCGATCGGGAAGCGCGGTTCGCCGTCGCCGAGGCGGGCGTCGTGCTCGAGCATTTCCACAACGCGGTCCTCGACCACGGCTTCCGTTTCCCGCTCACGCTCGGCGGCAAGGGGTCGGCGACGATCGGCGGCCTCGTATCGACAAATGCCGGGGGCACGCAGGTCCTCCGCCACGGGACGATGCGCGCGCTGCTCGCGGGCATTGAAGCGGTTCTGCCCGACGGCAGCATCTTCGACGGGCTCGCGCCGCTCAAGAAGGACAATCGGGGCTATGACCTGCGGCATCTGCTCTGCGGCGCCGAGGGAACGCTGGGCGTCGTTACCGCTGCATGCCTCCACCTCGTTCCGATCGCCGCGAGGGTCACGGCGTGGGCGGGTGTCGAATCGCCGGACGCGGCGCTCCTGCTACTGCGCCGACTCGACGCGACGATCGGGCGGGAACTGGAAGGGTTCGAACTCATCCCGCACGCCTGCCTCGACGCGGTCTTGCGCCATATCCCCCAGACCCGTGCGCCGCTTGCGACCGCACAGCCATGGTATGTCCTTCTGGAACTCGCCGGGGAGAGCGACGCGGCATTGAACGAGGAACTGGAAGCGCAGCTTGCAGCCGCGCTCGACGCCGGGTTGATCCGGGATGTCGTGATCGCCAAAAATGATAGCGAAAGCGACGCATTCTGGCGGCTGCGCGACTCGATCTCGGAGGCCGAACGCGCAGAGGGGCCGGCGCTGCAGCACGATGTCAGCGTGCCGGTCGAGCAGATGCCCGCCTTCATCGCGGAAAATCCGCGCCGCCTCGCCCGGACCTTTCCGGGAACCCGTGCGCTTTCCTTCGGCCATCTCGGCGACGGCAATGTCCATCACCATGTCCAGCCCCCCACGGGCATCGACGGCGCCGAATGGCTGGCAGAGCATGGAGAGGCAGTCAGCAGGCTCGTCTATTCGCATGTTCTCGAACTCGGCGGATCGATTTCGGCCGAGCACGGCATCGGCCAGATGAAGCGCGACATATTGGCCGAACTCGACAGCCCGGCACGCCTCGCCGCGCTCCGCGCCGTCAAGACCGGGCTGGATCCGGCCGGAATATTCAACCCGGGCAAGCTGATCGGGTGACGCCTCGCCCGAACGCGCCGGAAGCGAGTCATCGCCCCCTTGCGCCGCGCGGCGCAGGCCAATAAGGCGCTATATCCTTTTCGTCCTGCCCCGCGGGACCCTTACCGGAGCTCAAACATGGCCACCGCGCCCGCACCTGCCAATCTGCCGATCTTCTACAAGGACCTCGTCCCGCTTTCGAGCGTCGAGCATGCCGATTTCCACGCGCGCCCGCTTGAAGCCGCCGAATTCCTCGTCGGTCAGCATGCAATCCCGCTGACGTCCGACGAATTCGTCTCGGCCTGCCGCTTTTTCCCGATCGTGTTTTCGGCCGGCGAGAACCCGGTTCCGCTGGCGCTGATGGGGCTCAACGAAGGCATCAACACCTTCGTCGACGACCAGGGCAAGCTGATCAACCCGGTCTATGTTCCGGCCTACATCCGTCGCTATCCCTTCCTGCTCGCGCGCCTTCAGCCCGATTCGGAAGACCTGTCGCTGTGCTTCGACCCGACCTCGGGCGCGCTCGGCAAGTTCGACGAGGGCGACCCGCTGTTCGTCGACGGCCAGCCCTCGGAACAGGTCCAGGCCGTGCTCGAATTCTGCAAGAATTTCGAGGAAGCGGGCCAGCGTACCGGCCTGCTCATGGAAGAACTCAAGAAGGCCGACCTGCTGATGGACGGCGAAGTCGCGATCCAGCAGGAAGGCAATGACAAGCCCTATGTCTATCGCGGCTTCCAGATGGTCGACGAAAACAAGCTGCGCGAACTGCGCGGCGACGTGCTGCGCAAGCTGACGCAGAACGGCATCCTCGCCCTGATCTTCGCCCACCTCTTCTCGTTGCAGCTGATGCGCGAAGTGTTCGCCGAGCAGATCAAGAGCGGCAAGATGCCGCTCAACATCGAAGTGCCCGCCGTCTGAAGGCCGACAGACAAACGGATGGCCGCCCTTACCCGAGGTAGGGGCGGCCATTTGATTCCGGGCAGGCATAGGCATGGGCAGGAAAGCGCCAGGCTTCGCCGGCGCCGGGTTCAGAAGTCGACCGCCACCCCCTTGAGCTCCCAATCGCCATAGCGCACGGGGTTGCGCCCGCCGGGCTGATCCTCGGCCTTGTCCTCGCGAACGGGCCTCGGTGCCGGAACCGGACTGCTCGTCCACCCCGCCGGCGCCTTCACATGGTCGGGGCGCTTTACAGCGCGCGGCGTTCCGCCGATGGTCGCGTTCGGATCATTGTCGGTCATGATGATCCCGATATAGGATTTTCGATGCGTCACGCCAACCACGTCGTTTCCCTCGATGGCTGATCGCCGCCCCCCGCGCCGCCGCCGATCGGCCGGCGAAGCCAATCCCCCCGGCATGGCGCCGCGCCGCGCCGCGTTGCGCCTGATCGATGCGATCCTGCGCCGCGGCGATCCGCTCGACGTCGCGATGCACGCGGCGGCACAGGGCCTGACGGGTGCCGATCGGGCTTTCGCGGTGGCGATCGCGGCCGAAGCATTGCGCTGGATGGTCGACATCGACGCGCTGATCGACGGTGCGACGGCGCAGATACTTCCCGACGATGTCAAGTCGCGCGCGGTACTGCGGATTGCGCTGGCGCAGCTTCTGGTGCTGAAGAGTCCCGGTCACGCGGTCGTGTCGACCGCCCTGCCGCTTGTCGACGGCGGCCCGCGTCGGCTCGTCCACGCGATCCTGTCGCGTGCGCAGCAGGAGGAATGGCAGCTCCCCGAACGCGCCACGCTTCCCCTTGCCACCGCCGAACGCTGGGCCGAGCAATGGGATTTGAAGATGGTCGAGGCGGCCGAGGCGATCTGGAGCGCGCCGCCGCCGATCGACCTCAGCTTTGCCAGCGAACCCGGCGTCGACGAATGGCCCGACGCGGTCTCCTTCGCGCCGCGTCATCGCCGCCTGCCCCGCGGCCAAGCGGTCGAGACGATGCCTGGTTTCAGCGAGGGCGGATGGTGGGTGCAGGACCTCGCGGCGAGCCTGCCAGCCCGCCTGCTCGGGGCCGGCGAAGGCCGGACCGTGCTCGACCTGTGCGCCGCGCCGGGCGGCAAGACGATGCAGCTAGCCGCAGCGGGCTGGAACGTCATCGCGGTCGATGCCAGCGCGAAACGGCTTGAACGGCTGCGCGCCAATATCGAACGCACCGGCCTTTCGGCCGAGGTCGTTCAGGGCGATATCCGCTCGTGGGCGCCCGAGGGCCGGGCCGACGCCGTGCTGCTCGACGCGCCCTGCTCGGCGACCGGTATCTTCCGCCGCCATCCCGACGTGCTCCATCGGGTCGAACCCCGGCAGATTGCCGACATGGCAGCATTGCAGGCCGGGCTGCTGGAACGCGCGTCGGGCTGGGTCAAGCCGGACGGAATCCTCGTCTATGCCACCTGCTCGCTCGAGCGTGCCGAGGGTGAAGATCAGCTGTCCGCCTTCCTCGATCGTCACAAGCGCTGGTCGATCGATCCGGCGCGCACCGATGAGCTGCCTGCCGCGATTGTCGCTGACGGGCAAGGTTTCATTCGCACCCTGCCCGCCATGCTCGCCGACGCCGGAGGCCTCGACGGCTTCTTCGTCGCCCGGTTGCGCGCGCCCCCGGCCTGACCGGCACGAAAGGCAATAGCGGGCGAGGCCCCGGCGCGGCTTCAGAAGACCGCCTTCGGCGCCTTCTCCTTCATCATCGCGGCGCGCACCATCGGAATCGGCGGACCGCCGTATGACAGGAATTCGTCGTGGAAGGCCTTCCACTTCGTCTTGTCGCCCTTTGTCCAGTCGTCGCGCAGCTTGCGGATCATCAGCTTGCCCATCGTGTAGTTGAGATAGGCGGGGTCATAGGTGCCGCGCGCCGCCTGCTGGCGCGCGTTGCCCTCGTCCTGATAGCATTGTTCCTTGAACAGCTTTTCCGACTCCGCGACGGTCATCCCCCGCGTGTGCAGGCCGATCGCCGACAGATAGCGACAGTCGCGCAGCAGCGCGTTCGACAACTGGCCGATATGCGTTTCGGGATCGCCCTCGCCGAGCCCGGCGTCCCACATCATCTCCTCGGTATAATGCGCCCAGCCCTCGGCAAAGGCGTAACCGACGAACAATTTGCCGAAGATGCTTTCCGACCGGTTCGAATGGAGGAAGTTCAGGAAATGCCCCGGCCACACTTCGTGCACCGAGGTGAACATCAGATCCTTGCGGCCGGGCACGAAATCGAGCTGGGTCCGCTTGTCCCACGCCGGGTCGGGGGGCGAGATGTAATAGACCGACGGCAGGCCTTTCTCATAGGGTCCGGGAATGTCGATATAGGCCGAGTTCTGCCGGTTGTACGGCGGCGATTCCTCGACCTGCGCCTGCTCGGTGCCCGGGATGCTGACAATGTCCTTTTCGATCAGGAAGGCGCGCAGCACCGGCAACTGGCGCCGCGCCTCGGCGACCGGGCCGTCGGCGGGCTTGTCGTCATTCATCTTCTTCATGCAGTCGGCAATCGTCATGCCGGCGGCGTAAGTTGCGCACGCCGCCTTCAGCGCATCCTGGTTGCGCTTGAGATCGGCCTGACCGATGCGCTCGAGCTCGTCGAGCGGGGTGTCGACGCCCTCGTTGGTCAGGATCATCTTTGCGAACTTGTCAGCGCCGAGTGCGTAACCGTCGGCGGTGCCCGGCTGCGATCCGACATATTTGGCAAGGTCGGTCATCGCCGCACCCGCCTTCGCGGCGGCTTCGTCGAACTGCTTCTGCAACGCCGCGTCCTTGACCGAGGCAAAGGCCGCCTTGGCGTCGCCCTTGTAATAGTCGGCGAAGCCGCCGAAGCCGGCGGTGCCATATTTGACGAAGGTTGCGGGCAGCGGCAGCTTCAGGTTCGCCTTGATCTGCGCCGCCGCCGCCGGAACCTTTTCGGCATAGGCGATGAACGCCTTCATCCGCGTCGTGGCATCGGCGTAGGGCCGCGCGATATAGACGTTGGGATCGAGCGCGCCGGTGTAGAAGGCGGGGTTCTTCTGCGCGAAATCGGTGTCGCGGAGGAAGAAGAGCTGTCCCTGCGCAACGTGGATCAGATAGTCGCGCTCGAACTTCTCGGCACCGGTCATCTCGCCGTCAAAGGCCTTCGCGTCGGCGATCGCCTTTTCGAGATAGGCGGCCTGTTTTTCGAGGCCGTCGGGCGACCAGTCCGGGAGTTGGCCGTCGAACTCATGCTTGCCTTGATAGACGGCGAAATTGGGGTTGAGCGGGAAATAGCCCTTCAGGAAATTGTCGCGAAATTCGGTCCAGCTCTTCGCGCCCGACGCGCTCGCCGACCTGTTGTCCGACGCGTTGCACGCGGTCAGTACCAGCAAGGTCGCAGCCATTGCGGCGCCGCCGAAACGGGCAAATTTGCTTTTCATTCGAATATCTCCCTGACTCCTGTGCCCGCGCTTGTGCCAGCGAGCCGTATCGATGGCATCCGATAATCGACGAACGGCAGGGCCATGCCATCTGGACAGCGACGAAAAGCGGGCTACGGCGATCACCAATGGCGACGATCCCTCCCCCCGAAGGCGAAGATCCGGTAATGCCGGAAGCGACGCCCAAAGCTCCCTCTCCGCTCAGCTTTCCCGACTTTCGCTATTTCTGGCTCGCGCGCTTCACCGCGGTGATGGCGACGATCGCGATGGTCGTGGTGATCGGCTACCAGCTTTATGACACCGCGCGCACCGACTATGGCATGTCGATCAAGGAAGCCTCGTTCCAGCTCGGGCTGCTCGGTCTGTTCCAGTTCGTTCCGCTCGCGATCCTGACCCCGGTCGCCGGTTGGGCCGCCGACCGGTTCGAGCGGCGCCGCGTCGCGATCTTCTCGAACCTCATCGACATACTCATCGCCACGACGCTCGGCTGGTTCACCTGGACCGACGGCCTCACGCTGCCGCTGCTTTTCGGCCTCGCCGCGCTGCACGGCGTCGCGCGCGTCTTTTCGGGCCCCGCGATGAGCGCGATCGCACCCAATATTGTCCCACCCGCCGTCTTGCCCCGCGCGATCGCGATGAGCAGCATCGCGTGGCAATCGGCGTCGGTGATCGGCCCGGCAGCCGGCGGCCTTATCTATGCCGCGCATCCCGGTTCGGTCTATGCCTTCTCCGCGATCCTCTTGGCGATATCGGCCTTCACGCTCAGCCGCGTGCGGCAGGTCCTCCCGCCGCCTGCCGAAGTCCGCCGCCACCCGCTGCGCGAAATGGTCGACGGGCTGCAATTCGTGTGGATCGAGCGCTTCCTGCTCGGCACGATCACCCTCGACCTGTTCGCCGTGCTGCTCGCTGGCGCGACCGCGATGTTCCCGGTCTTCGCCCGCGACATATTGCACGCCGGTCCCGAAGGTGCCGGATTGATGCGCGCCGCGGTCGCTGTGGGTTCGGTCGCGGTTGCCGTCGGTCTCGCCATCCGTCCGATCGAGCGCAATGTCGGGGTGAAGATGCTGTGGGCGGTCGCCGCGTTCGGCGCCGGCACGATGATCTTCGGGCTGTCGACCGACCTGATCCTTTCGCTCGGCGTGCTCGTCCTGATGGGCGCCGCCGACATGTTCTCGGTCTTCGTGCGCGGCACGCTGATCCAGCTCAACACGCCCGACCATATGCGTGGCCGGGTCAGCGCCGCTTCGGGACTCGCGATTTCGGCGTCGAACGAGCTCGGCGAGATGCGCGCGGGCGCGATGGCGGCAGCACTCGGCCCGGTCGGTGCCGTCGTCGCCGGTGGCGCGGCGGCGATCGGCGTGACCGCACTCTGGGCCTGGATCTTCCCCGAACTCAAGCGCGCGCGCACCTTCGAACCCCAGTTTCGACAGGCAGGCGAATAGCGTCGAAACCATCCGCCGCGTCCGACGCTCATTTCGTCCAAAGTCTATTGTCAATTTATTCAGTTGAGTTAAACAGGATGCACCCGTCACCGCGGTTCCCCTCTCTCCCCACGATGGAGCGACCGCCATGCACGCATCCAATATCCGCCATAAAATCCTCACAATACCGGGCCTCTACAACAGCGGCCCGACCCACTGGCAGAGCCTCTGGGAGCGCAGCTTCGCCGACTGCGAGCGGATCGAGCTCGGCAGCTGGGACGAACCGCTGAAGGATCAGTGGGTCGAACGGATCGCCGATGCGATCGGTGCCGAACACGCCCCCGTCCTCATCGCGGCACACAGCCTTGGCTGCCATGCCTTCGCGCACTGGTACGCCGGTGCCAGCAGCATCGCGCGCGATCGCATCGCCGGCGCGCTGCTCGTCGCGCCGCCCGACCTCTCGGAACTGCGCCGCGACGCACGCGTCGCGACCTTCACCGACTCGCCCGCATTGTCGTCGCAAGTGCCGATGATCGTCGTTGCGAGCGACGACGATCCTTATGCCAAGACCGCGCATGTCTGGCGCCTGTCGCGGCACTGGGACGCGCGCTTCGTCAACGCCGGCCCCTTCGGTCATATCAACGCCGACTCGGGGATCGGCGACTGGCCTTATGGACAGTATCTGCTCGCCTCGTTACAACCCGCGCCGACGCCGGTGCTGGCGGACGAGGCACGCTGGCTCCGCGCCGGCGACTGGCCGAATCGCGTCCGCCGCGACCCGCGTTTCGAGTTCAAGGAAAGAGCGCACCGATCATGAAAGCCAATTCGATCCTCGATACCATCGGGAATACGCCGCACATCCGTGTCGCCAAACTGTTCCCCGACGCCGAAGTCTGGGTAAAGTCGGAGCGCAGCAACCCCGGCGGGTCGATCAAGGATCGAATCGGCCTTGCGATGATCGAGGCGGCCGAACGCGACGGCAGCCTGAAAGCCGGCGGCACCATCGTCGAGCCGACGTCGGGCAACACCGGCATCGGCCTCGCGATGGCCGCCGCGGTCAAGGGCTACAAGCTCGTGCTCGTCATGCCCGAAAGCATGTCGCTCGAACGCCGCCGGCTGATGCTCGCCTATGGCGCGACCTTCGACCTGACCCCGCGCGAAAAGGGCATGAAGGGCGCGATCGAGCGTGCGATCGAGCTGGTCGAGACGACCCCCGGCGCGTGGATGCCGCAGCAGTTCGAGAATGAGGCGAATATCGACGTCCACGTCCGCACGACGGGCCCCGAAATCCTCGCCGACTTCAAGGACACGCCGATCGACGTGCTGATCACCGGCGTCGGCACCGGCGGCCATATCACCGGCACGGCGCAATTCCTCAAACAGCACTGGCCGAACCTGAAGGTCTATGCGGTCGAGCCCGAAGCCTCGCCGGTGATTTCGGGCGGCCAGCCCGCGCCGCACCCGATCCAGGGCATCGGCGCCGGCTTCATCCCGCGCAACCTGCACACCGACCTGCTCGACGGCGTGATCAAGGTCGATGCCGCGGCGGCCAAGGATTTCGCGCGCCGCGCCGCGACCGAGGAAGGCATGCTCGTCGGCATCTCGTCGGGCGCCACCCTCGCGGCCATCGCGCAGAAGCTCGGCGAACTGCCGCCGGGCACGCGCGTGCTCGGCTTCAACTACGACACGGGCGAGCGCTACCTCTCGGTTCCCGATTTCCTCCCGGAGATCTGAGGACCGCTCGTGCATCCCCAAGACGATCAAACGGCGTTGCCCTCGCGGCGCGACTGGACGGGCTGGCTGTTCGTCCTGATCGCGGTCGCGACGGTGGTGGCGGTGCTCCATGCAAGCCATTCGACCGGTGCGGGAAAGCACACCGCGCATCGGCAGCCGGTCGCACCGCCCGCCGACATCGTGCCCGAAGTCCAGCCCATGGTACTGGCGCCGGTTACCGAGGATGATGCGCGCGCGCAGAACGCCGAAGTCGCGCTGATCACCAAGGGCTTCGTCGCGGCGCGGCCGTTCGTCTACGCCGGCAGCGGCGACGCGAAGGCGCGTGCGCGCGACTGCCTGGCCGCCGCAATGATCTACGAGGCCGGCGACGATGCCAAGGGGCAGCAAGCGGTCGGCCAGGTCGTGATCAACCGTGCGCGCCATCCCGCCTTCCCAAAATCGATCTGCGGCGTGGTGTTTCAGGGCTCGGAACGCACGACAGGGTGTCAGTTCACCTTCACTTGCGACGGAGCCCTCAACCGACGCTATTCGGATGCCGCATGGCAACGCGCGCGCAATAATGCCGATATGATGCTGTCGGGCGGCACCTATCCGCCCGTCGGCCTTGCCACCCACTATCACACCGACTGGGTGCGCCCCTACTGGAGCGACAGCCTCGAGAAGATCGCGATCGTCGATACGCATCTCTTCTTCCGCTGGCCGGGCTATTGGGGCACGCCCGGCGCGTTCCGCGGCGCGGTGTCGGGCAGCGACGGACCGGTCGCGAAGCTCGCCGCCATCTCGCCGCTCCACGCCATCGCGCTCGGCCTGCCGACCGACGTCGCGACGGGGGTTGATGCCAATGCGGCGGTCGGCGAAGCACGCGTCGTGACCGGCGCCGGCGAGAGCGCGGGCCGCGATACCATCTACACGCAGCTCGATCGCAAGGCGGCGCCCGAAAGCTTCGTCACCACGGCGCTGCGCCTCTGCGGCGACAAGCCCTATTGCAAGTTCATGGGCTGGACCAATCCGGTGCTCAAACCCGACAGCGACGCGATGAGCGACACGCAGCGCGCGGCGATGAGCTTTTCCTACCTCCGCGACGACAAGGCGGGGTTCGAAAAGGCGCTTTGGAATTGCAGCGAGTACAAGCGCGACGATGCGCGCCAGTGCATGAAGCGCTGACTGCTTTTTCATGGTCGCCCGATTTTAGGGCATCGGTCAGCTGGCCGGGCATTGCCCCATATATTTGCTGTTCGTGGTTACCACTATTCGCGTGCTGAACCCGACACCTTCCGAGAAGGCCAGGCTTTCAACATTCGCCGTCATAGCCGTTGCGGAATGTGCCGCCTGCACATTCATATCGGCCTTGAACCCATCGGCCATTGAACCGCAAGTGCCCTTGATCCGCAGGATACGCTGATCTGCCTCGACCTCGCCCAGAACACAGGCGGCTTCAATCTTGATCCCGGGCAACACCAGATCGCTGCCTGCGGGCCGTATCGAGCCAATGCAATCTTCGGTGTCCATCGACGAACCGATCGCCTGCTTCAGCCGTTCTGCGGCCCCCGCGGGGACCGGTCGACCGGGCGTCGGGACAATGGCCGCATCGACGATCTGGATCGTCGTGTGCCAGCGGCCCGGCTTCAATCCCATTTCTCCGACGATGTCCAAAGATTTTGCCTGCATCGCCGCGACCGCCGATGCGACCGCGGACGCGCCTATCACAACGGCGCCCATCCACAAAAAGCCTCTGCGCATCCAATTCCCCCAGCCTGTCCCTACCCCCTCCGGGCGATGCCGGAGCCCTACGGACGAATGAGATATTTCTCGCCCGTGCGCTTCGCATTATAGGCCTGCGCCGTGTCGACGTTCAAGGCATCGGTCAGCGAGATTTCGTGGCTGTAGTGGCTCTTGAAGGTCGTCGTGAGTTCGTCGACGACGCGCTTCCGCATCCGGCCCACGGTCTCCATCCCCGCCTTCGCCATGAAGGGCGTCAGCAGGAAGCCGCCGAGCGCCCAGGTCAGGCCGAAGCTGCGCGCCGAGAAGGTCGTCGGCGACAGGTCGAGCGCGCCGTAGATATAGACCTGCTTGAACGTGTCCGAACCGTAGCGGCTGTACGTCGTCATGCGCTTGACCGCGGCCGCCTCCATCGCGGTGAGGATCTGTCCGGCAAGCTTGCCGCCGCCGGTCGCATCGAAACCGATCGTTGCGCCGGTTTCGACGATCGCATCGACGAGCCGCTCCATGAAATCGTCGGCGCTGCTGTTGACGATATATTTCGCGCCGATGCCTTTCAGGATTTCGACCTGCGCGTCGCTGCGCACGATGTTGACGAGCGGAATACCGTCCTTGGCGCAAATCTTGACGAGCATCTGGCCAAGGTTCGACGCCGCGGCGGTGTGGACGATCGCGCTGTGATTCTCCATCCGCATCGTCTCGGTGAAGGCGAGCGAGGTAAGCGGGTTGACGAAGCAGGAGGCGCCGTCGGCGGGATCGGTGCCGTCGGGCAGCGGCATTACCATCTGCACGGGCAGGCAGCGATATTCAGCGTACATCTCGCCGCCAAGCAGCGCGACCGTCTTGCCGAGAAGCGCCTGCGCTTCGGGCGAATCCCCGGCCGCGACGACGGTGCCGCAGCCTTCGTTGCCGATCGCGAGCGCATCACCGATGCGCCCACCCATCGCGCGCATACCCGCGGGCGGCACGTCCGCGGTGATCAGCGGCAGGCCGTCCCTGGTCGACGCGCGCGCGGTCGACATGTCGGCACCGCCGAACAGCAGGCCGAGGTCCGACGGGTTGATCGGCGCGGCGAGCACTTTCACCAGCACTTCATGCGGTTTCGGCGCCGGCATCGGGCGACGTTCGAGCGACACTTCGAGCTGCCCTTCGGGCTTCACGAGCGTCAGCATGGTGAGGTTGGTTTCAGGCAGGTCGGTCATCGCGCATCTCCCGTATTCGGTTTCTTGATGCAACCGAAATAGGACGTGTCGCTCCGGCTGACAACCGGCGTTTCGCGCGAGGCCTTACTCTGCCGGCGAATATTGTGCGGCAAGGCGCAGGGCGTCGTCGGCGAGTTCCTTCCGGCAGATCAGCAGGTCGGGCAAATAGGTATCGACGTTGTTGTACCGGATCGGCGACCCGTCGACGCGGCTGACATGGAGGCCAGCTGCCTGCGCCACCGCGACGGGGGCGCAATTGTCCCATTCATACTGGCCGCCGGTGTGGAGATAGATATCGGCTTCGCCGCGCACGACCGCCATCGCCTTGGCGCCCGCCGACCCCATCGCGAGCAGGTCGGCGCCGATGCGTTCAGCGACGAAGACCGCTTCGGCGGCGGGACGCGTGCGGCTCACCAGCATCTTGAGCGGCAGGTTCGCCGGCTGCAACGGCGCCGGCGCGCCCGAGGTCAGCGTGATACCCAGCCCGGGCAGCGCAACTGCGCCGACCGTCGCGACGCCGTCGACGGCGAGCGCGACATGCACCGCCCAATCGTCACGGCCTTCGCCATATTCGCGCGTGCCGTCGAGCGGGTCGACGATCCAGACGCGGCTCTGGCCGCAGCGCGCCACATTGTCCTTCTCCTCTTCGGACAGGAGGGCGTCGTCCGGGCGCGCGGCGCGGATTTCGCGGCACAGCATAGCGTTCGCCTGCTCGTCGCCCGCCCTCCCCAGCGCCTTGCCCTCGAGACCGCCCCGATCGCGCAGACCGAGCAGGATCGCTCCTGCAGCGGTTGCGAGCCGTTCGGCGAGCTGTTCGTCATTTTCCCTCACGCACGTCCCTATCCCAGCAAGCGATCGATGATCAGGTCCGCCGCCTCTTCGGGCGTCATCGCGGTCGTGTCGATGCGGATTTCGGGATTTTCGGGCGCCTCGTATGGGCTGTCGATCCCGGTGAAATTCTTGAGCTGTCCGGCGCGCGCCTTCTTGTAGAGGCCCTTGACGTCGCGGCGTTCGGCTTCGGCGAGCGGCGTATCGATGAAGATTTCGAGGAACTCGCCTTCAGGCAACATGCTGCGCACCATCTCGCGTTCGGCGCGGAAGGGCGAGATGAAGGCAGTGATCACGATCAACCCCGCGTCCGACATCAGCCGGGCGACCTCACCGACACGGCGGATATTCTCGATCCGGTCGGCCTCGGTGAACCCCAGGTCGCGGTTGAGCCCGTGGCGGACATTGTCGCCGTCGAGCAGGAAGCTGTGCCGGTTCATCCGGTGCAGCTTCTTTTCGACGAGGTTCGCGATCGTCGACTTGCCCGACCCCGAGAGGCCCGTGAACCAGAGCAGCGCGGGGCGCTGGTTCTTGAGGTTCGCGCGCATGTCGCGATCGATGTCGGTCGCCTGCCAATGGACATTCTGCGCGCGGCGGAGGCTGAAGTGCAGCATACCCGCGGCGACGGTCGCGTTGGTGAGCTTGTCGATCAGGATGAAGCCGCCGAGCGTGCGATTGTCGCCATAGGCTTCGAAGGTGATCGGCTTGTCGGTCGACAGTTCGACGACGCCGATGCCGTTGAGGTCTAGCGTCTTTGCCGCGAGATGGTCGAGCGTATTGACGTTGATCTCATACTTCGGCGCCTGCACCGTCGCCGAGACGCTCTGCGTCGCGAGCTTCAGCCAATAGGCGCGGCCGGGGATCATCGCCTCGTCGGCCATCCAGACGAGCGTCGCCTCGAACTGGTCGGCGGCTTCGGGCGGCGCATCGGCGGCGGCTATGACGTCGCCGCGCGAGCAGTCGACCTCGTCGGCCAGCGTCAGCGTGACCGACTGGCCTGCGACCGCCTCGTCGAGGTCGCCATCGAGCGTGACGATACGGTCGACGGTCGTCGTCTTGCCGCTGGGCAAGATGCGCACGGCGTCGCCGGGCCGGACCTTGCCGCTCGCAAGCTGCCCCGAGAAGCCGCGGAAATCGAGGTTCGGGCGGTTGACCCATTGCACCGGCAGGCGGAACGGCTTCGCTTCGTCGGCGGCGGCACCGATCTCGACATTCTCGAGATGTTCGATCAGCGCTGGCCCCTTGAACCACGGCGTATTGTCCGAGAGCGCGGTGATATTGTCGCCCTTGAAGCCCGAGATCGGGATCGCGGTAAAATTCGTAATGCCGATCTCGCTCGCGAAGGCACGATACGCGAGCGTGATCCGGTCGAACACGGCCTTGTCGTAGCCGACAAGGTCCATCTTGTTCACCGCGAGCACGATATGTTTGATGCCGATCAGGTGCGCGAGGAAGCTGTGGCGGCGCGTCTGCGTGAGCACGCCCTTCCGCGCATCGATCAGGATCACGGCGAGGTCGGCGGTCGAGGCGCCGGTCACCATGTTGCGGGTATATTGTTCGTGCCCGGGCGTGTCGGCGACGATGAACTTGCGCTTCTCGGTCGCGAAGAAGCGATAGGCGACGTCGATCGTGATGCCCTGCTCGCGCTCGGCGGCGAGGCCGTCGACGAGCAGGGCGAAGT
>JAGHZY010000038.1 GCA_017745175.1 Sphingopyxis sp. | reverse complement strand
TCAGGAAGAACAAGGTCGACTGGCTCAAGGGCTACGCCCGGTTCACGTCGAAGGACAGCGTCGAAGTCGCGGGCAAGTCGGTGCGCGCCAAGAATATCATCATCGCGACGGGCTCGTCGGTGACCCCGCTTCCGGGCGTCGAGGTCGATAACGACAAGCAGATCATCGTCGATTCGACCGGCGCGCTCGAGCTCGCGAAGGTTCCGGGTCACATGGTCGTCATCGGCGGCGGCGTGATCGGGCTCGAACTCGGCAGCGTGTGGCGCCGCCTCGGCGCCAAGGTCACCGTCGTCGAATTCCTTGACCAGATCCTGCCCGGCATGGACGGCGACGTTCGCAAGGAAGCCAACAAGATTTTCAAGAAGCAGGGCATGGAATTCAAGCTGAAGACCAAGGTCACCAAGGCCGAGGTCAAGGGCAAGAAGGCCGTACTCACGCTCGAGCCCGCCGCTGGCGGCGACGCCGAAACGCTCGAAGCCGATGTCGTACTCGTGTCGATCGGGCGCCGCCCGAACACTGACGGGCTCGGCCTCGACAAGGCAGGCCTCGCGGTCAACCAGCGCGGCCAGATCGAAACCGATCATGACTTCTCGACGCAGGTCCCCGGCATCTGGGCGATCGGCGACGTCATCCCCGGTCCGATGCTCGCGCACAAGGCCGAGGACGAAGGCATCGCCTGCGCCGAAAATATCGCCGGACTGACCGGCATCGTGAACCACGACGTCATCCCGTCGGTCGTCTACACTTGGCCCGAAATCGCCGGCGTCGGCCTGACCGAGGAGCAGGCGAAGGAAAAGGGTGAGGTCAAGGTCGGCAAATTCCCGATGCTCGCCAACAGCCGCGCCAAGACCAACCACGAGCCCGAGGGCTTCGTGAAGGTGATCGCCGATGCCAAGAGCGACCGCGTGCTCGGCGTTTGGTGCATCGCCAGCGTCGCGGGCACGATGATCGCGCAGGCGGCGCAGGCGATGGAATTCGGCGCGACGTCCGAAGACATCGCCTACACCTGCCACGCGCACCCGACGCATAGCGAGGCGATCAAGGAAGCCGCGATGGCGGTGACGGGCAAGCCGATCCACGTCTGACGAAAACAAGATATTGGGGGAGAATATGATGGCGAAGCACGGGCTCTGGGCAGCGGCTTCGCTGGCCCTCCCCCTCATGGCGACCAGCGCGCAGGCGGCACCCGACCTTGGTGCCGCCAACGCGCGGCTCGCGGCGCTGCTCGACAAGAATTACCCGGCGCTCGAGGCGATCTACAAGGATCTGCACGAGCACCCCGAACTCGGGATGCAGGAAGTCCGCACCGCCGGCATCCTCGCGCAGCATTTGCGCAAGGCGGGCTTCACCGTGACCGAGAAGGTCGGCGGTACGGGCGTCGTCGGCGTGCTCAAAAATGGCGAGGGCCCGACGATCCTCATTCGCGCCGACATGGATGCGTTGCCGATGGAGGAAAAGACCGGGCTCGGCTGGTCGAGCAAGGCGCGCGCGACCTATGAGGGCAAGGATGTGCCCGTGATGCACGCGTGCGGGCACGACACACATGTCGCCTATCTTGTCGGCGTCGCGCAGGCGCTCTCCGCCATGCGCGACAGCTGGTCGGGCACGGTGGTGCTGATTGGCCAGCCTGCCGAGGAGCCGCTGACGGGCGCGCGCGCGATGCTCGATGACGGACTGTTCACGCGCTTCCCGAAACCCGATTTCGGTTTCGCGGCGCATGTGTCGAACTTGCCGGCCGGCGTGGTCGCGATCAAGGCGGGTGCCGGATCGTCGGCGTCGGACAGCTATTCGGTCACCTTTCACGGCCGCGGTGGACATGGCTCGATGCCCGCGGCGACGATCGATCCGATTCCGATCGCCGCGCGCTTTGTCACCGACGTGCAGACGGTGATCAGCCGCGAAAAGGACCCGGCGGTGTTCGGCGTACTGACGATCGGCGCGATCAACGCGGGCAGCGCTCCGAACATCATTCCCGACAGCGCCGAGGTGAAGGTCAATCTGCGCTCGCAGTCGGCCGAGGTGCGCAAGCTGCTGCAGGACGGAACCGCCCGCGTTGCGAAATCGGCTGCGGCGATGGGCAAGGCGCCCGAACCGACGATCCGCTATCTCAGCGGCACCGGCGTGATGACGAACGACGAGGCGATGGCGAATGCTGCGGTTGCGGCGTTGACCCCGGTGTTCGGCAAGAGCCTCGTCTTTGCTCCCGCGAGTGCGGCGCCGATGTCGGGCAGCGAGGATTATTCGGAATTTGTCGACGCCGGTGTGCCGTCGCTCTTCTTCGGCATCGGCGGCTATGATCCGGCCGTGCTCGCCGACCTCAAGGCAAAGGGCGAGCCCGCGCCGACGAATCATTCGCCCTTCTTCGCGCCGAAGGCCGAACCCGCAATCCGCAACGCCGTGACCGCGATCGTCCTCTCGATCGTCGGGGGCGTGCGGCCGGCGGCGAAATAGGCGGGAGTCAGCCCGCCATCATCGCCTGCCACCGGCGGCGCGCATCATCGTTCCACACGCCCTCGGGCGATGGATAGAAATCCGGAAAAGCCCTTGCGTCGCCGGGCAGGACGACCCACGGCTGCTTGCTGCGGGTGAAGATATGCACATCGGGCGGGCATCGGTCGGGGGCGTCGAGCGTGCCGACCCGGACGAAGGATGAGCGGCGGCCCGCGGTGGGGTAATGGCTCCAGAGCGCGATCCGGCAGGCCGGACAGCGGATGATCTCCTGTCCCCGGCCGCTTTCCGACGGGGTCATCACGCGGTCATAGGCGCCTGCGGCCTCGACGTGGCCGCTCTCGATCACGGCGTTGATCACGAAGGCGCTGCCGGTCTCGCGCTGGCACCAGCGGCAATGGCAGCAGTGAACGATCATCGGCGGCGCAGTCAGCCGATAGCGGACCGCGCCGCAAGTGCATCCACCTTCCATGGCTGCTTCCTCTCCATTGTACGCTATCGCATGCGATGATAGCCCCGCGCGCGATGGATACACAAACGCTCGTTCGCCTGCTCGACCTTGTCGGTATCGGCGTCTTCGCGCTGTCGGGTGCGCTGATGGCGGTGCGCCTGCGCCAGACGCTGGTGACCGCGGCCTTCTTCGCGCTGGTGACCGGAGTCGGCGGCGGCAGCGTGCGCGACCTTCTGATCGGCGCGCCGGTGTTCTGGGTGCAGGACGGCGCGATCGCGGCGGTGTGCATCGCGATCGCGCTCGTCGTGTGGCTGACGCCCGAACGCTGGTGGCAGGGGCAGTTGCTCGAATGGGCCGATGCCGTCGGGCTCGCCGCCTATGCCGTGTTCGGGACTGCCAAGGCGCTGGCATGGGGCGTCCCGCCCGTGCCCGCGCTGATGATGGGGGTGATCACCGGCTGCGTCGGCGGCACGATTCGCGATATCCTTGCGGGGGTACCGTCGATCATCATGCGGCCCGAAGTCTATGTTACCGCGGCGGCGCTCGCCTCGGGGCTGTTCCTGCTGCTGCAGTGGCTGGGGACGGGAACGCCGGTTGCTGCGGTCGCGGGCGCGGTTGCGGGGTTCATCCTGCGTGGCGCGGCGATCCACTGGTCGCTCGCGCTCCCCGCCTATCGCGGGCCAAAAGGCTAGGACAAGCGACAGGCTTGCCAAATCGCGAAACTGTGGCAGTTTCGCATTATGAACACTGATGTCAGCACCATCGCACGCCGGGTGCGGGGTCAGGCGGATGCCTTGCCCGAGCTGTTCGGCCGTTTCGATTTCGACAGGGCGCCCGAGCGCTGGGCGCCCGAAGCCGATGCGGTCAGCGAACTCGGACGCGTCCGCAGTATCGATCGCTCAGCCTATCTGGACGATCCCGATCTGCTCGGCCGCATCCGCGAATATACGATGCTCGGCGACCGGACGGGCGACGCCTATGCGGCGCTGATGCCGCACTACGGCTTTCAGCGCACCGTCGCGATGCTCGTCGATGCGTGCGACAGGGGCATCGACGCGGTCGAGGATGCGCCGCCCGAGCTGGTCGCGCTGATCCGCGAGATGGAGCAGAAGCCCGACTGGCTCGACATGGAACTGGTCGAGGAAGGTGCGGCCTATGAACGTAACGCCACCGCGAACCTTTCGCCCTTCCTGATCCGTGGCGCCTTTATCGCGACCTTCCTCAACAAATATTCGGCGCTGCCGATGGCGCTGACCGGCACACTCGGCCATGCGACCGCGGCGCGGCGGGTGAAGGAGACCGCAACCTTCTTTGCCACGACCGGATTACCCGGTGCGCTCGACCGCTTCGGGCCGGGATTCAAGGCGGCGGCGATGGTGCGGCTGATGCATTCGATGGTGCGGGTCAATGTGCTGTCGCGGCCGGGCATGTGGGATGCCGAAACCTACGGGATGCCGATCCCGCAGCTCGACCAGATGCCTGCGGGGCTGATCCCCGTCTATTTCCTTTCGCAGGAGGTGCTGGCGAAGGGGCGCACCCGCTTCACGCGGCTCGAGCGCGGCCGCGTCGAACTTGCGCGCTATCGCTGTTACCTCTTGGGGCTGCCCGAGGATCTGCTCGCCGACACGCCGCAGGAGATCGTTCGCATCTGGCGCACGCGCAGCGCGACGCTCCGCTACGAATATGACGATCAGGTCTGCGGCGGGCTGCTGCGCGCGACGATGGATGCCGAACTGTCGAAGGACATGTCGCCCAAGGGGCAGGTCAAGCGCCGCCTCGAATATTCGGTCAGCCGTGTCTTCTTCGTGAAGGCCTTTCTCGCCGGCGACGAGGAGCGCGCCGCGAATGTCGGCGTGCCGGTGCGCCGCCGCGATCATCTCATCTACGGCGCGACGATGCTCGGTATCGCAGGGCGGATGGCGGCATATCGCGTCGCCTCACGCCTGCCCGTGATCCGCCGTCTCGCCGACCGCCGTCTCGTCCACCGGATCGAGCGTCAGCTCGCCGGATATGGCCGCGCCGAATTCACCTCCGACGCCGCGCACTACAAGCCCGCGACGGCGAGTTGATCTTTTCAGCCAAAGGAATTTCATGAAAACCGAACAGGCGACCGTCAACGGCATCAGCATCACCTATGAGGACAAGGGGCCGCGCGAGGCGCCGGCCATATTGCTGGTGATGGGGCTCGGCGGTCAATTGACGCTCTGGCCCGACGAGTTCGTCGATGCGCTCAATGAACGCGGATTTCGCACGATCCGCTACGACAATCGCGATGTCGGCCTGTCGACGCGTTTCGAGGCGGCGGGCATTCCCAACGTGAAGTGGATGATCGTCAAATCGGTGATCGGGCTGCCGGTGCACCCCGCCTATACGCTCGCCGACATGGCGGCCGACGGTATCGGCCTGCTCGACCATCTCGGCATCGACCGCGCGCATGTCGTCGGCGTGTCGATGGGCGGCATGATCGCGCAGCATATAGCCGCGCGCTATCCCGAACGGGTTTTGTCGCTGGCTTCGGTGATGTCGACGACGGGCAATCGCCGTCTGCCGCGCGCGCAGAAGGAGGCGATGCGCGTGCTCGCCAATCGCCCGATGAGCGGCGACAAGGAGGCGCTGATCGCCTATTCGGTCAATGCCGCGCGCGTCATCGGCAGCCCCGGCTACCCTTCGACCGAGGAACGGCTTCAGCGCCGCGTGCGCACCGACTTCGAGCGTGGCTGGTACCCGCAGGGCGTTGCGCGCCAGATGGCGGCGATCGTCGCCGACGGCGACCGGCGCGCGATGCTGAAGGACATCAAGGCGCCGACGCTCGTCATCCACGGCGAGGACGATCCGCTGGTGCCGCTGCCGGGCGGGCGCGATACGGCAGACAATATCGCCGGCGCGCGGCTGCTGACGATTCCTGGCATGGGGCACGACCTGCCGCTCGGGCTCGTCGACACGATGGCTGATGCGATCGCGGCGCATGCCAAGGAAAATGTCGTAGCGGCGTAATCTCCCCTCCCGCTTGCGGGAGGGGGATAATCATTTCAGCAGCAACGCCATCGTCGCGAAGAAGCCTTTCGCTTCGACCTTGCCCGGCCGCGGCACGGCGGGCAGGTACGCGCGGCAGTCGAGGCACGACGCCTGCACCGATCCCGCCTGCGTCAGCATCGTCATGTCCTGCACCAGCCGGCGCTCGGTGAGCTGGCGGTTCATCGCCGCGATGCCGAACCAGCCGCGCGGGAGCGCGGCGGTTTCTTCCTCGGCGCCCGACCAGCTCGCGAGCATCTTCGAAAATTCGCTCGGTTCGTCCTCGAAATATTTGGCGTGGAAATCGCCGTCGACCCTGGCGAGCTTCGCCGCGGCGGCGAGCGCGTCGGGCAGGCCGCCGAACTGGTCGACAAGGCCGATCTGGCGCGCGGTGCCGCCCGCCCAGACGCGCCCTTCGGCGATCGGCAGGATCTTGTCGAGCGGCTGCTTGCGGCTCTTGGCGACAAGGCCGGTGAAGCGCGCATAGATATCCTCGACGCTCGCCTGCGCCAGCGCGTTGAACTCGTCGTTCACCCCGCCGAACACGTCGGGCTGGCCCGACAGCGGGGTGGTCGCGATGCCGTCGGCGTTGACGCCGATCTTGGCGAGCGCCTGATCGAAGCTCGGCAATATGCCGAACACGCCGATCGAACCGGTGATCGTCTCGGGCTCGGCGAAGATGCGGTCGGCGGGGGTCGAAACCCAATAGCCGCCCGACGCCGCGACGTTCGCCATCGACACGACGATCGGCAGCTTCTTCGCCTTCGCCGCGAGCAGCGCCTGGCGGATTTCCTCCGATGCGAGCACCGATCCGCCGGGCGAGTCGACGCGCAACACGATCGCCTTGACGCCGCTGTCGGCGGCGGCATCGAGGATATGCTGCGCGATGGTCTCGCCGCCTGCGACGCCGGTGGGCGCCTCGCCATCGACGATTTCGCCGACGACGGGGACGACGGCGATCGCGCTGCCGCTCGTTGCAGGCGGATTGGCGGCGACCCAGTTCTCGAGCGGGATCGCATTATATTCCCACGGCTTGCTATCGTCGGCCGCGCCGCTGATCTCGGCGACGCGGCGGTTGAACGCCATGCGGCTGCCGACCTTGTCGACCAGCCCGGCGTCGACCGATGCCTGCGACAGATCGTTGCCTGCCGCCTTCACGGCGCCTGCGGTATCGGCGATGAAGGCATCGACCTTGGCGGCCGGGCGCGCCTTTTTGACGTCGCTCAGCCAGTTGTCCCAGAGGACGCCGGCATAGGCGAGGTCGGCTTCCTTCGCTTCGGGCGACTGGTCGCTGCGCAGGAAAGGTTCGACCGCGCTCTTGAAGGTGCCGACGCGATAGATGTGCGCGGTGACGCCGAGGCGGTCCATCAGCCCCTTGTAATAGAGGCGCGATCCGCCTGGACCCGCGATCGCGACGCCGCCGATGCCGTCGGCCCAGATCTCGCTCGCGTGCGACGCGACCTGGTAGCTGTCGGTGGTATAGGCGGTGGCGAAGGCGAGCACGGGTTTCTTCTTCGCGCGCACCTTGTCGACCGCGGCGCCGATTTCGGCGAGCGAGACCTGCCCGCCGCCGAGGAAACGGTCGAGGTCGAGCACGACCGAGGTCACGCGCTTGTCGTCGGCGGCGACCTCCAGCGCATGGACGACGTCGCGGACGCGGATTTCCTTGAGCTGGTCGCTGCCCGACAGCGCGGCGAGCGGATCAACCTCCGACGGTTGTTCGCTGACAATCCCGTCGAGCTCGATCTGCAGTGCGCCCTGGCTGACCGGCAGGCCGGCGTTGGGACGTCCTGCGAGCAGGCCAAACAGCGCGACAAAGAAGAGCAGCAGGAAGATGAGCGCGAGCGCATCCTTGATCCCGACGAGCAGGTTCCAGACCTTGCGCGGAAAGCTGGTCGTTGCCTTGGGCTTGTCCTCACCGGGCAGTGGCCGGCGCACGGGGATGGCCCAGGGGCCGGCGGGATCGTTGGGCGTGTTCGCGATACTATCGGTCATGGGCGTAAATCTAGGCATACGCTTCGCCCTTGGCAATGCACGCTTCGACTGGCGAACGGTGACGCCGTACCGGCGATGTCAGAGCCAGCCTTCGCGGCGATACCAGCGCACCGTCTCGGCGAGCGCATCGTCGGTGGCCAGCTCGGGGCGCCACAAATCGGGGGGAGGGCAGGCGCCTCCGGTCGCAACCCAGTCGGGATGCGCGATATAGCGCGCGCGGTCGGGGGTGAGCTTGGCGCGGTCGCGGCGCACGAGCTTGTCGAGTCTTCCGCCGGCCTTGAGCAGAAGGGCGGGGGTCGCGATCGTCGACAGTCGTTGCCGCCCGACGGCCTTTGCGACCGCGCGCGCGAAGCCACGATGCGACCAGCCGGCCGGCGTACCATCGTCGGGCTCGTAAATCTGACCGATGCTGACGTCGCGGTCGGCAGCGAGCGTGACGAGCAGCCGCGCGAGTTCGTCGACATAAATCGCCGACATGCGTCCGCCCGGCACCAGCGCGATGCCGCGCCGCGCCATGCGGAACAGGTCGAGCATCTCGGTATCGCCGGGGCCGAAGACCGCAGGCGGGCGCACGATTGTCCAGTCGAGGCCGCTGGCCTTGACGACCGCCTCGGCGCGCTCCTTCGACCAGCCATAATTGGAGAGACCGGGTTCGCGCGCTGCGAGCGAGGAAACATGGACAAAACGCGTTACGCCGGCATTGCGCGCGGCGTCGACGACATCGGCGGTCGCGGTCGCATTGCCGGCCTCGAAAGCCGCGCGGGTCGGTACGTTGACGACGCCCGCGATGTGCATGACGACGTCGGCGCCCCTTGCCATCTCCGCAAGGCTGTCGGTCTTGTCGAGTGCGCCCGCGATCCACGTCACGCCTTCGCGCTCCGGCTGCATTCGGCGCGTGAGCGCGCGGATGTGCCATCCTGCCTCGACCGCCTGCCGCATCGTCGCGCCGCCGACGAAACCGGTCGCGCCGGTCATCGCAAGCACGCGCGTCACAGAAGAACCATATGATCGCGGTGGATCATCGCGCTGCGCGGCGAATAGCCGAGCGCGGCTTCCTGCGCGTCGCGGCCGAGCCCGACGATGTTCGCGGCGTCGGCGCCCGGATATTCGGACAGGCCGCGCGCGATGATGCGCCCGTCGGGGCCCGCGATGTCGAGGATGTCGCCGCGTGCGAAGCTGCCGCTGACCGCGGTCACCCCGGCGGCGAGCAAGCTTGCGCCACCCTGTAGCGCCCGCGCGGCGCCGGCGTCGATCTCGACCCGGCCCTTGGCGGTGAGCCCGCCGGCCAGCCAAGCCTTGCGCGCGCTCGCCCCCCTTTCGGCGACGAACAGGCTGTGCCGCGCCTCGGTCGACAGCGGCCGGTCGATCCGGCCCGATGCGATCGCGAGATGCGCACCCGCGGCATTGGCGATGCGCGCGGCGGCGATCTTCGACACCATGCCGCCCGACCCCATGCCCGACGCCGATCCGGTATCGGCCATCGCCTCGATGCCCGCGTCGATGCGTTCGATGCGCGCGATATGGTTCGCACCCTCCTGCGCGGGATTGCGGTCGTAGAGGCCGTCGATATCGGAGAGCAGGATCACGCCGCCCGCTGCCGCCGCCTGCGCGACGCGTGCGGCGAGCCGGTCGTTGTCGCCGAAGCGGATTTCCTCGGTCGCGACGCTGTCATTCTCGTTGATGACCGGCACAACGCCAAGGCTGAGCAGCCGGTCGAGCGTCGCGGCGGCGTTGAGATAGCGGCGGCGATGCTCGAGATCGTCGAGCGTCACGAGCATCTGCGCCGCGGTCAGCCCTTCGGCGCCGAGCACTTCGGCCCATACCTGCGACAGCGCGATCTGCCCGGTCGCCGCCGCCGCCTGCGCGTCCTCCAGACTGGCACGTCCGCCCTTGGTCAGCCCCAGCCGCCGCGCGCCGAGCGCGATCGCGCCCGACGAGACGACCGCGACCTGCTGGCCCGCGCGTGTCCGTTCGGCGATATCGGCGGCGATGCCCGCGAGCCAGTCGCGCCGCACGGCGCCCGCCGGATCGACGAGCAAGGCCGATCCGATCTTGACGATCAGCCGGGGGCAGGCGGCGGGCGGAAACAGGCTCATGGCGCCGCCGATAGCGTGATGCGCGCCTTCCGCCAATGCGAATGTCCCGGGAGCGCCCGTTCGCATAATATTCCCGAAGCCGGCTTAGGGGTGGATTCCGGACAATCGTCATCCCGGACTTGATCCGGGATCCATCGCAGCGCTGAGGTCATGGACCCCGGATCAAGTCCGGGGTGACGATAAAAGAGACGGCAACTTCCGGTCGTTAGCGGTCGCCACCGAACGTGTAGCTGAGCGCGATACCGCCCGACGGCTGGCTGCGCGATCCCAGTTGGCGCGTTACCGGCGAGTCTGCCGTGTCGCCGATCAGTCGGTCGTAGCGGCCGTAGACCGCGACGCCCCAGTTTCTGCCGAACATCCGGTGATAACCCGCGGCCATGCCGACCGACTGGACACCCCCGCCGGGATCGTAGGCGGGAAGGCCCGACGTGATGGCGGCGGTGGGCGTGACGCCGAAATAGGCGCGGGAATATTTCGCATCGCCGAGCGTCACGCGCGGGCCGATCGAGAAGAGCCAGTCGTCGCCTTGGCGCTCAACATAGTCGGCGCTGACTTCGCCGGTCCAACCCTTGTGGCCGCTGAGACCCTTGCGGCCCTCGAGGCGGACGCGGAGTTCGGGGGTCAGATTGACCTGACCGAAGGCGCCCGCCTCGATCGCGAAACCCACCTTCGGCAAGTCGGCACCGATGTCGGACGCCTTGCGCTTGCCGATGAAACCGAAGGCGGGGCCGAAGGCGAAATGGCCCGTGTGGACGAACGGCGATCCGAAGCTTTCGTCGGGGGCCTCGAATTCGAACTCGCGCGCGCGGGTGCGCGAGACGTCGATATAGGGACCGACACTGAACTTGTCCGCACCCGGCCACGAGGGTGACAGCTGTGGGCCGAGGATGACGCGCGTGCGTTTTTCGCCGCCAGTGTCACTGTCCTGCGCATGCACGGGAACGGCGGTCAGGATGAGAAAAGGCGACGCGCAGAGAATGAGGTTCGGTGCGATTCGGCGGTTGGCCATCGGTTTTTCCTTGTTGTTCCAAGGATAAAAGCATCCCGGGGTCGGTTTCGTTCCTGAACCCGCGGCCGGTCGCCCACCGTCAAGCCTTTGTATGACAGACGAATTCGACCAGCCGTCCGTCGGGATCGCGGGCATAGCCGGCGTAATAGTCGGGATGGATGTGCGGCGCCAGAGCGGGTGGGCAGTCGGGGATGCCGCCATGGCCTTTGCACTGGCCGAAGGCCTGCCGAACCAGTGCCCGCGTGGCCGCGCCGAAGGCATAATGGACGTCGGTCGACGGATCGCCCTCGACGATCCAGAAATCGAGCCGGCCGTCATGGCCAAAACCTTTTGCAGGGCCGTCGACCGCAAATTCATACCCCAGCGGGGCCAGGACTTTTTGATAGAAGGCAAGGCAGTCGGTCATTTTGCGCGTACGAATTTCGAGATGGTCGAGCATCTTTGGTTTCCTGGCTGTCGTTAGGTTGGACGGCGCAATATATCGAGCGATGCTGAGGATAATCCGCGTTCTGTGCAATAAATTTGCGGATAATCTTTGAAAAATGCGGCTATTGCGTTGGATCAACGTAATGACAAACCTCGATCGATTCGACCGGCAACTCCTGAACGCCATGCAGGCCGATGCGGCGGCGACATCGGAAACGCTTGCCCGGACGGTTGCGCTGTCGCCTTCCGCCATCCAGCGCCGGCTCCGCCGGCTCCGCGACCTCGGGGTGATCGAGCGCGAAACCGCTATTCTCGATCCGCGCAAGATCGGGAGCCCGACTTTCTTCATCGTATCGCTGCAGATCGAGCGCGAACGGCCCGAACATCTGGCGCAGCTGCGGAGCTGGCTCGCTGCCGAAGAGCAGGTGCAGCAGGCCTATTATGTCACGGGCGAAGCCGACTTCATATTGATCGTCACCGCGCCGGATACCGAGGCCTATGACGCCCTGATGTCGCGGCTGGTGAGCGAGAACGCCAATGTCAGGCGCTTCACGACCAATGTAGCGCTCGGCCTGGCGAAGCGCGGCCTGACGATTCCGGTCGCAGAGGCTTGAGCGCGCCACGGGTTTTCCGCGCCCGCGCCGTCGGCGAGCGGCTGCGGCGGTGCGGGCCTAGACCGGCGACCAGTCGCCCGTTTCGCCGCCATCGTCGCTCTCGGCGACGTTGCGCTTTTCGGGGCCGATGATCTCGAGCAGCCTGTCGAGCACCGGACCGACACCGGCGCCACTTGCGCCCGACAGCGCCATCACCGGATGGCCGCTTTCGGCTTCGAGTTCGGCCGAGAGCGCGGCGATCAGTTCGTCGTCGAGCGTGTCGGTCTTGTTCAGCGCGACGATCACCGGCTTGTCAATCAGGTCGGCGCCATAGGCTTCGAGTTCGTCGCGCACGATACGATAGCTCGTCGCGACATCCTCGTCGTTCGCGTCGACGAGATGCAGCAGCACGCGGCAGCGCTCGATATGGCCGAGGAAGCGGTCGCCGACCCCGGCGCCTTCGGCGGCGCCCTGAATGAGGCCGGGGATGTCGGCGATGACGAACTCATGCCCCTTGTGGCTGACGACGCCGAGCTGCGGGCGGAGCGTCGTGAAGGCATAGGCGCCGACCTTCGCCTGTGCGTTGGTCACCTGGTTGATGAAGGTCGACTTGCCGGCGTTCGGCAGCCCGACGAGGCCCGCGTCGGCGAGCAGCTTGAGTCGGAGCCATACCCACATTTCCTCGCCCGGCCAGCCCGGCCCGTGCTGGCGCGGCGCGCGGTTGGTCGAAGTCTTGTAGCTCGCGTTGCCGCGCCCGCCGTCGCCGCCGCGCAGAAAATGGATGCGCTCGCCTTCCTTGGTGAGGTCGGCGAGCAGGCTGCGGTCCTCGTCGTCGTCGAGGATCTGCGTGCCGATCGGCACCTGAATCACAAGATCGGGGCCGCCCGCGCCGGTGCGGTCGCGCCCCGCGCCGGGGGTGCCGCGCCTCGCCTTGAAATGCTGGGTATAGCGAAAGTCGATCAGCGTGTTGAGGCCGGCGACCGCTTCGAACACGATGTCACCGCCCTTGCCGCCGTTGCCGCCGTCGGGGCCGCCATATTCGACATATTTTTCGCGCCGGAACGACACGGCGCCGGGGCCGCCGTCACCGGACTTTATGAAGATCTTGGCTTGGTCGAGGAAATGCATCGGGCGCCTTTAGTGCGAAAGGCGCGATTTGGCTAGGCCGTCGCCCTGCGAAGACGGAGGGAAACGGCAACCTCGCGCGGTATCGGTGGCGGCCTGCTCCTCTGCGGGGAGGGCGACCCGTTCAGCCACGCCTGCCGATCCCGTGCGCCAGCATCGATTCGAGCGCGATTTCGCGCGCCCGGCTGCGCGGGACGCCGAGCGCGCGCGACAGCGGACCGCCGAACAGCGCATCGCCGAGTGCCATCAGGACAAGTTGCATCGTCTCGTCCTCGATCGGTGCCTCGTCTTCGCTATGATCCTCGCGCAATTCCTCGACGAGGTCGTGAATGGCTTTCAGGATCGGATCGAGCGCATTTTCGTTGCCCGACAGGATCATCCAGCTCGCGAGCGCCCCCGCGCCGCCGGTATCGAAGGCGTCGAACGCGAGGTCGACGACTTCACGAGGATTCTGGTCGCCGGCGCGCTGGCGGAACACCGTTTCGCGGATCGTCGTGGTGATGAACGACGCCATCTTCTCGATGAGCGCGTGTTGCAGCCCCGCCGCGCTGCCGAAATGATGGAGCAAATTCGCGTGCGTGCGGTCGACGCGCGCCGCGACCGCCTTCAGGGTCACGGCCTGCGGACCGCTTTCGATCAGGATCTGGCGCGCAGCCTCAAGCGCCGCCGAACGGCTTTCCTCAGGACTCAGACGCTTCTTCACTATTGACATATATGTAAGTAAACCCTATTGCTGCCCCATCGCTTCTTTTCGACGGTATGAGCCATATGTCCAGCCTTTCCCGGTCTCCCACCCCGCAGGATCTGTCGATTACTCCGCGCGACGTGCGCTTCGGTCGCGACGACCGGCAGGGCCGCTGGTGGCTCAACGGCGACCCGATCGCATCGGCGTTCCACACTGCGCTGTCGGTTACCTTTCCGCGCGGCGAGGCGATGTTCATCGAGGCGGTGAAGGCGCACCGTGACGGCGTTCCCGACAAGCTGGCGCGTGAAATCCGCGCCTTCACCCAGCAGGAAGTGATTCACAGCCGCGAACATGTCGTGTTCAACAGGAAGGCGGCCGAGGCCGGCTATGACCTTTCGGAACTCGAGGACGATGTGAATCAGGTCCTCGACCTGATCAGGACACGCCCGCAGATCGTCAACCTGATGGCGACGATTGCGCTCGAACATTATACCGCGATGATGGCGGCCGTGATGCTGAAGGATCCAAGGATGTACGCGGGCGCCGAGCGCGAATGGGCGGCCTTGTGGAAATGGCACGCGATCGAGGAGATCGAGCACAAGGGCGTCGCCTATGACACCTGGCTCCATGCGACGAAGGACTGGAGCCGCTTCAGGCGCTGGCGCGCCAAGTCGCTGATGATGATCCTCGTCACCACGCGTTTCTGGCCGAAGCGGGTGAAGGGCATGAAGGCACTGCTGCGGCAGGACGGCCTCACCGGCTGGCGCGTCACGGCGCGCATCTGGTGGTATCTGCTCGGCACGCCGGGGGTGTTGCGCAAGAGTTTCCTCCCCTGGCTTTCCTATTTCATGCCGGGTTTCCACCCGTGGAACCACGACGACCGGATGCTGATCCGGAAATATGAAAGCGATTATGCCGACGCGATCATGCCGGCACATTCGTCGAATCCCGGTCCGGCCGCCGCGGCGGCCTGACCCGCCCCCGCGCGGGCGGGGCACCGGCGCATCTCCCTCTCCCCTCCAGGCGCCGGGCCCCGTCTTCGCGAGGGCCCCTGTTTCGAGCCCGCTGGACGTGGCGCGCGCGGTCTCATATCCCCTTGCGGGTGGAGGGGACCATGCAACCACATATGACCGATGCCGAAGTCACGCAGTTCGAGCTGCAACTTGCAGGGCTTTCCTCCCTGCTCGAATTCGGGAGCGGCGGCAGCACCGTGGTTGCCGCGCGGCAGGTCCGCAAGATCGTCAGCGTCGACAGCAATCCCGGCTGGCTCACGAGGGTCCATGCGGAAGTCACGCGCCATGCGGTCGATTTTACTCCCGTCCACATCGACATAGGGCCCGTCGTCGAATGGGGCTATCCCGCGGATGAGAGCCGGCTCCGCGATTGGCCGCGATATCATACGCATATCTGGCGCGTCGTCGGCGGCAGCCCCGACGCGGTGCTGATCGACGGGCGCTTTCGCGTCGCGTGCCTGTTGCAGGCCATCATCCACTGCAAGCCCGACTGCATCTTCCTCTTTCACGATTTCAACGACCGGCCGCAATATCACACCATATTGCGCCACGCCGACGTGCTGATGCGCGTCGACACGCTCGCGGTGTTGCGCGCGAAGCAGCAGGTCGACGGCAAGGCCGTGCTTCACGATCTTTTCGACTATTATCTGGACCCGGATTGACCATCCGGGCGTGCCTTGGCACATCCGCGCCCATGTTCAGCATCGCACCCGTCATCGAAACCGCCCGTCTGCGTCTCCGTCCGGGGCGCTTCGCCGACAAGGACACGCATATCGCGATGTGGGCCGACGAACGCGTCACGCGTTTCATTGGCGGCGAACCGCGCGCGCCCGACGTCAGCTGGGGCAAGTTTCTGAGCTCGGCGGGGCTGTGGCCGGTGATGGGGTTCGGCTACTGGGTCTTCGCCGACCGGGCGAGCGACGCGCTGATCGGCATGGGGGGGCTGAGCTATTTCGGCCGGGGCATCCCCGAACTCGAGGGCTTTCCCGAGGCGGGCTGGGCGTTCGACGCCGATCATTGGGGCGCCGGCCATGCGACCGAGGCGATGACCGCGGCGCTCGGCTGGGCCGACGCCAACCTTGATGCAGCGGAAGTGCGCTGCATCATCGATCCTGGCAACGACGCGTCGGAGCGCGTGTCGGCGAAACTGGGCTTTCGCCGGCTCGGCGACAGCGATGCGTCGGGGCATGTGGTCGCGATCTATGCGCGCCCGCGCGGTGGTTAGCGTCTGTTGTCTATCGTCATTCCGGCCTTCGCAGGGATGGCCGAAACGAGAAGGCGGCTAGACCGCCTCGACCACCAGCACGCCGCCGTCGGCGCTGACGACACGGACCTTGCTGCCCTCGGCTGCATCAGGTCCGCGCACCGGCCACTCGCCGTCGCCGACCTTTGCGCGGCCGCGCCCGTCCTCGATCGCCCTGGTCACCGTCAGCACTTCACCGATCAGCCGGCCGCCGCGCTGGTTGAGGTGCGGGTCGGTGGTGGTGATCGGGTTCGCCTTCAGCCAGCGGCGCGCGCCATAGAGCGCGATGAACGACAATATGGCGAAGACGCCGAGTTGTACGGAAATGGTCAGCGGGACGATCCATGCGATCGCCCCGGTTACAATCGCGGCGGCGCCCAGCCAGATCAGGAAGAAACCCGGCGCGACGATCTCGGCGGCGGCGAGCAGCACGCCGAGCGACAGCCACGCCCAATGCGGTTCCATGTTCGTCAGCCATTCGGGCATGTCAGCCTCCCGACTTGCGTTCGAGTGCGTCGCGCGCGAGTTCGCCGATCCCGCCGAGCGTGCCGATCAGCTGCGTCGCCTCGACGGGGAACAGGATTGTCTTCGCGTTCGGGCTGGTTGCGAACTGGCTGACCGCCTCGACATATTTCTGCGCGATGAAGTAATTGATCGCCTGCGCGTTGCCGCCCGCGATCGCGTCGGAAACCATCTGCGTCGCCTTGGCTTCTGCCTCGGCCTCGCGCTCGCGCGCCTCGGCGTCGCGGAAGGCGGCTTCGCGGCGGCCCTCGGCCTGCAGGATCTGGCCCTGCTTCTCGCCCTCGGCGCGCAGGATTTCCGACGCGCGCATGCCCTCGGCCTCGAGGATGTTCGCGCGCTTTTCGCGCTCGGCCTTCATCTGCCGCGCCATCGCGTTCGAAATGTCGGCGGGCGGGCGGATGTCCTTGATCTCGACGCGGGTGATCTTGACGCCCCACGGCGTCGTCGCATCGTCGACGACGTGCAGCAGGCGGGTGTTGATCTCGTCGCGCTTCGACAGCGTTTCGTCGAGATCCATCGAGCCCATCACGGTGCGCAGGTTCGTGGTCGTCAGGTTCATGATCGCCAGATACAGGTCGCTGACTTCATAGGCGGCCTTCGCGGCGTCGAGCACCTGGAAAAAGACGACGCCGTCGACCGCGACCATCGCATTGTCCTTGGTGATGATTTCCTGGCCCGGAATGTCGAGCACCTGCTCCATCATGTTCACCTTGCGACCGACGCGGTCGAAGATCGGCATGATGAAGTTCAGCCCGGGCTGCGCGGTATGGGTGAAGCGACCGAAGCGTTCGATCGTATAGGCATAGCCCTGCCGCACGGGGGTCAGCGCCCAGAGCAGGAACACCAGCGCCAGAACCACCAGTGCAAGTGCGAATTCCATCGATCATCCCCTCTGCAAAATTGCGTCTTTGCAAACCCGCTTCCTTATTGCGGCAATGGCAGGGTTGCGCCACAGAAAAGCGCATGACCCCAAACGACTATCCGCCGCGCTCGCTGCTCTATGTTCCCGGCTCCAATGCGCGCGCGCTCGAAAAGGCGGGCGGGCTCTCGGCCGACATGCTGATCATCGACCTCGAGGATGCGGTGCCGTCCGACCGCAAGGCAGAGGCGCGCGAGGCCATGCGTGCGGCGGTGACGGCGGGCTATCCGGGCAAGCGTGTCGCCGTGCGCATCAACGGTGCAGGCAGCGAGCACCGGGCCGCGGATATCAACGCCGTCGCTGGCCTCCCGCTCGATGCCCTGGTGCTGCCCAAGGTCGATGCGATCACCGATCTCGAACTCGCGCGAGGCCTCGGTCTGCCGATCCTCGCGATGATCGAGACGCCGGCCGCCATCTACGCTGCGCGCGACATCGCCGCCGATCCGGCCGTTGCGGGCCTGATCGCGGGACTCAACGACCTTGCGTACGAGCTGAAGCTGCCGGACGGTATGGATCGCGGTGCGATGAGCCATGCGATCCAGGCGATCATACTCGCGGCGCGCGCCGGCGGGGTGTGGGGTTTCGACGGCGTATATAATGTGATCGACGATGGTGCAGGCTTCGCGGCTGAGGCGGCGGAAGGACGGCGGCTCGGCTTCGACGGCAAGACGCTGATCCACCCGTCGCAGGTCGATCCGTGCAACGCGGCCTTTGCACCCTCGCCGCGCGAGATTGCGGCGGCCGAGGCGCTTGTCGCCGCGGCGACCGGGGGAGCGCAGCGGCACGAGGGCCGGATGATCGAGGATATGCACGTGGCGGCGGCGCGGGCGCTGCTGGAGCGTGCCGGGCGGATCGCCTGACCGCCGTTCGTCGTTCGACGAACGCGCCTTGCCTGCCCGCGGCGGAGATGCCATGCGGCGGCGCCATGAGGAATAATCCCTTCCGCGCCGCCATTGCGGCCGCCGCCCTTCTTTCCGTCACCTCGGTCGCCTCGGCTGCGCCCGCCAAGGCGGACGCACCCGTCACCGAGGCCGAGCTTGCCGCCCATATCAGGGTGCTGGCGAGCGACGCATTCGAAGGGCGTGCGCCCGGAACCGAGGGCGAAGACCGAACGATCGCCTATATCGTCGGCGAATGGGCCAAGGCGGGGCTCGAAGCCGTCCCGGGCAGCGCGACGCCGTGGCTTCAGCCGGTGCCCTTTGTCGAAACGCAGGCGCTCGGCAGCACGGCGAAGTTCAAGGTGGGAGGGCGCGATTTCGCGATCGAGGACGACGGCATCATCCTGACCGGCCGCGATCCGTCGGTCTCGTTCACCGACCTTCCTGCCATCTTCGTCGGCTATGGCGTCGACGGTGCGGGCAAGGTGAATGCCGACGTCCGCGGTAAACTCGCGATCATGCTCTTCGACAATGCCCCCTTTGGCGAAAAATTGCCGCGCTATCGCGAACGCCGGCAGATGCTTGCCGATGCGGGCGCTTCCGCTGTGCTGGTGATCGCGACCGATGCGGTGCCATGGACGACGCTGCGTGAAAGCGCGGGCAGCAAGGCCGTGCGTCTCGCGAGCGCGAAACCGGGCGCGCCGGTCAGCGGCTTCCTGTCGCTCGAGGCGGCCGATGCGCTGCTCAAAAAGGCGGGGCAGGACGGCGGCGCCCTGCGCGAGGCGGCCAAGTCGCCCGGCTACAGGGGCGTCGCGCTGCCGGTGACCGCGGATCTTTCGGCCAAATCGGCGACGCGGTCTTTCGCAAGCAACAATGTCATCGCCAGGCTGCCCGGTGCCAGGCCCGACGGCAAGGCGGTGCTGTTCCTCGGCCATTGGGACCATCTCGGAATCTGCGAGCCCGAAGGCGCCGCCGACCGCATCTGCAACGGCGCGGTCGACAATGCGAGCGGCATCGCCGTGCTGATCGAGGTCGCGAAGCGGCTCGGCTCGGGTATCCGCTCCGACCGCGACATCTATTTCATGGCGACGACGGCGGAAGAAAAGGGCCTGCTCGGCGCGCATTATTTCGCCGATCATCCGGTGGTGCCGCTGACCGACATCACCGTGGCGCTCAATGTCGACACGATCGCGATCTCGCCGCGCGGAACGCCGGTCGCGACGATCGGCCGCGGCAAGCCTTCCTATGATGCGGTCGTGCGCGAGGCGGCGACGAAGCTCGGCCGCAAGCTCGACGAGGACGGCGAGGCCGATGCCTTCATCCAGCGGCAGGACGGCTGGGCGCTCGGCGCGAAGGGCGTGACTTCGCTGATGGTCGGCGGCAGCTTTTCGGACATGAAGTTGCTCGAAGCCTTTCTCGGCAGTGACTATCACAGCGCCGCGGACAATTTCTCCGACAAGATTCCGCTCGGCGGCGCGGCGGAGGATGCCGACCTTCACGTCGCGCTGGGCCGCGCGTTCGCCAATGTGAAGAGCTGGCCGGGGAAATAACCCGGCCCGCCGCTCAGCGGGTCAGAACGAAATAACCGACGTAGAACCAGCTGAAGATGCCGTGGATGATCGCCCACAGGACCGATTTGTGCGTCGTAAAGCTGATCGCGATCGCCAGCGCGCTGCCGAAACCGATCCCGTTGCGGATCGCCTCATGGCGCACGACGATCCGCCGCTCGGTCATGCCGCCTGTTTCGCCCGGTCCGCCATTTCCTGATTGAGCATCTCGGCCAGCAGGAATGCCAGTTCGAGGCTCTGCCCCGCGTTGAGGCGGGGGTCGCAATGCGTGTGATAGCGGTCGGCGAGGTCCATCTGGGTCACGTCCATCGCGCCGCCGGTGCATTCGGTCACATTCTGGCCGGTCATCTCGATATGGATGCCGCCGCCATGCGTGCCTTCCGCGCGGTGCACGGCAAAGAAGCCGCGCACTTCGGCGAGGATGCGCTCGAACGGGCGCGTCTTGTAGCCGTTGGGCGTCTTGATGACGTTGCCGTGCATCGGGTCGCACGACCAGACGACCGGGTGGCCCGATTCCTTCACGGCGCGCACCAGCTTGGGCAGATGCGTCTCGATCTTGTCGTGGCCGTAGCGGGTGATCAGCGTCATGCGGCCGGCGACATGGTTCGGGTTCAGCGTGTCGAGCAGGCGCAGCAGCACGTCGGGCTCGAGGCTCGGCCCGCACTTCATGCCGACCGGATTGCCGATACCGCGGAGGTATTCGATATGTGCCGAGCCTTCGAAGCGGGTGCGGTCGCCGACCCACAGGAAGTGGCCCGAGGTATCGTACCAGCCGCCGGTCAGGCTGTCCTGCCGCGTCAGCGCCTGCTCATAGGGAAGCAGCAGCGCCTCGTGGCTGGTGTAAAAGCTGGTGCCCTTGATCTGCGGGACGGTTTCGGGGGTCACCCCGCACGCTTCCATGAAGGCGAGTGCCTCGGAAATCCGCGCCGCGGTTTCCTGATATTTTTTCGCCCACGGGCTGCGGTCCATGAAATCGTGCGTCCACGCGTTGACCTGGTGCAGGTTCGCATAGCCGCCGCCGGCGAAGGCGCGCAGCAGGTTCAGCGTCGCCGCCGACTGGTTGTAGGCCTTCACCATGCGCTGCGGGTCGGGCTCGCGGCCTTCGGCCCCGAAGCCAATGTCGTTGATGATGTCGCCGCGATAGCTCGGCAGCGACACGCCATCGACATCTTCCATGTCCGCCGAGCGCGGCTTGGCGAACTGCCCCGCCATGCGGCCGAGCTTCACCACGGGCATCTTCGACGCGAAGGTCAGCACGACCGCCATCTGGAGAAGGACGCGGAAGGTGTCGCGGATATTGTTCGGATGGAATTCGGCAAAGCTCTCGGCGCAATCGCCGCCCTGCAGCAGGAAGGCCTTGCCTTCCGCCACGCGGCCGAGTTCGCTCGTCAGGTCGCGCGCCTCGCCGGCAAAAACCAGCGGCGGATAACCCGAGAGTTCGCGTTCCGCGGCCGCGAGCGCATCGGCGTCGCGATAGGAGGGAAGCTGCCGGGCTTCGTGCGAGCGCCAGCTGTGCGGTTGCCAGTTTTTCGTCATATGCCTGTCTTTTCGCGTTCGAATCGAGCGCCACATGGCGCTTATGCCGCACGGAAGCAATGTTTCCCGGGCGACAGAACCCGAAAATTAGCATTATCGTGACATTTGCGCACCTATGCTTTTCTTGAGCGACACGAACTGTTAGTTTCTTACATGCTTTGGATGTGGAGGGGGCTGCCGCCAAGGCTTTTGGCTATCGGTAACGTCATACACCCGATGACCCGGCGGCGGGTCGGGATCGAAGCGATTGGCTATGGCGAATTTCGAATCCGCATGGTTCGTTTATGGCGTGTTGCTGCTGTTGCTGGCGACGAGTTTCGTCGTGCGAATCGAATATGTGCGTATCGGGCTTGCCGCGGCGGCGCTGGTCGCCCTGCCGCTGACCCTGTTCCGGGGGCCGGCCGTCGGTTACGGGTTGCTCGTGCTGGCGATCCTCGTGGTCAATATCGGTATCCTGGCGCGTCTGTGGCTGCGTGAGACGAAGATCCGCTTTTCGGCCGAGGAAGAGGAATTGCGCCGCGAGCATTTTGACGGGCTGGGTGCCGCTGCCGCGCGCGACCTGATCGATCAGGGGCACTGGATTTCGGCGAAACGCGGCGAAACCCTGATCCTCGAGAATCAGGCGGCGCCCAGTCTGTTCTACCTTGCCGAAGGGTACGCGGTCGTCCGGCGCGACGGCGTCGAGATCGGCAAGCTTTCGGACGGGGCCCTGATCGGCGAGGCGACGGTGCTCGACGGCGCCCAAGCGACGGGAACGGTGCTGCTCGGCAGCAATGCCCGGCTGTGGTTTGTCCCGGCGGCTGCGCTGCGTGCCTATCTCGCCGCCAACCCCGGGATCGCCGGCGCGCTCCACGAGGGTTTTGCACGCGCCTTGCGGGGCAAGCTGGCGAGCGCGAACATGCGGATCGCCGAGCGGTGATCAATTTCCCGGGCGCACGCCGGTGCAGCCTCGAATCTGCAACCGGCGCCTGCTAGGCTCTGCACCATGACGATGATTCTCTATGGTATTCCGAACTGCGACACGGTGAAGAAGGCGCGGCGCTGGCTCGACGGGCAGGGCGTGTCCTACCGCTTTCACGATGTGCGCAAGGATGGGCTCGACGCGGCACGGCTGCAGGGCTGGATCGATGCGCTCGGTTGGGAAAGGCTGCTCAACAGGGCGGGGACGACCTTTCGCAAACTGCCCGATGCGCAGAAAGAAGGGCTCGATGCCGCTTCGGCCAAGGCGCTGATGCTCGAACAGCCCGCGATGATCCGCCGCCCCGTCGTCGAGGCCGCGGGGACGGTCAGCGCCGGTTTCTCGGCGGACGAATGGAAGGCGCGTTTTGCGGCATGATCCGGTCGCTCGTGGCCCTGCTGGCCCTGTTGTTCACCGCTGGCTGCTCGGCTGATGCAGTGACCGCCGAGCCCACCCTCGACGGTCGGCCGCCGATCGTGATCGCGCATCGCGGCGCGTCGGGCGAGCGCCCCGAACATACGCTGGCGAGCTACCGGCTCGCGATCGAGCAGGGCGCCGATTTCATCGAGCCCGACCTGGTGCTGACGAAGGACGGCGTGCTGGTCGCGCGGCACGAGAACGAGATTTCGGAGACGACCGACGTTGCGAATCACCCCGAATTCGCGAGCCGCAGGGCGACGAAGACGATCGACGGGAAAAGGGTCGAGGGCTGGTTTACCGAAGATTTCACGCTCGCCGAACTCAAGACGCTGCGCGCGCGCGAGCGGCTGCCGAAACTGCGCGGCACCGGATATGACGGCCAGTTCGAAATTCCGACCTTCGAGGAAATTCTGACGCTGCTCGCCGAGGTCAACAAGGGACGAAAAATCCCGGTCGGCGTCTATCCCGAGACCAAGCACCCGAGCCATTTCGTCTCGATCGGCCTGCCGCACGAGGCACCCTTGCTCACGATGCTCGATCGCTTCGGCTATCGCGGACGGACCGCGCCGGTGTTCATCCAGAGCTTCGAGGTCGGCAATCTGATGGACTTGCGGGCGAAAAGCGACCTGCCGCTGATTCAGCTGATGGACTCCGAGGGCGGACCCGCCGACCGGCCCGGCACCAGCTATGCCGTCATGGCCTCGCCTGCGGGGCTCCGGATGATCGCGGCCTATGCCGACGGGATTGGCCCCGACAAGGCGATGGTGATCCCGCGCGGCGTCCTCGGACGGCTCGGCAAGCCGACCAGCCTTGTGCACGACGCGCATGAAGCGGGCCTGAAGGTGCATCCCTGGACCTTTCGCCGCGAAAATTATTTCCTGCCGCTCGGCGAGAAAGGCGGTATCAATCCCGCGGGCCACGGCGATCTTGCGGCGGAGATCGACACCTATCTGGCGACCGGCATCGACGGCCTGTTCAGCGACAATCCGCGCGAGGCGGTCGTCGCGGTGAAGGGGAACGGAAAATGAGCGAGAAGCCCCTGGGCCAAAGCGGTCTCTCGATCCCGCCCTTCGTTCTCGGCGGCAACGTCTTCGGAATGACCGCCGATCGCAAGGCGAGTTTCGCAGTGCTCGACCGCTTCGTCGAGCGCGGCGGCGGGATGATCGACACTGCCGACGTCTATTCGGCGTGGGTTCCCGGCCACAAGGGCGGCGAGTCCGAAAGCATGATGGGCGCGTGGCTGAAAGAAAGCGGCGCGCGCGATCGCGTGCTGATCGCGACCAAGGTCGGCATGATGCCCGGCGGGCTCCGGCCCGACCGGATTCGCGACGCCGTCCATGGCTCGCTCGACCGGCTCGGCATTGACGTCATCGATCTGTATTTCGCGCACAAGGACGATCCCGATGTGCCGCTTGACGAGGTGCTCGGCGCCTTTGCCGAACTGGTCGATGCCGGCATCGTGCGTGCAATCGGTGCGTCGAACTATTCGGCCGGACGGCTGGGCGAAGCCCTGCGGATTTCGGACGAGAAGGGTCTGCCGCGCTTCACCGCGATGCAGCCCGAACTCAATCTGCTCGACCGCGCGCAGTATGAGGGGCCCCTGCAACGGCTCTGCATCGACGAGGGGTTGGGTGTCGTCACCTATTTCAGCCTCGCCTCGGGCTATCTGTCGGGCAAATATCGTGAGCCCGACGATCTCGGCAAGAGCGCGCGCGGCGCGCGGGTCAAACCCTATCTCGAAGGCAGGGGGCCGCGCGTGCTGTCGGTGATGGACCGGCTTGCGGCAGAAACCGGTGCCACCCTGTCGCAGATTGCGCTCGCCTGGGTCGCGGCACAATCGGGTGTCACGGCACCGATCGCGAGCGCCACGACCGCCGAACAGCTCGACGAACTGATGGGCAGCCTTGACCTGCGGTTGAGCGAAGATCAGCTCGCGGTGCTGGGCGCGGCCTGACGCGCCGCTTGCTGCGCCGCAGCAAGAAACGGGTTTTCGCGCTTTCGCCACGCTATTTTAGCGGCTAAACCCCCGCGCCATGTCCACGCTCCCCAAAACGCTCACTCTCGACACGTCGACGAGCCGTGCCAATCCGACGCCGCAGCCGATGAAGCGGCTGACGGTGCCGCGCATCCGCCAGCGCAAGGGCGGCGAGCCGCTGGTCATGCTGACCGCCTATACCGTCCGCATGGCGCAGCTGCTCGATCCGCATTGCGACATGCTGCTCGTCGGCGATTCGCTGGCGCAGGTGATCTATGGCCTGCCGCATACGGTCGGGGTGACGATGGACATGATGGCACTGCACGGCGCGGCGGTCGTGCGCGGCAGTTACCATGCCGCGGTCATCGTCGACATGCCGTTCGGCAGCTATGAAGGCAGTCCGCAGCAGGCCTTCGACAATGCCGCGCGGCTGCTCAAGGAAACCGGCGCCGCCGCGGTGAAGGTCGAGGGCGGCAAGGTGCTCGCCCCGACGATCGAATTCCTGACCCAACGCGGCATCCCGGTGATGGGCCATGTCGGGCTGACGCCGCAGGCGGTCAACATCCTCGGCGGCTATGGCGTGCGCGGCAAGAGCGAGGAGGAAGCGCGCTCGATCGTCGAGGACGCGGTCGCGGTTGCGCAGGCGGGTGCCTTCTCGATCGTCATCGAGGGCGTGCTCGAATCGATCGCGATCGAGATCACCAGCAAGGTCGCCTGCCCGACAATCGGCATTGGCGCCTCGGCGCAATGCGACGGCCAGGTGCTCGTCACCGATGACATGCTGGGCATGTTCGAACGCGTTCCCAAATTCGTGAAGCGTTATCAGGATATGGCAAGTGTCGTGAACGGTGCGGTCAAGGACTATGCCGACGAAGTCAGGTCCCGTTCATTCCCGACCGAGGATCAGATCTACGCCGGCTGACGGCCCGGCGGCCATGCAAGGTGAAACACTTGGCGTTTTTCGGCGCCGTCGCTAAGAAGCGGCGGGCCTTGGCGCCGATATTGAGTTTATGGAGGTTTGATTGGCCCTGAGCCCGACGAATGACGCCGCGTTGCTGCAGGAGGTTGACGAGGCCGTCCGCAAGGACCGGCTCGACACGATCATGCAGCGCTACGGCCGCTGGATCGTCGGCGGCGTCCTTGCCGCCCTGCTGGCGTTCGGCGGCTATCTTTTCTGGAACCACCGGCAGGATGCCGCGCGCGGCGAACAGGCCGAGGAACTGATCGCGGCCTTCGAAAAGCTGGGCACCAACCAGCCACGGGCCGCAACGACCGAATTGCAGAAGCTCGCGGCCAGCGGCGACCCCGCCTATCGTGCGGTCGCGCAAATGCAGGAAGCAAATATCAAGGCGCAGACCGGCGACCTGAAGGCGGCCGCCGCCCTGATGGCAAAAGTCGCCGCCGACACGAAACTCGACCAGGCGCTGCGCGACCTCGCGCTGATCCGCCAGACGGCGTTCGAATATGACACGCTGAAGCCGGAAACCGTCATCGCGCGGATGAAGCCGATGGTCGATGCGAAGGATCCGGCATCGAGCTGGTTCGCGAGCGCCGCCGAATTGTCGGCGACCGCGCATTATCAGCTCGGCCAGTTCGACCAGGCGGGCGCGCTTTATGGCCGCATCGCCAAATTGCCCGGCGCGACCAAGTCGCTGCAGTCGCGCTCGGTGCAGATGGCGGGCATGCTCGGCGTCGATGCCGTCGTGGACCGGGCGACCGATAGCGCGGCCGCCGAAAACAAGGCGGCGCAAGACGCCGTCGGGGACCAGAAAGGCAGCGCCGCGTCCAAGGCAGCGGCAGCCGCAAAGACCGAGGAAGCCAATTAATATGCGGAAAGCGCGTTTCGGAATCTATGCGGCGCTGCTCGTGCTGCCGCTCACCGCGTGCGGTGCGCTGAAGGGCAACGGCGGGCCGAAGACCCCGACCGTCGGCGACCGCGTGTCGATCCTGTCGAACGACAACAGCATAAAGGTCGATCCGGCGACCGCGGCGATCGCGGTCGTTCTGCCCGAGCCCGCAGTCAATGCGGCCTGGGCGCAGTCGGGCGGCAATGCGTCGAAATCGATGGGCCACCCGGCGCTCGGCGCGGCGCGGACGAAGCTTTGGGAAGCGAGCATCGCCGGCAGCACCAACAAGCAGCGCATTGCCGCGTCGCCGGTGATCGCCGACAACCGTCTGTTCGTCGTCGATACCGATGCGGTGGTCACGGCCTTTGCTGCCGACACGGGCGCGAAGCTCTGGAGCGTGTCGATCGGCAGCACGGGCAAGGATTTCAGGAATTCGCTGTTCGGCGGCGGCGCCGGGGTCGACGGCAATGTCGTCTACGCGACCAGCGGCGTCGGCGATGTCGCGGCGCTGAATGTCGCCGACGGTTCGGTGATCTGGAAGGTGAAGCCCGCGGGTCCGTTGCGCGGTGCGCCGACGATTGCCTTTGGCGGGGTCTATGTGATTAGCCAGGACAACCAGATTTTCGCGCTCAATGCCGCCAATGGCCAGGTGCAGTGGCAGGCGACCGCTTCGATGGAGGCGGGCAGCGTGTTCGGCGCCGCATCACCCGCGGCGGGGCAAGGAACGATCGTCGCCGGGTTCTCGTCGGGCGAGGTGCAGGCCTATCGTTACGAAAATGGTCGCGACCTGTGGGAAGATGCGCTCGCGCGCACGTCGATGGCACTGTCGGTATCGACGCTGACCGACGTCGACGCCGATCCGGTGGTCGATCGCGGCCGGGTCTTCGCGCTCGGGCAGGGCGGCCGCATGGCGAGCTACGAGCTCGTCACCGGCCAGCGCAGCTGGGAAATCTCGATCGCGGGCATTTCGACGCCCTATGTGGTTGGCGAGTGGGTCTATGCGATGACCGATGATGGCAAGCTGCTGTGCGTCGCGCGCGCGAACGGCAAGGTGCGCTGGCTGCAGCAGCTCGCACGCTTCCGTGTGGAAACCGAAAAGAAGAAGAAGGACCCGATCCGCTGGACCGGCCCGATCCTTGCCGGCGGTCGGCTGATCGCGGTCAACAGCGAGGGCACACTGTCCGAATTCTCGCCGACCGACGGATCGCTGCTGGCGTCGACCGAGTTCAAATCGTCGCTGTCGCAGACCCCGGTGGTCTCGAACAATATTTTGTACGTCCTCGCGGACGACGGGAAGATCACGGCCTGGCGCTGATTTGGCGTCCGGGCCGGGGCGGCCCGGTAGAATACAGGGAATAACCTCATGTCGCGATTCGCGACGATTGCCATTGTCGGTCGGCCCAATGTCGGCAAATCGACGCTGTTCAACCGGCTGGTCGGCAAGCGCCTTGCGCTGGTCGACGACCAGCCGGGCGTGACGCGCGACCGGCGCGAGGGCGACGGCGAACTGCTCGGCCTGAAATTCACTATCGTCGATACCGCGGGGTTCGAGGATCATGATGCCGCGACGCTGCCCGGTCGGATGCGCGTGCAGACCGAAAAGGCGGTGCGCGAGGCAGACGCGGCGCTGTTCATGATCGACGGCCGCGCCGGGGTGACCCCGCTTGACGAAGAAATCGCGCGTTGGCTGCGCAGCGAGGACACGCCGATCATTCTCCTCGTCAACAAGGCCGAGGGCAAGCAGGGCGAAAACGGCCTGCTGGAGAGCTATTCGCTCGGCTTCGACAACCCGATCGCGCTCAGCGCCGAACATGGGGAAGGGGTGGTCGACCTGTTCGACGCGCTGCGCCCGATCGTCGAGGCCTATGATGCGGCGGAAGCCGAAGCGCTGTCGCCCCCGGTCGGGGACGAGGAAGACGAGGCCGCGCCGCTCGGCCCGATGAAGCTTGCGATCGTCGGCCGCCCGAACGCGGGCAAATCGACGCTGATCAACCGCATGATCGGCGAGGACCGGCTGATCACGGGCCCCGAGGCGGGGATCACGCGCGATTCGATCCGCGTCGACTGGCAGTGGGAAAAGGACGGCGAGGTTCACGAGATCCAGCTGTTCGACACCGCAGGGATGCGCAAGCGCGCCAAGGTGGTCGACAAGCTCGAGAAGCTGTCGGTCGCCGATGCGCTGCATGCAGTCGATTTCGCCGAGGTGGTCGTGTTGCTGCTCGATGCGACCAAGGGGCTGGAGGCGCAGGATCTGCGCATCGCCGACCGGGTGCTGCAGGAAGGCCGCGCGCTGATCGTCGCGCTCAACAAATGGGACGTAGCCGAGGATCCGTCGGCGCTGTTCAACGGTGTCCGCACCGCGCTCGACGACGGGCTCAGCCAGGTTAAGGGTGTCCCCGTGCTCAGCATTTCGGGCGCGACGGGCAAGGGTATCGACACGCTCGTGCGTGTCGCATTCGAGCAGCGCGAGATCTGGACCAACCGCGTGTCGACCGCGCGGCTCAACCGTTGGTTCGAAGGCGCGGTGACCGCGAATCCGCCACCGGCGCCAGGCGGCAAGCGCATCAAGCTTCGCTATATCACGCAGGCGCGGACGCGGCCGCCGACGTTCGTCGTGTTCGGGTCGCGCACCGATGCGCTGCCGGGCAGCTATGAACGCTATCTGGTCAACGGCATGCGCAAGGAACTGGGATTCCAGGGGGTTCCCGTGCGCCTCAATTTCCGCAATTCGCGCAATCCCTATGACGAATGAGGCATCGACGCTCGTCGTCGATGCGCGCGGGATGCGCTGTCCCTGGCCGGCGCTTCGGCTGGCACGCGCGATGCGCGATGCGCGCGATGTGCTGCTGATCGCCGACGATCCGCAGGCGGGGCGCGAAATCGCGGCGCTGGCCGGCGAGCATGGCTGGTCGGTCGAGGATGCCGCGCCCGTTTCCGATGAGCAGCGCTGGCGCGTTCAGCGGCGCTGACCCGAAACGGGGCAGCTTTTGTTCGCTGCCGGCTGTCGCCGTAACGTCTTTTTTACCGAACCTGCGGCATGGACCGGCCGGGACCACGACCGAATTTGAACACCAAGGGACGGAACATTGGACGAAATCCTGGTCGATTGGGACGAGTTTCGTGCGACGCGCACCCAATTGGGCGCCGCATTCGTGCGGATTCTCGGCTATTTTCGCGAGGACGGCATCAAATCGGTCGCCGCCATCGAAGAAGCGATGCGCGCGCGTGACGCGCGCGGTCTCGTCATGCCCGCGCACACGCTGAAAAGCGAAGCGCGCCAGTTCGGCGGTGAACGGCTCGGCGCGCTCGCCGAGGATATCGAGGTCTTTGCCCGTCACTGCGTCGAAAGCCAGACCAGTCCCGAGGAATATCTGCCGCGCGTCGTCACCTTGCGCCCGCTGTTCGAGGAAACGCTCGCGGCGCTCGAGCGCGAGGCGAACCCGCTCGTCCAGCGCCGTCCGTCGGGCTTCGACCGCGCCGTCGGTTACTGACGCATCGGTTGCAGCTTGCCGCGGGCGAGGCTGCGCCAGAGCCATTCGAGCGGGCCATAGCGAAAGCGGTCGAGCCATGGTTTCGACCAGAGCAGCATGATCATCCACATACCGATGCAGAAGAGATAGAGCGTCCAGCGGTCGACGGCGCCGAACAGGCCGATGCCATAGCCATAGAAGATCGTCGTCATCGCGATGCTGGTACCGAGATAGTTCGAGAAGGCGGCGCGCCCCGCCGCCGCGACGCGGGCGATCCATGCGCTGGCGGCGGCGCGCCGGATCAGCAGCACGAGCAATGCAGCATAGGCGATCGTCATCATCAAGCGTCCCGGTCCGGCCCATCCCATGAAGGCGTTGACGGCGATGAGATAGTCGAAGCCCGCCCGCCACTGGAGCCAGCCGACGAGCAGCGTTAGCAGCACGCCGGGAGGGAGCCAGCGCAGCGCCGTCCGCCGGTAATCGGCCGTCGCCCACATGCCGGTCAGGAAGCCGTTACGGAACAATGCCATCCCGAGCATCATCAGCGGCAGCGTTTCGAGCATCGTCATCAGCACACCGGCGAACGGATTGATCGCGGTATCGAGCCGCGAGTCGAGGATCGGAAGATAGGGGCCGCGATAGAGTGCAAGTTCCTCGACCACTTCGCCATCGATCCTGGCATATTCGCCGCGCACCTCGCGCCCGGCCCCGGCCATCGGGGAGGCGGGGTTGTCGGCGGCATTTCCGGCCGCAAGCTGCGCGCCGAAGAAGAATGACATCAGGACGACGCCGAGGGTGAAGATGCCGAGCGCCCATTTGATCAGGCGGCCGGGTTCCCACGCGCGAAAGCGGAAGGCGACGGAGCCGGCGGCGGCGTAGAGGAACAAGATGTCGCCCCACCAGATGAAGAAATAGTGGCAGAGCCCGAACACCGCGAGCCAAGCCATGCGGCGATAGTGGATCGAACGGGGATTCTGCCCCGATGCCTCCGCACGGTCGATGATCAGGAGCATGCTTGCGCCGAACAGGATCGAGAAGAGCCCGCGCATCTTGCCGTCGAAGAGGAGGAAGCCGAGCGCCCAGGCGGCGATGTCCGCCGCGGTTTCGCCGCCATAGGCCTTGGGCGAGACATAGGCCATTTCGGGCATCGCGAAGGCGACGATGTTCATCGCCAATATGCCCATCACGGCAAAGCCGCGGAGCGCGTCGAGGGTGAGCAGGCGTTCGCCGGCATTTTGTCGATCTTCGCGCATATCGCCCTCCGCTGTATTGTTCGCGTGTAACGGCTGCTCCGATGATCCGTCCAGCGCTTTAACCTGCTATTGACATCTATGTCAGTAATGCTATTCGGGCAGCATCAAATGATTCGAACGGGAACCATCATGACCCCCACCATCTTCTCCCACCCCGACCGCCAGCCGCAGAAATTCCGTCCGCTGAAGGCGCTCGCGCACTTCCGCAAGCTCATCGCGGACAAGGAAGACACCGAGCAGGTGTTCCACATCTTCGAGAATCTGCCGCGCAAGGGCTTCATGGACGATGCGCGCGCCTTCGTGACGAGCGATTTCGGCCGGAAGCTGATGGAACGCGAACCCTATCTGCCCGACCTGCTCGACGACCATGCATGGATCGACGCACTGCCCGAGGGCAGCGTCGGTCACGCCTATGTCACCTTCATGCGCCGCGAGGGCCTGTCGGCGGCCGGCCTTGTCGCCGAGAGCGACAAGATGGGCCGTCCCAAGTTCGACGATCAGGTGCAATGGTATTCGAACCGCCTGCGCGACACGCACGACCTGTTCCACATCCTGACCGGCTATGGCCGCGACGCGCTCGGCGAACAGTGCGTGCTCGGCTTCACCTATGGCCAGACGGGCAATTACGGCAATTTCTTCATCGCCTATGCCGGCGGTTACGAGGTGAAGCGCGGCATCAAGAGCGACGCCCCGGTGTTCGGCGCGATCCGTCAGGGCCAGCGCCACGGCAAGGCGGCGAAGGCGATCATCGAACAGGATATCCGCTCGCTGCTCGCCGAACCGCTCGAGGCCGCGCGCGCGCGGCTCGGCATCGCGAAGCCGACGCTCTACGAGGAAGCGCACCGCGCGTACCGCAGCCGCGGGATCGATCCGTACAACTTCCTCGCGGCGAAGGCTGCGATGGCCTGACCGGTCGAGGCCCTGGCGAAAGCCGGGGCCCCGGCGCCGACGTTCCGGTCGGCTCCCGGCAACCGCCGGCGATCAGATCGCGCTCTCCGGCCAGACGCGCGGGCTGCGCGGCGTTTCCAGCCGATAGTCGGAATAGGAGCGCGAAAAAATCTCCCGGCCCAGACGCTCGGCGTCCGCGACCGGGTTCGCCGGATCGTTGCGCACCTCGCCGCGGCGGTTGCCGGCGCCGCGCACCACGCCGACAAAGTCCGAACCGGTGTAGCGCGAAAATTCCTGGATCTGGTGGACGATGCCGAGCGCTACCCCGGGATAGGTTTCCTCGGACGCCAGCACCAGTCCGAGCCGTTTGCGGGCCATCGCGGCGAGCGCGTCTCCCGACCCCGGATAGGAGGCCGCATAATAGCAGAAGCTGCGGTCGAAGAAGGCCTTTACCTGCGCGGACATGCCGTACCAATAGATGGGCGAGCAGAAAATTACCCCCCGAGCGGGCAGGAACTCCTCGAAGAAGAGGGCGCGATACGGGTCGTCGATCGCGCATTCGCCGTCGGGGCGGCGGCACGTGCGGCAATCGCGCAGAAACCCCGAAACATGATCATCGAGAAATCGCAGCGCGACCTCGCTGCCCGCCGCCGCGGCGCCGCGCCGGACGGCCTCGGCAAGCGTCGCCGTGTTGCCGTTCCGGCGCGGGCTTCCGACAAGAATGAGCAGTTTTTCAGACATATGGGCCGTTCCTTTCGCGCCGGACGCAGCGGGGCTGCCGCGTCCGGTTGATCGGCAGGAGGTGACGTGATACTTTCAATTGATCAACTACAGACTATTTTGTCAGGTACAAACCTATTGGTAAGAATTGGCGATCATGACGACACGCAACCAGCCCTATAACGACGGCCTTGGGCCGGTGTTCGGGATCATCGGCGGGAAATGGAAGGCGCTGATTCTCTGGGAGCTTCACGGCACCCCCGTGCGCTTCGGCGCGCTCCGGCGCCGCATCGCCGGGATCAGCGAGAAGATGCTGATCCAGCAATTGCGCGAGATGGAAGCCGATGGTCTCGTGCACCGCGAGATGTTCCATCAGGTCCCCCCGCGCGTCGATTATTCGGTCACGCCCTTGGGGGCATCGCTCAACGAAGCGCTGACGCCGCTATGCGAGTGGGGGAAAAGCAACCTGCAGGATCGCCGGGTACCGGATCATATGGCCGGTTGACGTGCCGTGCCGGCGGCGGTGTCAATTGCCCGCCGTACCACCCCGCGGTGGATGGCGATGCCGGTCAGCCGAGCTTTGCGATCAGCGCCTGCGCTGCCGCCGGGTTGCGCACCTTCGCGCCGGCGATGAAGAAGAGATAGACGTCGCGGTCGCCTTTCGCCCAATCCTTCGCTCGGCTGGCCCAGTGATCGAGCGCCTTGTCGTCATAGCCGGTTTCGACATCCTCCCGGCTACGCTGGAGCCGCGCGTAGGTGAAATCGGCGGTCTGTTCGTCGATGCACGGAAACTCGTCGCTGTCGGCATAGACGACCGCCATGTTGCGTTCGCGCAGCATGTCGATGAAGGCCGCATCGCGGAAGCTTTCGTGGCGCACCTCGATCGCATGGCGGAGCGGCAGGCCGTCCTGCGTGCCGGGAAGCAGGTCGAGAAAGCCCGCGAAATCGTCGCGGTCGAACTTTTTCGTTGCCATGAACTGCCAGTGGATCGGGCCGAGCCGGTCGCCGAGCCGGGTGAGCCCCTGCGTCAGGAATTTTTCGATCGAGGCGGCGCCCTCCGCCAGTATCTTGCGATTTGTCGTGAAACGTGACGCCTTGACGCTGAATTTGAAGCCGTCGGGGACCGAGGCGGCCCAATTGGCAAAGCTCTCGGGCTTCTGGCTGCCATAATAGGTGCCGTTGATTTCGATGCCCGTCAGATGCTGCCCGGCATATTCGAGCTCGCGTTTTTGCGCGAGGCCGGCGGGATAGAAGGGACCGCGCCACGGTTCGAAGGTCCAGCCGCCGACGCCGATGTGAATGCTCATACGCCTCTCACTCCCCGGACGATGCCTTCGCCGCGTTCAGCACGCGCCGACGCACGGCCCTTGCAAGTTCGTCCATCGTCGCGACCTGCTCGACGCCATAGCGCTCCGCCGTGATATCGACATTGCCCTTGCGCCAAAAGCCCTCGGGACACAGCAGGATCAGTTTTCCGCCGCGCGCATGGAGGCCCGTTTCCAGCAGGCTGACCGGGCTTTGCGATCCGGGCGCGAAATACATGACGACGATATCGGCCGATTCGAGCGCCGTCAGTTCCCATTCGACCTGACGGCGAAATTCGGGTTCCTCCGCGACGGGTTTCCATGCGGCATTCCAGTCGGGGCGCCGCGGATTGAGAAACAGTACGTCGAGGTCGCCGAGCGATTTTACCAGCGCTGCCTGCCAGTCCTCGGCGCGGCCCATGTCGATGCTGCCGCCGAGAAAGATGCGCGGCCGCGCGTGGTCGGCGGGCAGGTCCTGCGGCGAAACGATCGTTTGGGGGGCAGCGTCGGCGGGCATCGCGGCCATCAGCAGGGCGAGAGCCAGCGCCGCCCGCATCATGCGAGCGCCGCGTCGGCTCCCATCAGGTTCGGGAAAAAGCCTTCATGCGCTTCGCGCAGCTCGGCGAGCGTCACCTGATGGTCGCTGCCCTCCAGTTCGAAGACGATGCGGTCCTTGATCGTGCGCCCGACCGGATCGACCGGAACATCGGCGCGGCCCGCGGCGTCGAGGAAGTCGGCGAGGCAGGTGTCGCAGACGGTGACGAGATAGAGGCCCTGATCCTCGCCGAAGAAGCTTTCGGCGACGCCGAACGGCTGTTCCTCGCTGATCAGCACGCCGATGTTCGACTTCAGCGCCATTTCGGCGAGCGTCACCGCCATGCCGCCGTCGGAGACGTCGTGGCAGGCGGTGATCCAGCCGGCGTTGATCGCGCCGCGGATGAAATCGCCGGTGCGCTTTTCGGCGCGCAGGTCGACGGGCGGCGGCGGGCCTTCCTCGCGGCCGAGGATTTCGCGCAGCCACACCGACTGGCCGAGGTGGCCGGCGCGTTCGCCGACCGCGAGCACGATGTCGCCGGTGCGTTTGAAGCCGATGCCGACGGCCTTGTTCCAATCCTCGATCACGCCGACGCCGCCGATCGCGGGGGTCGGCAGGATCGCGCTGCCGCCGCCGGTCGCCTTGCTCTCGTTATAGAGGCTGACGTTGCCCGACACGATCGGATAGTCGAGCGCGATACACGCCTGCGCCATGCCGTCGAGACAGCCGGTGATCTGCCCCATGATCTCCGGGCGCTGCGGGTTGGCGAAGTTGAGGCAGTTGGTGATCGCGAGCGGCGTCGCGCCGACCGCGCTGATGTTGCGCCACGTTTCGGCAACCGCCTGCTTGCCGCCCTCGACGGGGTCGGCGTAGCAATAGCGCGGGGTGCAGTCGGTCGACATGGCGAGCGCGCGGCCCGTGCCATGGATGCGGACGAGCGCGGCGTCGCCGCCGGTCTGCACCGTGTCGGCGCCGACCTGGCTGTCATATTGTTCCCAGATCCAGCGGCGCGATGCGATGTCGGGGGTGCCCATCAAGGTCTTGAGATCGGCGGCGACGTCCTTCGTCTCGGGGACGTTCGTCAGCGCGGGCTGCTTCGGCGTGGGCACGTGCGGGCGGTCGTAGAGCGGCGCATCGTCGGCGAGCGGGGCGAGCGGGATGTCGCAGACGATTTCGCCATGATGTTCGAGCACCATACGGCCGGTGTCGGTGACGGTGCCGATCACGGCGAAGTCGAGTTCCCATTTATGGAAGATCGCGGCAGCGAAATCCTCACGGCCGGGCTTCAGGACCATCAGCATGCGTTCCTGGCTTTCCGACAGCATCATCTCATACGCCGTCATGCCCGTTTCGCGCTGCGGCACATCGTCCATCTTGAGATG
>JAGHZY010000037.1:13529-36680 GCA_017745175.1 Sphingopyxis sp. | reverse complement strand
TCGTTTCGCGAACAAACGCCTCGACCTTTTCGGCAATGGAAAGCGCACGATCCGAGACGGTCATCTACCAGCGCCCCGGGTATCTCGACCGCTTTGCAGCGGGTCAACGCCCCCCCTCACCATTTCGGCACGATCTTCTCTCGGCATAAAACACCCAATCTGTTCTCACGGGCGGCCAATCACCGGCCGTATCGAGCACCCGGCTACAGCTCGATATTGGCCCCACCGCATTGCATCGCCGCCCATTTATGTCAATTGTTAATAACATAAATAAATCTCGCCGCAGGCGACCATTTTCCTGCAGCGAAGTGGCAGCTCCCTTCGCGCGTGCAAGGGGTGTATGGGGAGATGAGCAGCCGATTGCCCAGCCGCAGCCGATTGGAGACCATCAACCCACGACAGTGAAGGCAGGTTTCAGGAGGCCTTGGCTGTCAGGGCCGTGTCTGGAATCGGGCGCTTACCGACGCCTTTGTCTGAAAGTCGACACAGCCAGGTGAATTTCACCAGCCGTTCCGTCAAATGGCCCGCCGCTCAGCGGAGGGACGAGACCACTGCCTCTATGGCCTTCGCGAGCAGGTCCATATCGCCCGATCCGTTGAACAAGGCTGGCGTTATCCGGACGCACGCCCCCTTCGCCGGCCCCGTGCGATGAACCGAGAATATCCGGTGATCGTCAAGCAAACGCTTGGCGATTGCGATGTTGTCCGCCTCGCTGACCCGGCCGGCGAGACGGAAGGAGGTGATCCCGCCGTGCAGGCGAAGATCGGCCGGGGTCAATATCTCGATCCCGGCCGTGCCGCGCAGCACTTCCGCCCAGCGATCGCGCAAATAGCGCAGGCGCGCCGTGCGCGCCGCATCGCCGATGGCGTCCTGGAAATCGAGCGCCGCAGGGACGGTGAGCTGCGCCGCGAAATCGACCGTGCCCGTGTGTACGCGCGCTTGGGCTGTCGCAGTGAACGGCGGTTCGTTTGCGATATCGGGATCGATCAGGTCGACCCTCGTGCTGCGGATATAGAGCGCGCCGACGCCCAGCGGGGCTCCGATCCACTTGTGCAGGTTCAGGCCAACAAAATCGGCGCCGAGATCGGGAAGCGAGAAATCGAGCTGTCCCCAGCTGTGAGCGGCATCGACGATCGCGTCGACGCCCCGCGCACGCGCCATTGCGACAATTTCGCGGACCGGAAGGACCAGCCCGGTCCGGTGGCTGAGGTGGGTGAGCAGGATCAGGCGGACGCGCGGATTCGCCTTGAGCGCCGCTTCGTAGCAGTCGATCAGCCCCTGATGCGTCGCAGGTTCGGGCAGCGCGATCCGCACCACTTCGACGCCGCGGGTTTTCTTGAGAGAATCGCAGCACGCCTGCATGCTGTCATAATCGAGATCGGCATAAAGCACGGCGTCCCCCGCGCGCAGCCGGTTATACCCGCCGATCAGCGCCTTGAGCGCCTCGGTCGCGTTGCGCGTGAAGGCGATTTCTTCGGGTGCCGCGCCCAGCTTCGCCGCGACGCGTGCGCGCACTGCGACGAGATCAGGGACAAGTCCGCGGCGGGCGTAATAGCTCGTCGCGCGGTTCACCCGCCGCACTGCGGCTTCATATCGCTCGAGCACGGGCCGCGCCATCATGCCCCAATTACCATTCTCGAGCTGGATGACATCCTCGATCACGTCATATTGCGCCGCAACCTTTGCCCAATATAGCTCGTCATCGGGACGGGCACCCGCCGGCAGCGGCGCGGCGTCGAGCCGCCCCGCCACCGGCGCCGCCGCGGCGGCCATCAGCATCTGCCTGCGACTAACCTCCACGCCCGCTCCCTTTCGTCTCAGAAGGTGATCCCTACGCGGACATAATATTGACCGCCGTCGGTGTCATATGGGGCATTGCGCGAATAGATGAGCCCGCGCACCGCCTGGTTGGTCGCCTCGTCGGGGTAGGTGTCGAAGATATTCTCGGCCCCCGCGCGGATCGACAGATGATCGTTCAGCTCGAGACTGGCCGACAGGTCGAACATCACCATCGATCCGAAACGCTGGAAGATCTCGCCCGTCGCATTGCCGCTGACGTCGGTCCACGCGCCATAATAGCGCGCGCGGCCCTGCAATCCGAAGCGACCGATCGTATAGCCGAGCGACGCGGTCGCATTATGCTTGGGCAGACGATCCTCGAACAATATCCGCTGCGTCTCGTTCCCGATCGACGCGCTCGTGCCGCTCGTCACCCGCGTCTGGTTATAATTATAGGCAAGGCTGATATCGGCCTTCCCCGGTCCCACGTCGCGCGCATAGGCGAGCACGACGTCGATTCCGCGCGTCCGCGTATCGAAGTCATTGGTGAAATAGGTGACCGCGGTGAAGCGCTGCGGATTGGGCAGATTGGCGGGCACGGCAAAGGTCGCCGACTGGCTGAAACGGTCGCGCAGCTTGATCTGATAGACGTCGACGCTGCCCGTCAGCCCGAAATCCGACTGGAAGGTCAGGCCCGCCGTCGGTGTGCGCGATTTTTCGGGAGTCAACGGCTTGGCGCCAAGCGCGATCGCGATCGGATCGCTCGGCGAGAGCCGCCCGGTGTTGAATATCTGCAGGGTCCGGGTATCGAGCCCCTGGCTGGTGGTGAGCGCGTTGAGCTGCGCCGGGGTCGGCGCGCGGAAACCCGTCGACCAGGTCGCGCGAAGCGCCACGCCGCTCAGCGGTTCGAGGCGCGCCGACAGCTTGTAGTTGAATGTGTCGCCAAAAGCCGAGAAATCCTCGTAACGCCCCGCCGCGCCGAGCGTCAGCATCTCGACCGGCCGAAGCTCGACATCGAGATAGCCGGCATAGCTCGTCTGCGACCATTCGCCCGCGCTCAAGGGGCTGAAACCCGGAAAGCCGTTGCTGTTCGGCGCGAGTCCCGTCGCCGCGCCGGGACCGATCGCATAGGACGCGGGATCGCCGGGCCGGATCGCATAGGTTTCCTTGCGCCGTTCGGCGCCGAACGCGATATTCGCGGGCTCGACCAGCCCAAGCGGCAGTCGATAGACGAAATCGGCGTTCAGGTTGAATTCGCCCTGGCGCAGGCGTCCCAGATAGAAGCTGGTCGGGCTGGCGGGGCCGAGCGACGCGTTGAGCGACTCGCTCATATTATAGTTGATGCGGCTGCGCCCCAGCGACGCGCTGAGGTCATAGGTGAAGGCATCGCCGGCTTCGCCGCGCATACCGCCGGCGGTCTGGAAATCGTCGTATTTCGTCCCGAAGCGCGGGGTGAAGCCGGTGGGATATACCCTCCGGAAGCTGAAGCCGGGAAATGCCGTGCTGGGGTTATAGACGTTCGCGGTGCCCGCGGGATTGCGCCAGTTGAAGTCGGTGACCCCCTCGCCGCTCCCGACGGTACCAAAGGCATAGAGCGTCATGCCCTCAGCGATCTCATAATCGGCGTTTACCGCACCGCGCACCGAGCGCAGGTCGGGCTGTCCCCAGCGCTGCACCGGGTTCGGGACGTCGAGGTTGGGGTTCGCCGCCTGAAACGCTTCGGCATCGGGACGCTGCCGCGTGCGCGAGGTCGCATCGGACTTCGTAAATTCGCCGGTGAAGACCAATGTGCCGCGGTCGCCGAGCGCCACGCCGCCTTGCCCGCCGGTTTGATAGCTCTGGCCGTCGCCCTCATAATAGCTCGAATATTGGCCGAAGGCGGTCATGCCGGGCTGGTCGTCGAGGATGATGTTGATCACGCCCGCGATCGCGTCCGAACCATATTGCGCCGATGCGCCATCGCGCAGCACTTCGATCCGCTTGATCGCAAGGTTGGGGATGGTGGCGAGATCGGCGGCCTGCGCGCCGCGCGTGCCGAGCAGCGCCGAGCGGTGATAGCGCTTGCCGTTGACGAGGACGAGCGTCTGATCGGGCGACAGGCCGCGCAGGGTCGCGGGGCGGACGAACGCCTGGCCATCGGCGGCCGGCAGGCGCTGCACATTGAACGACGGCAGGAGCTGCGCGAGCGTATCCGACAGGTCATTCGACACGCTGCCGTCGATCGCCTTGCCCGGCAGGATGTCGATCGGGGCCAGCGTGTCGAACTGGGTCCGCCGCGCGTCGCGCGTGCCGGTGACAATGATCGTCTCGCCCTCGGCGCTTTCGGTGCCGGCCGGCGCCATCTCTTCGGCCGCGGCCGTCGCGGGCGCGGCAAATTGCAGCGCGACAAGCGCGCAGGCGGTGAGGCTTTTCATGGATGCTCCTTGGATCTCGACGGGGGAGAGTTATGTTCTGGTTGCGCTCGCGGCCTAGGAATTCATTGTGACAAACAGGTGTCGATCAATGCGTCGGCAGGAGAGTCATCTTCGGACAGCTGGTTTCGGAACAGCGGACAGCAGCGTGTAACGGCAAATGATTGTGCGAACCGGGTGTCAACCTTGAGCATCCGGAAACGAACCGGCGCGGCCAGTTTCGGGCGCAAAGGGCGCCCTACATTTCTTTGAAATAATTATGAAATTTTCTCAACCCGAATGCCAGGGTCAGGGCACATATGCCGGTAGATCAGGCCAATTTCTGAAATTGCTCGAACCGGGTGAGCGCCACTTCGATCCGTCTTCGCAAGCCCGATGTTTCCGGGACTAGCCAGGTCCATTTCTGGATCGCCAGCGCGCCAGCCTTGCGGTCCATCTTTGTGTCGATCGCGGCGACAACCCGGTCGCCGACCAGAACAGGAAGCGCGAAATAGCCGAGGACGCGCTTGGCCGCCGGAACATAGGCCTCGAACCTGTGATCATGGCCAAAGAGCGCGGCGAGGCGCTTGCGCTGTATCACCAGCGGATCGAAAGGCGACAGGATGTGAACCCGCCGCGCCCGCTCCAATGTAGAGACCTCATCGAGCGCAGAAGGCGTAGCCCAGTGGTTCGCACGCGCCAGGCCCTCGATCTCGATCGGCACAAGAGCGCCGCTTGTTACGCGCTCGGCAACCAGCCGCGCCACTGCCGCTTTGGAGGGCGCGTCGCCATAGGTCATACTCTCCAGGCTGACCACGCCCTGCGTGCGTAGCCCCCGATCGAGCAGGTAAGCCGCAAATTCATCCGGCGTCGCCGCAGGCATGGGCTCGGTCCAGCCGAAGTGCCGGTCGGTCAGTTCGTAGGATTTCAACATCCCGGTCCGAGCGCTGATGGTGAGGTCGCCGACCCGGAAGCCATAGTCGAGCAAGCGCTTCGACGGCTTCCGGCTCGCCCAGGGATGCAGCTTCTCCTCCAGCTTCTCGTCGTCGATGTCGCGCAGGGAGAGCGGCCCCTGATCGCGGATACGCGCGAGCATTGCCGCGTAGGCACCGGGGTCGATCCTGCCGTGAAACCGATGGGCCTTGCTCCGCCGGGCCTCCATCGCCGGGACGAAGAACCGATAGTCGCTGGTCGGAACATAGGCGAGCGCATGCGTCCAATATTCGAATGCGGACTTCTCTTTCGACTGAACGGCGGCGAGCGCTGCAGTCCGATATCCGGGAATGCGCGACCACAGGATGTGATGGTGGCAGCGTTCGATAACGTTGATCGTATCGATCTGGACGTAGCCAAGATGCGCGATCGCCGCAGCGACTGCCCGTGGCCCGGAACCAAACGGCGCCTTCTCGTCGAGGCGCTGGGTCCGAAGCCACAACCTTCGCGCGTCGGCCTGGCTGATCCCGACAATTTTTGCGCCCATATTGTGCCCCTCACTTCGCCTGACCAACGACGCTTAGAGCCGAAGTGCAGGCGAAGCTACTTGCTGGTGCCAACCGGACGCTTCTGGCCGCTGACAGACTGTCCGCTTTGTGAGGCGATCATGCACAAGCCGCCATTCCAGGTAGCCTGTTTGTCTTGCTTGTGATCATCTCCGAGCCATTTTCGTCACTGTCCGCACAGCGCAGTTTTCGCGAGATCGCCGGAAAGTCGGCGCACATTTTCGTCAATTACTTGCCCAAGCGCCACGCATCGCCGGATGACCGGCAATCGCTTGGGCGTGAGCAGCGAGGTAAGGCACTGGTCCGCCGCGTCCCCGCGGGAGCTTCTGCAGAGCCCACAACATGTGGAACCGCTTCGCTGCTTCTGAATCTCTTGTTATTTCTCGCCAATATCCCGGCACATCAAATAAGCATCCCTGACTCATAGGGAGTGCACAGGGAACCGAAATTCCGATTTCCAAAATACCCCCTGTAATACAGTGGCTTATCTCAAAATATCGAACCGCGCCACTGATTGCCCTTTACGAATTCACGAGCCCTCGTCCCAAGGTGAGACGGCGCCAATTTGGACTCAACTCACTTTGGTAAAGAGAGTATTAAGTTTCCCATGAAGGCGACTCGGGTCGCATCGCGCCTTCTTTTGCGACCACGTCCGCGTGCGCGCGGATAACGAGTGAGGGGAAATTATCATGACCAGGAAAATTGCATCGCTTGCCGCGGCAAGCGCCATGGTGCTCGCGTCGATCGCCAGCACTGCGGCATGGGCGGACACCATTCCGACGCCGACCGCGCAGGGCCCGAGCGGCGACACATTGGCGGCCATGCAGACGCAGTGCGACGCACTGGCGGCGGCATACGACACCGGCAACGGCGACCTCTGGAAAGGCGAAGTCGTTCCGGGTGCGGTGACGCTCATCAGCGGCCCGACCGAAGTCGAGGGCACGCGTGTCGTCGACGAAAGCACGATCCAGCACGCCGGCACCTATGTGCCCGCGACGCTCGAAATCCGCGGCGACCCGTTCCGCATCGGCGGCAGCGTCAACCTGTTCGGCGACCAATGGTCGACCGCGGGCTACTGGACCGACAGCACCTATAATTTCACGGCCGATTTCACTTCGACCTTCCGTTTCAACTTCAGCTGCAACATCACGAAGGAAGTCTATCATCCGGAGGTTACGATTACGGTGCCTGCCGACGGCGTCTATGTCGTCGCCGGCGATTTCGGCGATTCCGAAGCGGCGATCCGCGGCAACTGCGCCGCGTTCACCGCGCAGGGATATCCGATCGAAAGCCGCCCGTCGTGGTGGGGCGAACCGTTCCATGGAGGGAATCCGGCCGATCCGCATTGCCGGTTCGAAGGCACCCCGGCGCATGAAGAAACGACCCCGGCCTACTACGACCCGCCGGTGGTGGTCGCCACCACTCCGGGCACACCGATCGACGAGATCCAGACCGACAGCCTCTATGCATTCGAGGATCATGGCGGTCCCGTCCAGGTAACGGGCGAATATCATGTCGGCCAGGTCGTCGTCTGTATTTCGCCGAGCACCGGAACGACGAAGAAGGGCGTCCCCGGCGCATGGCGCCAGCAGAACGGCTATACCGGCGACAAGTGCACGACCGACTGGTTCAAGGTCGCCCCGTGGGGCGCCGGGACCGAGGGTAGCAACGGCACCTATATTTCAGTGCCCGACTACACGCTGTAAGCCTGTCGGCATGGCGTGAAGAGCGCCTCGCCGGCACCGGTCGGCGAGGCGCTTGTTTTTCGAGGGGGAATGGACGTGGTATCTGCTTCGCGCCGCGCGGCGCGGATCCGGTTCTGTATCGGCTGCTCGCTCGCGGCGTTGGCGCTCGCGGTCACCGCGCCGCAAGCCAGGGCCCAGAACAACGCATCACCCGCAGCGCCGCAGAGCGCCCCAGACCGGCAGAATACCGAACTGCCGCCCTCCGATCGCAACATCATCATCGTCAACGGCCAGCGTGTCACCGTCACGGTGAGCGAAGACGAACCCGCCGAACAAAGCTATGACAGCGACGCGATCGCCGCTTATGCCGCGAGCACGCTCGGCGAAGTCGTCGCACAGATTCGCGAACAGAATGGCGACACCGACCCCGTGTTGCTGGTCAACGGACAACCGGTTGCCGACCCCGACGATATTGCCGACCTGCCGGTGGAGGCTGTCGCGCGCATCGAGACGCTGCCACGCGGTTCGGCCCAGCGCGTCGGCGGTAATGCCGGGCAGCGCGCCTATAATGTGGTCCTTCGCTCGTCGGTGCGCAGCCTGACCTTGACCGGAGGCCGCGAGATGGCGACCGAAGGCGGCTGGAGCAATACACGCGGCGAAGCGCTGCTGACCTATATCCGGGGCCGCGACCGCATCAACCTGACGCTGCGCGGCGGAAAGTCGGGAACGCTCTTCGAATCCGAACGCGCTTTCATCCCGCGCGCGCTCGCCATCCCTTATTCGCCCCTCGGCAATCTCATGCCCGCGAGCGGTAGCGAAATCGACCCGGCACTCAGCGCGCTGGTCGGCGTGCCGGTTGGCGTGGCCGCATTGCCGGCGAACAACAGCTCTCCTTCGCTTGCCGATCTCGCAGCCGGCGCCAATCGTCCGAATCCCGCCGCCGATGCCGCCTATCGCAGCCTGCGCGGCTCGAATCGTCCCATAGAACTCGCGCTTTCCGGGAACAAGGAACTCGCGCCTTGGCTTTCGCTGTCGTTCAACGGTCGCCTCAACTGGAGCGTGAATGAGAATTTCAGTGGGCTCCCGACCGGGCGCTTCCTCATCCCGGCACTCCATCCGCTGACGCCGTTCGACAGCGCGGCCAGCCTGGCGCTCAGCGACGCGTCGCGCCCGCTGCGCGGCGAGAACAAGTCGAACTTTCGTTCACTGTCGGCGACACTCAACGCGAACAAGGGCGATTGGCGCGCGACGCTGAGCGGTCGGTGGGACGAACGGCACTATGTCTATGTGTCGCGGTTCAGCGGCCCGCTGACCGGCGGCGCGAACATCGTCCCCGCGACCGTCAATCCGTTCGATGGCTCGCTCGCCGCGCTCATCCCGATCAGCGAGCGTCAGAGCCGAAGCCGGGGGCGGACTGGCGCGCTCATCCTCGACAGCGAAGGACCGATCGCCGACCTCTGGGCGGGGCCGCTGCGTGTCCGGGCCGGGGTCGGCGCGAGCTGGACGCGCTACCGCGCTGAGGATTTCTCGGGCCTTCGCTCACTCGACCGACACGAATATAGTGGCAGGCTCGGAATCACCATTCCGCTGACGAGCAGCACCGGGCCTTTCCTGCCCGATCTTGGCGACAGCGAAGTAGCCCTCGACATCGGTCGTACCGACCTCGGCCGGTTCGGTTCGCTGAAGCGCTATTCGCTCGCGTTCAACTGGCAGCCCGCTGCCTGGCTGCGCATCGTCGCGAGCGACGGCCGCGATGATCGCGCGATCGTGCCGGAACTGCTCTCGGCCCCCGTCGTCATCACGCCCAACGTCCCCTATTTCGACCCGGTCACCGGGGACACGGTCGATGTAACCGCCATCTATGGCGGCGGCGGCAACCTCAGGAATGAGCAGCAGCGGACGCGCAGCGTAGCCCTCACGCTCACGCCGCTCAGCCAATATGGCCTCCAGCTTGACGCCGAATATAGCCGGAACGATCTGCGCAACCAGATCGGCGCGCTGCCGCCGCCGAGTGCGGCGATCGTCGCGGCCTTCCCCGATCGGTTCCAGCGCGACGCGAACGGAACGCTGGTGCTCGTCGACAATCGCTCGGTCAATTTCGCGCGCCAGCGCAGCGAGCAATTGCGCTTCGGGCTTCGGCTCGCGATGCCGCTTTCGGGCGCCACGCCCGCCCCCGCGACGGGCGCATTGCCAAGGCCCTCGGGCCCGCGTGCCCTGCCACTCCGGCTCCAGGTCAATCTTTCGCACATCCTGCTGCTCAACAATCGCACCATCATTCGCGACGGCCTGCCCGAAATCGACCTGCTGAAGGGAGGCGCGATCGGCCTGTCCGGCGGTCAGCAGCGCCATTTCACGACCGGCAGCATCGCGCTGACGCAGGGTAACGGCGGCGTCAGGATCGAAGCACAGCGTCGCGGCGCGAGCCAGCTCGTCATCGGCTCTTTGGCCGATCCGGACCTGCTCGCCTTCGGAGCGCTCACAACGGTCGACCTCAAGGCGTTCGCCGATCTCGGCCAGGCCTTCCCGAAAGCGAAGGCACTGAAAGACCTGCGCCTCACGGTCGCTTTCGACAATCTGTTCAACAACCGCCAGCGCGTGACCAATCTCGTCGGCGAAACCCCGCAGGCCTACCAGCCCGTACGCCGCGACCCGATCGGCCGCACGCTGCTCTTCGAATTGCGCAAGGTTTTCTGACCGGACCGGCTTGAAGAACGATGCTTTTGAGGCAGCCGGTGGCCGATTGCGGACTGTCCGGTCTTAGAGCTATGAACCGAAAAAGCTGCCCTTCAGTGTAACAGACGGTGTCGTCAGTTCCGGATCCTGTCCGGCAAGATCATTTTGCTATTCTCCGGTCAGAAGCCGGTGCAAGGCGCGCGATGTCGTAATTCCCTGCTCGATCGCACCATCGATCGCACTGCGCCAAGCGCTGGCCCAATCGCCGCTCGCGAAGAAGATGCGGCCGTGAGGCGCTTGCAAATCCTTGAGCGCTTTCGAAAGCTGGCCCGGCCGCGAAATGCACCAAGCCCCCTTCGAGTAAGGGTCGTTGTTCCAATCGTGCGCCTTGACGTCGATCACCACCGCGTCGGGCAGGAATTGCCTGACCACTTTCTGCACCTCGCCCTTGTCCATGATCCGGAGCGGGTGATCGCCCGAGCCGAAAGCGATGAGATGCGTGTGCCCGTTCGCTGCGCCGTCCCAAAACATATGGTTGATCGGGCTGGGGCCGGTACCCGGCGCCCACGCGGTAAAGATCGGCCGTTCGCCCTCGATCAGGATATGGATCTTGTTCGCCTTACCCGCATGGCCTTCGACCGAGACGTCGAGCTTCTGCTTGGGAAGCGGCGGACGGAAACCGACATCCTTGAGGGTGTTCAGCGGCAAGGTGGAAATCGCCGCCCGGGCCGAATAGGTCGCGCCGTCCGTGCCAACGATACGCACGCCGTCGCCCGTCGTTTCGATCGTAGCGACCGGGCTCTCCAGCTTGATGGTTGCCCCGCAATCGTCTGCCAGCGCGGAGTATAGCGAGCGCATTCCGCCCTTGAGCTTGAAGCGGCTTACGACATCGGACTCGAGCTCGAGGCTATACCCGCTAAGGGCGACCAGCCGGACGATATCGACCCACGAAACATTCTTCGCCGCGCCGCCGCTGCTTGCCGCAAACATCGTCGCCGCCAGAATGCGCCCCTCGGGCGTCAGTGAAGACGCGGCGAGCTTGTCCGCAACGGACATTGTATCGGCCGCAACCCAACCCGCGTCGGCGAACGGTTCCGCCGGCCGCGGCATGATCGTTCGCGCATCCGCGAACATTGCCTGGACCGGTCCGTAAAATTCGGCGCCCCGCTCCGACATTTTGGCGTGATGGCGCGTCCCCGCTTCGTCGAGATAGATAACCTCATCGGCAAAATTTCCCGGCGATTCCTCCAGCTCCACGCCGTAGCGGTTGATCTCCGCCCAGACATGCGGCTGAAACCAGTGCACCCAAGTACCCCCCATGTCATTGGGCTTTCCGTCGAACTCGGCGGTGTAGGTCCGGCCGCCGATCCGGTCGCGGGCCTCGAGAATCAGCACCTTGTAGCCGTGCCCTTTCAGCTCGCGCGCGGCCGTCAGTCCGGCAAAGCCAGCCCCGACGATGATCGCGTCATAGTCGCCCTTCGCCGTTCCCCCGCGGACAGGGCGCGCCTGCGCGATCGAGGATGCCATGACGCCTGCCGCCGCCGTAGCCAACACGGCGCGGCGCGAGGGAAAACTCTTCTGCGATCGATCGTCACTCATTGCGGATGCCCTCTTCCAAATCTGTCCAGACGGCCCTCCGAACACAAAATTTGTCATATGTCAAATTTTGTGTGACCCCGCTTCGACTCGGGCGACGCGGAGAGAAAATCATGGCGTACACTCATCGCCCGGCCTGTCGAAACAAAGGGATATTGAATATTTTGATAGACTTAGTCGACAATTTAAGACGATTGACCAATTTTGGTCATATATCTAATATTGGAGAGCGGCCGACATGCCGAGCGCGACAGACGCTCACCGGCCGCCCATTTGGAAGGGGACCCGGAATGAAGAAGACTTGCCTGTTTTTGCTCTCCACGGCGTGCGCAGTTGCCCTCGCTGTGCCGGCCGCAGCCCAGCAGTCGCCGGTTGAAGATGCCGCACGATCGGGAAGCGACGACATCGTCGTGACCGCGCAGCGTCGCGAAGAGGGGATCAACGACGTCCCGATCGCGATCACCGCCATCAGCGGCGACAGTCTCGAGCGCTTCCGGTTCAACGACGCGACCCAGATCGTTCAGCAAATCCCCAACATGAGCGCGACCAATACGCTCGGAGCAAGCGCGCCGCTCTTTTCGGTGCGGGGTATGAGCAACGCCGATTTCAACCCGTCGTCGAATACGCCCGTCCCGATCTACAGCGACGATATCCTGATCAACAATGTCACCGGCCAGGGGTTCGCGCTGTTCGACCTCCGGCGGGTCGAAGCACTCAAGGGTCCGCAAGGTACGCTGTTCGGTTACAACTCTTCGGCCGGGGCCATCCAGTTCATCTCGCGGCGCCCGACGGACAGTCTCGAAGGATCGGGTTCGGCGTCGATCGCGGAACATGGCGAGCGGACGCTCAACCTCGCGGTCGGCGGTCCGCTGGTCGGCGACAGCATTCGCGGCAGGATCGCCTTCTTTGGTCGCCGCGACGATGGCGACTTCATCAACATCAACAATGGCGAGCGGATCGGGAAGGATAATCGCTGGGCCATCCGCGGGCTGCTCGATGTCGACCTTGCAACGAACGCCAGCATCCTGATCAAGGCTCAATATGGCAAATATGACGGCGATCCGGCGATCCGGCCCACCGAACAGGATGTCAACAATCTGACCGGCGAAACATTGGGCGGCAAGCGCGAAATCCGCCAGGAACTCGCGCAGTATGAGAATGTCGAATATGGTGAACTGTCTTCGCGCCTGAAGGTCGATCTGGGCCCGGTGGGGCTCGATCTCATAACGGGCTATCTTGACATCAAGTCGGGCCTTTCGACCAACTTCTTCGACGGCACGCAGGTCGGCCTTCTCGATCTCGGCTATGGCGCCGGTCCCGTGCAGACCCCGCTCTACGGCGTCCAGGGCGGGACCGCGCACAGCAAGCAGTTTTCGCAGGAGGCGCGGCTCACGTCGCAGACCGACGGACCGCTGTCATTCATCCTCGGAGCCTATTATCTCAAGGAAAAGCTCGACGGGAGCATCTGGTTTTTCGCCGGCGACGATTCGGGGGCTTTCGGCTACTTCGGCACCGACCCTGCGGCCTTCCTGACGTACAGCATCTACAAACAGAATCTGTCGTCGTTCGCGCTCTTCTCGCAATGGGACTATAAGTTCACCGACAAGCTCAAGCTGACGCTGGGTGGCCGGGTGTCGTGGGACAAGCGCTCGCTCGACCTGACCTTCGCCAATTATGACGGCGCAACGACGTTCGTGAACGGCGCGAACATCGATCCGCTTCAACCGAAATTTTCGGACGTCACGGACCTGTCGGGCCTCGACCGCACGCAGCAAAAGCTGGATTGGACCAACTGGAGCGGGCGGCTCGCGATCGACTACCAGCCGTCGCCCGAGACCCTGCTCTATGCGAGCCTGTCGCGCGGCGTGAAAAGCGGGGCTTTCAACACGGCTGCGCTCGTCGATATCTCCGAGGCGAATTCCATTGGTCCAGAAACGGTTCTCGCCTATGAAACCGGTGTCAAGCTGACACTGGCGGATCGACGCCTGCAAACCAATCTCGCGGCCTTTTATTACGACGTCGACAATTATCACCAGAAGGTGGTCGACCAGTTCGCCCGCGAATTTCTGAGCAGCGCCGACAAGGTCGAATTCTACGGGTTCGAATTCGAAGCCACCGCGCGTCCGATCGACGTGCTGACCGCGAAGCTCGGCGCCGGGTGGCAGAAGGGCAAGTATAAGCGCTTCGTCGAACCCACCGGATCGGGCCCGGTCGACCGTTCGGGGAACACCGTCCCGGGCACCGGGAACTGGACTGTCAACGGGTTGGTGCGGCTGGACCTGCCGGTGGCGAACGACGCGGCGCTGATCTCTCCGCAGGTCGATTTCAACTTCGTGCAAGGATCCTATTATTCGACCGGCAACGACGTAAAGGCCCCACGACTCAGCCCGGCGCGGAAGACCGACGATTTCTTCAATCTCAATCTCCGGCTGACGTTGCAGGACGCCGACGAAAGATATGGGATCACCTTCTTCGTCCAGAATGCCCTCGACCAGTTTCGCGTGCTGCGACGCAATCCGGTCACCTTCCTCGACAATTCGCTGAGCGGCTATTCGCCGCCGCGGACCTTCGGCGTGAGCATCAACGGCCGCTTCTAGAATCCTGACGCCATAGTGTGAGACCCCGCAACATCCGAACGGGTAGCACTCCCTGACCTGGCCCGGTGCATTCTCCAAGAATTGCGCCGGGCTCCTTTTCAGCGTCGGTCAGGCTGCCCCGAGCGCCGGGGACATGGCGTAAACCTTACGAAAATCGTCGCTGAATTCGACCGTTCCCGAATAGCCTTTCGGCAGAACGAAGCAGTCGCCGGCACCGAAGGACTGCGCCTCGCCGGCCTCGCTCACGAAATCGACATGGCCCGAGACGATGTGCCAGAGTTCGTCGCTCGGATAAGCGGTAATGCTGACCCGGCCGGCCGATCCCTGCCAGACCCCGACGTCGATCTGCCCGTCGGCGCTGCGGTAGAAGGAGTGCGCTCCTCCCTGCACCACCGCCCCGTCAGGACCGGGCAACGGGTGCAAGCCATCGATCGCCACGGCGTGATCGAGTGCCACGAGCATATGCGGAGCGGATGTTCGGTTCTTGTCCATTTTGCTTTCCTTCAGCGCTTGGGGAACGGCAACGACCGCCTTTCACACCGTCAACAAGGCTCCTCATATTTTGACATATGTCAAGAATTGCATTTGATGGCGCGAGCGGCTTAACCGGTTTGCCGGCCGGACGGTCCGGAGATAGTGGTTCACGCCCGAAGCTGGCGCTGGAAGAAAGGTGTCGGGGTGCCCGATCTGAATTTTTCGGTTTTGAGATTCGTCCCGCGCGAAGGCGGATATGCCCGCGGCCAGGAAGGCTTCGAGCTGATCCTGAAGACCGCCGTCTCGGTGCTCGTCGAGCATGGCTACAAAGACATGACGCTCCGCCGCATTGCCAAGGAATGCGGCATGAAGGCGGGCAATATTTCCTATTATTTCAAGTCGAAGGACGATCTCGTCCGCGCGCTTCTCCAGGCGATATCGGGCAGCTACGAAACGGCGATCAGCGAAGCGACCGCCGGCGCCGGCGGCGATCCGGAGAGCAAGCTGACCCAGCTCATTTCCTTCATCCTGCAGGATGGCACGACGCGTCAGACCAGCTACCTGTTCCCCGAGCTATGGTCGCTCGCGAACCATGATACGTTCGCCAAGCAATGCGTCGACGAACTTTACCTCAGCGAGCACCAACGCTTCGACGAAATCATTGGCGAGCTGAACCCCGCCCTGTCGGCGGACGACCGCTCCGTTCTGTCCACCTTCATCCTGTCCTCGATCGAGGGGATCGGCGTGTTCGCCGGCTACGGCAAATATTGGCAGGATGCGATGCCGCAGTTGCAGGCAACCGCGTGCCGCTGCTTCCTCGAATTCGTGAAATCGGCAAAACCCGGCGTGAGCGGCACCCTTTCAGCCAGCGCGCCTGAATTGAAGCCTTGAACTAGAAGCCGTCGAAGTCCGAAGGTTCGAGCGCCGTCACCAGCTGGACGAATGATTTACGTGCCAGAAGCTTCAGCACCGGCATCCGGTCGACCCATGGCTTCTGATAGCCGGCGAAAACGGTCATGCCTTCCATCGAAGCCGAGATGAACAGCGCCAATATCTCGCGCTGGCCGGCCGACAGGCGGGGATTGATCTCTGCGATCAGCTCGTTGAGCGACACCCGCGCGCGCTCGTAAAGCTCGTTCATCCGGTCGTGGACGAAGCTGTCGTGGTTCGCCATCGCCCATAGTTCCGGGAAAAAGCGCGTCGTCTTCTTGGTCGTGATGTCCTCGAGGATCAGCGACACCAGATTTTCCAGCCGCGCCTCCGCGCTCGCGCCCGGCTCGTGCATGATTTCGTCGAAGGATTCCTCGTAGCTGCTGATCACGGCGTTCAGCAGCTCGCGAATCAGGTCTTCCTTCGATTTGAAATAATAGTTGAGACTGCCGACATTCATGCCCGACTCGGCGGCGATGCGGCGCAGCGTCAGGGCCGACGCGCCGTGATTCACGAGCAGCGCAAGCGACGACCGCAGGATCTGCTCGAAGCCATCCTGACCCCGCGCATAGCCCCCCGTCCGCGGCGTGATCTTCAGGTCGGGAACGATGAAATCAGTCACTTTTTCAGGCCTCCTGCCCTTGCGCCTAGCCAATTCGCGGTCATCGAACAAGTGTCCGACTTTACTCACTTGACTAAAGTTAGTCGAACGCATAATTTTCATTTTGCGGGCCGTCAGAGCCCATTGATGGAACAACAGGGAGGCCGGGATGGCGCGCGTCGATCGAATGGCGGCTTTTGCCATGGTGCTGCTGTCGGCAGGTGCGGCGGGTGCCGCGGATTTTCCGCAGCCGCTGCCCGAGGAGCCGGTCCCGACCGTCGGCGAATTGCCCGAACGCTATCCCGACAGCTGGATCTTCGTGCAGGATCTGCACTTCAACAGCCTGCCCGACGGGCGCGCCGCGATCGTCGATGTCGGCATCCCGAACAACAATCTGCGCGGGCAGATTCCCGTAGCGCAGTTTGGCAATCTGCTGCCGTCGACGACGCGCGGCGAAATCTATGTCGGCGAAACCTTCTATTCGCGGCTGACCCGCGGCGAGCGCACCGACGTCATCACCATCTGGGATACGAAGACGCTGACGCCAAAGGGCGAGATCGTCCTGCCCGGCGGCAAGCGCGGCCTGTTCGTGACGCTGCGCAACAGCCTGCAACTCACCAATGACGAGAAATGGGCGCTGGTGTTCAACTTCACGCCGGGATCGTCGGTGACCGTCGTCGACCTCGCCGCACGCAAGATATTGTCCGACATCGACCTGCCCGGCTGCTCGCTCGTCTATCCGACCGGGCCGCGCGGATTCACCTCGCTGTGCGCCGACGGGACGATGACCAGCGTCGCGCTCGACGCCGCGGGCAAGGCCGGCCCCGCCGTCACCAGCGAGGCGTTCAACGCCATCGACGACGATCCGCTGTTCATGACCCCGGCGATGGTCGGGCGCACGGGCTGGTTCGCAAGCTTCAAGGGCAACTTGCGAGCGATCGACTTTTCGGGCGCCGCTGCGAAGGATCTCGGCGGCTTCGCACTGCCCAAACAGGAGGGCGGCGCATCCGAATGGCGGCCGGGCGGCTGGCAGGTCATCTCGGCCGACCGCGCGGGGCTGCTTTATGTGCTGATGAACCCGAAGGGCGGTGAAGGGTCGCACAAGGACGGCGGCACCGAGGCGTGGGTTGTCGACCCGAAGGCAAAGACGTTGGTCCGCCGCATCGCGCTGAAAAACCACAGCCTGTCGATCGAGGCGACGCAGCAGGAAAAGCCGCTGCTCGTCGCCTCGCGCCCCGATGGGTCGCTCGACGTCTATGATGCGGCGACCGGCGCCTTCGTTCGCACTATCGTCAGCGTCGTGCACGATCCGATGACGATGACGGCGGTGCGCTGATGTCCGCCGCGCTCTCCGTCCTCGCGCTCTTTCTCGCGATCGTCCTCGCGGTGGCGGCGGCGCACAAGCTCGCCGAGCGCGCCCGGCTGACGCAGGCGACCATGGGCCTCCTCCGCCTGTCGCCCGCGCTCGCGATGCCGGCGACGATGGCCGCCGCGGCGGTCGAGTTCGCCGCCGCGCTGGCGCTGCTTTTCCCCGCATCGCGGTTCGCGGGCGCGCTGCTCGCTGCCTTGTTGTGGGCCGGATATGGCGCCGCGCTGGCCGCGGCGGCGCGGCGCGGCGATGGCGGGATCGATTGCGGATGCGACTTCGGCGCGCGCCGGAGCGGCATCGGCCGCTTCACCATCGCCCGCGCCTTCGCCCTCGCCTGCGCCGCGGCGTTGCTCTGCCTCTCTCCCGCGGAGGGCGGCGGCATCGACATCCAGTCGATCTTCGCCGCCCTCGCCTTTGTCGCGCTGCTCTTCGCGGCCGGCGAACTCGCCAACCTTCCCGCCACCAGCCGGAGTGCCGCCCGATGACCGGATTTTTCCTCGCCTCGCAAATCCTGCTGTGGATCGCCGTCGCGGTGCTTGGCGTCCTTGTCGCCGCGCTCGCGCGGCAGGTCGGGGTGCTCCACGAACGCATCGCCCCCGCCGGCGCGCTGACCCTGCACCAGAAGGTCAATATCGGCGACCCGGCACCCGCGATGACGCTGGAGAGTCTGAACGGCGGACAGGTGGTGATCGGCGGCAAGCGCCATCGCCGCGGCCAGCTCATCTTCTTCCTCTCGCCCGATTGCCCCGTCTGCAAGACGCTGCTGCCGGTCGTCCGCTCTGCGAGCGGCGCCGAGCGCGACTGGCTCGACGTCGTGCTGGCGAGCGACGGCGATCCCGCCGCGCACCGCCGGCTCGCGATCGCCGAGGAGCTCACCGGCTTCGACTATGTCCTTTCCGAACAGCTCGGCCGCTCGCTGGGCGTCTCGAAGCTCCCCTATGCGGTGCTGATCGACGAGGAGGGCCGCATCGCCTCGCTCGGCCTCGTCAACAATCGCGAGCATCTGGAAAGCCTGTTCGAGGCCAAGGAACGCCGCGTCGCCTCCATCCAGGATTATCTCGCGCGCGGCTGAACGCGCGGAACAAGACAGAAGGGGAGAAGCATGTCGGGTCTCGACAAATTTTCGGAGAAAGTGACGCGCAATGTCGCGCGGGCCACGTCGCGGCGCAGCCTGCTGACGCTGATCGGCGGCGCCCTGACCGGCGCGGCGACCCTTCCCGTTCTGCCGGTGTCGCGGGCACAGGCGCAGACGCATGGCGGCGGCGGCGCCCCGGTCGCGCCGCAATCGAGCGGTAATCCGCAAGATCCGGGCGACCAGACGCAGTGCGATTATTGGCGATACTGCGCGATCGACGGCTTTCTGTGCAGTTGCTGCGGCGGCTCGCCGAACAGCTGTCCGCCCGGCACCGAAATGTCGCCGATCACCTGGATCGGCACCTGCCAGAATCCGGCCGACAACCGTGCCTATATCATCAGCTACAACGACTGCTGCGGCAAATCCTCGTGCGGGAGGTGCCTCTGCAACCGCAACGAAAATGACCGGCCGATGGTGCGCCCGCAGGCCAACAACGACATCAACTGGTGCCTCGGTACGTCGAGCTCGGTCTATAATTGCTCGACCGCGGTGATCCTCGGCGTCGCGCTGGAGCAGCAATGATGCGGCGGCTGGCAGGCCTTCTGGCCTTCGCCGCGCTGGCGGCGGCAGCGCCGGCAAGCGCGCAGGACGGCGCGACGATCTACAAGCGCTGCGCCGCCTGCCATCTGGCCGACGGCGCGGGCGTTCCCGGCGCCTACCCGCCGCTGAAAGCCGATGTCCGCGCGCTCGCGGCGACCGCCGCCGGGCGCCGCTATCTCGCGCTCGTCGTGATCCGCGGCGTGTCGGGGCCGATCACCGTCGCCGGGAAAGTCTATCGCGGGACGATGCCGGCGCAGGCCGGGCTCAACGATGCGCAGGTCGCGCTGGTTCTCAATCATGTGGTGCGCGGTTCGTCAGCGAAGGCGTTCACGCCGAAGGAGATCGCCGGCTATCGCGCCGGGGGTGCCTCGCTCTCCCCCGCCGCCGTGGCGCGGCTGCAGCCGGGCGCCGCGGTGAAATGAGGTGGCTGGCCGTTCCCGCGCTGATGCTGGCGACCGGGGCGGCCGTGGCGACACCCGGCCCGGGACTGCCCGACACCATGCCGGGCGTCGCCAACCCGGCGCGCGCACGGCAGAACTGGATATTGGCATGCCAGGGCTGTCACCGCGCCGACGCGACCGGGACGCCGCAGACGACGCCGACGATGGCGGGCTTCGTCGGACGTTTCCTGCACGTTCCGGGCGGGCGTGAATATCTCGCGCAGGTGCCGGGGGTCGCGACCGCCGCGCTCTCGAACGATGCGCTCGCCGAGGTGCTCAACTGGTCGCTCATCCGCTTCGACCCCGCGCATCTGCCGGGTGATTTCACGCCTTACACCTCCGCCGAAGTCGGGCGGTTGCGGATGAAGCCGCTGCGAACCGAGGCGGCGGCGACACGCGCGGGCCTGGTGGCCCGCTTCAAGATCGAAGGAAAGCAACAGAAATAAGGGTTTCAGGGGAGACAAAAGATGGTCAAGACGAGCAACGGCGGCGCGCTGCGCCCCGCAATGATCCTGCTGCTGGCAAACGCATCCGTGCCCGCGTTGGCACAGGAAAGCCCGGCAGAGGCTTCCGACGCCGCGGGGGTGGCCACGGCGACCGAAGCCGCTGCCCCAGCGAACGACGGAACCGACATCGTCGTCACAGCGCAAAAGCGCTCCGAACGCCTGCAGGACGTGCCGATCGCGGTCAGCGCGCTCGGCGGGGATTCGCTCGAAAAACAGCGCGTGACGCAGGCTGACGAGCTGGCGGGCAAGATCGTCAACCTCCAGCTCACCTCGACCGTCGGCGACAACACCCCGATCTTCGCGCTGCGCGGCGTGTCGATGTCCGACTACAGCCTAAATCAGGCGAGCCCGGTCGCGACCTATTATGACGAAGTCTACAAGGGCAATTTCGCCTTCCTCGGCGTTGCGATGTACGACCTCGAGCGCGTCGAGGTGCTGCGCGGGCCGCAAGGCACGCTCTATGGCAAGAACACCACCGGCGGCGCGGTCAACCTGATCAGCCGGGCGCCCGAACTGGGCGGCACCGACGGCTATCTGAACCTCGGCTATGGCAATTACGACCGCTACGAGGCCAATGGCGCACTGAATCTGCCGATCGGCGAGACGGTGGCGGCGCGCGTCGCCTTCACCTTCGCGCGCGCCGACGGCTGGTTCAAGAACCAGCTCCCCGGCAAGCCCGACCTCGCCAGCGTGCGCGAATATGGCGTACGCGCCAGCCTGCTGTTCGAACCGAGCGACAGCGCGCGCTTCGTCCTCCGCGGCTCGACCAGCTATCAGAACCCGCGCAACTATGGCATTTATGCCCAGCCTGAAGCGGTGAACCGGCCGGGTCTCGGGCGCCGCGAGATCGAGGCGAACGTCACCGACCGCCGCGGCGCGCGCACCTGGTCGGTGTCGCTGACCGGCACGGTCGATCTCGGCGACACGCTCGCGATCACCAGCGTCACCTCGTGGGACAAGGGCCGGCTCAATTTCTATGAGGACACCGACGGGACGGCGACCGAGCTGCTCGAAATCCCCTATACCGACCGGGCAAACCAGTTCGCGCAGGACCTGCGGCTGACGAGCGATTTCGATGGGCCGTTCAATTTCATCCTCGGCGCCTATTTCAATCGCGAGAAGGTCTATAACGAAACGACCTTCGAAATAGGAAAGGACATCGATGTCGACGGCAACGGCGTGATCGACGTCAACGACTGCGCGGCGGGCCTTCCCCTCGCCTGCCTGTTCCGCAACAGCTTCGATCAGGTGAAGAAGAGCTACGCCGTCTATTCCGACATGAGCTTCGAGGTCACCGACCAGTTCACGCTGCGCGGCGGCCTTCGCTTTACGCACGACAAGGGCGTGCAGAGCAATTTTGAATCGAACGCGCTTGGCGTCGATGGTGTGCTGGTCGCAAACCTGATCCCGCCGTCGCGGCTCGACTACAGCACCGAAAATCTGTCGGGCAAGATCGGCGCCGATTACAAGATCAATCCCGACGTGATGATCTATGGCAATTACAGCCGCGGCTACCGTGCGCCGAGCTTCAACGCGCAGGCCTTTTTCGATCCGTCCGAATTGTCGGTCGCAAAGGCGGAAAAGATCGACGCGTTCGAGCTGGGGCTGAAGAGCCAGTTCGCCGACCGACGCGTGACGCTCAACATGGCGGCCTTCCACTACACCTACAGCAACCAGCAATTCATCAACGTCGATCCCGCGACCGCGGCGCAGACGCTGCTCAACATCCCGCGCTCGCGCATTCAGGGCGGCGAGGCCGAACTGACGGTGCGCGCCACCGACATGGTGACGCTGCGCGGCGGTCTCGGCCTGCTCAGCACGAAGATCAAGCGCGGGACGGTGAGCGGCGTTGACGTCAGCGGCAACCGGCTGTCGAACGCGCCGAAGCTGACCTTCACCGGCGGCATCGATGCGACGGTGGTCGATGGCGGCAGCGGCAAGATCAGCCTGCACGGAGACCTCAACTATTCGTCGAGCCAGTATTTCGAGGTGCTCAACGTCCCCCGGCTGCGTCAGAAAAGCTATGTCCTGCTGTCGGGGCATATCGACTGGGAGTCCGTCGACGGGCGCTGGACGGCGTCGGTGTGGGGTAAGAACCTTGCCAACAAATTCTACTTCACCTCGCGCGTCGACCTGCTCGCGGGCTTCGGTTTCGACTATAATCATGTCGGGACTCCGCGAACCTACGGCGTGACCGTGGGCACGAAATTCTGATCGGAGAGAGACATGTCTGATTACAAGATGCTGATCGGCGGACGGCTGGTCGACGGCGATCATCAAATGGACGTCATCAACCCCGCGACCGAGGAGCTGTTCGCGACTGTCGCGCGCGCGTCGGAGCGGCAGGCCGACGAGGCGATCGAGGCGGCAGCAACCGCCTTCCCCGCCTGGGCCGAGGTGCCGCTGGCCGAACGGCAGGCGAAGGTCAGCCAGCTTGCCGACGCGATCGTCGCCAACGCCGACCGGCTGGCGCGCGCACTGACACAGGAGCAGGGCAAGCCCCTAGCCGAGGCACAGGGCGAGATCGCGTGGACCGAAGGGTATCTGCGCCACTATGGGACGCTCGAAATCGCCGAGCGGACGATCCAGGACGACGCGAGCGGTCTGATCCAGGTACGCCGCAGGCCGCTGGGCGTCGTCGCGGGAATCATCGCGTGGAACTTCCCGCTGCTCGTCGCCTGCTGGAAAATCGGGCCGGCGGTGATCGCCGGGAACACCATTGTCCTGAAACCCGCGCCGACAACGCCGGTCACCGCGCTGATGCTCGGCGAACTCTGCCGCGACATCTTTCCTGCGGGGGTGGTCAACATCATCACCGATGCGAACGACCTCGGCGGATATCTCACCGCCGACCCGCGCATCGCCAAGGTCGGCTTCACCGGATCGACCGCGACGGGCAAGAAGATCATGGCGAGTGCCGCCGACGGACTCAAGCGG